>NZ_JADILN010000001.1:0-904588 GCF_015278155.1 Pseudoalteromonas simplex
GATATAAATTTACTCTGGTATTAACCGCAGAAAGCTCTGCTTTTGTTAGCAATTCGCCATTTAAGAATTGTTGGCAAAGGAATGTACTTTTAAATAACTTGTGCCATCTAATCAGAATCGCTTTATTATTCAAACGCTTTGCTTTTGCTATATCAATATGAAGTACTAGATGAGTATGGTTACTCATAACTGCGTAAGCACAAACATCAATACAAAATATACGACCAAGTTGAAGTAATTTCTTTTCAACCCAATCGCGTCTGTGTTCATATGAACGACCAGTTAGTGGGTCTTGCCCGCATAAATAAGCGCGACGAACGCAGCGTGAAATGCAGTGATAATAAGGCGTGTTTGAAACGCTAATTAAGTTTCTACGAGGGGTTGCCATGCTCTTCTCCTCCATGAGTTGAACAGTGTAAGTTTAGTCATAATTTTGAGAAGTGAGAAATATTAAATTGGATGTCTGGTTAGTATATTGAAAGAATAAATGTGGGTGTCTAGTTTTATGTGTTTAAATCTTGTTAGATAAAGTGGGTGTCTGGTTAAGTGGGGTAATAAAAAAGCCAGTCGTAGACTGGCTTTTACTAGGTGGTTAATGGCTAAGTTTATTAGCCCCAAACAAGTGTTCTATTATAGACGCTCAATTACAGCTTGAGTGAAGTCTGTAGTACCGTGGCTGCCGCCTAGGTCGCGAGTTGTACGGTCGCCTGACTTGATAACATCAGCAACTGCGCTGCGGATGCGCTCTGCAGTGTCGCCCATACCTAAGTGCTCTAACATTTGGATAGATGCTAAGATCACCGACGTTGGGTTTGCAAGGTTTTTACCTGCGATGTCTGGTGCGCTACCGTGTACAGCTTCGAAGATAGCAGCATCTTCACTGATGTTTGCGCCAGGAGCCATACCTAAACCACCAACAAGACCAGCACATAGGTCAGATAGGATGTCACCGAATAAGTTTGTAGTAACGATTACATCAAACTCATCAGGAGTCATAACTAGTTTCATACAAGTTGCATCAACAATCATTTCGGTTGATTCGATTTGTGGGTAACGCTCAGCTACTTCACGTGCCACTTTTAAGAATAAACCAGATGTAGATTTAAGGATATTCGCTTTGTGTACAGCAGTTACTTTTTTACGGCCTTCACGTACCGCTAGTTCGTATGCAAAAGTAACGATTTTTTCTGCACCTTCACGGGTGATTTTTGACATTGCTTCAGCTTCGTTACCATCTTCAGAAACAACTTGGCCAAGACCTGAGTACATACCTTGCGTGTTTTCACGAATAGTGATGATGTCGATGTCATCGTAACGAGCTTTTGTACCTGCAAATGACTTAACAGGACGAACGTTAGCGTAAAGGCCAAACTTTTTACGTAAAGTTACGTTGATCGAAGTGAAACCTTCACCAACTGGTGTTGTTAATGGACCTTTTAAAGTGATCTTGTTACGCGCGATTGTGTCAATTGTTTCTTGCGGAAGTAACTCACCAGTTTTTTCTAGGGCAGCAAGGCCAGCATCAACGAATTCATAATCAAAATCGCAACCTGCAGCTTTAAGGATCTCAAGTGCTGAATCAATAATGCTAGGACCAATGCCGTCGCCTTTGATCACTGTGATGGTTTGTTTAGCCATTTACTTTTCCTATTTATGAGTAGATAAACACGTAAACTTATCGCGAAATAGCATGCGATTTACTTGTTAGAGGGTTTACGTGGATGTGTTTGAAAATTTAAGCGGCTTTTATAGCAATTTATTCAGCTTTTTGCCAGTTTATCCTGTGAATACTGACTATAAATAGACTAAAGTTCATATTTATTTAACGTTTTCGCACTTTTTAACAACACAATCTAAAAATTGTCTGCAAATTCACAGTTTTTGAGATATGCATAAAAATCTGCTTTTGATTGCCATCCAGCGGCCGATAAACTATCGAAAATAATTTGTTCCTGCCAACTACTAAAAAGTGCTTTTGGCTGAAAAACATAATAAGTAAATAGCTTAATCGCGACCCAATGCTTTTCATTGATATCAAGTGTTTGTTTATCATGTTGCTCACTACCAAGTAAATGTTGTGTCCAACTGTTATCGCCAATCAGTTGATTTAAATACGCCGTTAGTGGTTCTTGGTTTAATTGACTAACCCCAAACAAACAGCCAAGAGGAGGGCTAATCACTTGTTTTTCAGCTTGCTCAAATACCGTTTTACGGGAAATACTGGTTGCTTGATGTTCACAAAGATAAAGAACATAGGCATACAATGGCAAAGCAACCTGCTCAAATTGAATTGAATCGGTGTGTTTAAATAACGCTTGGATAATACGTACCATGTTTTCAAGCCGCTTAGATATATGCTGAAAAAGTGGGTGAGAGGTGGTTGCGACTAAGCGTTGAAACAATACTTTTTGAATAATCGCAGGGGCGTTATCGTATCCGACCATAGATAAACAATGGCGCAAGTCTTTAGCTCTTTGCTGCTCTTTATTATAGGGTTTAGCGGCAACAGTGAGCTGTGTTATTAATTCAGGGTAGGGGCTTAAAAGCTTATTTAAACCTTGATAGCTATATTCTTTTGATACTTTTAATGCACTAATTAACGTTAAATATTGTTGCCTACGTTGCTCATTTATTGGTTGTGGCTCAGCAAAACTTATGTTCTCACTAAACCATACTGTGTAGAGCAAGCGAGTATCTTTACAAGGCCTTTGCTTAGCGCAAGTCGTTAAGCTTGCCTTGATGCGATGCCAACGAATTTTTTCAGGACGACTCACATCGACTAAAATATGACGACCATGTTCATCTGTCGCTAAATAGATAAGTACTTGTTCGGCATATTTTACTTCACTGGCCGGAATGTAAGGGCCAATATGCGCAATCAGAGCTTTTATGGCATTTTGTGCAAATTCGTTCGGTGTACGCAAATATATATCAGCTAAGGCTTTGTACACGCTTATATGCCCACCTGACTCGCGATAAGTCGTATTCATCGCAATAATATTAGCCAAAGCAACTAAGGTTGTTGCACCATCGTAAATCATAATTTTTGGTGCACTGAGTAGTGCTTGTTTATACTTATTTAAACGCGCTAATAAGTGCTGAATAGGTAGCGTATGCGAGCCTGACTCTTTTAGAAGCTTTGCTGCTAATTGATGACGGCATTGCCAAAGTTTTTTATCTTGCGGGGTGAGTGCTTTACTTGCTGCTAATTTATTACTTTGCGATTGCACGCACAGGTAATTAGCTAAGCAGCAACTAATAATTTGCTCACTAATAGCTTGGTTGTAATTAAGACTACGGCATAAAATGCAGGCTACAACACATTGGTTTACGACTAAATTTGTGGTGTAGCCGTGGTTCGCTACATACAAGCTTAATTGCGCTTGCATCCCTTTTGGGTAGGCTTGGTATAATAGGTAGTACCGCTCAGCAAGGTTACTTAATAAAGGGAAGATTTGAGACCATTTTTGCTTTTGATGGTAAAGTTTAAGTAATTGGTGCGTACTATCAAATAAGCGCGCTAGCTCCCGAGGGGTTACATTTTCCATCATAAGCGTTTAGGTTTCTTGTTGATAGCTTTCATAGGCACTTGGCCCCCATAACACCAACTGACCATTCTTAAAAAGTAGGCCCGTGCACTCGTCTATTGTCGTTATTCCATCGGATTTAACGTGCTGAGTGCGGTAAAAAATTATTTGCCAAACATTGTCTTCGGTGCGTTTTGCATAGGTTAGATCGGGGCTGCCTAAATAATCAAGCACCGCATTTAGATTTTCAGGTTTATCAACAGACAGCTTTGCAATATATCGCTTATTGAAGGCTTCACGGTCTTGCCAGATCATGGCTTGCGGATCATCTTTATAAAAAGTGATCACGAGGGTTGCTATGAGTGCATAAACACCTAACCCAAGTACCAGATATTGGAAAACCTTTTTAAACATGTGTAACTCTATAAAATTAACGCGAATTTTCAGTATACGCTCAGTTGGCCAACTGTGCTACGAGATTGCGACTAATTGAGCCTTAACTGCTTTAAACTAAAGCCTAAGTTAATATCAGTACGCAGCATGACGAGGTTTTTTGATATCACAAACATCTCCATTTCTGAGCTTAGCTTGCGTTTAAGAGTAGGGTTTAGCTCATCGTCGTTTATGGCCGCTTCTATCGACTCATAATCATTAATTAATTGCTGTGCCGACTTATTACCGATCCCTTTAACACCAGGAATATCATTGGTTTTATCGCCTGCCAAAGCCCAAAAATCAGCAAGTCGATGCTTTGGTACATTAAAGCGCTGTTTAATATCTTCAACTTCAATGTATTGCTTTTTAAAGTAGTCATAGATAGCTATTTGTTCAGATAAAAACGGCAAAAACCCTTTATCGGTAGACACGATAGTCGAAGCTACATTATTAGATGCGGCCTTGTAAGCAAGGGTGGCAATGATATCGTCGGCTTCATCATTATCAGGTGAAAACACCACAATGCCAGTGTCTTCAATTGCTTGTTTAAAGCGTGATAAGTTTTGCTTGAGGGTGTCAGGCATTGGTGAACGAGTGCTTTTGTAGGCCTCAAAGTAGTGATAACGCCAGCTTCTTTCACCATCAAACACGGCAATCGCGTGAGTTGCATTACATTGCTGGCGTAACTTTTTGCAAGCATGTGCCACTCGGGCACAGCTTGCTTTTATCATATGCTCTTCACTGTGATGACTCTGATTACTATCAACAGCATAGATGCGCCTAATAAGATTTAGCGCATCTATTAAAAGTAATTGGGTTGTCACATAGTCTCCTGTTAAGCTTTGATCTCATAGCAAGGGATATACTTACTGCCAGGCAACTTCATACGACCTTGATCTACAAATGCTGCCAGCAGCTTATCCATATCAGCCATTAACGAAGGCTCACCACTGAGTACAAAGCGGCCATGTTGTTTGATGGCTTGTAGACCTTCGTCTTTAACATTACCTGCAACAATGCCTGAGAATGCTCGGCGTAAGTTAGCTGCGAGTTGCTGAGTTGGTTGATCTAAATGTAAATCTAAGCCCGACATATTAGCATGAGTTGGTGCAAACGGCTGTTGGAAATCATGGTCGATTTTTAGCGTCCAGTTAAAGTAGTAAGCGTCACCTTGACTCTTTCTGTATTCACGCACATCAGCCATTTTCGCTTTGAGTGTTTTACCCACACGTTCAGGGTCATCAATAATTACTTCAAATTTCTCAAGCGCCGCTTTACCGAGTGTTTTCTCAACGAATTTACACAGCTCAATAAAGTAGTTTTCACTTTCTTTAGGTCCAGTTAAGATCACTGGTAAACATTGTTTTTCGTTATCAGGATGCAACAAAATACCTAAAAGGTATAACAACTCTTCTGCAGTGCCTGCACCACCTGGGAAAATGATAATGCCATGTGCGCTACGAATAAATGCCTCTAAGCGCTTTTCGATATCGGGTAAAATCACCAATTCATTTACAATCGGGTTAGGTGGCTCAGCGGCAATAATACTTGGCTCGGTTAAACCTAAGTAACGATTATCTGTAATACGCTGTTTAGCATGGCCGATGGTGGCACCTTTCATTGGGCCTTTCATTGCACCTGGGCCACAACCAGTACAAATGTTTAAGCCACGAAGGCCGAGTTCGTAGCCAACCTGTTTAGTATATTTGTATTCAACTTCGTTAATTGAGTGGCCGCCCCAGCAAACTATCATGCTCGGATCACTATTCACTCTCAGTGCGCCTGCATTTCGCAGCATGTCGAAGACCATATGAGTAATGGTTTTTTGCTCTGTTAAGTCTTTTTCGTATTTTTGACAAATAAACAGAATATCGCGAATAACCGAGAAGATATGTTCATGTATACCAGTGATAATTTCGCCATCAACAAAAGCGGATTCGGGTGGGTTTTCAAGTTCAATTTTAATACCACGCTCGCGGCTTAATAAGCGAATATCAAAGTCTTCGTATTTATTGTAAATTTCAGAGCTTGAATCGGTGTGGCTGCCCACATTGAGAACCGCGAGCACACAGTTCCTAAATAATTTATAGCGCTCGCTGGTGGATGACTGTTCGAGTAGATCAACTTCTAGTTGCGATAGTAAATCCAGTACACCTGTAGGATTCAGTTGTTTTAACATAAGCACTCTCCTGGCTCATCTATGAGCCTTTATCATTGTGTGTCAAAGACCTCACCATTGAGATAAGGGCTTTATTTGCTAATGCAAACTTTATTTCGTCCTTCATTTTTTGCTTTGTACAGAGCATCGTCGGCACGATCAAAAGCAATCAGCGGGGTATCACCTTTTTTAAGTTGGGTAGCACCAAGAGAAATAGTGATTTCTACTTGCTTATCTTTAAATTTAAACGGTATTGCCTGAATATTTTTGCGCAGTTTTTCAAGAGAGCTAACTGCATTTTCAATAGACATGCCTGTCATTAATAACACAAATTCCTCACCACCGTAACGGGCAATAAAGTCTGATTTACGAATTGATTTTTGTAGTGCTTTAGCAATAACTTGCAATGTTTTATCGCCAGCACTGTGGCCATACCTATCATTAATAGATTTAAAGTGATCGACATCAAGCACTACAAATGTCACATCAGACTCTTGGATGTTAAATAAATGAAATTCATGATTAAAACGTTCATCGAACGCGGCTCTGTTTGGTAGCTTTGTTAAACCATCAAGTAAGCTTTTATAGCGTTGTTCATTTAACCGTTTTTTGTAAGTTGAGAGTTTGCTTTCTAAATGACTTATTCTTTTATTAATGTCGTTAAAGCTATTTAATAAATGCTCTCTTTCACTCTGTTCTAACTTTTCTTTTGCAATTAAATCATCACTTAATGATTTTAACTCTTCTTCGACTAGCTCTTTGAGGGACGATATTGACGTTGCTTGTTGCGTCTGAGTATTAAGGTTTTTAATTTTTGCTTCTATTTGCTTATTTAGCGACTCGTACTCAGCGCTAAGTGACTCAGAATGTTTACTGGTTGAAACAATTGAATGATGTAAATCTTCAATTGTTTGATTTAAAGAGATCAAAAAACTCTGTGCTGATTGACGCTCTTTACTCATATTACGAGTAATAATCGTGATAATTTTTAGAGCAGAATCAAGTAAATCATCAATACAGTCGTTATGTGTAATGTTATTCTTTACTGCTTTGATTTGTTCAGCGCTCTCATCCTCTAAAACGAGATCATTTGCTAGGTTAAGTAGTTCGGCTGCAAGCTCGGGTTTAATTTGTGATTCAGTTTCACTTTTTGTCGAAAGCTTTGCCTGTAAAGCTTGATGATAAATTATTACCAGTTTAGATAATAAAGGGATAAAGTCATGGTTAGATTGGATGTTATTTAACTCATGATCAAGCAAATGGCGTAAAGAACGACGGGCATCATCCGGTAAACCTTTTACTTTTTGTAGCTGCTTTCCTGCATCATTGACACTGTTGTTAAGTTCGCGTTGTAAAGCAATTTGCTTTGCTTCTTGGTGTTTTAATAGCCCTAGAACATCATCAATAAAAGGTGAAAGAAGGTTAAAGTCAACCCCTTTTTTCAGAGCACTTCTAAACTTAGCGAGGCGATTATCTAACTCAATATCTAAGCCCTTACAACTTAGAGATAACTTTGCAGCAAACTGAGAAAGAACCTCAACTTGGTGTTTGCGTGCATCCTCAACAACCGTCCGGGCATCGATTGCTTGTTTTAACTTTTTATTAAGAAGATCATGCTGTTGCTGCACCGAGTAATACCGCCGTTATTAATCAACTGTCTATAAGCTAAGTTTACAACAAAATAGTACGAAATGTAGGTTCCAAGTCAAAAACTTAGCCATTTTGTCTATCAAACTTGTTGCAATGGCTGTTTATCGGTTTTTAATTCACATTTTTTATCGCAATTGTTAGTCTATTTCGTAATTTTGATAGTAATAAAAAGAGTTGTTATGAAAAAGTTTTTGGCCATGTCTATTTTGGCGGCCTGTTCTAGCAGTGCGTTTGCAGATGTAAACTACTCACTGTCTATTACTCAGCCTGAACACCACCTAGGTAATGTAAGTGTTGAGTTTCCGCAAACAGCACAAGCACATTTAGATATTAAACTTCCTGCTTGGCGTACTGGTCGCTACGAAATTTTAAATCTTGCCAATGGCGTGCGCTTTTTCGAAGCAAAAGATGATGATGGTAAGGCGTTAGAGTGGGAAAAAATTGACCACAGCACTTGGCGTGTTCACCTAAACGAACCTACTCAAGTCAATGTAGATTACCAAGTTTACGCTAACGAGCTAGGTAAACGTGCTCGTCATATTGATGATAGCCATGCCTTCATTGATGCTTCTGGCTTTTTCATGTTCAGCGAATCATTCCGCCAAGACCCAGTTAAAGTTGAGCTAAATGTACCAAAAGAATGGCGCTCAGTATCGGGTATGGAAAATGCGGGTTCTAAACACAGCTTTAAGGCCGCTGATTACGATATTTTAGTTGATTCACCAATCGAAACGGGTATCAACGAGCTACACAAGTTCACCGTTGATGGCCGTGAATATGAGCTCGTTATTTGGGGTGAAGGCAACTACGACGTAGATCAAATGCTAACTGACCTTAAAAAGCTAGTGACAACCGGTAATGTAATTTGGGATAGCTACCCGTATGAGCGTTATGTATTTATGGTGCATGCTACGTCAGGAGCAGGCGGTGCAACAGAGCATTTAAACTCAACAATTATCCAGCGCCCACGTGACCGTTTTGGTTCTCGTAAAGATTACCTTGCGTTTATCAGCACCGCAGCACACGAATTTATTCATACTTGGAACGTAAAAGCATACCGCCCTAAAGGTATCGCACCGTACGACTACACCAATATTAACTACGCGAAAACATTATGGATTGCAGAGGGCTCAACCAGCTACTTTGAAGATCACTTAATGGTGCGCGCTGGTATTGAAACAACCGATGAGTTCTTCGGTACGTTAACAAAAACCGTTAATCGCCACCTACAAACACCGGGTCGTGAAGTACAAAGCGCAACTGAAACCAGTTTTGATAAGTGGATTAATCAAGGCGGCGACCACGCTCGCAACTACAGCACTAATATCTATTTAGAAGGTGCGTTGATTTCAATGGCACTCGATATTGATTTGCTAGAAAAAAGCGATGGCAAAATCAGTTACCGCGATGTTCACCGCGCGCTTTACAACAAGCATCGTTTACCAGATGGTTTTACGCCAGATGATGTTAAAGCAATTTTAAAAGAGCTTACAGGTCGTGATTACAGCGCTTGGTGGCAAGCGAATGTGGATGAGCCAGCTGCTATCGACTTTGATGAGCTACTTGCAAAAGTAGGCTTAGGTTTAATTCGCCCTGAAGGCGCAAAATCAGTACCTAGTATTGATTCGTTTGCAAAAAACAGCGGTGAGTTATTAACCCTAACTCATGTTCGCCGTGGTGGCGCTGCATGGCAAGCGGGCTTAACGACTGATGACAAAATCGTGGCGTTTAACAAAAAGCATGTTGGTAAAGATTTAACAGCCAGCCTCGAAACGTTTAAAGCAGGCGACACAGTGACTGTTGATTTCATTAGACGCGATGCATTACAAAGCACAACGCTAACACTTAGCGAAGACTTTGATAAAGAGAAAAAGGTCAAAGCATTAAAAGATGCAACACCAGCTCAAATGGCATTGTTTAAAGCATGGATGGGTGTTGACCACCCAAATCAAGCTAAATAACAGCCAAGCAAAATAAATCGTTAATGATTTTTGATTGGTAAGAGAGGAGCTGCGGCTCCTTTCTTTTTGTTTGGTACTAGCTGCGTTTTTACAAACTGCTTAGTGTATTTTGCGTTTAGTAGTGCACTTTGTAGCTGCTGTTTTTTACGTCGCCAAAACGACTTTTTAACTTTTACTGATCTATCACGAATATCACTTTGTGAATTATCAGGTTGTGATACCGGGTAGGGCAGCAAAGAGTATCCATAAACACCGGTTTCCCACACATGCTGTAAATCGCAGTCAACGGGGCGGCCAAATATGGCTGTGGCTTTTAATAGCGCTTTTGCACCTTCAAAACTAACAGCCGTAGCACAGCAGCCAGACATAAGCTTTTTATGAATAACTAAGTGTTGCTCATAAGCAAGGGGCTTTGTAAAGGCAATTTCCCGATTTCGGTCTTTATAAGCGGCCAATTTTATTAGCTGCCAAGGCTGTTTTAATGTACTAATGTTTTCAATTGCACTGTGAATAGAGCGGTCGAGAACAAAGTCATCTTCTAAAATAATGGCGTAATCTAATTGCCTATCGACAATGGTTTGCCATGCTTTTCTGTGACTCAGGTAACAGCCAATTTCACCTTTACTCAATGGCTTATGGTATTTTTTTATATTTAAATCAGCACTATAGTGCTTAGCTATCTCTGTATCAGACAGCTCTCTTCCATCAATTGCATCAAGGCGTTCAAATGCCAAATTTTGTGCATTTAGCTCATGGCTAACACGGTTTAATCGTTCAGTAGAGCTTGCTAAGTTAATTACAAAAATAGCGGTCATTATCGTTACCTGATGGTCAGTTTGAATCAGGCTAACAAGCTTTAATGACGCTTGGGTGTCAGAACTATTTCGCTTTTATGTCAGGGCGAGGAGTATTTAAAATCGCTTGCTTTTCTTGCTCTGATAAAATGATCCAATCAAAAATTTCATCATTACTGCGACCACAGCCAGTGCAATAGCCATTTAGGCGATGACATTGACCGATGCAATCTGTTTTAAATTGGCTGGTTGGTTTTTTTGAATGTGTCATAGTGATGTGAAGGCTAATGTAGCCTTCATGATTGTATTACTTGCCTTCAATTGGCTTACCAATTTCAAGAGTGGTAGACCAAGGCTGTTTGCGTGATAGGGTTTTACCCGAATGAATTGAGATAACAGGGTTGTTTTCGTCAAGCACAAACGTGGTGCGTAACGATTCAGCTGACTCTTTTTGTGTTTGATGCCAATTATTACCCGCTAAACAAGCTTGGGTAAAATTAACCGCACGGGTGTGATCGGCAACAGCTTGTTGCTGTTGCTCGTAGTTGCCTACACAGCGGTAGGTAACATTGTCTTTATCAAGCGCCGTGATTTGACAGTTATCGGCAATAAGGTTGTATTTCGCTGTCCATGTTTCCATGTATTTTGTATTTACACGGCTACGTTTTAAGCCTTCAAAGCGGTTATCGTAAGCACCTAATAGGGCGTTAATTTTCTCGCAAGGGGTTAAGTTATCAATGGCTGTTTGTTGTTCAGTTGTTAGTCCTGTACAACCTGTTAAAACAAGGCCAGTTAGTAAGGCGGCGAGTGGCTTTTTCATATCAGGCTATCCTTTTAAATAGCAGTTCCTTAAACGTTTCCTAAAGGATACCTAAGCCCTTGTAAAAATGCTAATAAAGATTGGTGATTACAAAGCAAAATGCCCTCGTAAAGGAGGGCATTTTAGTTGCGTATATGGTAAAAGCGCAGGCTTATATCTTAGTTTTACCAGCTATGTTGGTTACTTTTACTGAACCAGAGCCATCACTTAGTAACTCAAAGTTTGCTGCGGTGTCAACGCGAATGCTGCCTGAGCCATCTGAAACGACAACATCACCAGAAATATCATTTAAATCGATACCGCCTGAACCATCATGTACTTCAATATTGCCCTGTGCGTTGGCAACATCAATGTTACCTGAGCCGTCATGAATTTTAATATCACGGCTGATATTACGTGCCTCTATGCTACCCGAACCATCATTGATTTCTAATGTGCCTGTAATGTCATTTGCGGTAATTGAACCTGAACCATCGTTAATCACTGTATCAGCGACTTTGCTGATAATAATTTCGCCAGAGCCATCGTGTACATCAACATTAAATGAACGAGGGATCGCAACAGTTAAATCAATGCGAGTTTGCTTATTGGTGTGGTAATCGCACTGGCCTGCACTAAGCGCAGCACGCTTACCTTTAGCTTCAAGCGTTAAGCAATACTCATCATGTGGCTTTTCTTGATAAATCTCGGCTTTAACGGTCACTTGATCACTGTCACTACCGGTAATGTGTAAAAAACCTGAGCCTGCTTCTACTTTTAAAGCGCTTAATGATGCTGCATCTAGCGTTAGGTTTTTAGTTGCTTGTAGTGGCATATCACCCCAAGCAAAGGTCTGTGCTGATAATAAGCCTGCGGCAATGAGTGAGAGTGTTTTTACTGTACTTAACATGGTTCTTCCCTTTCATATCTGTGGTGTTATTAGCTTAGTCGCAGGTGCTGATAAAAAAGGTTTAAAGGGTTTAAAAATTTTTTATAAAAATAATAGGCTGAACTTATGAATTCTAAGGTTAAGGCTAATAATTACAAAGTACTGCGATAAGTGGGATTAATAAATGTACCTGTATTTTCTATGTACGAAATAGAACATTTAATAAGACTAACATTCTGATATACACGATTAAGTAGAGCTTGAATCATCAAGCCCTACTAAAAAGGACAAATTTTTTAGTTTAATAATTTATTTCTATTTGACCAACTGAAACAGTTCCTTGCTGCCAAGTTGTTCTACATGTCAATGAAAGAATAGAATTGTCTTGATAATTATTATCTAAACTTGTTGTGAAATTAACACTTTGTTTAGATGAGTTATTTAGATCAGATATGCTAATCCAATCAAAACCCTGTCCAGTCCCATATTTAAGCCATACTTCACTGTTGCCATCATTTACTTTTTTAATCTGTGAAATTGAGCAACCACCAAAAGAGTTATTTAAACCTTGAGTAGTACCGTGAACTGTTAGTTGGTATTGACCAATGTTATCGCTCAATGGAATTGCACAATTGAAGTAACGTGAAGTTCTTGAAAATGTTGGGTTGAAAGTAAAGTATCCGTTAGCGGTTGCGCCAACATTTTCTAAAGAGAGTTCTTTTAGTGCTGATAAATCGCCATTTGTAGCAATTAGCTCGTTTAAAGCTGAAGTTTTTTTCACAGTATCTTCACTACAATGCGCAGAGCCAGTAAAAGTAATTGTTTGTGAAAATGCTGATGTTGATGCAATCGCTAAAAGGGTAGCAATTGATAATGAAATTTTATTCATGATAAGAATCCTTCTTCTTTGTCCTTTTCAATTGAATTAGACCATAATTAGACTTACTAATCAAATAATGAAATTATATATATTGTTGAATTTATTGCATTTATTTTAAATTTACCATCAATTCACGTTTTTACTGTTGTTGCAATGGATTCTAAAATCACACTATATGTGAGGAGGTGACCTTGCAGGACTTAAAGGCTTTAGTGAACATGACTTTACCCGTGATGTTTTAAAGCACAGGGTAGATAAGAGTGGATTTAAGAAACACTAAAAAAGATGCACCTAAAAAGGTGCATCTAACTGAACTTAATTTACTTATGGCGACCTTGTAAACAGCTCACCACATCAGCCAGCGATAAGCCTTGGCGCTGTAATAACACGGTTAAGTGATACAATAAGTCTGCCGATTCATTGGTTAATTCATCGTTATCATGTTTCATGGCTGCAAGGGCAACTTCAACACCTTCTTCACCCACTTTTTGGCAACTACGGCTTAAGTCTTTTGCAAACAAAGACGCTGTGTAGCTTTTACTTGGATCATCGTCTTTACGCGAGACAATCACTTGTTCAAGCTCAGCTAAAAACGATAAGCTAGGTTTAGCATCATCGCCGAAGCAGCTTTGTGTACCAAGGTGGCATGTTGGCCCAAGTGGGTTTGCCAGTACTAATAGTGAGTCGTAATCGCAGTCGGTGTGTACAGAGACGACTTCAAGGTAGTTTTCTGATGTTTCGCCTTTGGTCCATAAGCGCTCTTTAGAACGCGAGTAAAAGGTTACTTTTTGCTTGTCGAAAGTGGCAGCTAATGCATCTTGATTCATAAAGCCCTGCATTAAAATGACACCAGAGCGTGCGTCTTGCACGATAGCTGGGATCAATTCGCTTTTGGCAAAGTCGACTTGAGAAAGAGTGTCTTTGGTTAATTGCATAGTCTTGCCGCTACATTATTATCAGTTAAAAATTGTTTTAGTTCGCCAATATCAATGACGTTCTTGTGAAATACGCTGGCAGCGAGTGCGCCATCAACTTGGCTTTGCTGAAACACATCAACAAAGTCTTGCATCGTACCTGCGCCGCCCGATGCAATTAGTGGAATATCGCACAGTGCACGCATTTTTGATAGCTGAACATTGTCGTAGCCTTTACGCACGCCGTCTTGGTTCATGCAGTTGAGTACAATTTCACCAGCGCCTAGGTCTTGCACGCGCTTAACCCATTCTTCGGTTTTATAGCGAGTACGGCTTGATGCATTAGGATCGCCAGTCAGCTGGTACACTAAATATTCGCCAGTGGTTTCATCATAAAAGCTATCAATACCCACAACCACGCATTGTTTACCAAACTCATCGTGTAATTCTTTGATAAGCTCTGGGCGAGCAATTGCAGGGCTATTAATACTGATTTTATCTGCACCACGTTCTAAAACACGTGCTGCATCAGCAACAGATTTAATGCCGCCTGCCACACAAAATGGAATATCAATGTGGCGTGCAATATTCTCAACCCAATTGACATCAAGTAGGCGTTTTTCGACGCTGGCACTGATTTCATAAAACACCAGTTCATCCGCACCGGCATCGCTGTAAGCTTTAGCAAGCGTTAAGATATCACCAACTACTTCATGGCCTTTAAATTTAACACCTTTAACGACTTGGCCGTCTTTTACATCTAAACAAGGGATTATGCGTTTTGATAACATGCTAACGCCTCCTCAACATTAAAGGCACTATCGAGCAATGATTTACCTAAGATAACTCCGCCAACGCCCAGTTTTTTCAGCTTTGCAATATCATCAAGTGAGCTTACACCACCTGAAGCTTGAACTTTAATCTCGCTGTTGTGGTTGGTTAAATCTTCATAAAGTGCAAACGAAGGACCGGTCATGGTGCCGTCTTTACTGATGTCAGTACACAGAAAATCAACTACACCCAGTGCCACGTAAAAATCAACAAGTTCGAACAAACCAAACTCAGATTCACTTAACCAACCGTGTGTTGCGGGTGCCCAGCCGTTGTCAGTTTTATTTACATCTAGTGCGATAACAAAGTGAGAGCTGCCAAATTTTTCAATCCACGCCTTTACTTGTTCGCGCTTTTCAACGGCCATTGAGCCAATCACGACTTGATTAGCACCGGCTTCAAGCCAGTCAGCAACATCTTGCTCTGAGCGAATACCACCGCCCACTTGATAAGGCACATTAAGCGCTTTGGTTGCAGCTTGAATATGCTGCCACTGTTTTTTATTTGGATCGCGCGCGCCTTCTAAATCAACTAGGTGCAGTTTGCCTGCGCCGCTGTTTGCGTACTCTTGTAAGCGTGCGCCAAGTTCGTAAGGGTAAAATTGTGCTGTATCATACTTACCTTGGTATAAGCGCACAATTTGGTTTTGTAATACATCGAGTGCTGGAATAATCACGTTTATTTCTCTTATTTTTTGCTGCGCTTACAGCTGCCAATCTAAAAAGTTTTGTAAAAGTCGCGTGCCTACTTTGGCGCTTCGCTCAGGGTGGAACTGCATGCCTGCGTAGTTATCTTTGGCAACAATCGCAGAAAAAGCTTGCCCGTATTCACCGCTAACTAGGGTGGCATCGTTTACTGTGTGCGCAAAGCTATGCACAAAGTACACTTGATCTTGCGCAGATAACCCTTTGGTAAGGGCATGCTCTTTTAACACACTTAAGTCATTCCACCCCATGTGTGGTGAGGTTAATGTGCCCACTTCTAAGTGCTTAACAACACCCGGAATTTTGCCAAGGCAATCAACATTACCTTCTTCTGTGCTGTCGCAAAGTAATTGCATGCCTAAACAAATGCCCATTAGCGGGCGCTGATATTCATCAATTGCTTGCTGCCAACCACCGTCTTTTAAGCGTTTCATGGCAACAGAAGCATGACCTACGCCTGGTAAAATCGCACGTTCAAAGCCTTTCAGTTGTTCAGGGGAGGTGATCACCTCTGGCGTCTTCCCTAAGCGCTCAAAGGCAAAACGAACTGAGTTAATGTTGGCACAACCGGTATTAATTATGGCAATCATAAACACCCCTTAGAGCTGGCAGTTTGTTGTGTGGCATCTTTTGCAATCGCAGCGCGAAGTGCTCTTGCAAACGCTTTAAATAAGCCTTCAACTTGGTGATGACAGTTACCATCGCTAACCGACAGAATTAGGCTCATGGCGGCATTATCACTTAAGCTTTTAAAGAAGTGTTCAACCATTTGCACGTCTAAGTCGCCCACTTTTTCACGGCTAAAATCGGCATTTAATACAAACGAGGCGCGACCCGATAAGTCAATTTGCGCTTCTGCTTTACATTCATCCATAGGGAGTGCAAAGCCATAGCGACCAATTTGCGTTTTTGTACCTAGCGCTTGTTTAAGGGCAAGGCCAAGTGCAATGCCGATATCTTCAACTAGGTGGTGCTCATCAATGTGTAAGTCGCCAGTGGCTTGAATATTAAGTCCGATGTTGGCGTGTGTACGAATTTGGTCAAGCATGTGATCGAAAAAGCCAAGGCCAGTGCTAATTTCGCCATTTTTTGTTTGGTCTAAATTAACTTGTACATCGATTTGCGTTTCTTTGGTGTTGCGAGTGACACGGCCTTCACGGTTCGCGGTTGTCAACTTAGTGACAATGGCATCCCAGCTGCCGTCATACAAAATGCCTTCACAGCATAAGTTATTAGCAAGTCCGATATCTGTTTGGCGGTCGCCAATCACAAATGAGCGTGCTAAATCGACTTTACCTGAGCGCATCAGCTCAGTAAGTAAACCAGTTTTTGGTTTACGGCAGTCACAATTTTGTTCATCAAAGTGAGGGCAGATCAGAACTTCATCAAATTTAATCCCTTGGCTGTTTAAGATATCCATCATCTTGTCTTGGGCAATATCAAAATCAGCGGTCGGGAAGCTATCAGTGCCTAAACCATCTTGGTTTGAAACCATCACAAGGCGGTAACCTGCCGCTTGAAGTTGTAATAGAGCAGGGATCACATTCGGCAAGAACACTAATTTTTCTAGGCTATCAACCTGTTTGTCGGTGATAGGCTCTTCGATAATCGTGCCATCGCGGTCAATAAATAAATACGGGTTGCTCATGATAATTCCTGTTCTACTGTATTGCTGGTCAGTGATAAGCCATCTAACCAAATTTTTACTTGTTCTAGTTCTTGCTCGTTACCGATAGAAATTCGTAACCAATCATTTTCGCCATATAAAGTGAAGGCACGCATCACGAGTCCTTGCTCAAGTGCGATATTAAATGATTGTTTGTCTTTTAGTTTTAAGGTGACGAAGTTACCTTCACCGCTCAGTACTTTGATAACAGCAGGTGATTGCTCAAGCCAATTTTTTAGTTTGGTTTTTAAGCTATTTAAAATCGTTACCTGACGGCGCATTGAAGCGATATTGTCGCTACTTAATGCATCTGCGGCAATGCTCGCAACCACCGTTGATACAGGGTAAGGCGCAATCACTTTACGAATAGGCGCAAGTAGCTCGCTGTTGGCTAGCGTAAAGCCTGTTCTTAAACCCGCAAGTGCAAATGCTTTTGATAAGGTTCTTAGTACCACAAGGTTACTAAACTCGTTGATCAGGCTTGCCGCTGTTTGTTCTGGGCAAAATTCTATATAAGCTTCATCCACCACTACAATCGCTTTACCCGCAAGTTGCTGGGTGATTTTTCTGATTTTGTCTAGGCTTGTCATGCTGCCGGTAGGGTTATTTGGATTACAAATAAACACCAACTTTGAATCAGCAACTGCAGTGACAATCTCATCAACCGTGCCTTTTAATAACAGCTCTTGAGTTAAACCGTTAATCGCAATGTTGTGGGTATCAGCAGTGACTTTGTACATGCCGTAAGTTGGCAAAAAGAGTGCAATGCTATCTTTAGTAGGGCTACAAAAAGTACGTACTAATAGTTCAATACCTTCGTCAGCGCCACGAGTCATCAGTACTTGCTCTGGCTCTAAATTAGCATAGCAAGCGTAACGAGTGATCACTTGCTGAGGCTGCGGATCTGGGTAGCGATTTAAATCAGTTAAATTGATATTTGGCGTACGTGAATATGGGCTTTCATTGGCATTTAACCACGTTGTGCCTGTTAGTTTTTCACTTTTCGCTGAACTATAGGCTGTAAGCGCTGCAATGTTATCTGGCAACAGCGTTGTTATTTTTGAATTATCGCTCATTGTTCATAGCCTCAAGACGAATTGAAACAGCATTAGCGTGAGCATCAAGCCCCTCTGCTGCAGCCAAAGGTAAAATTGCTTTAGATAATTCACGTAAGCCATTTTTACTGATGGTTTGCACTGTGTAAGTTCTAAAGAAGTCCAGTAAGTTTAAGCTCGAATAAGTCGCACTGTAACCATACGTTGGTAGTACGTGGTTAGTACCCGATGCATAGTCACCGGCAGACTCCGGAGTGTAATCACCCACAAATACTGAGCCGGCATTTTTCACTAAGCTTAAATAAGGCTGCGCATCAGCAAGCTGTAGAATAAGGTGCTCAGGACCATATTGAGCAGACACCGCAAAGGCTTGCTCAACCGAGTCGACTAATATCAAGCTTGAGTTAGCAAGGGCTTGCTCGGCAGTGCCTTTACGACTTAACTTTGCTAGCTGCTCTGTTAATGCTTGCTGTGTTTTTTCAATAATGCGTGCGCTGTTACACAGTAAAATAACTTGCGAATCAGCGCCGTGCTCTGCTTGCGATAATAAATCTGCCGCAATAAACCCTGGGTTTGCACGCTCATCAGCAATCACTAACACTTCAGAAGGACCAGCTGGCATATCAATCGCCATACCCGGAATAGTTTGCGCAACAAGTTGTTTTGCCATGGTGACAAAGCTATTTCCCGGGCCAAAAATCTTGTTCACTTTAGGCACTGATTCTGTACCGTAAGCCATCGCTGCAATCGCACCCGCGCCGCCACTTTCTACAATGGTTTTAATACCACATAGTTTTGCCGCATATAAAATGGCAGGGTTGATAGTTTCATCGGCTTTCACAGGTGTAGTAAGCACAACGGTTTGTGCACCACTCAACTGTGCAAGCACCCCTTGCATAATTACTGACGATGGCAGTGGCGCACTACCACCTGGCACGTAAATACCTACCGCTTCAATGGCTTGATATTTAAGTTCACACAATACGCCAGGTTGCGTTGTTAACTTAATATCTTTAGGTAATTGTGCTTGGTGAAAGCGTTTTACATTGGCGTAGGCCGTTTCGATAGCGGCTTTTAACTCGTTTGATAATAACTGCTCAGCTTGGTTTATTTCTTCAACTGGCACTAATAAGCGCGGTGTTTCGCGCTTATCAAACTCTTTTGCCATCTTTAATAACGCTGCGTCACCTTGTGCTTTAACTGCATTTAAGATGTCGATGCAAATTGCTTCAACCTCTTTACTTGCAGTAACAGCAGGGCGGGTAAGTACCGCCTGCTGTGCTTGTTGATTTTCCTCATTCCAGCGAAACATGGATAATTACTCCATCATTTTTTCAATTGGCATAACAAGAATTGAGTTAGCGCCTAGTGCTTTTAACTGTTCCATTGTTTCCCAGAAAAGGGTTTCGCTGCTAACCATATGTAGCGCAACATAATCGTCGCTACCAGCAAGCGATAGTAAAGTTGGTTGACCTGTGCCAGGTAGTAAGTCGCATACTTCATCAAGCTTTGCTTTTGGTGCGTGTAGCATGATGTATTTACTTTCTTTTGCTTGGCGTACACCACGTAAACGCGGCATTAGCGTATTGATTAAATCAAGTTTGCTTTGATCAGTTAGATTCTTGTTTTGAATTAAACATGCGTTTGATTCTAAGATGGTATCGCCTTGCATTAAGCCGTTTGCTTCTAACGTTGCACCTGTAGATACTAAGTCACAAATTGCATCAGCTAAACCAGCACGGGGCGCAACTTCAACAGAGCCCGTTAACATAACTGTGCTTGCGTTAATACCTTCGCGTTTTAGGTATTGGCTTAAGATTTCTGGGTAGGTAGTGGCAATGCGTTTACCTTCGAACCAGCTTTTATTTTGTGGACCAAGTTCTTGCGGCCATGCAAGTGCAAGGCGACAGTAACCAAAATCAAGCTTAGAAAGTTTGTTTACTTCGAATTCCACACCTTGGCGTTCGCGTTCGGCTTGTACTTCAACAAGTACGTTTTCACCTACGATACCCAGATCACACACACCGTCCATTACTAGGCCCGGAATATCGTCATCGCGTACACGAAGTACATCAATTGGCATATTGGTAGAGTGTGCGATTAAACGTTGTTCACGAAGATTTAATTTCACACCAAGTTGCTTTAGCAACTCTTGGCAGTCTTTTGATAAGCGGCCGCCTTTTTGGATGGCGATTCGTAAACGGTTGGTATTGCTCATTATTCATTTTCCTTTAATTCAAAAACTAAAAACCCCGAGGGAACCTCAGGGCGAAAATAAATAATTGGGTTGATTGCTCGCCAGAGGTTCCTTTTAGGAATAACCTCTCAGCGAAAAACCTGACAGGCTATTCCGGTGAATGATGGTGATGATGGATAGTTGTCAGATTGAAGCGCATAATTTTTCCTGTATTGCACTCGTTTGTATAAACCAGTGCGTAAATCTGTTTAAATAAGTTACGTATATAGATAAACATGCTTTGCTAATATTTGGCAAGCATTTTTTTGCGAAATTAAAGTATATGCTATAACCGCCGATAATAAATGGATAGATAGGAGGTACAAATGGATATCATGATCCCCTTTTTAGGTCGAATTACACGGCTACAGTTAGAAAGTAAAGGCGCATTTCACATTGCGGGCGTAAAAGATGCGAACGTGCAGCGAATTGAACTTGAAAAACGCCAAAAACGAGAAATAGAGCGACGAAAAAAAGCTGCTAAAAAAGATGATAAAAGCGGTAAAAATGCCATAGAAGAAGATGAAGAGGGTAATAAACACCTAGATACATGGGCATAGCAGAAATTTAAGAAATTGTTTGTATGCAATAGACCATTTTTTTCTGCTAGGGTTAAGAAATACATGTGATTTTGATCAAAAGGCAATCTAATGGAACGACCAGCAGTGCCGTTAAATGAGCAAGCAAGGCTTGAAGAGCTTCGCTCTTTGGATGTATTAGACTCTCAGAGCGACCCCGCCTTTGACCGAATCACTCGCCTTGCCCAACAGTTTTTCTCTGTGCCAATTTGTGTCATTAGCTTAATTGACGAGCATAGACAGTGGTTTAAGTCATGTGTGGGGTTAGATGTGACAGAGACTGCAAGAGACATTTCTTTTTGCGCCCATGCAATTTTATATAAAGACCCCCTAGTGGTTGAAAATGCCTTAAACGATAAACGTTTTGAAGATAACCCGCTGGTAATGGGTGACCCAAATATTCGTTTTTATGCAGGTTGCCCAATCACACTTAAATCAGGAAATAGAATTGGCACTTTGTGCCTTATTGATCACCAACCTCGCAGTTTTAACAATAAAGATACTAAAGTTTTAAAAGACTTTGCAGCAATTGTCGAGCGTGAGTTTGCGGTTATGCAATTAGCAACCACAGATGAGCTTACCTTATTACCCAATCGTCGGGGTTTTATTAGCACAGCTGAACATTACCTTGATTTATGCATTCGCCAGCATTTAAAAGCAAAATTGGTATTTATAGATTTAGATAACTTTAAAGCAATTAACGACCAGTTCGGTCATGCTGCAGGCGATCGGTTGCTAAAAGATTTTGCAAGGTTGCTGGAAAGCTGCTGTCGCAAAGCGGATTTATATGCGCGGTTGAGCGGTGATGAGTTTGTAATTTTGTTTACAGATTTAAATACCAGTGATTGCGAGGCTATTATGCAGCGTTTATTTTTGTCATTCAGTCACTTACCTAATAGTTTTAATAATCAAGTTGAACTTAGCTTTTCCTATGGCATTGCCGATTTTTCAGATCAGCAGCCTTGCTCGCTGACTAAATTACTTGCTGTTGCAGACGCACGAATGTATTCCGATAAAGCACAAAAAAAGGCTCGATAATCGAGCCTTTAAAGTAAAAATCAGTGCTTAATTTTTCGCTTCTGCTGATTGAATACTGCTTTGGATCAACGGCGATATTGTCAAACCTTGTACGATAATCGAAAAGATCACCACCACATAAGTGACAATAACAATCAAGTCATGTAAATCAGAGCCTGCGATCATTACTTGATCGCGTGGGATGGCAGCTGCCATTGCAAGCGCTAAACCACCCCGTAAGCCACCCCAAGTGAGTATTTTCACTGAGTGCTTATCGTACTGGCGGTACTTTTTAAAAAATACAAATGGCGTGCCTACACTTAAAAAACGAGCCAGCAACACCACAGGCACCATGAGTAAACCTAAGCCAATTTCTTCAAGAGTAATAGGCATAGTGACAATTAGCATTCCGATGATCAAAAACAGCAAGGCATTTAAAAAGCTATCTGTGGCATGCCAAAAGTCTTTCACGTAGCGAGTATCTTCAGGCCCGGTACGCTCTGTTGCTTTTGAACGAGTAATATTGCCAAGTAAGATACCACTGGTGACCATAGCAAGGGCACCTGAGATTTCCCAAATATTTGCTGCTGCAAAGCCGGCTGTTGGAATGGTCAGGGTTAGTAGCAAACGAATGTTCACATCGCGGCTATTAATAATTAAAAAATGCCCGACTAACGCAATCACCAGACCAAACACGATACCGCCAATTGCATCAACTAAAAACAATTCTGCAACGTCAGTAAAGGTAGCTTCGGTGCCATAAAAGGCCACTGAAAATATCGTTGTGAAAATCACTAAACCAATACCATCATTAAACAAAGACTCACCTTCAACTTGCACAGAAATACCTTCTGGGGCTCGCATTTGTTTAATAATGGCTAACACTGCAATCGGGTCGGTTGGGCTGATTAAAGCACCAAACAATAAACAGTAAATAAACGGCACGGGCCAGCCAACAAAAGCAAACAAATAATAGCTCAAGTAACCAACAATGACCGTTGAGGTTATTGTTGAAAATAACACTAATGCGGTAATTTCCCACCGTTGCTTTCGAAGGGCTGCTAAGTTGATTTCTAGCGCACCCGCGAACAGCAAAAAGCCGAGCATCCCTTTTAATAGCAACTGATTAAAGTTGATACTGGAGACAACTTGAGTCATTTCGAGGGCGGTGGTATCACCAAGCATTTTAACGGCAAGTATAAGAAGTAGAGAAATAACAACAGAACCTGTTGTTATAGCAATTGTAGTTTGCATTTTGAGGATGAATTGGTTAGCAAAAGCAATAAAAATAGCTAATGCTGAAAGAAAACAAATGAGGTACCAAGCATTCATTGTTTGACCTTAAATATTTTTATAACAAGACGCAGAAAGCAGTCACTTTCTGGCCGCATATAGTACGCCTCTAAAATAGGTATGTCACAGTGTTTATGCGATTTTTATGACATTTTAGAGTAAAAATTCAAGGTGCTGATTGCATATGTATAATCGCTGTTAATAATGTCTCAAAAGAGACAAAAAAAACCTGATGAATGTGCAATTATGATAACTTCAGTTAGGTCAATCAGCCTGTTTAAAGTGAGCCGATTCTTGGCTGGTATTTATAGCTCTGATTGGGTAAGGGATCACAATTCCTTCTTTTGCGTAACGTTGATGTAATGCTTTGATAAACGCAGATTTTACCCAAAAGCGGTTAAAGTACTCTTTTGCTCTTAACATCACCGTAAAATTGATGCTTGATTGGTCAAAAGTATGAAAGACCACAAAGGTCTCGTAATCATCGATGCCCCATTTATGGCTTTTTAAGATCTGTCTTGCTACATCCAAAGTTACTTGCTCAACTTTTTCAAGGTCGGAGCCATAATGAACACCCACCTCAACGGGGACGCTGAGCTCTTTTTCGGGATAAAAGTAGTTAATGATGCGTGATTTAGACAGCTGACTATTGGGGATGACTATCATGTTGTTCGGCAACATTTTCACCCAGGTTGAGCGCCAACCAATTTTCTCAACAAACCCTTGGTCGCCACTTTCAAGCTCTATAAAGTCGCCGACCCGAATTGGTTTATCAATCACCAACTGCACGCCAGAAAAAAAGTTTTCGAGTGTCGGTTGCAAAGCCAAAGCGACGGCAAGAGAGGTAATGCCTAATGAGGCAATAACTGGGGTGATTGATATGCCTAACGTGCCTAATAACACCAATAAGCCAACACACACAATTGCACAGCGGATCAAGCCTTTAATGATGCTATGACTATTCGAAACCACCACCGAGCGGGCACTGTAATAATCAACGGTACCAAATAAGAAATGATCTAAAAATAACACTAAGGCAAAAATACAAATGGATTTAGCGGTGGCCGCAATAGGTAAGGGGTGCTCAGCCATAAAGCCGGTGGTGTTCAATAACTGACCAAAAATGATCACAAGCACCATCATTGTGCACAAGGTCAATGGTGTAGAGAGTGAGTCAACCAATAAAGAGTCGAACACAAAGTCAGTGCGTTGAGTCCATTTTTTTAAACAATAGATAATTACAAACCTCAATAAGAACAAAGCGATAGCGGCTAGTGCAGTGCCTCCAATGACAACCAGCCAAGGCTCATTTAGCCATTCATTTTGTATCAACTCAGTATTCATGCTTAGTCCTTAAATTCTAGGTACTTGGTATTGCTGCAAATTATGTACCCAGGCTTTTTGTGGATATTTAAGCCTTCAGCTTTGAACCACAAATAATGAAATGAGCAAAATAAAAACAAATAAAAGGTACAAATGTTTAATAAATGTTATTATTTTGTATCAATAATTTTACACTTTCATTTTATTTGTTAACAATTAATAAACTTTAATTTTCTTATCCTACTGTTAATTATAAGGTTTTAGTTTAGAGCTAATACTTTATTTGTAAATTTTTTGTTTCATTTTCAATTTCGTTCCAATCAATCTAGGCTGGTCACTAATCGGGAACAGTGCAGTCCGGTTACTAGGAAAATATTAAATACATAACAATCTAACGGAGCGTAAACGTGAATTTATCTAAAATCACACTAGCAACTCTTGCTGCTTTTGCTTTGACTCAAGCAACAAGTGCAGTAGCTGCGAACAAGAAATACCTAAACGAACAAACAGGGATTAACCAAGCTTTGCAAACCAATGCATCATCTGTATTGAGTGCAAATCCAAATCAGTTAGTTGGTTTAGGTGCAGGGAATGATTTAGTTGTATTAAAAGAAATCAAAACCAGTAACGGCAACACCACGCGCCGTTATCAGCAGATGTATCAAGGTCTACCTGTCATCGGCGATACGGTTAGCCTTACATTTGATGGTAATGGCCAATTAAAACGCGCACATGGTGCAGCAGTGTATGACATTGCCGCCGACATCGATTCAGTGTCTCCGGCACTTAACAAGAAAAAAGCAATGGCGAAGGGCCTTGCTAACTCACCCGCAGCAATTAAATCAGTTGGGTTAAAAAAGCATAATGAACAATCACGCTTAGCTATTTGGCTAGATGAAGACAGCGTTGCACACCTAGTGTATGAAGTATCTTATGTGACGTATGGTGATAACCCATCTCGTCCGTATCAAATTATTGATGCAAACAGCGGTGAAGTTTTATTTAGCTTCGATAATTTACAACATGCCAGTGCAACGGGCCCAGGCGGTAACTTAAAAACCGGTAAATACATTTACGGTACTGATTTTGATAGCCTAGATGTTACTCAGTCAGGCAGTACTTGTACGATGAATAACGCTAACGTAAGAACCATTAATTTAAATGGTGGTACAAGTGGTTCGTCAGCGTATTCGTTTACATGCCCAGAAAATACCTTTAAAGAAATAAACGGGGCATACTCGCCATTAAATGATGCACATTATTTTGGTAACGTTATTTTCAATATGTATAGCGACTGGTTAGGTACCGCGCCTTTAACCTTCCAGCTAAAAATGCGTGTTCACTATGGTAATAATTACGAAAATGCATTTTGGGATGGCAGTGCCATGACATTTGGTGATGGTCAAAATACGTTTTATCCACTGGTTAGCCTTGATGTATCGGCCCATGAAGTGAGCCATGGTTTTACCGAACAAAATTCAGGGCTTATTTATTCTGGTAAATCAGGTGGTTTGAACGAAGCTTTCTCTGATATGGCAGGTGAAGCAGCTGAGTTTTACATGAAAGGCTCAAATGACTGGTTAGTGGGTCAGGAAATCTTTAAAGGTAACGGTGCATTACGTTACATGAATAACCCCACCCAAGATGGCAGCTCGATTGACCATCAAAACAATTATTACTCTGGTATGGATGTGCACTACAGCTCAGGTGTATTCAACAAGGCATTTTATAACCTTGCAACAACACCAGGTTGGGATACGCAAAAGGCGTTCGTAGTGATGGCACGAGCTAACCAACTTTACTGGACAGCCAGCACAAACTGGGATTTAGCAGGTAACGGCGTGATGGATGCAGCGTGTGATTTAAATTACGAACCAGCAGATGTTCAAGCTGCGCTTGCGGCGGTTGGTGTGACTTCGAGCTTGAGTGCGGGTAGTAGCTGTGGAACAACTGAGCCACCTCCGGGCGGTGATGAAGAACTAACCAATGGTGTGCCACGTACAGGGATCAGTGGTGCTGCTAAAGATCAAATGTTCTTTACTCTTGAAGTGCCAGCAGGTGCAACGAATTTACAATTCAATACAACTGGTGGAAGTGGTGATGCAGACCTTTACGTTATGTACGGCGCAAAACCAACACTGAGCAACTTTGATTGTAAAAGTACTTCATCTACTAGCACAGAAAGCTGCGCTATCAGTAATGTGCAAGCGGGTACTTACTACGTAATGGTAGAAGCGTGGAATCAAATTTCAGGTGTATCACTTACTGGTAGCTTTGATTCGGGCAGCGGTGGTGGTGTAACGCCGATTAACCGCACTGAGTCTAACTTGAGTGTAGCAAGAAATGGCTGGACTCGTTTTACACAAGATCTAGATGCGGGTTATTCGTCACTGGATGTGACTATTTCTGGTGGCTCTGGTGATGCTGACTTGTATGTGAATTTTGGTTCGCAATCGACAACATCTAACTATGACTGCCGTCCATATAAAAACGGCAATAGCGAAACCTGTACATTTACAAACCCACAAGCGGGTACTTGGTATATCGACCTTCGCGGCTACAGCGCTGCAAGTGGTGTAACTCTCACCATTTCGGCTAACTAGCCACCCTTTTAGGGAGCTTCGGCTCCCTTTTTTATTTTCATTAAAATACACATCATAAAAGGATTGATTATGACAACCCGCCTAACACAGTGCTTAGTAGGCTTTGCAACACTGTCACTGAGCCAACTAAGTTATGCAGCGCAAGACGAAACAATTTGGGTCACTATTGATGCCCTTGCTGCAGAGCACTTTCAACAAGATACCGTGAGTAAACGTAAACCAAACAGCAACTTTGCGATGCAAAAATCGGTTTTGAATCAAGTTAATTTTATGCGCGTTAACAAGCAGGATATCGCTGGTTTAAGTGAGTTTATGCACGATAACTATCATCGCTGCGGTGGTTTTGTAGCCCATGACTCATTAGCAGATGCAGAGCTCTATACTCAGCAATTAAATGCGGTTTCACAGACTGCGATGAATGCGAGCCTAGTAAACTACAGTATTGATAATGCCGCGACAGTTAACGCGCTAATATCATCGATTGATAGTAGTGAACTGAACGATACGGTTAATAGCATGATGAACTTTCATAACCGATATTATGCCGTGCAAAGTGGTGTTGATGCAGCTGATTGGTTAAAGAGCCATTGGCAGCAAATAGCTAGTAGCCGCAGTGATATCAGTGTTGAGTATTTTAACCATAGTTTTTCGCAATCATCAGTTATTGTGACCATTCCTGGTGCAGAAAAAGCAGATGAAATTGTCGTTATTGGTGGCCATTTAGACTCAATCAATCAGTCTAATCCAAGTAATGGCCGAGCTCCTGGTGCAGATGATAATGCCTCGGGTATTGCAGTGCTCACACAAACCTTAAAAGCAATAGTGGAAAATAGCTACCAACCTCAGCGGACCATACAAATTATGGGGTTTGCTGCTGAAGAAGTAGGCCTAAGGGGCTCAAAAGATATTGCTCAAAGTTATAAAACACAGGGTAAGAATGTTGTAGGCATGGTACAGTTTGATATGACTGGCAATAACGGCAGTAGCACAGATATTGTGATGATGACAGATTACACAAACTCATCGCAAAATCAGTATTTATCGCAGTTGCTCGATGCTTACCAGCCCGCAGTGAGCTATGGCTTTGATCAATGTGGTTATGGCTGCTCAGATCATGCCTCTTGGTATCAACAAGGGTTTGCCGCCTCAATGCCATTTGAATCAACAATGAGTGACATTAACCCTTTGATCCACACATCAAATGATGCTCAATTTGATGCGGCTCACGCGAGTAAATTTGCAAAACTAGCAGTGAGCTATGTTGCTGAAATGGCAAAAAATGCCGGTGATGTAGTAACTGAGCCCACTAATCAGCTTGAAAATGGCGTAGCTAAAACAGGTTTGTCGGGCGCAGCAAAAGAGCAGCTATTCTTTACACTTGAAGTACCTGCAATGAGCAGTAACCTTGAGTTTGTAACTGAGGGGGGCTCCGGTGATGCCGATTTATACGTTAAATTTGGCAGTAAGCCGACCTTACAGGACTTTGATTGTAAAAGCACAACCTCTACAAGTAATGAAAGCTGTGTGATGTCGTCAGTTCAAACTGGCACGTATCATGTCATGGTTGAAGCGTGGAATGAGATTTCGAATGTGTCACTCACGGGAAGTTATAGCACCTCAAGTGGCGGCGAAAACGTTGACCGAACTGAGACAAACGTGAGTGTCGCTACCGGTAGTTGGCAGCGCTTTACTCAACAAATACCGGCAGGCCTTAGTAATTTAACGGTGACTATATCTGGCGGTAGTGGCGATGCAGATTTGTATGTTAACTATGGCTCAGCGTCAACAAGTTCAAATTATCTATGTCGGCCCTACAAAAATGGTAACGAAGAAAGTTGTCAATTTGATAACCCACAAAGTGGAACTTGGTACATAGATTTACAGGGTTACCGAGCTGCATCGGGCGTGACATTAACGATTCAAGGACAATGATTTAAACGCAATCATACTTTTAACCATGAGGAAGCCTTGCTTCCTCATTTAGTCTTGCCCTTGGCAAGTCAGTTACGTAAAATCTGCCCATCACTTTTAATCTATTGGCGAAGTTTATCAAACAACTTTTCAGTGCCACTGGCCCCCTTGCACTTTCTCTTGATGGATATACTCCTCGGCAGCCACAAATTGACATGGCTGTTGCAGTTGACGATGCCTTAAAAAAACGTCACCAATTAGTGGTTGAGGCGGGCACAGGCACGGGTAAAACCTATGCTTACTTAGCGCCTGCGTTAAAATCAAAAGGCAAAACCATTATCTCAACGGGTTCAAAAGCACTACAAGAGCAGTTGTTTCATCGTGATTTACCCAATTTAGTCAAAGCACTGAGCGCCACTAAAAAAGTCGCTCTTTTAAAAGGCCGCGCGAATTATTTGTGTACCTATCGCTTAAGCCAGCACGTTGCGCATGTGCCAACTGATGATCCAGATGTAATGCATCAACTTGCGATGGTGGCAAAGTTTGCAAGTGAAACCCGTTCGGGCGATTTAGCAGATTGTATAGGCATAGAAGAAGACGCCAAGGTACTGCCTTATGTTAGCTCAACGGCTGATAACTGTTTGGGTAAAGAGTGCCCCGATTTTCAAGATTGCTATATTCGTAAAGCCCGCTTAAATGCCATGGAAGCTGACGTGGTGGTGATCAACCATCATTTATTCTTTGCAGATATGGCTGTAAAAGACACAGGCTTTGCTGAATTAATGCCTACGGCAGACGCCTATATTTTTGATGAGGCTCATCAGCTCAGTGAAATTGCCAGTGACTATTTTGGTGAAAGTGTTAGTACCAAAAAGCTGGTGGATTTAATTAATGACTTACGAGCAATTTACCGTGCCGATATCCCTGATATGCTGCAATTAGGCAAAACCCTCAACAAGTTAGAAACTAGCGTGGCAGATTTACGCTTGCAGTTTGGGCTTGATGGTAGCCGTGGTGATTGGCGTGAAAAGCTGGCTGATAAAGAGATTTGTGCAGCACTGCACCGGGTCATTAGCGACCTCGACTTTTTATACCAAGTATTAAAGTTATGCTTAGACCGTAGCGAAAAAATAGAGCATCCGTTTGAGCGCACACTGGCCTTTAAAGGTCAGTTAGAGCGGGTATTTGATACCGCACAAACGGGCTATAGTTATTGGTACGAAACCACTCGCCGATACCTAACGGTAAACATTACACCGCTTAATGTATCGGCTAAATTCGCTCAGATGATGAAAGACACAGGAGCAGGTTTTGTATTTACATCGGCGACTTTATCGGTCGATAACGACTTAGCGCACTTTAACGCTAGCCTTGGCTTAAAGCCAACGCAAAGCATGATTGTTGAAAGTCCGTTTGATTATCAACAACAAGCACTACTTTGTTTGCCGCGCTACTTACCTGAGTCTCATGCGAATAATATGCCCCACGCAATTATCAAGCTGACCCTTGAGTTGATTAAATCAGCTAAAGGTCGCTGCTTTGTGCTGTTTACTAGCTATCGTATGATGCACTTAGTAGCTGAAGGTTTAACCACACAAATGGATTATCCGGTTTATATGCAAGGGCAAATGTCTAAACGCATTATCCTTGAGAAGTTTACCCGTCACGGTAATGCCGTTTTACTCGGCACAGCCTCATTTTGGGAAGGCGTAGATGTTAGAGGCAGCACATTAAGTTGTGTTATCATTGATAAATTGCCGTTTGCCGCACCTGATGACCCATTATTGCAAGCAAAAATGCAAGATTGCCAGTTACAAGGCAAAGACCCATTTGCGCATATTCAATTACCTCAAGCGGTCATTGCATTAAAGCAGGGGGTAGGGCGACTTATTCGCGATAGTAAAGATAAAGGTGTGCTGGTTATTTGCGATAACCGCCTAGTAACACGCCATTACGGCCAAGTATTTTTAAAAAGTTTGCCACCCATGCGCCGTACGCGCGACTTAGCAATGGCAAACGCGTTTTTAGAACAGATCAATTAGAGTAACTTAGATGATTAAACACAATATTCTTGCCTTAGATGCATCAACTGAAGCTTTATCGCTGGTGCTACATTATCAAGGGCAAACATTTCATCATTTTGAAGAGTGCCCACAGCAGCACAGCCAAAAGATTTTGCCTTTAATTGATGAGTTACTCGCAAAGGCGCAATGTAAACTAACCGATTTAGATGTAATTGGTTTTGGTCAAGGACCGGGTAGCTTTACTGGCGTGCGTATTAGTGTTGCGATTGCTCAAGGTTTAGCTTATGCCGCACGCTTACCTTTGGTTGGCGTATCAACACTGCAGATGATGGCACAACAAGCGTTTGAGCAAGACCAAGCCAGCGATGTGTTTTCTGCGATTGATGCACGTATGGGCGAGATTTATTACGCTCACTATAAAGCTGATGATAATGGTCTAATGCTGCTTGTTGATGAAGAGCAAGTCATTAAACCTGAGTTGCTAACGCTACCTGAAATGGCTGCAACAGCGGTGGGTACAGGTTGGCAGACCTATCCTGCACTTGTTACAGAACTTGCAAATGTAAGCTTAAATGAAAACATTTTACTGCCTGATGCGAAGTACATGCTGGCCTCGGTTGCCACTGCTTATGCTCACGGTGATACAGTCACTGCAGCCAATGCGCAGCCTAAATATGTTCGTGATACAGTGACTTGGAAAAAGCTACCAGGCCGAGAGTAACTGAAAGAATAACGGGACTTGCGTGCCCGTCAGTTATGGCACATAATTTAGTCATGTTTGATGTGGAATTACGAGTTTGACTTTACCTATTGGCTCAGGCTTTTATACCGGTGACATTCCCGGTCAATATAGCCGTAAAAATACCATTACTGATAAGCCTAAAGCGATATCAGACCAAACGGCTGAGCAAAAATCGTCAACAGAGTATGTTAAATCAAGTCCTCAAGCTGTTGCTATTGCCGATGAATTTAAAGCTGAGTCGCAAAGCTATCAGCAAACAATTTATGACAAACCAAGCAACCCAAAAACCAGTCGCGCGATTTCAACCTATACGGAATTTGCTAACTTAGAGCGCCGCGCCGAAGTGCAAAGCCTTATTGGCGTTGATGTATATGCATAGCTAATTGGTATGATTAATAAAAGCTAAAACTGAATTCACAAAAAAGCCTAAACAATATGTTTAGGCTTTTTTATGATTGAACAGTATTTCTAAGCAATAAAATTACTGCTTAATAAAACCTATCAGCTTGTCGGCAATCGCAGTATTGTTTTGCGAACCGTAGAAATCTTCTGCACGTTTACCATAGGCAAATACTTGTACATCAATAGCGGTGTGGCCACCAGTAGTCCACCCCGTGAAGCTGGCATGATTGATGATATCTTTTACAGCAAGTAGCAGTGCTTTATCGCCCATTTTCTTAGCTTCGTTTAGCTTGATGCTGTTTGCATCAGTAAATTCGATATCAGAATACTTTTGCCATACTGCTTTTAAGTCATCGTTTTCAAGTAGATCTTTTGTGATAGTGCCGGCAGTTGCTTTAACACCTTTAACAACGTCAGTTTCCCACTTATATTGACCATGCGCACCCAGTGTTAAGCCACCTGTTGAGTGATCGGCAGTGATAACAAGTAGGGTATCTGGGTTTTTATCTACATACGCTTTTGCTTGTTCAATCGATTTAGCAAAGTCGTCCATTTCGCCCATTGCACATGCAATGTCGTTTGCATGACCACACCAGTCAATTTGGCTACCTTCGATCATTACAAAGAAACCTTTGTCGTTTTGACCATCAAGTAAATCAAGCGCTTTAGTCGTCATTTGCGTAAGGCGTGTTGGATTTTCGTCAAGCGCAAACGGTAAACCTACTTCAGCGAATAAACCAAGTGCAGGAACCTGTTTTAAGTCATTCATTGCAGCAAAGTCATCGCTGTACTGATAGCCAGCTGCTTTGAATTCTTCCACTAGATTACGGTCTTCTCGAACGTAATATTTCGTGCCGCCACCTAACATTAAATCAACCGGTAATTTACCCGCGATTTTGTTATCGATATAGTCGTTAGCAATCTCGTCGTAGTTACGGCGTGATTCGTTATGTGAAGCAAAGCTTGCTGGTGTAGCGTGGTTGATTTGCGAAGTAGCTACGAGTGCTGTTGTCATACCGCGCTCTTTGGCAACTTCAAGCATAGTTTTTACAGGTTTTTTATCAGTATCAACGGCAATTGCGCCATTATAACTTTTATGACCACTGCTTAGCGCTGTTGCACCTGCAGCGCTATCTGTTACATAGGTATGATCATCAGGGTAGGTATGTGCCATACCACGCAAAATAGTATCGAAAACAGTTGGGTCAACAACTTTAGTATTTGGATCATCTTTAAAGTAACGATATGCAGTTGTGTACGCCGGGCCCATACCATCACCAATCATATAAATGATGTTTTTTGGTGCTGATTCAGCCATTACTGAGCCTGCTGAGCATAATAATGCTAAAAGACTTAATTTTAATTTCATTGATGTAACCTTATTATTGTGCCCTTATTTATACTGCGAAGATTATTGTATACTAGCCAGACGATAAATAAACGCCTTTAAGTTGAAACGCTTAATAAATAGGAGCAATTGTGCAACCTTTTTCTTTTCAAACTGGCACTCAGGCAATGCATGGCCTAACCTTTGGTCATGGCGAAGAGGTTGTGATTGCCTTACATGGTTGGCTTGATAACGCACATAGTTACATACCTATGTTACAAAATGCGCAGCTAAATCAGCGTTGGTATTGCCTTGATTTTCCTGGCCATGGTTTATCTGATTGGCGAAGTAGTGACGCCCATTATTACTTTATTGACTACATTGATGACGTCTATAAGTTTATTGAGTCGCTTGATGTAACGAAAGTGCATTTAGTTGGCCATTCTATGGGCGCCATGGTGGCTGGCGTTTTTGCGAGCTGCTTCCCTGAAAAGGTAGCATCGGTAAACTTTATTGAGGGAATTGGCTGCGTTACAACCAACAGCAATGAAGTGAGCGGCCAACTTCGTAAAGCAATATTAAATAGAGCGCGGGTAAACAGCAAAGGCCCTCGCGCATTTGACTCAAAAGCGCACATTATTAGTGCAAGGCTTGCAAGTGGTGACCTTGAATACCGACAAGCAGAGTTATTAATGACACGAAATAGCTACGAAAAAGCAGGCAAGTGGTACTTAACAACCGATCCAAAGCTTAAAAATCACTCAGGATTTCGCTTTGATGAAGCACAATGTATTGCAACCATTAAACAAATTAACGCGCCATGTCAGCTTATTTTAGGCGATGAGGGGTTTCCTTTCGTAAAGCAAAACTTAGAAGCATATGGTAAATATTACAAAGAGTTAAAAATTCATAAGATACCTGGTGGTCACCATTGCCATATGCAATTTCCTGCATTAACCTTAGAACACGTTCATGCATTTATTGGGCAGTATAAAGCAAGTTAATTGTATAATTGCACCAAATGTGGGATTATCTGCACCATTAGAGTATTTACTCCATTGAGAAACGGCCTTAGTTAGCTTAAGGTTATTAAAAAATATAATTATAAACAGGAGCTAAGAGTGGAAAAAATCTGGCTTAAACGCTACCCAGAAGGTATGCCTGAAACAATCGACCCTGAGCATTATCACTCGCTACTCGACTTGTTTGAAAAAAGTTTTGCTGACTTTAGTGACCTTCCAGCTTTTACCAACATGGGTAAAGAGTTGACCTATCGTGAGTTAGACAGTGCTACAAAACGTGTTGCGTCGTACATTCAAAATGATCTTGGTCTTAAAAAAGGCGATAAAGTAGCGGTTATGATGCCGAACTTACTACAAACGCCTGTGACTATCTTAGGTATTCTTCGTGCAGGCTGTGTAGTGGTGAATGTAAACCCACTTTATACCGTGCGTGAATTAGAGCATCAGTTAAATGACTCAGAGTCTTCAGCAATTTTTATTCTTGCAAACTTTGCCGATACTCTAGAGAAAGCATTACCAAAAACTAACGTCAAGCACATCGTGGTTACTCAAGTGGGTGACATGGTCGGCGGCCTTAAAAAGTACATCGTTAATTTTGTGGTGAAGCACGTTAAGAAAATGGTGCCTAGCTACTCATTGCCAAATGTGATCAAATTTGCAGATGCGCTTGCTGGTGATGAAGCTGGTTACAAAAAACCTGAAGTTGATTTAAACGACTTAGCATTTTTGCAATACACAGGCGGTACAACGGGTGTATCTAAAGGTGCAATGCTATCGCATGGCAACATGGTTGGTAACCTTGAGCAAGTATCAGGTTGTCTAGACAAAGTATTAGAGCGCGGAAAAGAAGTGGTTATCACAGCACTGCCGCTTTATCACATCTTTGCACTGACAGCGAACTGCCTAACATTTATGAAATACGGTGGTTTAAACGTACTTATCACAAACCCTCGTGATATGCCGGGCTTTGTTAAAGAGCTAGCACAGCACAAATTTACGGCGGTAACGGGTGTAAATACGCTATTTAACGGTTTACTAAATACCCCAGGTTTTGCTGAACTTGATTTCTCAAGCTTAAAAATGTCACTTGGTGGTGGTATGGCGGTACAGCGTCCAGTTGCTGAAAAATGGCAAGCTGTAACGAAGACAAAATTAATGGAAGGTTATGGCTTAACTGAATGTGCGCCACTTGTAACTGTTAGCCCTTACGACCTTGAAGGTTATAACGGTTCAATCGGTTTACCTGCTCCTAGCACTGATATTAAGCTTATGCTTGAAAATGGTGAAGAAGCAGCGAAAGGTGAGCCGGGCGAGCTTTGGGTTAAAGGCCCACAAGTTATGCAAGGTTATTATAACCGCCCAGATGCAACAGCTGAATGCTTAAAAGATGGCTGGTTTGCAACAGGTGACATTGCTACTTACGATGATGAAGGCTTCTTCTACATTGTTGATCGTAAGAAAGACATGATTATCGTATCTGGTTTCAACGTGTTCCCAAATGAGATCGAAGAAGTCGTCGCTATGCACGATGGCGTGCTTGAAGTAGCAGCTATCGGTATTCCTCACGAGGTCAGTGGCGAACAAGTTAAAGTTTTTGTTGTGAAAAAAGATCAATCTTTAACTGAAAAAGATATAATAAAGCACTGTCGTGATAATTTAACGAACTATAAGGTGCCTAAACTCGTTGAGTTTAGAGATGAACTACCAAAAACAAACGTTGGTAAGATTCTAAGAAGAGCCTTAAAGGACGAAGAAAAATAATTAAAGCCGGCATTAGCCGGCTTTTTTATGGTAAAGAAAGGGGTATAAGTGCAATATCAACTGATCGAAACGCAAAATCAATTAAATGATTTTGTAGAAAAAATTACAGGTAAACCGGTTCTGGCAATTGATACCGAGTTTATGCGTCGTCGTACGCTTTACCCTGAAGTTGCACTTATTCAAGTATACGATGGTGAGCACTTAGCGTTAATCGACCCTCTGGCTGAGCTGTCGCTTTTTGATTTTTGGCAAGTACTTAAAAACCCTGAGGTGTTAAAGGTACTACATTCACCGTCAGAAGATATTGAAGTGTTTCAAAAATACGCTGGCTTTGTACCAACACCACTGTTTGATACCCAGTTTGCACTACAAATACTAGGCCATGGTAACTGCATGGGCTTTGCGCACATGGTTAAAGAGTTACTTGATATCGAAATTGATAAAAGTGAATCGCGTACTAATTGGTTACAGCGCCCGCTCACTGAAAAGCAGCTAGATTATGCCGCTGCCGATACGTATCACTTATTGCCTTGTTTTGAAATTATTAAAAAACAAATTGATGAAGCTGGCTTTTTTGACATTGTTATCAGCGAAAGCGAGTTAGTCGCGCAAAAACGTGCTTACCAAACGCCCGCAGAGCAGCTCTACAAAGACATTAAAAATGCATGGCAATTACGACCGCACGACTTAGCGGTATTACGCGAGCTTGCTGCATGGCGCCGTGAAAAGGCTGAGCGCAAAAACCTCGCGCTTAACTTTGTGGTTAAAGAGCACAACATGGTTGAAATTGCTAAGCGCAAGCCTGCAAGTTTAAATGCGTTACGCAGAGTGCCAGGTGTTGAGCCAATGGAAGTTAACCGTTCGGGCGTTGAAATTTTAAAATGTATTGAACGTGGTAAAGCCGTTCCTGCAAGCGAACAACCTGCACAATTAAAACGATTAATTGATTTTCCGGCATATAAAAAAGCCGCGAAAGATATTAAACAAAAAATCACTAAAGCTGCAAAAGAGCGGGGCATTCCTGAAGATGTATTGGCCTCTAAAAAACAGATTAACCAGCTGATCAGCTGGAATTGGAAGCTCGATGCCGATGAACGTAAAGCAGCATCAAAGCCAGATCTATTCAACTCATGGCGCTATGAGTATGTGAAAGACGTACTTAAAGAGTGGCAAAACTAATAAAGCCCTTTATTGCTATTTACTTATCATTATAGGCCCTGAAACTTGCTGCGTTTATGAGTTACCTGTAACCAATGCAGCAAGTTATAATCATACCGTTTTAATCTTTGTAGTTGTCTAGACGTTAAACTATAAAAAGGGGCAAAAATAAAAAACTTTTCACCTATAATAATTACACAATTAAACCCAAACTTAGAATATTGTTTAATCAACTTCGTTTTAGTTGCTTCTATATGCGCATTGCCAAAAGGCGAGCTATAAAATACTCCGTGGCGACAGATTGTGAGTTCACTTTTACTACTAAGTATTAATAATGTTAGAACTAACGAAATTAACATGAATAGTATAAGAAGCGGCTCATATAAAAAGTGCTTCTGTGAAAGGGTTTTTAAAAGGTATACAAAAACAGCCTCAAGGGTAGCTAACATCAGCCATATGCTTTTTTCAGAAGTCTTTCTTAAATTCAATACTTTCATTCTCAGTCCTTGAGAGGCTTTTTTAATATAATACTTCGCAACTTAGATAAAACAATCTGCCGAAAAAATGAAAGTAAACGCTGTACTTAATATTTTATTATTAATTTTGTATTGTAATGCTTGTTTATCTTTTTGAATTGAAATGACTATTTAAAATAGAAAAACTGCTTGGGTGTCTATTTTTGGTTAGCAAAAATAGAACGTTATCTATCTAATTTTAATCAAAGTATACTGCTTATTTTTTATGTTATTTATCAAATTTTTCGTAATTATCTGAATTTTAGATATTCGCTTGGTAAACTTCTTTTGGCTAGAAATTAGTTAATGACTCTGCTACAAATAATATATTCAGTAATCGCGCCAAGCTAACAATCATTCAAACTTCAGTGTTAAAAAATAAAAAGGTTAGGTTATGGAAAACGATAATAAAATAGAGCAATTCGCTCAGGATTTAATTGGAATCAAGCGTCAAATCAAGGCTCTACTTTATGAAGAGAAATTACTTAAAGATCAAATTAAACCCCTTTTACAAGAACATGGTGCAGTAAATTTTGATTATGGAAAGGTGTACTATGGTGAGTCAAAAGGTTCTTCAACATTTAGTCGATCAGAAGTATTGTCATATATTCGTGATAACTACGGTGATGTTTTAGCTGATCAAATTGATGAAGATTGCACTAAGGTTGGAGAACCTAGGCAAGTTGTGTACATAAAGCTTATTGATCCATAACAAACTAGCGTTCTATAGGCAATAGCTCCTGGCAAGATGAACCCTGATATAGAGCTGTGAGTGAACGACTATTTAAATTAAATCCGAGCCATGAGCTCATGTGGTTAAAGCGAGCTCATTCCTAAAATAACCCTACAAACCAAGTAAGATCTTATCTAAGTTTTGTTTTGATTTAGCAACGCTTTGTAGTGGGGTTAACCCGTTTGGGTATTCTTCTTGCTCAAGCACTAACCACTTGGTGTTGCCGTGCGACTCTAAAGTATCGATGATGGCAGGCCAATCAATGTCGTTTTCGCCGATAATAGGGCTCAAGTTGCTCTCCTCAACCGTACGTACTTTAATGTGCGTAGCAAGCGTGCGGTTAGGGTACTTTTTAATAAAGTAGATTGGATCTTTAGCAGCGTAATTGACCCAGCCAATATCTAACTGCAATGGCATGGTCTTGGGGGTATTAGTGGCAATGTAATCCCAAAACGTTGCATTATTAAAAGCATTAAACTCTTTATTATGATTGTGAAAACCGATCTTCATATCAAAGCGGGTTGCATAATCACTGACTTTAGTAAGCTCTTTAACCAGAGATTTAACTCCCTCAGGGTGCCATGCTCTTTCATCCCAAGGTACATAAAGTGTAGTAACGCCAAGGGTCTTGTAAAACAGCAGGGTGCTATCAATAGTGTTTTCACTGAGTGCATCAAAGCCGATATGGGCACTACTGGCAACTAAGCCTAATTCACTGAGCTTTGCTTTTAAGGCTGCTGGGTTATGTGAGTATGGGCCAAAGTCTCCGGCAAACTCCACGCCGTCAAACCCCATTTCGGCAAGAGACTTAAGTGTACCAGGAAAGTCATTTTTTAAGGTGTCTTTGACTGACCATAGCTGCACACTCACTGGCAGTTTTGCGAATAATTGACCACTAAATACAAGGCTAATAATGAGCAATAAAATGCGGGTTTTAAACATACTTCAATCCTAAAAAAAGCAGGGGGCTGACCCCCTGCACAGTGTTACAAATAACACAAGGGGGAAAGTTAATCGATATAGGCGTACTCGCTTAAACCAAGCTCAGCTAAAACCTGATCTAAATGGGCTTTTGCTTCATCAGAAGGGCCAGGGTAATCGCCTGCAATAGGCACATTACCAAGGTAACCTATGTCTTTACAGCCTTCAGGTGTACAGAAAAAGGCAGCAAGCACTAACTCTTTAAAGCGTAAAAAAGCTTTACCAATACGCTGAAATTGTAGAGGTGTTTGCTCGTTTAAAAACGCAATATCATCTAAAATCGCGCGATGTTGCTTTTCGTTAAGTGCAACAAATTGCTTTTTAAAACGAAGCTGTGCTTCATCGTTAAGCCACGCTAATGAATTTAAAATTTTAATTCTATCGCGTTGTTGACCTTCATAAGGCGCGCTCACCCACTCATTAATAACAGCCGGTACTTGTAGCTCACTGGCTGAAGGAATAGCACCTTCGCGCGGCACAATGTAATCAGCTAAAACCGCTACTAACGTGAGTTCGTCTGCTGTTAAGGTCAGTGGCCAAGGTGATTCTGGTGGCATAACCAAATTTGGATCTTGACCATAGCCTTTAGCGGTTACAGGCTTGATATCTAAATCAGGCCAATGCTCTTTTGCAGAGACAGCAACGTCATCTTCAAGTGCTTTTGTGCAACCTGCAGTTAAACTAACCGCCGAGCCCGCAGCTAATAGACCAAGCCATTTTAAAGACTCACGGCGGCTCATGTTAGAAACATAGTTATATGAGTCGTGTTCGTTACGATGATGCATAATTAAAGTACCCCGTTATCAATTTGTTGAGCAAGCCAAGTTGAATTACGCATTGCCAGTGTCATGATGGTGAGCGTACAGTTTTTATGAGGGTTTGAAGCAAATACACCCGCATCCATTACAAATAGGTTATTACAATCCCATGTTTGGCCCCATTGATTGGTGACTGAGTCTTTCTTTGAGCTGCCCATTCGTGTGGTGCCCACTTCGTGAATGATTTCGCCACCTTTTGAAATTGCTTTTTCAGCAGGTGGGAGTTCGCCAACGGTCGCACCCATGTTTTCGAGGATTTGCTTCGCGGTTTTTAAACCATGTTCGATTTGCTTTAATTCTCTGTCAGACCACTTAAAGTGGAACTTTGATACCGGAATACCCCATTTGTCTTTAACGTTTTCGTCAATTTCCATGTAGGTATCTTTGTTCGGTAACATCTCGCCACGCAGAGCAAAACCAACGTAAGAGCCATATGCATCACGAATTTGCTGTTTAAGAGCTGGGCCATAGCCTTGTTTATCACCTGACACACCCGAACCCGGCTGGCCAAAGCCACTGCCAATTTCAAAGTGATAACCACGTGGGAAATCTAATTCATTGTTAGCTTGTGCTTGATGACCCCACCAAGGAATAAATAAGTGATTTGCGGTATGTCCATCTTCGTTATAACGTGGGCGACCTTTAAGTGCTGGAATTTGCGCACCTAACCATGCACCCGTCGAATCCATCAAGTTTCGACCTACTTGACCACTTGAATTGGCAAGGCCTTTAGGGTGCTTCTTATTCTTTGAATTTAATAAAATACGCGCTGATTCACAGGCGCTGGCGGCTAAGATAACCACATCGGCATCAACAGCGTGTTCGGTTACCGTGTGTTTATCAACATAAGTTACGCCAGTGACTTTACCTTGCTCATCAACTTTGACTGATTTAACCATGGCATCAGTAATAACTTTTAAGTTACCTGTGGCTTTTGCCATAGGTAATAGCGATGTAGTAGTTTGAAAAGCAGCACCAATTGAACAACCAGAGCCACAAGGTGTCGCATAAAAACAGGCCATGCGATCATCTTTAGGGCGAGTTAATACCGCGCGATGCATAGGCACTGCTTGAATGCCCATTTTCTTTGCAGAGGCGGCAATTAAAAGCTCAGGAACACGCGGCTTTGGTGGTGGCTGTAAAATACCCGGTGACGAATCAGGCATATCTTCATGGCCAGTATTGGTGCCACATACACCCACAAGTTCTTCAGTTTTATCGTACCAAGGTGCTAAGTCAGCGTATTCAAATGGCCAGTCGGCACCGTGACCATCTCGGCTTTTGCCTTTAAAATCGTGCTCACTAAAGCGTAATGAATAGCGGCCCCAGTGATTTGTTCGACCACCTAACATACGTGCGCGCCACCAATAAAAGTCGCTTCCTTTGGCGCTGGTGTATGGCTCATCAGGCACTTGCCAGCCGCCATCAACGGTTGCATCGTAAAAGCCAAAGTTTTTGTCTTTGTTACCAGCCCCCATAAGTGGAGCCTCACTGTTACGACGAAACATCGGGCTTTCTGTTTTCGGGTCATAATTACGGCCCGCTTCAAGTAATAATACTTTGTGGCCAAGTTTGGTTAGCGTATATGCGGCCATTGCACCGCCAGCACCCGAGCCAACAACTAATACCTTATGTTTAAAATCAGACATCTTATAGCTCCTTGATTTTTATATTTTTAAACCACACTTTGTCACCATGGTCTTGAAGCCCGATATGACCTTGTTCAGCCGTTGCAAAGTTTTTCCAAGTTGCAAACTTACTGCCTTTAACAAGGGTGTTCCATGTTGTGCTACCAATTACAATGCTGGTGGTGCTAATACCGTTTTGCCAAACTTGTAAGTGGTTGTCTTGCATTTTAATGCGTACATGGTTCCAGCTATTTGCTGGTTTGTGAGCCGCAACTGGGGCTGCAAATAAATCGTAAATTGACCCCGCTAAGTGCGAGTCAATTTCGGTATCTGGGTGTTCTTCGTTATCGATAATTTGAATTTCAGGTGCATGAGAGTAAATCATCTGTCCGGTTTCATCTGCTAATACAAAAATACCGCTATTGCCTTTAGTAGAGATTTTCCAATCAATCTGTAATTCAAAGTTTTGGTACTGCTTTTTAGTAAGCAGGTCGCCACCACCTTTGGTTAATGTCATAGCGCCATCTTCAACGACCCATGCAGGATTTAAAGATTCGCTTTTAAAATTACGCCATTGCGACATATCTTTGCCGTCAAACAACAACTGCCAGCCAGCTTGCTTTTCTTGTTGTGTTAGCTGATTGTCAGCCGCATTAGCGAGTGCACAGCTACTAACGGTGAGCATTAAAGTCAGTGCTTTAAGAGATTTAAACATTGTGTGTTCCTCGACGATTTACTTGCTTAAGACGCACATTTTTCGGTGCGTTTGTTGTTATTAATTACCAAATGCAACCCAATGAATGCGACGATTAAAATAATTGGGAAGATCAGTAGGTTTTGTAATACAGCCTGTCCGGCTAAAATTTCAATTTGTTCAGCGCTTGCGCCACTTGCTTCTGCCGATGAGCGTGCCGTATCTATCCAGCTACCAATTACAGGGTTCCAGATGCTCATAGCAAACATGCCTGCACCGCCCATTAACGACATACCCAGCGCCCCTGACTTTGGAATGTATTCAGCAACGCAGCCAAGCATGGTCGGCCAAAAGTAGGTAACCCCAAGAGCAAATAATATCGCTGCTAAATAAATCATGCTGCCCTCGGCTTGGCTCATCATAAAGATACCTAAGCTTGCACAAATGGCAGAGCCAAGTAATACACCGGTAGGGTTGAGCTTATGCACAATAGGGCCTGCAAAGAAGCGACCAACCGCCATTAGGCCAGTGATCAAGGCTAATACCACCATAGGAGAGGCACCCGATGAACCTAAAATACGCTCAATCCATTGTTGTGTGCCAAATTCAGTAGTTGCGGTAAACGTCATACAAGCAATTAAAAAGATGTATAACGGCGTAAATAAGTGGCGAATATTGCTGCTGGTAGAGTGAGTACGCGTATCAAAGCGTGGAAATTGTGCTTTGATCAGCATAGCGCCATAGATAACAGTAGGAATTAAAATTAACGCTACTTGCCATTGCCAGTTTAAACCTGCTCCCGACATAAAGTTCGACGCAAGTGCGCCAATCACAATGCCACCTGGGAACCAAACATGAAAACGGTTTAGCATAGTGGTGGTGTTTTTAGGGTACATTTCTGCAATTAGTGGGTTACAGCCAGCTTCAACAGCGCCGTTGGCAAAACCAATTAAAAAGGTAGAAACCAGTAAGCCCCAAAAACCATCAGCAGTGATGGTTAAAACAAGGCCAAGAAAATGACAGATAAACGCTAACGCCACTAATTTCTTCGCGCCAATGGCATTATAAATAATACCGCCGACCATAGTCGCAACCGGAAAGCCTAAAAATGCCATGGCATTAACCCAACCTAATTCGGTGTCGGTTAAGCCAAACTCACTGCCAAGTTGACCCAAAATACCAGCACGAATGGCAAAGGTCATAGAGGTCACAATCAGTGCTATACAGCAAAGCCGAAAGACAATGCGGTTATAATTATTGTTGTCCATATTGTGTGTCCTGTGTGTTCTATTGTTGTCGGTTTATAAACCTAAAATTCGATTATTCCGCTCAGTGTTTGTTGCGCCACTGGCAAAATCGTCAAAGGCTTTGTCTGTTGGGTTTATTAAGTGTGCTTTAATAAACTCAGCGCCTTCTCTTGCCCCATCTTCTGGGTGCTTTAAGCAGCATTCCCATTCAAGTACAGCCCAACCATCAAAACCATATTGAGTTAACTTGCTGAAGATTTGCTTAAAATCTACTTGGCCATCACCTAAAGAACGAAAACGCCCCGGGCGGTCTTGCCAGTTTTGAAATCCGCCATAAACACCTGAACGGCCATTTGCGATAAATTCGGCATCTTTGACATGAAACGCCTTAATGCGCGAATGATAAATATCGATAAACGCTAAATAGTCGAGCTGTTGCAATACAAAATGGCTAGGATCATATAGAATATTAACGCGTGGGTGATTATTGGTTGCTGCTAAAAAGCGCTCAAATGTCACACCATCATGCAGGTCTTCACCCGGATGTAATTCATAACACACGTCCACGCTATGCTCGTCAAAGCAATCTAAAATAGGTAACCAACGCTTAGCAAGTTCACTAAAGCCTTGTTCGACAAGTCCTTGTGGACGCTGTGGCCACGGGTAAAAGGTATGCCATAAAAAAGACCCCGAGAATGTCGCATGGGTTGTTAAGCCAAGCTTGTTACTCGCTTTCGCTGCTAGCATCAGTTGCTCTGTTGCCCACTTTGTTCGCGCTGCAGGGTTACCTTTTACATGCTCTGCTGCAAAGTTATCGAACATTTCATCGTAGGCAGGGTGAACAGCAATTAACTGGCCTTGCAAATGTGTTGATAACTCTGAAATTGTAAGTCCATACTCTGTGGCAATACCAGTGACTTCATCGCAGTAATGCTGGCTTTGAGCTGCTTTTTCTAAATCAAAAATAGTCGGGTTTGAGGTTGGCACTTGAATCGCTTTGTAACCTAAACCACTTACCCACTCACATAAACCACGAAAGCTATTGAAAGGGGCTTGATCTGAAATAAACTGCGCCAAAAATATTGCTGGCCCTTTGATTTTATTCATTCTTTTTTATCCAATCTGTAATTTGTGCCATTTAGTATCTTGCTTCGATGAAGCAACAACATGCTCAATAAACGCCATGCCACGCACAGCCTCATTGATGCCTGGTACATCAAATGCTGAATTTGTTGCGTTATCGCCTTGCTTAAATGCGTGGATCTGCGCTGCAAAATTGCGGTAAATATTGGCAAATGCTTCAAGGTAGCCTTCTGGGTGACCGGCAGGGGCGCGCAGGGCATTTTGCGTGTCAGGGTGTAATTCACCTACGCCCGCTCTAAGTAATGTTGCGGCTTGATTGTGGCCTCGTAGCCATAAGCTATTTGGCTCAAGTTGCGACCATTCAAGACTGGCTTTATCGCCATAAACACGCAGGTGTAAGTTGTTCTCATCGCCAATAGCAATTTGGCTTGCCAGTAAAACGCCTTTACAACCATTATTGAATCTAAGAAGCACAGTGCCATCATCATCAAGGGCTCGGCCTTCAACCACATGATTTAAATCGGCGCAAAGCTCGGTGATTTCGAGATCAGAAACATACTCGGCTAAGTTAGCTGCATGCACGCCAATGTCGCCCATACAACAACTAATGCCAGATTTACTGGTGTCTAAACGCCAGCTTGCTTGCTTTGAACCTTCGTCTTCGCTGTGCGCTAACCAGCCTTGAGTGTACTCTACAATGACTTTACGTATGCTGCCGAGCTCGCCAGCTTTTACGCGATGCTTGGCTTCTTTGACCATAGGGTAACCGGTGTAAGTGTGGGTTAAGCCATATAAAACCTGCTGCTTTGCAATAATGCTTTGTAATTGCTCTGCTTCTGCAAGAGTCAGCGTTGCAGGTTTATCTGAGAGCACATGAAAGCCATGCTCAAGCGCCATTTGCGCGACCGGAAAATGCAAATGGTTTGGCGTAACAATAGCCACAAAATCAATACGCTCATCAGCGGGTAATTTTGCTTCTTCGGTAAATAACGTATGGTAACTGTCGTAGCAGCGGTTGCTATCAAGCCCAAGTAATTCGCCAGTTGCTTTACATTTGTTTGCGTCTGAACTGAATGCGCCTGCAACAAGCTCTATCATTCCGTCTAATCGCGCTGCAATTCGATGAATAGCGCCAATGAAGGCACCATCGCCACCGCCTACCATTGCCATGCGGATCTTAGCTTTGCTCATCTTAAGCGCTCCTAAATTTAAATAGCGTCTGCTACTGTTAATGTCATGTTATTGATAATAGGAAAGCTTTGCCAATAAGCGCTAATAAAAATTCGGTTGACAATGCAACAAAATCGGCGTTTAAAATATATAGGCTTGTTCTTTATTGAGACAAAATTAAGCGATGGATATTCAAGAAATAATAAAAAAAGCTGGTGTAAATCAGCTAATTGCTGCATTTGATTTACTGCCAGATATCCTCTTTTGGGTAAAAGACACAGATAGTAGAATCTTGCATTGTAATCAGCATTTTATTGAGCATCAGGGTTATAAAACACTGGAGCAAATATTGCTAAAAACAGACTTCGATTTCTCGCCAAAGCACCTCGCGTTTCAATACGTCAATGACGATAAACGAGTGATGGAAGGCTATATAGTGACTGACCGTTTAGAGCTGAACCAAACCCAACAAGGTGAGCTTGGTTGGTTTTCTACATCAAAGCATGCTTTAAAAGATCACGATGGCAATGTGATTGGCACTTATGGAGTGACCCGACATCTACAAAAAACCTCAAAAGCGCTTTCTCATGTAAGGGCTATTGAAGAGCCAGTAAAATTTATTCGCGAGCATTATCATCGTCAGATCAGCATTGATGAATTAGCAGAGCTTGCGCATTTGTCGGTAAGTGCTTTAGAGCGTCGTTTTAAAAAGCACTTAGCAAAAACACCCAATCAATTTATAAACGAAGTACGCCTCGAAAATGCCCGCAAGCTACTGATTGAAACGCAACTGCCAATTTCACAAGTAGCCTACCAGTGCGGGTTTTCGGAGCCGAGTTACTTCAGCAAACAATTTCGGCGTTTGTTTGGTGAAATTCCCTCACAAATGCGCTCGCAATTAGGCGATTAAATTGCAGCTCTTGCCATTAAAATAGCCCCTTGCTCTGCACTGGCAAGGGCGGGGGTTAAATGCGCTTTACTGGCATCAGTTAAGTAAGGTGTGATGGCAGTGGCAATGCCGCCCATCAAGGTGACGTTTTCAATGCCTTGCTTTTCAAAGTAAGCGATATAGCGGCTAATGTATGCGCACGCTTCATTGATTAGTTGCTGACAAAAAGCATCGTCAGAATGGCTAAAAACTAGGGGCGCAAATTTGGCAAGCTCAGCAGGGCGCGCTGATATTAAACGCTGACTTAACGCTTGGCTTGAGTCGCAGTTAAGTTGGGTGAGTAGGGTATCTATTGCTGCTGAACTTTGCGAAACACCATCAAGTACTGCAAATGCTTTACGGCAAAGTTGTAAGCCTAACCAACCCCCACTGGCACCATCGCTCAGTAATAACCCGTAACCACCTAATTCGCTAAATTGGTTTTGCTGCTGGTAACCCGCACAAAAGCCCGTGCCCAGAATAATCACTGCGCCATCATGGTGTTGATGTGCGCCTTTACAGGCAATCAGCATATCTGTTGACAGGGTAAACTTGGCAAAAGGGTGCTGCCATTTGGTCATGGCTTGATAGGAAGAGTCGATATTAGCTCCGGCAAGCCCTGCATGCACATAGGTATTTTTCAGCTCGCTTAAGGCAAGCTCAGCGTCATGAAATGCAAGTTCAGTGGCGTGCAGTATTGACTCTTGGCTTTGTTGGCAGCTGGTGGCCACATTTGCTGAACCACTTATGGCTTCACTCAGCAATGAGCCGTTTTCGTTTTCTAAACGAACTTTACACTTACTGCCACCGCCATCAATACCTAAAAAATACGTTGCCATGTTTAATCCTTTGAAAGTAGCTTATTGATAGCCTCAGCATTAATTGCACCATTTTCGTTGTGAACGCATGAGTGTACATGCACAGCCGCTTTTGCTGAATGGTTTTTTATTAATTGCCAAAGTGTTGCCGCGTTTTCTAAAGTAACGCCACCACCCATAACAATTTCTATCTGATTAGCGCTGTGCACTAAGTATGTGTTGAGCTGATTTAGACCATCAACAGCACTTTGACCGCTTTGCCACGGCATGCCTGCTGTTAATACGCGGTCAACGCCTAAACTAATCAGTTTATCAAGTGCGCTTAACGGGTTTGTAAGGGTATCGAATGCACGGTGATAGGTCACCATTAGGCCATGCTGTTTGGCTGTGGCAACTAAAGAGCGGGTCACTTTTAAATCAAGTTCGCCGTTTTTAACTGCACCAAATACCACGCCATGCGCTCCCGCGTTCGCTGCCATTGTTATTTGTTTTTGCATAACTTGGTGACACTCAGCACTAACGAAAAAGTTGTTTGCTTCGGGTCGTATCATCACCACTAACTTTGCACTATTAGTCAGGTTTTTAACAGCACAGTCAATCGCATTAACACTTGGTGTTAAGCCTCCTAGGTGTAAATTACTGCATAATTCAAAGCGTTTTGCGCCTAAGTTACTAGCCAGCGAAATGTTGTTAGCAAGCAGCTTTAAGCACCCTTCGTTTAGGCATACTTCAAGAAATTTACCATTGTTCATGGACGTGTTTTTACCATATCTATTACACCTACTCATTAGTTAATTAATTTAACGTAAACTTAAAATTGTAATGAAAAATAATTTGGTGTTTACTATCAATTGGTTACTATTTTAACTAAGTCTGTGTTGATGAGTGAACTAGCTCTGCAACGACAGGCCTAACTATAAAGCAGAAATTATAAAAATGAATATAAAATATTCCAAACGCCGATTTTGTCATATCTCTCACCGAATTTTTATTATCACTTTTTGACCGCTCACCCTATTCTGAGTTTGAGTTTAACAAGCTGTTAACTACCGATAATCAGTTTAAAAACCGACAACAATAAATCGTTTTTGCAGAGGCTAAAGCCTCTTAAACAAAAACAGAACACACAACTGGAGATAGGCATGGGCAAGCAAACTGTAATAAAAACAAAAGGGCAAGGAAGGCATTTTAAGCGAAATGCAATTTTGATTTCGCTACTGGCGGCAATCAATACAAGTTACGCAGCAGAGCAAGTAAATGAAGATGTAGAAGTGATTGAAGTACGAGGTATTCGTTCTTCAACTGCAGAAAACTTAGCAATAAAACGACTTTCAACGGCTACCGTTGATGCAATCACCGCAGAGGATATTGGTAAGTTTCCTGATAAAAATGTCGCTGATTCTTTGCAACGTGTATCGGGCGTTTTGATTGACCGCGACGGTGGCGAAGGTAGCCGCGTGAGTATTCGTGGTACGTCACCAGATTGGACACTTACCCAATTAAACGGTAACTATATTGCTTCATCAGGTTCTGGTACTCCTACCCGTAGTTTTAATTACACGTTATTGCCTTCAAGCATGATCAAAAGTGTAGAAGTGTACAAAAGTGCAGAAGCACGCATCGATGAAGGCGGTATTGGTGGTACGGTTATTTTACACACCCGTAAACCGCTTGAGATGGAAGCAAATTCAGGGGCGTTAAGTGCCGAGGTGACTTATGATGATGTGTCTGAAGACACTAAGCCGCAAGTTAATGTGCTGTATTCATGGAAAAATGACGACGAAAACTTTGGTGTATTGGCCGGTTTTACTCGTCAAGATCGCACTGTAACAACCATCACTAACAACGCATCACACTGGCGTTTTCACTCAGATACCGTTGAAGGTGCAGAGCGTCCTGCGCTGGTAGACCAAGCCACTGGCGAAGTGTACAACAATGTATGGGCGCCTCGTGCGATGAGTGTTAATAACTCAAACCAAGACCGTACACGCGATGGGTATCAAGTCGCTGTGCAGTGGGCACCGAGTGACAGACTTGATTTAAACTTTAACTATTTTGGTGCCAAGTTAGGCTACGACCAAACAGGGCAAAGCATTACTTTTGCCGAGTGGAATGATAACCACAACCCGTATTACGGCATTGTGCTTGATGGCGATACTGTGGTTGCCTACGGTAATGGCGATAATGGGTTACTTAATGATAATAACTGGGGTGATGCCGATGTAAATGGTGGTGTGGCTGTTCGCCGTGGTTTGTTATCGCCGCAGTTAACAGGGCGTGAGCGTTTTGGCGAGTCAAAATCAAACACCTATGATTTTGAAGGTACTTATTTTGGCGATACGTACAGCATTACATTAAAGCTGGGTCATACTGAAGCTGAAGGCGGCACCTCAAAAGAAACCTACGCCAATATTGATGCGCGTTTAGGCTCAGTAAACAGCTGGTTATGGTCAATTGAAAACGGTAAACCAAGCTACGAAGTGTCGACTGATTTAGCCACCGATAAAGAAGCATACCAGTATTATGATTGGTTTGACTCTTACTCATCTGAAAATGAAGACTCAGAAGATTACATTCAAACAGATGTAAAATTTGACCTCGATGGCAACTTTTTTACCCGTGTCTATGTAGGTGCTAAATACCGCGACCACGAAATTAAAGGTATTCGTAACGACTTTCGTTGGGATGACGGCATCTCTGATAACGGCGGTTACCGCGGTTACTTGCCAGGCACTGAGTGGTTCCATAATCCAGATTTTCACCCAGATGCGCCAACATTGGTAAGCGACCATGTGGTTGATAACAGTGCAGGTGATACTGGCGCATTTAACTTTTTAGCGTTCGATTTCAGAGCACTGGATGATTACTTAAAAGAAAACTTTAGCCAAACAGTGGTGCCAACACTTTCGGGTACCTATGCCCTTGAAGAAAAAATTTGGTCTGTTTACACACAAGCTGATTTTGAATGGCAAGATTTCCGCGGTAATGTCGGTGTGCGTTATGTTAATACAGAGCTGAGCACCTTGACCTACGATGATGTTATAGGTCAAGACGATGACGACACGGATCCAAACGAGCGCAGTAGCGATGGCAGTGAAGTATTACCAAGCTTTAACCTTGCATGGGATGCAACCGAAGATCTAGTGGTGCGCTTTGCAGCAGCACGTACCATGGCAAGAGTGAGTTATTCAGACTTAAGCCAAGCAGAGTCATACGGTCCTCCAGTTAACATTAACTCGCCTGATTCATGGACAGGCCGTGGTAATGGTACCTCGGTAAACACAGGGCTTGAACCTATGTTATCTGACCAATTTGATTTAGGCATTGAATGGTATTACGGCGATGGTTCTGCACTGGGTGCCACGTTATTCTCTAAAGATATTTCTAACCTACCAATCTCGACGGTAGAAATTGTAGAGCGTGAACATGATTGTTGTAACGGCCCAATTGAGGTCGAAATGAACACCAAAGTGGGTGGGGGTGATGCAAAATCAGAAGGTTTAGAGCTGTTCTTCCAGCACTCGTTTGATAATGGTTTTGGTATTTTAACTAACTATACCTACACAGATACCAGCACCAGCGAAGTCTCGACAGACGGACAAAAAACAGAGGTCGAAATACCAGGCACCGCTAAGCACCAATATAATGTGTCGGTGTACTTTGAGAATGACGATTTTAGTGTTCGTGCGTCATATAACTGGAAAGATGACCGTGCCAACGGTATTCACCAAGGCTACAACTTGTATACCAAAGACTATGGTCAGCTAGATGTGAATGCCTCGTATAACCTAACAGAGGATCTTTCGTTTACCGCGTCAGTGGTGAACCTAACTGAAGAAATAGAAGAAGGCTATTGGAAGCAAAGTAATCGCTTTACCTATAACCAATACTCGGGTCGTCGTTTTTACTTAGGCGCAAATTATAACTTTTAACCATAGACATGTTGTTTGTTGCAACCTAAAAAGGTACTTTTATTAAAGTACCTTTTTCTTTTTTTAGACAATAATGATTGAATTTGTAACGGTTACAGAGCAAGACAAAGCCTATTTACTCGACTTAAGATAATGATGGGCAAAGTGTAGACGCTGCCAAGTTCATTGTAAGTGACCAAGCAATCAGTTTATTACAGCTACAAATTGCACCTAAAGAGCAGGGCAAAGGATTAGGCACTAAGGTGTTAGATGCACTTAAAGCGCAAACAGCAGAGATAAATTTAACGGTGCTAAAAGCGAATCCAGCGTATGGATTATATCAACGGTCAGGGTTTAAAACTCTAGGCGAAGACGACTATGAGTTTCATATGCAGTGGCAGAAATAAAAAAGGGCGCTGTTAAAAAACTAAGCGCCCAATTTTGACTATTTCTTTTCTTCGTCAGGTAAGGTGACGTTTAGCTCAAGTACTGCTAAGTCATCTTCGTTTTGGTCAAACTGCACCTGAACTGCATCAGTGTTTACATTCACATATTTACGAATAACATCAAGGATGTCTTGTTTTAGCTGTGGTAGGTAATCTGGTGTACCACGCTGTGAACGTTCGTGCGCGACAATGATCTGCAATCGCTCTTTTGCTAATGACGCACTGCTTTTCTTTTCTGAGCGGAAGTAGTCAAGTAAAGACACATTAACCTCCAAAAATCCGTTTAAATAAGCCTTTTTTCTCTACGTCTAAGAAACGAAAATCAACAGTTTCGCCTAATAAACGATTGATTGCATCTGTGTATGCTTGGCCTGCATCCGATTCACCATCAAGGATAACCGGTTGACCAGAGTTCGATGCACTAAGTACAGCTTGTGATTCAGGAATAACGCCCAGTAGTTTAATCGCTAAGATTTCTTGTACGTCTTCTACCGAAAGCATTTCGCCTTTTTCAACACGCTCAGGATTATAGCGAGTTAATAGTAGATGTTCTTTTACGCTTTCAAGGCCTTCTTCAGCACGTTTTGATTTGCTGTGTAAAATGCCAAGAATACGGTCAGAGTCACGTACTGATGATACTTCTGGGTTCGTTGTTACAATCGCTTCATCAGCGAAGTACATTGCCATCATTGCACCAGCTTCGATACCCGCTGGAGAATCACACACAATGTAATCAAAATCTTTTTTCAGCTCGTTTAGTACGCGCTCAACACCGTCACGGGTTAGGGCGTCTTTATCACGGGTTTGTGAGGCAGGTAAAATATGTAGCTTATCAACGCGCTTATCTTTAATAAGTGCTTGATTTAGGTTAGCTTCGCCATTGATTACGTTTACGAAATCATAAACAACACGGCGTTCACAACCCATGATAAGGTCAAGATTACGTAGACCAATATCAAAGTCGATAATAACGGTTTTAAAGCCTTTAAGCGCTAAACCTGTGCCAATCGCAGCACTCGATGTGGTTTTACCAACACCACCTTTACCAGAAGTAACGACAATCACTTTTGCCATGAGATTTATCCTTTAACCAAAGCTGAAATTTCTAATGAATCATTTTTTTGTTGGATTTGTACTGCGCTGCCCCAGTGTTCACCTTGTAGAGAGTCGCTGATCCAATAACTACCATTAATCGAAACAAGTTCTGCTTCTAATTTTTGGCAAAATATATTTGCTTCGTTGTAACCTTTAGCCCCTGCAATTGCACGGCCGCGAAGGGTGCCATAAATGTGCACGTTACCGTCGCTAATCACTTCGGCGCCATGACTTACAGCACCAATTACGATTAGGTCGCGGTCTTTTGCATACACTTGCTGGCCCGAACGTACAGTGCCATGAATAACTTGCGCAGGCAGGTGAACGGTTTTTTCAACGATAGATGTATTTGTTTGTTGTTTAGCGGTTGCACCCTTAACGTCTTGTGAATAATTTAACACCGACAGGCCCGCAGCTTTTGCGCTTTCGTTTTGCTCTTGAGAGCCATTACAAACCCCAACAGGGTTTAACGAAAGGCCGCTTAACATTGATTTTAAGAAAGAGAAATCAAGCGCTTCATCTTGTACGTCGCTTAAGTTGATTACGATAGGCGCACCGGCAAAGAACTTAGGTGCTTGGGCGATTTTCTCATCTAACTGCTTACTTAAAAGGGCTGTATCTGCTGAAAATAAATGTAAAACAGATAACGTAAAAAGGTTCCCTTTTAATTCAAAAATTTGTTCCGACATACACGCTCAATTGAATTGTCTGGATTAGCATTATTTAAGTATAAACACAGGCTGAACAAGGCATATACATTAAAAATCTAATCTATTTTTTCTAACTTATTATATCACTCATGTTATAGTGTGCGCCTTCGTTAAGCAAGATATTATAGGGCCATAATGCTAACTGCGGTGTATAAAAGTATTAAAAAAGCGGATACATACCTTTTTGTAGAAAAAAGAGATGATTTCTCACGCGTACCTGAACCATTACTAGAAACGTTTGGTCAACCTAAGTACGTGATGATGATTAATCTAGCAAGCCGTGAAAAGTTAGGTGTGGCAGACTTAGACGCGGTTAAGCAAGCGTTAATTGACCAAGGGTTCTACTTGCAATTACCTCCGCCGGAAGAAAATCTGTTAACCCAATTTAAAAAAGACAAGGGAGTTGAGAGTGATTAAAAAACTTGCCGTCATTTTACTCAGTGCTTCACTAAGTACTTCAGTATTGGCAGAACAAAAGACACAAGCTGATTTTGACGTTTACGTTGCAGCATTAAAAAAAGAAGCACTTGAAAAAGGCTATGATGAAGCCTTAGTTGATCAAGCACTTGCAACAGCTAAATTCAAAAAGAAAGTGATCTCAGCTGATAAAAACCAGCCAGAAGTAAAAGAAACCCTCGAAACTTATTTACCAAAACGTGTGCCGCAATGGAAAATTGACCGCGCGCGTAAGCTATACAAAGAAAGTCAAGAGGTTCTTGAAAAAGTAGCCAAAGAATACGGCGTACAAGCACGCTTTATTGTTGCACTTTGGGGCCTTGAAAGTAACTTTGGTAAAATCCAAGGTGGTCACAGTGTCATTGCATCATTAGTTACACTTGCTTTTGATGGTCGCCGCGAAACCATGTATAAAAACCAGCTTTGGGCAGCGCTTGATATCTTAAAAGAGGGTCACATTACCCTAGATAAGTTCAAAGGCTCATGGGCTGGTGCAATGGGGCAAACTCAGTTTATGCCAACCTCATTTAACGCCTACGCTGTTGATTACAATGGTGATGGCCGCAAAGACATTTGGACTACAGAAGAAGACGCCTTTGCTTCAATTGCTAACTACCTTAAGCAAGCAGGTTGGAACGATGATTTAACCTGGGGCCGCCAAGTTAAACTACCTGAAGGCTTTGATAACGCAAATATTCTTAAGCGTGGCACTAAAACACGCAGCCAATGGTTAGAGTATTGGAAAGAGTCAGAGCGCAGCCTTGCTGATTGGCAAGCAATCGGTGTTCGTAAAATGGATGGTAGCGATCTACCAAACGTTGATGTTACCGCCGCAATGGTAATGCCAGATGACGTAAACGGCCGTATGTACCTAGCCTACGATAACTACAAAGCACTTATGCACTGGAATCGCTCGTATTACTTTGCAACCAGTGTTGGTTACTTATCTGACCGCATCGGTTACCCAGCGATTAAGTAATTAGATACTAGAGCCTAGGTAACTAGGTAACTAGGTACTAGGTACTAGGTACTAGGTACTAGGTACTAGGGGATTTGCATAAAGCGCGAGTTTATCTCGCGCTTTTTATGTTAAATATTACTACTGCAAAAGATCTCTAAGTGAATTACTCACAAAGAGGCCAAGAGGCGCTGCGCTTAAGAGGAAAAATACAAAATTATTAAACTTTACTTGCTAACTTTGCTCTTGTAACTTTCCCCTCGATACAATTTTAAACCTTTACTTTGAGTGCTTGTTGCAGTGCCTCTACGTCTTTACAGCCGAGGTATATGTTTTTTCCGTCAGTTAAAGTTATTTTAACGGCTTGTCCAACTGATGCATTGTATAACCAGCCATCATTTAGCATACGAATGCCAATTCCTTGATACCACTTTGTTTTGTAAGCTGAGGCCTGTGCAATCTGAGATAATTCAACATCTTTGCTAATAATCCCAAACCCAAAATACCAACGTAGCTTTTGCTCATCTATTACGATTGTGAGCGAAAAGAACAGCAAAGTAACAAGCAGGTTTATCGATAATATAATTATTTTGAGGTCAGCCAGTTCAGGCGAGAAAATTATAAAGACACTAATTACTAATAAAATAATAATTAACGAGTAATTTATTTCTGTCTCTTTATACATAGCTTAATATCCATTTAAGTCAGAACGTAAATAAACGCTTAATTATTAGTATAGCAAAGGCAAGAGTAGTTATGACTATCCATTCAAAACGCGCTAAAGCACGGCCTACAAGAGAGCGCGCGAAACAAGTTTCACGCCTACGGTGAGTCCCGTAGGAACGGCTTCAGCCGTGAACCTCAAACATTCGGCGTTGAAACGCCTCCTACAAACTTTCCCCTAGCAATTTACTCACTTTTCCCCGGTTTTTTCAAAATCTTGTCTTTAAAATCAAGAACCTTACCAATGCCAGAACCTAGTTTCATTAGGCTTTGAAGTTGTTCAGGGCTTAAGCGTTGTAGCTCTGCAGACCATTTAGTTACAGTTTCAAGTAGGTCGTGAATTTCTTGCATTTGCTGCTGAGCAAAGCGTTCATCATCATTGTGGGCTTCTTCTAAAATGTTATCGCGAAGCAGGCTAAGGGTTGGGTCTATCTCGCGTTTTTTACGTTCTTCGAATACGCGGTTGGCCATATCCCAAATACTGCCAGCAGGGCCGTAGTATTCTTTACGGTCGCCCGGAATATGATGCACTTTAATTAAGCGCCAAGACTGTAGCTCTTTAATGCCCATACTTACGTTTCCGCGCGAGATACTTAAGGTATCGGCAATTTCATTGGCGGTCATTGGCTCTTTCGTAATGGTTAATAATCCACACATTTGACCAATGGTGCGGTTAAAGCCCCAACGGCTACCCATTTCACCGCAGTGCATAACAAAAGCTAAGTTTTTTTCAGATAGGCTCATAATTTTTAGTATTCAAAAATTTCAGAAATTAAATGCTAGCACGCTCGGGGTATAACTAAAAGAAATAGCCACTATGCAATCTGCTACTACTAAAGTGTAGATACGCCATTATTTAAATTTAAGTTATTGAATTTAAAGTGTAGTTTAATTAAATGCCGCAGTGATTAGCTATTTGATGTGGATCAATAATAGTGACAGTTAATAAGTTTATCGTATAGGCTGAAATCTAATAATACCATGGAGGAAGGTTATGAAAGCTGCAGTAAATAAAGAGTACAAAGGTAAATTAACAATCGAAGATATCCCATGCCCAGAGGTGGGAATTAACGATGTGCTAGTTAAAATTGCCGCGTGTGGCGTGTGCCATACAGATTTACATGCTTGTCATGGAGATTGGCCAGTCAAACCTAAAATGCCATTAGTACCGGGCCATGAAGGGGTAGGTACTATCGAAAAAGTAGGCGCAAACATTAAACACTTATCTGTGGGAGATCGTGTTGGTGTTCCTTGGTTATACAGCGCCTGTGGTCATTGTGAGTTTTGTTTAGAAGGTAAAGAAACCTTATGCCTTGAGCAACACAACACCGGTTATTCAGTCGATGGTGGTTACGCTGAGTACTGTGTAGCCCATGGCGATTACGTGGTTAAAATTCCTGAAGGATTAGGTTTCGCAGAAGCCGCACCACTATTTTGTGCGGGGGTTACAACCTATAAAGCGCTTAAAGTGACCGATGCCAAAGCGGGTGATTGGGTTGCAATTGTTGGTGTTGGCGGCCTAGGCCATTTAGCAGTGCAGTACGCAAAAGCGATGGGTTTTAATGTAATTGCCGTTGATACCGGCGAGAGCAAATTGGCACTGGCCAAAGAGCTTGGCGCAGACATCACCATAGATTTTATGAAGCAAGTGCCTTCAGAAACCATTTTTGAACAAGTGGGCGGGGCACATGGCGTTGTGTGTACTGCCGTATCAAAACCCGGTTTTGAGCAAGCTTATAAAAGCGTGCGCCGTGGCGGTAAATGTGTGCTTGTAGGTTTACCACCTGAAGATATGCCATTGCCAATTTTCGATACTGTATTAAATGGTGTGTCTGTTGTAGGCTCTATCGTTGGTACGCGTAAAGATTTACAAGAATGCCTCGACTTTGCTGCTAAAGGGAAAGTTAAAGCCATTATTGAAGAAAAACGCTTAGAAGATATCAACGATATTTTTGACGATATGCTAAAAGGCGATATCACAGGCCGAATCGTGATGACGCTTTAAGCTAAGTCAGTTAACGCTGTCAGGTTTGGTTGAGTGATTCAATTGAATCTGACAGTTTTCATATCTGTGGGATCAATAAGCTAACTTATTTCCCTACTACATTTTCCTTGGCAAAAATATAATTGCATATCTAGCCAAAGTTAGGTGTAATGATAACCGAACATATGCCGAGCAATGCAGGGAATGCTGAAATAATAGCTAAGCTAAAGACAACTAAATCATATCCCTACAGAATAAACAACACCAACCTTACACATCAAGTAGGTAGCAGCTAAGTCTATCAAGCGATTATGCAATACAAAATGCGTATCGCATTAATACCAAGATGTTATCTTAAAATAGGAAAAAGACATGACATTAAACAACATTACAACATTGGAAGACTTAAGAGAGTACTTGAGCAAACAGTACGAAGAGGAATGGCAGAATCTTCCTGTTGAAAATATATTAAATTTACAAAACGATATTTTGAGTGCGTTTGAATTGAGCTCAGAAGAATATTTTTATGCGGCTCCGTTGACTCCAGCAATGGAAGATCAGTCGGTGGACAAAACCATAATAAACACAAGCAAAGCGAAAGCGATTCTCGTGAAAAGGAAGCAATAAATGACGTTCAATATGGATATGGGTACTTTTGTGGTAGCTGCGATTGGGGCTTGGATTGCATTTAGTCAATTGAGAAAAATCAATGACCAGATTGGAATAGCAGTTAAAAATCAGAAAATGGATTCATTGAAAATTGTTCTCGAGATAGAAACTCAAATGAATTCAAGGAAGCTGGAATTTAACAAGGCTGCAAAATCGGTCAGGGAAGCAGACAATAAGGGCACTTTAGATGAGGGGGCTTTAGAAATCTTTCGGGATTATTTTAATACTACTAAAGAAAGCTACTTGAATTCACTAGATAGACTTTGTTATTGCATCGAGAAAGATTATATAAGTGATAAAGATTGGAGGACTGAATATAGAAATCTAGTGCGTGACATAATATCTGAATTTGAAGAAGATTTTGGTGAGGCATCACCATACAATAATATTAAAAAAATAAATAAAAAATGGCAGCAGTCATAGGTACGTCATTAAAAGATAACAAAGTCATTAAATTCGCTCTCACTGTTGCCGGACGCTCGTTTTTCGTGCCGTTTATGGCGGCGTTAGAACTACATAAACTATATCGGCATGGAATTATGAATGAGTAGTCGAATCGAGAATCAACAAATAATTGAAACGATACCTGTTCATGGATTGATATCCGGGGCTAGTATAGGTACTTGGCAGGCTGACTATCCATTGACTGCTTTGGACTTCGAGCATATCAAAAATGGTAAACCTGTAACATTTAATTGGGCTAATAGTATTTTGTTGGCTACTGTGGGTTTTGGTTTTAATATTTTGGCTAAAGGTGCAACAACTTTAGCAGGAGTAGAACAACAGGTTTACATTGGAGAGTGGATTGCATTAGGTGCAGGTGTCGCTATTTCCATCGTTCTATATTTAGTAGGTTTAGCTCTGCCCAACGACAGAAAACGAGTAATGAAAGATATAAAAGAACACTTTAATTCTGCTCCAAAACAAAGGCAAGTTGTGCCGGGAGAAAACGAATGATTTATACAAGAAATAATCTCCCATCTTCGTATCAGCCATACGACAAGCTAACTATCTGTAGTAATTCATTAATTGGAGGTGGTCATTTGGTTGAATTGGCAGGAGCATTACCTTTAATTATTGGTTATGGAGAGAAACCACAAGTTTGGCTACAAGCGGTCAGTAATCCTGAAAAAATGGAGTTCGTATCAGTCGTTGAGAATTCAGTTTCAAAGTTCCCTGCTGTTGAGGTTAAAGAAATTGATGGCTCAATAATTATTACTATTCAAGGTAAGCAAGTCTTGAAAGTTCGGAATGTATCAAAAAGTGAAGCTGTTGTGGAAAATATGGATCTTAGACCAATTGGTTTAAATCTCTATGGTGATGCTAATAACATGAATATGCCAAACGGTTCCTTTTCAGGAAATTCTATGTCAGGTGGAGGCATTTTATTAGGATTAGGTGGTTAGTAGTTCTAACAAGAAGTCGCTAAAGCAAGAATCGTAACTGTTGGCTCGGTGCCGCTTCGCTTCACATTTTAGCCAACAATTACCCGTCTCGTTGTGAGGCGCTTGCCCATAGAAATTAGTCAAATATAGCGACGACCTAAACGTTTCTGTCCAATAACAAGCCACTACTCAAACTCACTCTCCTTGCTCTCACTAAACAAAAAAGCGCGAGCCAACTAAGCCGCGCTTTTTGCTATCAATTCACAATTAAAGTGTGTAGCTAAAGGTTAATTTAGCATTACGCTCTTCACCTGGCATGCCGCCTAAGAACATTACTTAACTAGAAAAAATATTATTAAGCTCCTCGTCAATAAAGACACCAGTCAAATTGTTAGCTTCTACAGCAGATTTAAACTCATCTGTACAATATAAACGAGAACCACCGGTAAACTTGCTTTTAAAGACAGGCTTATTTTTTACATCGTCATTGATAAAAGCAATTTTAATATAATCTAGCGGGTAACCATCTAAATATTCACGCTCGCATTTAGCTTCATCTTCTTGTCCAAATGTACGCAAGTTAAAAATTACAATTGGTTCGCCATCAGCCTTTGTTTCAATGAACTCCCCTAAAGGAGTTAACAAGTCTTTTAAAACTTCATAGGCATTCATTCGAAGAGCAATAAATCCATCCATGATGCTGATATCATGGTTATCTTCTAAGTACTCAGGTAAAAAAGATAGCTCATACCCTTCAGGCCAATACTCCAATAAAGAGTCATTATTCATATGTATATCAAGTAGGAACATGCAAGCATCTTGATTGGATGGCAACTTAGGTTGTATTTTATCTGCGAATGAAAGTATATCCCACTCAACCATGTCGTAAGAATTAGTTACAGGCTTTAATGAAAACAGCTTCATGATTTGCCATCCCACTTAACATTTTTGGGTAACATAACGTTGGCTGGCATCATATGATTTTTAATTTTTATTTTTACGCTACGTAATGCATTTATAAAATCAAGTTTATTTACTTTGGTTCTTAAACTGGTAGACACCCACACTTCATAATTATGGCGGTGTAACCTTCTGTGCGAAACAGTATCAGGTGTAGCCCAATCATCTGATTTGTTTTTTTCAAAGTTTCTGAGCCATACCCCATTCGTCGGATCATTAATACCAATACCGAATGAGTGCATTCTTAAACGAGCGGCATAGGTAAGGCGCTGCAAATAGCGGCCCTTACCACATACAATATGATGAGCTTCATGATTTGAAGTTGGTTTCGGCTCACCTGCTGCTCGCAGAAACTTTGCAAGTTTTTCAGTTGGGTGATGATCTTCTTCTGCTAACTCCTTAACAGAAGAACTTTCACTTTTAGCTCGGTAAGACTCTAAACTTTGTTGTGCGATAAGCAAATACTCTAAACGTTTGCGTTCTTTTTGTAAGTGTTCGTAATCTCTTTGAAGCTTTTCTTTAGACGTAGCAGATTTTCGGCGTTTATCGTCATAGTGTTTTTTGGCTAGTAATTCATAATTATAAATAGCCATTTCTAAAGGGGTTGGGTTACTTGGTCGATCTGGCATAGGGTATTGCTGTAGTGGGTTCATCCTTAAATCCTTAAATTATCCATTTATGAGCGTGTAAAATAGCAAATAGAATTTTGCGGTGCAATTTTAAACGTGGCATATCTAATTCGCGAAACCAGTTAGTAGAAGAAACGCATTCATTTTTAACTGGGGCGTTGCACTAAAACAAAAAAAGCGCGGCTTAACTAAGCCGCGCTTTTTGCTATTAATTCACAATTAAAGTGTGTAGCTAAAGGTTAATTTAGCATTACGCTCTTCTCCTGGCATACCGCCTAAGAACATTGCTTTTGAGTAATAGGTTTTGTTAAACAAGTTATTTAGGTTTAACTGTAGTTTCCAATCATCTGTTTGGTATTGAATGGCGGCGTCGTAAACCGTGTAGCTAGGTACGTAGCCATCAGGTATACCAAACGAGGTTGAGTTTGTGCTGCGGTCATCAACATATTGTACGCCTGCGCTAATTGTCAGTGGCTCGGCTAAATCAAACCATTTAGCGTCATAGCTTAACCAGCTGCTTGCTGTTACATAAGGCACACCTTTTTGGCGAGTATCGAAAGATGATGAGTTAGGGTTTTTCTTATCGCGAGCGTCTTGATACACCGCGTTTACGTTAAGTTTCCACTGCTCGTTTAAATCGGCATTTAAATCAAGCTCAACACCTTTGGTTTGCTCTTCACCATCGTAAAAGCTTTTTGGTACTGAGGCATCAGATACACCGGCTTCGTACTCTGGGTTGGCATACTCAAGGTTGGTACGGGCACTATCAAATACCACAAGTGATGCCAGTAGTTGATCGTCAAAGGCTTTTACACGCATACCAATGTCGTTACTGACTGACTCGGCGTCATCGCGGTCTGCTTCGTTACCCGATACACTACCAAGTACGCTGTAGGCTGTGCGGCCTTTAGAGTGGTTTACAAAGAACGAAATATCATCGCTAAGTTTATAAGTTGCACCTAGGTTATAGGTCATACCGCTGTCTGATGTGTCTGCTTCTGGCGTTGGCTCGGCGGCACTAGCGCGGTAGCGCGCATCAACACCAAAGTGTTCGTAGCTTTGTTTAATACGGTTAAACGCAACACCTACACGGGTTGTGAAAGTGTCGTGAATATAGGCAACATGTTGAATACCCACACCCCAAGCTTGAACCTTTTTGTTGTAATCGCTGGTTTTTAGCGGGTCGTAGTCGTAAAAGCTGCCTTCGCCCCAGTTCGGGTTACGAATATCAAAAATGTAAGGTAATTGACCTTGGTAAATAACCTCTCCATCTTTGTTTTTAATGACCTTGTCGGCATCGTAAATTGAGTATTGTTTAAAACGAATATCGCGGTCTTCGTAGTTGGCGTTTACAAGTAGTTCGTTATCGATTCCGGCAAAGCTAAAGTCATAACGCAAGTCTGCAAAGTATTGCCATGATTTTTCGTCAGCTTCTACTTGGCGGTACTCTTGGCGACGCGCTGCAAATGGGTAAAGTACGTCATCAACCACTAAAGGAGCGCGCGGGTCGGCATTGATCACGCCATTACGGTTCCAATAAACATAGTTATAAGCACCCGTTTGGCGGGCAAAGCTCGATTCGTAATTACGATATTGTAATTGCTGATTTAAAAATAAATTATCAGTAATAAAGTAGTTATGAGTTAACTTAAAGCGCAGCTCTTCGCCTTCGTTATCATTTGCCATCGGCGAGATAATACCGTTATGACCAAAGGTGTAAGGAGTTAAGCCATCATTTGCTGCCAGTGAGCCAGCTAATTGTTGGCGTTGCTGTTCGGTTAGTTGCAGGCCTTGTGCAGTTGCGTCGTTAATTAAATCGGCGGCGGTTACTTCACCTGCGGTTTTGCCATTCACTGAGTCGCTGTTAAAAATACGAATAGGGTGGCCAATTGAGTCAACGGCAATGGCATCTTTAATATAAGCGGCAGAAATCATGATGTCTTGTTTGTCGCTTAATACGTATTTTAACGCGCCATAAATTTCATCACGGTCGTCTTTTAAGTCGCGGTAGCCATCGCTGCGAGCGGTTTTTGCGTTAACGCGATAAGCAAGGTTGTCGGTTAATGCTGCTGTGCTATCAAAGCCTAATGAGTAGCTATCCCATTGACCAAGCTCAGCATTTACCGTGTGTTTTTCAGTAAATTGCGGTTTCTTCTCGATTAGGTTGATAACACCACCTGCGCTACCCATACCATATAAACCTGTTGCAGGGCCTTTAAGTACTTCTACAGATTCAACATTGGTCATTGAGCGTGTAGGGTTAAAGGTGTTACCTAGGCCTGCACCGCCATACATGCCATCGTAAGTATAGTTAGCGCCTAAACCGCGGATCACTAAGTTATCACCAATACCGTAGTTGTTACCGGCTTGGGTTACACCACTGATGTTACGCACTAAGTCTTGTAAGTTAGTTGCGCCTTGCGAGTTGATAAGCTCTTGATCAACAACTACAACAGGTGCAGGTGTTTCCATTAGGGTCATATTTGACTTTGTGGCAAGGCCAGATTCAAGTACCACACGGTTTTGTTTGTCGTAAACGGTAATACGTTCAACTGAGTCTAAATCGTTGGCGTTTGCATTGAATGCGCTTAAGCAGGCTAGGGCTAAAATTGAATATTTATATGTCATGATTATAGGTAATTGTCGAAATTTTTCGGCAATGATAATGCGAGACATTTTCATTTCAAGTTTTATTTAACCATTATGAGTATTTTTTTAACCTAGATACATTTTTTTAACGGGTGTGTTTTTTGTTGGTAAATTTGTTTTCAAAATGGTTACATGAGGTGTGGTTGGCTTTGCAAGTGCAAAGCCAACATTGTCGCTTATTTAAAAACTTTACCGTCTTTCATTACAAATTGTACATCTTCAAGTACTGCAATGTTTTCAAGCGGGTTGCCTTTAACGGCAATAATATCGGCTAAGAAACCGCTTTTGATTTGCCCAAGTTGATTATCAGCTTTAAGTAGTTTGGCACTATTGATGGTGGCAGACTGCAATGCTTGCAGCGGTGTCATACCAAATTCAACCATACGCGAAAACTGCTTTGCGTTATCGCCATGAGGGTAAATCGCTGCATCGGTACCAAATACCATGTTTACACCTGCTTTTACTGCACGGCTAAAGCTATCGCGTTGCTTTTTAGATACTTGGCGTTCTTTATTGAGGTTTTCTTCTGCAACCCCGTTTTGTTCGCCAAAGGCAAGGGTGTACTCAGTGTTGTAAATATCCATTGAGAACCAAGTGCCGTGTTTTTTCGCAAGTTTAATGGCTTCGTCATCAACAAAGCTAACGTGCTCAACACTGTCTACACCGGCAACAATGGCCGCTTTAATACCACTGGTACCGTGCGCATGGGCTGCAACGGTTAGGCCACGTAAATGAGCTTCGTCAACAATGGCGCTCATTTCATCTTGGCTATATTGTTGAATACCGACTTTTGTGCCTTTTGAAAATACCCCGCCTGTAGCGCAAAACTTAATAGCATTAGCACCGTACTTAATGTTTTCCCGTACTTTAGCGCGCACTGCCCATGGGCCATCAGCAACACCTTCGGCGGTGTATTTCATTTCTGGTGGTAAACGGTTGTTATCACAGTGACCGCCAGTAACACCTAAAGACGGGCCAGCCGCCCAAATACGCGGGCCAATAATATCGCCTGCATTAATGCCATCGCGTACTGCAATCACGCTGTAGCCTTCTGCGCCTAAGTTACGCAGCGTTGTAAAACCTGCATACAGTGTTTTTTCGGCAAAGTGTGCCGCTTTAATTGCTTTACGCGGAATCGATTGACCAATTCGCTCACTACGCGGCACGGTAGGATCGCTCGTTAAATGCACATGCATATCCATTAAACCCGGCAGCAAAGTCAGTTCTGGTAATTGAATGTGCTTATCGCCGTCTTTTAAGTTTGGCTGTTTATTGCTTTGTACAGCTGTAATTTGACCATTATCTATACTGATAAGTGGTGATTTAATCAATTTACCTGAATTTACATCTACCATGGCTTTTGCCGATAAGTAGGTAGTTGCGTAGGTATTTAAAGAGGTTAGGCAAGCTAGGCCTAGGCTAATAGCAAGAGCTGTCTTTTTCATTTTTATTCAAAATTGGTAAGTCGAGCCGCCACTCTAGCAATCAGCTTACAAAGTGTAAATAAACTGCGATAAGTTGCAGCGATACTTGCTAAATAGGGAACTAAACCCTCATAATTTACGCGTACTTAATATAAGGGCAGGGAAAGAATGAAAAACGTAAAACTAGCACTACTTAGTTCGGCAGTGATGTTTGCATTACTTGGTTGTAATGAATCAACGCCAAGCAACGAAAAAACAACGCAGGCAGTAAGCAAACAAGCACCAAGCGCAACGTCAGCCACAGAGCAACTTGATTTATTACTAGCAGATTACTTTGAAGCAGGTTTAAAATTTAGCCCTGTTAGCGGCACTTACATTGGCCGTAGCGAATTTAACGATCAATTTATTGCACCCATTAGTAAAGCCAACCGCGACGAGCGGCTTAATTTTGTTAAAGAATACCAAAATAAATTAGCAAATATCGACAAAGCGCAATTAAAGGGTCAGTCATTATTGAGCTACGAAATTCTAGCGCGCGATTTAGACCTTGCGATTGAAGGTGCTCAATTTCCAAGTTACTTAATGCCAATTAACCAAATGGGCGGGGCACATAATACCTTTGCTGCGTTAGGCTCTGGGCAAAGTGCACAACCTTTTAACACGGTGGAAGATTATCAAGCATTTGAAAAACGTGCTGATGGTTTCATCGCGTGGTTAGACAGTGTTGAGCAATCAATGCGTCAAGGCATGAAAGACAAAGTGGTTCTTCCTAAACCGCTTGCTGAAAAACTATTACCGCAATTTCAAACTCATATTGTAGAAAAACCAGAAGAGTCATTATTCTGGGGGCCAATTGCTCAGTTACCTGAATCTTTCAGCGACGAGCAAAAAGCACAGCTAACAAGCGCGTACACGGCGATGATCAGCGAACGTTTAGTGCCTGCGTATCAAAAAATGGCTGACTTTTTAGCGAATGAATACATTCCAAATGCCCGTGAAAGCATTGGTTACAGCGACCTACCAAATGGTAAAGCATGGTATGAGTATCAAATTAAACAGCATACAACGCTTAGCCTAAACGCCGATGAAATTCATGACATTGGTTTAAACGAAGTATCGCGCATTTTATCTGAGATGAAAAAAGTCAAAGAGACTGTTGGTTTTGAAGGCGATTTAAAAGCGTTTTTTGAACACCTTAGAACCTCAGATGAGTTTTACTACGATACGCCAGAAGAGCTAATTGCTGCGTACGAAGCAGTAAAAGAAAAGATTGATGCTAAGCTGCCGCAAATGTTCGATATTGCGCCAAAAGCGCCATACGTTGTAAAAGCAGTTGAAGATTTCCGCGCTGAATCAGCTGCGGGTGCATCTTACCAGTCGCCAGCGCCAGATGGCTCACGCCCAGGTATTTTTTATATCAATACCTTTAATCTAAAAGCACAGCCTAAGTTTTTACTTGAAACCTTGTCTATTCACGAAGCCGCGCCGGGTCACCACTTTCAAATTGCCTTGCAACAAGAAATTGAAGGACTACCGCTGTTTCGTAAATTCGGTGGCTACACGGTATTTGCAGAAGGTTGGGCATTGTATGCAGAAAGTTTAGGTAAAGAGCTTGGCTTATTTACCGACCCTTACATGTGGTACGGCCGTTTATCAGATGAGCAATTACGTGCAATGCGCTTAGTGCTTGATACTGGTTTTCATGCAAAGGGTTGGACACGTCAACAAGGTATTGATTACATGTTGGCTAACTCATCAATGGCCGAAAGCGACATTATCGCCGAAGTTGAGCGTTACATTGCATGGCCGGGCCAAGCGCTGTCGTACAAGTTAGGTCAGTTCAAAATTCAAGAACTACGTGACTACGCGAGCAAAGAGCTAGGCGATAAGTTCGACATTAAAGCTTTCCATACGCAAGTTCTGATTGATGGCGCATTACCGATGCCAATTCTTGAAGAGAAAATTAAGCGTTGGGTTAACGAGCAAAAATAGCACCTTTGCGCGCATGCTGGCTTTACGCTAGAATGCGCGCTGTTTAGGGGCTTTGAGTAATACCATGTTAGAAGATCAATTTTGGCTTAAGCGCTCGCTTGAGCAAATGTCACAACCCGAATGGGAAGCCATTTGTGACGGCTGTGGTAAATGTTGTTTAAACACATTTATCGACAGCGAAGACGAAGATGAATTTACCGCAACGGATCAACTTCGCGAGGGTGAAGAACTGATCTTCACTAATATCGTTTGCCAATACCTAGACAACGACACTTGTGGGTGTAGCGAATATGCGAACCGCCAAACTTTAGTTCCTTCATGTGTAAAGCTCACTAAAGAAAACCTCAAAGATATCTTTTTTATGCCGCAAAGCTGTAGCTACCGTCGCCTTTACGAAGGCCGTGGCCTTGCGTCTTGGCACCCGCTACTGAACGGTGGCAGTAAAGATTTAATGCATGAGTTAGGTATTTCTGTGCGTGACAAAACAGTGAAAGACTGTGATGTAGACCTAGATGACTTTGACCTTTACGTGGCCGAGTGGCCAACCAGAGACATTGATTAATGAGCGCCCTTAAAGCAAGCATTGGCTTGTTAAACCCAAAAAGCCCAACCAATGTGGGTGGCGTATTACGTGCCGCGGGTTGTTACAACGCCAAGCAGGTGTTTTTTACTGGTAGCCGCTATTTACGCGCTAATAAGTACCATACTGATACCAAAAATGTGCTTGAGCATATCCCACTTACGCAAGTCGAAAGCCTAGAGCAAGCAAAGCCTGAAGGTGCCACAACGGTGGTGATTGAGCTTGTTGAAGGTGCAACGCCACTGCCTGAATTTAAGCACCCTGAAAACGCATTTTATGTGTTTGGCCCTGAAGATGGCTCGGTTAGTAAAGACGTGCTGAAATGGTGTGATGAAGTAGTGTATGTGCCAACCATAGGCTGTATGAACCTAGCTGCAACTTGCAATGTTGTGCTGTACGACCGACTTGCAAAGCTCGGTGGTATTGAGAGTTCAAACGACACCATTTGCAATAGTCGAGACACCAACAACTCACTTAAATGGCAACAAAAAAAGAGCGCTAAATAGCGCTCTTTTTAGATTCAAACTCAAAATTACTTTTTAGTAATTTGTACGTTACTTTCAAGGCCAATGCCGTTGTCGGTAATGTCTGTGGCAAAATAAACACCGACAGGTTGGTCGCGTAGCGAATCAAGCTCAGCCATTTCTTCATCACTTAATTGACCCGTTGCAGCAATCGTATCAAGCAAAGGTAATAAGATTTTTTGTACGTCGAATGCCATGTTCACAAAGCCATTTTTAGTGACACTTTGCGACTCTAAGGTCTCGGCAATTTGTGCAGATTTATCACCCGTAAAAATCACAATATGATTGCCTTTAAGCGCCATTTTTATATCAAAGTTAAGTGGCACAGGCGATGGAATGTATTCATTGATCAGTACTGCATCACCATTGGCTGGTAGTTTTATGTTAGCAAGCGGCGGTACAAAACCTTGCGCAATTGAATACAAACCATGGGCATCAGTCGCCGATAGGGTAACGATGGCATCAAGCTTGTCTATTTGTGGGCCATTGTAGTCATCGATAGTAAATGCAGCATCTTGAACGCTCACACTCATGCCTTGTACGCCGTTCGCAAAGCCCGACATCATAGCAAGGCCAGCGGTGCTCACTTCTTGCATTTCATTTTGTAGTGCGACAATTGGCCCACAGTTAAACTCAGCTGATTTAATTGCACCGGTTAGTGTATTAGCCAGTGGCAGTACTTTTGCTACATCAATACCATAAGCAACACTCATCATTTGCCCGTCAAGTCCGGTGGTATGTTTTGGCACAAAACCACGGACAGCTTGTAGCGTATTTAGTAAGTCTTGATCTGTGCTTTGCAATACTGCTTTTACGTCAAAGTCAGCGTAGTCAGCGGTAATACGGGTTTTTGTTGTGCCAGATACTGTTGCAGGCCATTTAGCGGCAATGGCAGCAATATCATCTTGACACTCAGGTGTTGAAATCATTGCTAACGCATTCGCTTGTTGGGCTTTATCAAGTAATTCTTTGAGCATTTGGTGTAAGCGAGAGTCTTCTTTGCCAGTTACAGCATTTGCTATACGTTGATGATCAACAAAGCCAACCGAATTACCATCAAGTGAGAAAGTTTTAATAAGCTCAGGTAGTTTTTTAGTTTCAGCCAGTGATTGAGCCGGTTTTTCTACGCCAAGGGCTATACGTAAGTCTTGGTCATTAGAAAGAGCAGTGGTCAGCGTTAAGGTAGCCCAATTATTGTGAGTTGATGCAATTAGGTTGAAGTTATCTAAGCCTTCAAGCTCAATCGCAAAGCGCGTGTAACTTACACCTTCAAGGTTTTCTGTAGTATAAGCAATACCGGCTTCATCAGCAGATTGTTTAATGCTTTTGATAATGCTGCTTTGATCAGCGACCTGAAAACGCACAATCGGCATTAAACCTTGCGCGTACATCATGCCTTTGTAGTCATCACCAAAGCCCCATATCGATTTGAAGGCATCGTAAGAGCTCAATGATTGCTGGTATTTTTCCATCAGTGATGCAAGGAATAGGGCATTCTTATCATCAACTGTTTTAAGCTCAGCAATGATGGGCGTTAAATCGCTCGTGCCTTTCATTGCATCTGGCATAAGCGCAAAGTATTTACTGTACGGAAACGGTTTAAGTTGACCATAAAAAACTGCCGTATCGGCAGGAACGTATGCAAGCTCAGGTAAATCTACATCAACACTGGCTTTATTTTGTGAGTACAACAACGCACCTGCAACAATGGCAATCGCGCCCCCAGCAAGAAGCTTATTATTCATAGGATGAATTCCTTTTTCTAAAATTAGGAGAAAACATACCATGAAAGCCGTTTTCTGACCAATGTTGCTGTTTTAAACGGATTGAATTTTTGTAACAAGTTATTCACCGCAAAGCACAGTTTAAACTTTTAACCTATGTCATATTTTAATAATACAAATAACAACATGGAGTAGATGTTTTGCAGGTAACTCAATTATTTAAAAGCGTGTCAGCCGTTGCTATGACCGCCATTCTAGCGAGCTGTAGTGTTAAACCTTTGCCACTTGATCCAAGCGTTGGTGATACTGGTCAGCCATTATCGGCAGTTGCACTAAAAAGCGATGTGCAATTTTACGACTTATCACTTGAAGTGTTTCCTGATGATAAACGCATTAAAGGGGTGTCGAAAACGCAGTTTAAAATGCTATCTGCAAGCCAATTTGTTGAACTAAAACTTGATAGCCGATTTTTAATCACTGCAATTACCTCAGACGATAAAACACTTAACTATACCCGCAATGCAGGTGTGCTAAACATTGATTTAGGTAAGCAATACCCTGCGGGCAGCACAGTAAATGTTGCTGTGGCCTATGAGGGCAACCCCCATATTGCTAAAAACGCGCCTTGGGATGGCGGGTTTGTATTTGCTGAAACAGAAAGCGGCGAGCCGTGGATAGCTACCGCAGTGCAGGGCGAAGGCTGTGATTTATTCTGGCCTTGTAAAGATCATTTTGCTGACAAAGCCGATAGCATGCGCATAAGGCTCATGGTACCAAATGGCTTAAGTGCAGTAACCAACGGGGTATTGCAAAGCGTAAAACCAGTCGGAGCAAACAAACAACAATTTGATTGGCTGCTATCTGTGCCTGCAAGCGACTATAACATTGCCCTGAACATAGGCCCGTATCAACGTATTGAGCGTAGTTATACTAGTATTAATGGCACTGAGGTTCCGATTGAATTTTGGGCACTTGCTAAACACACACAGCAAGCGTCGATGCTAATAGAGCAGGATTTGCGTTCTCAAGTCGCGTTTTTTGAGCGCTTTTTAGGGCCTTACCCATGGGGGAATGACAAACTGGGCTTTGTTGAAACACCGCATTTAGGTATGGAACATCAAACGATCAATGCTTATGGTAAAAAATATAAGCGTGATGCTGGCGGTTATGATTGGTTATTACAGCATGAGTTAGCTCATGAGTGGTTTGGTAATTTAATGACCCATGAAAAACTCAACGATGCATGGCTACACGAAGGCTTTGGCAGTTACATGCAGCCAAGTTATAGCTTGTATAAATTCGGTGAAGCGGCCTATAACCACAGCATGTATAAGTCGTATTTAGGGCTTAAAAACTGTAAAGCCATTGTTCTTGATGGCGATATAACCTCAGATCAAGCATTCAACCCAGATATTTATGGCAAAGGCAGTTGGACTTTACATACCTTACGCTGGTTAATTGGTGATGAGTTATTTTGGCAAGCCACCCGTGAGCTGCTTTATGGGGTGAACGACACCAAGCAATTGGCTTATCCAATTTCACCACGGTATCGGAATACCGATGAGTTTATTGCTATTGTTAACCGCTTAACGGCGAAAGATTATAGCTGGCTGTTTGATGTGTATTTAAAGCAGGCTCAATTACCGGAACTTGATGTTATTCAATCAGCTAACAGCTTGACGCTGAAATGGAACAAAGACTCTTTGCAAGGTAAGCCATTTCCTATGCCAGTTCCGGTGCAAATAAACGGCTCGTTGCAAACTTATTCTGTTGAAAATGGCGAGATTAGCATTGCTTTAAAAGCGGGGGATCATGTGGTGATCGATCCAAACATGAAGGTGTTTAGGTATTTACCAATTATCGATAAATGTAAAACTGAGCAATAGCGAAGAAGCCCGGCATAAACTACTTTATACCGGGCTTATTACTCAACCTAAACAAAGTTCTAGGCTAAATCGGCAGCGCTAGGTAAAGACGCAAATGCACCATAACGGCTTACTGCAAAAGCGCCAGCTTTAGCTGCATAAGCAATGGTTTGTTCGATATTCTCTGGCGTTTGGCAAAACGCTTTAAAGCTTTGTTTGTTTTCACAGTGCTGACCAATCTTTGACAGCATGCCGCCAATAAACGCATCGCCTGCGGCTGTGGTATCAACTACTTTTGTCGCTGGTGGGCTAACTTGACCTTTAAAGTCTGCGTGATAAAAACTGATTGCTTCGCCGCCATTGGTAACTAGCAAACAGGTTACACCGGCCTTTAAAATGGCATCAATAGTGTGCTGAAGTGGCATTTCTTGATGGCTTTTTTGATTTAAAAACTCAAGCTCTTCAAATGAGAGTTTAACGATATCTGCCAGAGATATAACGTGCCACATTCTGTCAAGCGTATGGCGCATACTTGGCCACAGGTTTTCGCGCAGATTCATATCAAAGCTACAAATTGCGCCAGCTTTTTTCGCCTGCGTTAAACCATAAATTGTTGTTTGATAGATATTGTGCTCAGTCAAACTGTTGCTGCATACGTGCATGATGGCGTGATTTGCAAACATTGCATGCTCAAAGTCGTCCACTCGATACAGTAAATCGGCAGCTGGTGGGCGATAAAAACTAAACGAGCGTTCGCCATTTTCATCGAGTGATACAAACGCCAGCGCAGTTTTCGCGGCATCGGTGAATGTACAGTAATCAGTGTTTACCGCATGCTGCTCAAGCTCTTGTTTAATAAAGTGACCGAACATATCATCGCCTAGCATACCGCAAAAGCTGGTGTTTAGGCCTAGTTTTGCTGCTGCAACAGCCACATTGGCAGGTGCGCCACCTGCGTATTTGGTAAATGACTCTGGTTGTTTACCATCTGATAAAAAGTCGATTAATGCTTCGCCAAAACACACTAAACTCATTATGCATTCCTCAAGGTTAAGGTTCTTAATACTTCGTAGCAGGCACCCATAGTATGGTAGTCGGTTTTGCCTGCTGGCGATTTTTCGTCACTGTAGGGTTGGTTTTGTGCTGATAAAATGCGATACCACGCACCATATTGGTGATCTACCATATGTTGCCAACTGTATTGCCAAATTTTTTCGTACCATTGCCAATAGCTTTCGTCATTTGTGGCATCAGCGAGTAGGGCTGCTGCGGCTAATGATTCGGCCTGCACCCAAAAGTATTTATCGCTATCACAAATTTGTTTATCTGGTGCAAAGCCATAGAAAATGCCCCCATGTTGCTGATCCCATGCAATCCTAAGGGTTTCATCAAACAGGCTTTTAGCGCGCGTTACCAGCCAAGGTTCATCAATATGGCGGTTTAAAATAAGTAACAGTTTTGCCCACTCAGTTTGATGACCTGGTTGAAATCCCCAAGGTCTAAATAAATGCTGCGGGTCATCTTTGTTGTAATCTAAATCGAGTTGCCAATTTTTAGAATAGTGTTCCCAGACAAACTGTTGGCTCTGTGCAGCCAGTTTTACTGTGAAAGTTTCGGCAAGTTGTTTAGCACGTTTTAAATAACGGGTCTCGTTGGTTGCTTCAAAACACATCAGTAAGGCTTCGCATAAATGCATATTGGCATTTTGGCCGCGATAGTCATCTGCACAGCTAAAATCGGCATTTTGCTCATCTAAATAGGCATTATGCTGGGGTTCAAAGTAGTGCTGCTCTAATAAATCCCAAACTTGCGAAAGGGTATTTTTGCAGTCGTTTACCCCTGCTTTTAAGGCTACTGCGTTTGCAAGCATAACAAAGGCAAGCCCGTAGCAATGATTGGTGTCGTCTAACACGGTTACTTTGCCGTTATCATCTTGCTCAATAAGCCAAGCATAACCACCAGATGCTTGTTTATGCGCATGTTCAAGGTGAGCTAAACCATGTTTAGTGAGGCTTAAATATTCTGGCTCTTTAAACTCTATGTACGCCATTGCATAGTTAAAAACAAAGCGGGTGCTCGAGACTAAATGGCGAGTGTGTTTATCGTAGATCGCGCCATTATTTTTAAAGAACTGATAAAAGCCAGCTAAGCCATGGGCTGAATGATCAACACAATGGGGGTGATAAAAAGCAAGGGTATCTTGAATATGCTGCTTAAGAAAATCAGGGCTTTTAAAATTAACTTTGGCCATGGGTTACTAATAAATCTGTGTACATCTTGCAACTATAGCAGGAAATAAAAATATTGGAACGTTCCTAGTAAATCTTTGTGCTATTTTTACTTCAATGTGTAGAATCAAAGGTAACTTGTTAACGGAGTGAAAACCACGTGAGTGAAATAAATACAAACCAATCGTTTGTCGCCGATGGTTCGCAGCAAAATAAAAACTACCTGCTACCACTGACAGCAATGACAACCCTGTTCTTTTTATGGGGTTTTATTACAGTTTTAAATGACGTGTTGATCCCGCGCTTAAAAGGGGTATTCGATTTAACCTACACAGAAGCAATGCTGGTTCAGTTTTGTTTCTTTGGTGCTTACTTTATTGTGTCGCTACCAGCGGGTATGTTGGTTAAAAAAATGGGCTACAAAAATGGTGTACTAACTGGCTTAGTCGTAGCATCAATTGGCTGTATGTTATTTTACCCAGCGGTTGTAGTACATGAGTACTGGTTATTTTTAGGTGCGTTATTTGTATTAGCGGCAGGTATTACCGTATTACAGGTATCTGCTAACCCGTATGTTGTGGCGTTAGGTCCTGAAAAAACGGCGTCGTCACGTTTAAATTTAGCTCAAGCACTTAACTCACTCGGTACCACAGTTGGTCCATATGTGGGTGGTATTTTATTCTTTGGTACAGCAGGCACACTAGCTGCAAACGCGGCCACCGCTGAATCTGTCAAAGTGCCTTACCTCATGCTTGCAGCTGCACTACTGACCATTGCTGTGGTTTTTGCCTTCTTTAAATTACCTGTGATTGCAGAGCACACAGAAGAGCAAGACTGCAAAGCGAAAGGTCACAGCCTAGCTGAGGCACCTCATTTAATGATGGGTGTTGTAGGTATCTTCTGTTACGTCGGTGCTGAGGTTTCAATTGGTAGCTTCTTAGTAAACTACTTTGGCGAAGCGCACATTGCTGGCCTTGAAGAGCATGCGGCGGCAAGCCTAATTGCTTATTATTGGGGCGGTGCAATGGTGGGTCGTTTCATTGGCTCTGCAGCATTGCAAAAGATTGCGCCTTCAAAAGCGTTATTCTTTAATGCCATGATGGTTATTGTATTGCTGTTAGTGACTATATTCACTGAAGGTGATGTGGCGCTTTATTCAGTACTTGCGATTGGTTTATTCAATTCAATCATGTTCCCGACTATTTTCTCTGTTGCTATTGAAGGCCTAGGTTCACTCACAAGTAAAGGTTCGGGTTGGTTATGTTTAGCAATCGTTGGTGGCGCCTTAGTACCATTAGTACAAGGTGTGGTAGCTGACACAGTAAACATTCAACAAAGCTTCTTTGTACCTGTGATTTGTTATGCTTTTATCGCTTGGTATGGCTTAAACGTTGTACGTTTAGCAGATAGCTGGAAAAAACGCATCAACTAAAAATAACTATTAATAAAAACCCCGCACAGAGTTGCGGGGTTTTTTTGTGCCATTTTTTTCTTTAGCCAACAAAATTAGATGACAGAATGATTTAATGAATACGTATTCAGGGGTGATTAAAGCGGTAATTTATAGGAACGTTCCAAGGGGTGTTTTGCTGCTTTTTATTAATGTGGCTTTAGAAGTTGAATGTGCTGCCGTTAATAAAGTAATTGATTTATAAAGAAAGCGTACTTTAATTATAAGTAACGATTTCCTAGTTTTAGCTTAATTTTATAAGACAAATGGCTTTAAATTTGTTAAATATAAAAGTGCTAACAACGAAAAAAATAACAAATAGGTTTGTCATGCAAAGCTCCAAAAGCACTTTGAAATTTACCACCAAGGTAACTGCGGCTGCATCACTGGTTTTAGTGATTGTGCTCGGATTATTTACCGTCAATAACTTCGTCTCTATGCGCAGTCAAACGCAGGAGCAGCTTTCGCTTGTTCTGCAAGAGATTTCTCAATCAGTATCGCAAAATATAGCTAACTGGTTAAACGCTAAATTAGCGATTGTTTCGTCTGTCGCAGACACCTATCAGCTAGGTGATAGTAAAGAGTTAACGCTTAAACAACTAAACACAGCCGACAAAGCAGGTGATTTTAAAAATACTTATATTGGTATCACAGATGGCACTTTTGTATTAAACGACCAATCTGTTGTTTTACCACCCGATTACGATGCTACCAAACGTCCATGGTACAAACTTGTTGAAAATAAAAGCAGTACTGCGTTTACAGCCCCTTATATTGATGTAACTACCAATGAACTAACTATTTCTGCTGTAGCGCCAATGCAAGCAAACGGTGTGTTTAGTGGTGTTGCGGGTGCCGACATCGACATGAAAACGATTACCAAAATCGTCAACGAAATTGACTTTTTAGGGTTTGGTTATGGCTTTTTACTTGATAGCGAAGGGCATATTTTAAGCCACCCAGAAACGAAGTTTATCGATAAAAACATGCGTGACTTATTTGGCAAAGACTTATCGCTTCAATCTGAGTTTGTTGAAGTTCAAATTGATGACTCAGACAAATTAGTATCGTTTACCAAGGTTAAAGGTATTCAAAACGTTGATTGGTATTTAGGTGTAGTTATTAACGAGGAAATAGCTTATTCATCGGTTGCCTCATTTAGAAATATGGCAGCTATTTATATGCTGTTAGGTATTGTCGCGATTGTACTGATGATGCAGTTTTTACTTCGCTACTTAATGCGCCCAATGCAGCGCTTGAACGATGCAATTAAGGATATTGCACAAGGCGAGGGGGATTTAACCCGTCGTCTTGAAGTTGAAAATAATGACGAGTTTGGTGAGTTGAGCCATTACTTTAATGCGTTCATCGAGAAGATTCATACATCAATCGAGCAAGTTAAAAATACCACCGTTGAGCTTGAGCGCTTAGTTGAGAGTTTAGTTAATCAAACGCAAGGCACGCTCGACATGTATGCTGACCAAACAAAGCGTACAGATAACGTAGCAACTGCAATCAATGAACTGACATCGAGTGCGGTAGAAATCTCAAATAGTGCAAGTAATGCGTCAACCTTAGCAACCAGTGCTAATAGCCAATCATTACAAAGCCAATCTGCATTAGCTGATAATTTAACGGCAATTAATGCCTTGTCTCGTAATATGGAGCAGGCGCAAAAAACCATTAATAGTTTAGATGCACACACCGTAAGCATCGGCCAAGTGCTTGAAGTGATCAAAGGGGTTAGTGAGCAAACTAATTTACTAGCCCTTAATGCCGCAATTGAAGCTGCCCGTGCGGGTGAAGCGGGTCGAGGCTTTGCGGTTGTCGCCGACGAAGTACGCCAACTTGCGCATCGTACACAGCAATCAACGCAAGAAATCGAAGACACAATTTCTCAGTTACAACAAGGCTCTGCGTCTGCGGTTGAAGTAATGACTGCAAGTATTCGTGATAGCGAAAAGAGTGTTGAACAAGCACATGTAGCAGGCGATAAAATGGCAGAGGTAACTCGTGCCATTGAGTCAATTGATGAGGTGAACCACAGTGTTGCAAATGCCACGACTGAGCAAAACCAAGTCATTCAAAGTTTAGACAGTGACATACACTCAATTAGCGAGCTTTCTAATCAAGGCCAGAGCAATCTGAATAACACCTTAAACGAGTGTACAAAATTAAAAGCACAGTTTTATGAGCTCGAAAAATTAGTGCTCAAATTTAAAGTTTAGTTGTTAAGAGACTGCAATTTTGGATCAAAACTGGCTTAATGCCATTACTTTAAACAGTGTCGACACGGCGGATAAACAGCGCCGTGCCTTCACCTTATTTACCATGGCTTTTTTTGCCATTGTTTTAATCACTTCGTTGGTGTTATCTAACTATCAAATTTACGCTTTACCATTAACTATTATGTTGGTTGTGAGTGACGTAACCATCGTGCTGTGCATGCTGTATTACTTTCGCACAGGTGCTCTGGTGCCTGTTAGCTGCATTATTTTATCTATTATCTTATTGCTTTGTATGGCCTTAGTGTACACCGGCGGTAAAGAGAATACTGCTTTATATTGGCTAATGTTTTACCCCATTGTGGCTTATGTCACCTTAGGGTTAAAAGTGGGCAGTGTATTGGTTGGGATTATGTATGCTAGTGCAGTTGCACTGCTGTTTAGCCCTAATTTTGGTCAAGCACACTATGGGCAAGTTGAAACTTCACGCTTTTTAGCGTCCTTTAGTTTAGTAATTTTGTTCGCTGCGATTAGCGAATACTTTAGACAAAAAAGCCATCAAAAAATTGCTGGTATTACCTTAATAGAAAAACGCGATGCATTAACCGACCCACTTACTGGCCTTGCCAATCGTCGTTATATTTATGAACATATTCAACCCCGCCTTGAAGCTGAAGCGGCAAACTACTTACCTATGTCGGTATTATTGATTGATTTAGATAATTTTAAGTCACTCAACGATAGTTATGGCCATGATTTTGGTGATCAAGTACTTATTGCATTTACTTCTATGTTGCACGATAAACTGCGAGGAACCGATATAAAAGCACGCTATGGCGGCGAAGAGTTTATTATTTTGCTACCTAAAACAGGGCTAACAATTGCACACTCTGTAGCTGAAAAGTTGCGCGCTTTTGTTGCTCAAAAACAGATCCCCTATGATGTTGGGCAATCTATATCTATAACTTGCAGTATTGGTATTGCCAGCCTTGAAAGGGGAAGCCAATTTAGTAAAGCAATTAAGCATGCTGATGAAAACTTGTATAAGGCCAAAGCAAAAGGGCGCAATCTAGTTGTATCAGGTTTAAGTGAGGTTAATTAAATGGCAAAGCTAATTTATGTTTATGACCCAATGTGTAGTTGGTGCTGGGGCTTCAGAGAAACTTGGTTAAAGCTTCAAGCAGCCATTGGCGACAAACTTGCTATTGAATATAAAGTGGGTGGCCTTGCGCCTGATTCAGATGAGCCAATGCGAAAAGAAATGCAGCAGTTTTTACAGCAAACATGGCAGCGCATTGAGCAGCAACTTGGCACACCATTTAATCATGAGTTTTGGCATACCGCGCAACCGCGCCGTTCTACTTACCCAGCATGCCGTGCAGTGCTTGTCGCAAGGCAGCAAAATAAAGAGCAAGAGATGCTTTATGCCATTCAAAAAGCCTACTACCTAGATGCACAAAATCCATCTGACATCAGCACCCTTGCAAGCCTTGCTGAGCAAATAGGGTTAGAAAAAAACGCATTCCTTAAAGAAATAGAAAGTGAAAAAATAAATTCATTACTTATGGACGAAATAAACCAAGCGAGAAGCTTACCAATTCAAGGCTTTCCGTCTTTAGTACTTGAAAATAAAGGGCTATTTACTGCTGTTCCTGTTAATTATCAAGACTGGCAAAGTACTTATCAGCAAATAACATCTCATATTTAGTTCCCGAAACCCTGCAACTTTTGCCTTATCTTTGCGCAATATAAACTAATTGTTACAGCTGTCATATTTTTGTATTTTTTGCGCAACATGCTTGTCATTTTTCATCGTTATCCTTTCGCACAATAAAACAACCCAACTAGCAAATTAAGCTAACTTAACGAGTAAAGGTGTATGCGATGAAAGGCGTTAAACCACTGATTTTAGCAGGTATTGTAGCGGCATCTGCAGCAGTACATGCAAACGATCTAGATAAAGTAATTGATAAAAGCAGCGAGATAAACAAATCTGCGGCGCAATCACAAACTAAAATCGACAAGATTGCAGATTCAATGCAAGGTCGTTTACAACAATTCAAAGCCCTTAATAAAGAAATTGACGGCTTAACTGTTTATAACGCGCAACTTACTAAGCAATTAAATAACCAAATTGCAGAAATGGACGCGTTAAACGAGTCAATGGATCAGGTATCAGTTATTGAGCGTCAAATTACGCCATTAATGATGCGTATGATCACAGGTCTTGAGCAATTCGTTGCACTAGACGTGCCTTTCTTAACTGAAGAACGTAGCAAGCGTATTGCATCATTAAAAGAAATGATGGACCGCGCAGACATTACTTCAAGTGAAAAATTCCGCCGCTTACTTGAAGCTTACCAAGTAGAAGTAGATTACGGTCGCACTATCGAAGCGTACACATCATTACTGAATGTAGATGGCCAAGAGCGCGAAGTGGATTTCTTACGCATCGGTCGTTTAGAACTTATTTATTTAACACGCGACGGCAAAAAAGCAGGTAGCTGGGATAAAGAAACAAAATCGTTTGTTGAATTACCAGATTCTGCAATCAGCCAAATCAACAAAGGTTTACGCATTGCACGTAAGCAACTTGCCCCAGATATGTTAACACTGCCAGTCCACGCTGCTGAATAAGAGGTTTGAGATGAAATTATTAACGAAAATGACAAAAATGGCCGTGTTTGCAGCTGGCCTTGGTTTTGCCGGTAGCAGCATAGCAGCTGAGCCAATGGATTTAGACTCATTACTAAAAACATTAGAGCAAGGTAAAGCACAGCAAAGCGCTGAAAATAAACAACGTGAACAAGAGTTCATGGCGCGTCAAAACGAACAAGTACAAATGCTCAAAGATACACAAGCAAAACGTACTGCAATGCTTAACGAGTCGGAGCGCTTAGAAACTCAGTTTGAAGAAAACGAAGTAAAGCTAGCTAACTTAACAGACACGCTTTCAAACCGCATGGGTTCACTTAAAGAGCTATTCGGTGTGTTACAACAAGTAGCGGGTGATTCAAGTAATAAATTCATGACGTCAGTTGTTTCTGCAGAGCTTCCTGGTCGTAGTAACTTCATGGATGAGCTGGCACAAAAAATGGGTTCAACGTCAAAGCTTGCTTCTATCGATGATATCGAAAAAGTATGGTTTGAATTACAGCGCGAAATGACTGAGCAAGGTAAAGTATCTCGCTTTACAACAGATGTTATCGTCGAAGGTGGCAGCAAAGCACAAAAAGAAGTGGTGCGCGTTGGTGCATTTAACTTAATCGCAGATGGTAAATACCTAGAGTACACACCAGCTACAAATACAATCAGCCAGCTTACGCGTCAGCCTAGCAGCCGTTACACAGCAACGGCTGCTGATTTACAACAAGCAAACTCAGGTGTTGTACCGTTTGCACTTGACCCAACTGGCGGTTCAATCTTAGGTCTTTTAGTACAAGCACCAGATACTGAAGAGCAAGTTCACCAAGGTGGTACGGTTGGTTACATCATCTTAGGTGTTGGCTTAATCGCTTTACTAATCGCACTTGAGCGTTTTGTATCTCTAATGATTATGGGTAGCAAAATCCGTCGTCAACTTAAAGACACAGTGGCACGTGATGACAACCCACTTGGTCGCGTAATGAAAGTGAAAGATCAGTACCCAGATGTAGCGTACGACACGCTTGAGCTTAAATTAAGCGAAGCAATCATTCGTGAAATGCCAAAAATTACTCGTAACCTGACGCTAATTAAGATTATCTCTGTGGTAGCACCACTACTTGGTCTACTAGGTACGGTAACCGGTATGATTAACACCTTCCAAGCAATTACCTTGTTTGGTACAGGTGACCCTAAACTAATGGCGGGTGGTATTTCTCAGGCACTTGTAACAACGGTACTTGGTCTGGTTGTGGCTATCCCTACAGTATTCTTATACACACTTCTTAACACGCGCTCTAAAAACATGCTGTTGATTTTACAAGAGCAAAGCGCAGGTATCATCGCAGAGCGAAGCGAGAAAGGAGCATAAATCATGGTGCTATTGATTGATGCAATCAATGCTCTACGTGATTTCCTCGACACAGGTGGCCAAGTTCTCTTGGTCATCGGGGTCCTCATCTTCGCGATGTGGTTATTGATACTTGAGCGTTTTATGTATTTTTTTGGTGGCTTTAAACGCTACAAGAAAGACGTAAAAAGCACTTGGAGCAATAGAGCAGAGCGTAACAGCTGGAACGCAGAGCAAATTCGCCAAGCGATGATTTCACGCGCTGGCATGCAACTAAATAATAACCTTGCGCTAATCAACGTAATGGTTGCGTTATGTCCACTTTTAGGTCTGTTAGGTACCGTAACCGGCATGATCGAAGTATTTGATGTAATGGCAATCACAGGCACAGGCAGTGCACGTTCTATGGCATCAGGGGTGTCTAAAGCCACTATCCCAACAATGGCAGGTATGGTGGGTGCACTTTCAGGAGTTTTCGCCTCAACGTTCTTACAACGTCGTGCAAAACGCGAAGTGCAATTACTTGAAGACAACATGGTCTTAGACCACTAAACGAATTTTAGGGTGATGTGAGCATCACCCATTAGGAGACTAATAATGAGAGCGCCACTAGGTAACCTATTTCAAGAAGACGACGCTGAAGAAATCAACATGACGCCAATGCTAGACGTTGTTTTCATCATGCTTATCTTCTTTATCGTAACAGCATCATTCGTAAAAGAAGCCGGTATTGATGTAAACCGCCCTGAAGCAGCAACAGCAGTGAAAAAAGAGCGTGCCAACATCTTAGTTGCTATTTCTGACAAAGGTGAAATTTGGATCAACAAACGCCAAGTAGATGTTCGTGCAGTTCAAGCAAATATCGAGCGCTTAAAAGCTGAAAACCCACAAGGTAGCGTGGTTATTCAAGCTGATAAGAAAGCCACAACCGATGTACTTATTAAAGTAATGGATGCATCGCGTGCTGCAGGCGCATTTGATGTGTCGATTGCTGCGCAAGAAGCATCATAAGGAATGTGAGCAATGCGTTATATAGTTGCATTAATCATCGCTGGTATCGTGACTGTTATGCTGTTTTTAGGCATGCAGGCACTGATCACCGGTGGTGAAGGGGCCATGTCTGAGCCCGTAAAAGGAAACGTACTTGATTTTGTTCGTCTGAAAAAAGAAGAGACAGTGCAAAAGAAAGAACGTAAACCGCAAAAGCCACCAACGCCAAAAGAGCCACCTCCACCAATGGAATCACCGCAAATGCAAAACAGTGATCCTAACGCGAGTAATGCCAACTTTGACTTTGGTGCCAGTGTTGAAGCTGACGTTAACTTAGCTGGCGGCTTAGCCCTTGAATCAAGCGATGGTGAATACCTACCGATTGTAAAAGTAGCGCCTGTTTACCCGCGCCGAGCTTTATCGCGTGGTATCGAAGGCTATGTGATTGTTGAGTTTACAGTAACCAAGCAAGGCACAGTTCGTGACCCGAAAGTGATTAAAGCTGAACCAGAATCACTGTTTGACCGCGCTGCGATGGATGCAGCACTTAAATTTAAATATAAACCGCGCGTTGTTAACGGTGAAGCTGTTGAAGTAGCGGGCGTACAGAACAAAATTTCTTTCCAAATTAACGGTTAGAAAAGAGGAATGCGATTATGAAACCTTTAAAAGTTGCCGTGATTTGCGCGGCTGCTTTCACAAGCAGCCTTGTAGTCCCAAGCGTTGTTAGCATGTTACCAGGTGTGACACTTGCAACAGCTTACGCTGAGGAGCAAAAAACCAAACGAGTACCTGCACTGCGTGAAAAAGTGTATAGCCAATTAGCACGAGCACAAAAGCTGGCTGATGATGGTGATGCAAAAGCAGGGCTAGAAGCACTTGATAGTATTCAAGAGCGCTCTTCAAGCATGAACTCGTATGAAATTGCCATGATGCATAATTTCTACGGTTTTATTTACTACAACGAAAACGACTTAGATAAAGCAATTGCCTCGTTTGAAAAAGTAGTAAACGAAGATGCGATTCCAGAAACATTACGTGTAAGCACCACCTTTAGCTTAGCGCAACTTGCCATGGCTAATAGCGATTACGAAAAGGTAATCAAATATTTAGCACAGTGGGATGTGATTAACGACAAGCCGAAAACAGATGCTTATTACGTATTAAAATCTCAAGCGTATTATCAGCTTAAAGATTACCAAAAAGGCATTGAGAACATTAACCTTGCTATCGCAGAAGCCGACAGCAAAGGTGAAATGCCAAAAGAAAACTGGTTAATCTTACAGCGTGCTATGTACTACTCACTTAATCAGTCTGACAAGGTGGTCGAGGTACTTGAGCGTTTAGTTAAGCTTTACAACAAGCCAGAGTACTGGGTTCAGTTAGGTGGCATGTACGGTGAAACGGGCGCAGAGAAAAAACAATTAGCGATTTTAGAAGCGGCATATCAACAAGGTTTCATGAAATCTAAATCAGATTTACGTCAATTATCGCAAGTTTATTTATACAACGGCCTGGCTTTTAAAGCGGCGAACGTGATGAGTAAAGCTATGCAAGACGGTGTCGCTGAAAAATCAGCGAAAAACTATGCCTTTGTTGCAGAAGCAATGGTACAAGCAAAAGAGGGTGAAAAGTCACTTGCTTATTTTGCAAAAGCCGCTGGTTTAGTGTCGCATGGTCAGTACGAACAACGTATTGCAGAGGTAAGCATTAATCTTGAAAAATATGAAGAAGCAGCGGATGCAGCACGTAAAGCCCTAGATAAAGGTGGCTTAGAGTTTGAATCAAATGTGTATGTTGCCTTAGGTATGGCGCAGTACAATTTACAAAACTTTGATGCCTCGATTTTAGCGTTTGAGCAAGCGGAAAAACACAAAAAGTCGCAGCGTTTAGCTGAGCAATGGATCAAGTATGTGAAGCGTGAAAAAGTGCACGCCGAAACATTACGTACCGCTTTACTCTAAATCGTATTCAACAGGTAAGCGTACAAAAGAACTAATTTATAATCGCAACACCAAAGCTGCCTTCGGGCGGCTTTTTTCCGTTCCTAAAATTTACTAACTTACTCTTTTTTAAATAATTAATATTGTCATTTTATGTTTATTAAAGTGTAACTAGTTTGTCATACAGCTCCCGTAAGGTAGTCGCAGTTTAAAACTCAAGTGACCCAAAAGCATTAAGTTTTAGTGCTTTTTCGGTGACTTGAGTTTATGCGCTAACACAATAATTAAATATCTATCTTAACGGAGTGAACAATGAAATTATCTGGCTTATTCAAGGTTAGTCTTGTAGCTACAGCAATCTCTTTAGCAGGTTGTGGCGGTGGTGACATCAACATCAACGTGGACGAAACAGTTGAGCAACCAACTACACCTACTAACCCAACTACACCACCAACAACTGAAGAGTTACCAGGTGTATACAGCCAAAGCCTTTCGAATGAAGTATCTGCTGCATTAGGTCGTGATGTAACAGTTCAAGTTCTTTCAGGCGTAATTACAGAAGATACAACATTATCAACAGACGCATTCTGGGCACTTGATGGTGCAGTATTTGTTGGTAACGATAAAGCAGACAGTGCAACATTAACAATTGAAGCAGGTGCGGTCGTATTCGGTAACAGCGGCTCTGATTACCTAGTTGTTAGCCGTGACTCTAAAATTGAAGCTACAGGTACTAAAAACGACCCTATCATCTTTACTTCTAAGCAAGATGTAGTGGGTGATGAAACATCTGCAGGCCAATGGGGCGGTATGGTGCTTCTTGGTAATGGTATTTCTAATAAGTGTCCTGCTGAAGGCGATTGTGCTCTTCAAGTTGAAGGTGTTGAATCAGGTGCTGTATTTGGCGGTACGGATAACACAGATAATTCAGGTACATTAAAATATGTTGTTGTTAAAAACGCTGGTTATGAAATTGCACCAGACAACGAACTAAATGGTATTACGTTTGGTGCTGTAGGTTCTGGTACTACAGTTGAATACTTACAAGTTCACAATAATTCAGATGATGGTGTTGAATTCTTTGGTGGTGCAGTAAACCTTAAGCACGTTGTATTAACAAGTATCGATGACGATAGCATCGACTGGGACAATGGTTACCAAGGTAAAATGCAATTCGTTTATGTTGAACAAGATCCTGATTCAACAGATGCAAACCGTGGTATTGAAGCAGATAACGACGGTAGCACACCTTCTAAAGAACCAAAATCATTACCAATCATCTCTAACTTAACAATCATCGGTAACAACTTTGATGGTGAAGATGATGCTGAAGGTATCTACCTCCGTGAAGGTACAGGTTTACACCTTTATAACTCAGTGATCACTGGCTCTGATGAAATGGGTGAGTGTTTAGAGATTGAAGGTGCAGAAGACGGTGCTAGCGAAACAGTAAATAACGCTAACGATGGCACTATCTTAATGCAAAACACGTTTATGTCGTGTACTAATGGCGAAAACTTCAAAAATCCAGTTGATGGTAGCGGCAACACGTTACTTGAGCTTGAAACATGGTTTACAGCACAATCTGGTAACGTAATCAATGACAAGCCAATGCTTGGTGCAAACGGTCAACCAATTGCAGGTTCTCCATTACTAGGCGCGGGCCAAGATGTAGCAAATACTGTTGATGCGTTCTTCGATACAGTTGACTTTGTTGGTGCATTAAATGACTCAGATGACTGGCGTGAAGGTTGGGCATTTGGTTACGGTGGCGGTGAAGTAACTGCACCACCAGCAGTAGCAGGTTGTCCATCAGGTACAACGTCAATTTCTCCAGTTGATGGCAGCACAACAACATGTGAAGTGTCTGGTCGTATTACTGCAGATTTAACACTTACTGCGGGTAACTACTACGCATTAAGCGGTGCAGTATTTGTAGGTGATGATAATGCAGATTCAGCTACTTTAACAATCGAGCCAGGCGTAACAGTATATGGCCGTACAGGTGATGATTACTTAGTAATTAGCCGTGGTTCAAAAATTAATGCTAACGGTACTAAAGATGAGCCAATCTCGTTCACTTCAAGCCAAGATGTTATGGGCGGTACTACAGCTGCGGGCCAATGGGGTGGTTTAGTTCTTCTTGGTAATGCGCCATCGAACAAGTGTCCAGCAGAAGGTGATTGTGCACTTCAAGTTGAAGGTGTTGAGTCAGGTGCCGTGTTCGGTGGTACTGATACAACGGACAACTCAGGTACGCTGCGTTATGTTCGTGTGATGAATGGTGGTTACGAAATCGCACCAGATAACGAATTAAACGGTATTACGTTCGGTGGTGTTGGTTCTGGTACTACTGTTGAGTATGTGCAAGTTCACCAAAACGCGGATGACGGTGTTGAATTCTTCGGTGGTAACGTACAAGCGAAGTACTTAGTACTAACAAGCATTCAAGATGACAGCATCGACTGGGACAATGGTTTCCAAGGTAAAATGCAGCATATTCTTGTTAAGCAAGCAGCTGATAACTCAGACGCGAACCGTGGTATTGAAGCAGACAACGATGGTACTACACCGTCTAAAACGCCTAAGTCAAACCCAACAATTGCTAACTTAACAATCATTGGTAATACCTTTGACGGTGAAGATGATTCAGAAGGTATGTACTTCCGTGAAGGTACGGGTGCGCAAATCTATAACACAATAGTAACGGGCCCTGAAGGCATGGGCGAATGTCTTGAGATTGAAGGTGCAGCTTCTGGTGAAAGTGAAACAGTGAACAATGCTCAAGATGGCACCTTAATGATTAAATCATCAGTGATTGCATGTTCTGAAAACTTCAAAGACCCAAGTGGTGTAGATTTCAGCGTTGAGAACTGGTGGACAAACACATTAGGTAACTTAGTTGCTACAGGTCAAACGCAAGTTGTAAATGGTATCTTTACTATCGATACAACAACAGCGACAGACGTGAAAGCAATCGACGGTTTCTTCGATACAACAACGCACATTGGTGCAGTATCTGCTGATAACAACTGGACTGAAGGTTGGACGGTAGGTCTGGAATAACACAGTAAGCGAGGTGCTAAACAACGTGTTTAGCACCTTTAAACAACTTTCTGTAACTTATTTCAGATAGAGGTAAACATGAAACAATATTCAAAACAGTTCAGCTTAACAGCACTAAGCGCAGCTATCTTATGCGGCTTGAGTGTCTCAGCACACGCAGCTGAAGCAGACGAAGAAGCTGTTCTTGAAGAAGTTGTTGTTAGTGCAAGTCGTTTAAAAGGCACTGCAACAGCTGTTCTAGAAGAGCGTAAACAGCAAGCATTCGTTGCTGATATTATGGGTGCAGAGCAAATTTCACGAAGTGGTGATAGTGACGCTGCTGCAGCGCTACGCCGTGTAACAGGCTTAACACTTGTTGATGGTAAATTTATTTATGTACGTGGTCTAGGTGAACGATATTCAAGTACACAGTTAAATAATTCTGCTGTACCAAGCCCAGATCCAACGCGTTCTGTATTACCACTGGATTTATTTCCATCAGGTATTATCGAAAGCTTATCAGTACAAAAATCATATTCACCGTCAATGCCAGCATCTTTTGGTGGTGGTAACGTTGATATTCGCTTGAAATCAATTCCTGATCAGTTTGTATTTGATGTGACGGGTCAGCTTGGTTACAACACTAATAACTTTGATGATGGCCTTGAATACAACGGTGGTTCGGATGATTGGTACGGTGTTGATGATGGCACACGCGAAATTCCGCGTGCTATTCTTGATGTGTACCAAAGTGGTCAATCGCTTGATGATTTAACGCCAGAGCAAAGCCGTGCTTTAGCCCTATCGTTAAATCGTGATTATGATCCAAAATCAGCAAAGGTTGACCCGAATACGAAGTTTACTACCACGCTAGGTAACAGCTTCGAATCAGATAAATGGCGCTACGGTTTCTTATCGTCGCTTAGCTACGATAATAAGCACGTTGTTGCAGATGAGTATCAAGGTCAAGGCTTCTTGATTGGTGAAAATTCAACAACCATGATCCGTGGTTATGACCAAGTACTAAGTACTGAACACACGGTTAAAACATCAGGTATGGTTACGGTTGGTGTTGAGTATGACAAAGCGCATAAAGTTGACTACACAGCATTAATCCTACGTGATACTGAAGATAAAATTTCAGATCGTTTAGGTATTGACCAAAACAACAATACCTCTGATAACAAGCGTGTACGTTCGTATGATGTTCGTTATGAAGAGCGTGAGCTGATCGTTAATCAATTAAAAGGTATGCATACTTTTGATTGGTTGAATTACGCGGGTTTTGACTGGAAGTATTCAATTGGTCGCTCAAACCGTTACGCACCAGGTAACATGGAAACTCGTTTCATTGTTACTGATGCTAACGAAGATGGGTTTTACGATACAGTAAACGAAAGTGCACTAACCAATGCAACAACAGCTGCACGTTACACTTTCCAAGATTTGGATGATGAAGTAGAGAACTACGGTTTTAACTTTACGTTGCCTATTATGCTAGATGGCGTGGATGTTGAGCTTAAATCAGGTGCTGACTTTATCTCTAAAGAGCGTTCAGCAACTAACCGTCGTTTTGATATCAATACACGTGCATTCTCAGATGTTGACTTAAACGGAAATGAGTTAAACACTATTTTGTCTGATGATGTACTCTCGAACGCGACACTAACGCAACCAATCTTAAACGACACAACGGTTTCAGGCGATGACTATAAGTCAGCGCAGAAAGTGGATGCCTATTACTTCGAAGCAGATTTCTTCTTCAATAATACATGGCGTATTACCGGTGGTTTACGTTGGGAAGATTTCCGTCAAGTATCTGTTCCTCTTGACCCATTTACTGGTGGCCTTGCATCTTCAATTGATTATGATGAGTTAGATCAGCTCGCATTCCGTGAAGACGACGTTTATAGTGCACTTGCTTTAACTTATGTGCAAAACGACGAAACGCAATGGCGTTTAAGCTATGGTGAAACAGTTGTTCGTCCAGATTTACGTGAGATTTCTGACGCAACTTACATCGATCCGCTTACTGAATACCCTGTAGGTGGTACGCCTGGTTTACGTACAACCCAAATCAAAAACTATGATTTCCGCTGGGAAAACTATTTTGATACGGGCGAGAACTTCTCTGTTGGTGTGTTCTATAAAGACATGGTTGACCCAATTGAGTCCGTTCAATCACCTGCACAAGATGGTCCACCATTGGTACGTATTGCTAATGCAGAAGATGGTTATGTTGCGGGTGTTGAATTTGAATACCTGAAAGATTTTGCTTTCTTAGGTGGATTCTGGCAAGACGTGTTCATGACAGGTAACGTGACGTTAAGTGACTCAGAAATCAACATGGACCGTCAGGCAATTGTTGAACAAACAGGAGTTTCTGCAGCGGTTACAAATACAACACGTCGCATGACGGGCCATTCAAAATATGTTGTGAATATGCAGTTAGGCTATGACGCACCTAGTGGGCAGCATGCTTCAACGCTAATCTATAACGTATTTGGTGAGCGAATTATTATTCCTGGCATTGAAGGTCAAGAAGATTGGATGGAGCAACCTTTCCACTCTCTAGACTTTAACTACACCTATTTCCCTGATTTCAACTCAAGCTTGAAGTTCAAAGTGGCGAATATCTTGGGCGCAAAATCTGAAATAGAGTCAGCGGGAACTTTAACTCGCTCTAAAGAGAAAGGCACTGAGTTCTCAATTGAGTACAAATACCAGTTCTAATACTCTGACCAAGGAAGGATACAATAATAAATCCTAACGTTGATTTAGCCCTGCACTAGCAGGGCTTTTTTCTATACCCAAACCACCTCAAGATGCAGAATTCAGCGTTTCACAGGTGCTTAATATCAAGGCGTTACTTTGCAAGAATGGCAGTCCCTTTTAAGAAGTAACAACGATGAGAGTAAGTGCCTGTGAAGCGCCCAAAGGGTTGGTTTAAAAGCGATTTATACTGCGTTATTGATTTTAACAATAGAACCACTATTACTTGCAATCAATGCCTTGCCTAAATCGCTTTTAATTCCAACTGAAACTCGCATCTTGAGGTAGTTTGGGTATATTAAACCATTGCGTGTTATGGTAGTTCTAAGTGTTAAAACAGGGATTAAAAATGGACTTACGGTTAATTATAAATGGCAAAAAAGCGGCTGATGAGCAGCTTCGTGACGCCATCGGTCAATTTCGAACTCGTCAGCCACTTGCGGTGCGTGTTACCTATGAAGGCGGTGACATTGAGCGTTTTATTAATGAAGCCGTCGCAGAGGGTGTAAAACGTATTGTCGTAGCTGGTGGTGATGGCACCGTTAATGAAGCCGTTAATGCATTAATGAAACTGGAAAAGTCACAACGTTTAGAGCTTGCAATTTTACCTATGGGCACAGCAAATGACTTTGCTATAGCCGCTAATATTCCTCACGGGTACTTGCCAGCACTGAAGCTTGCCGCACAAGGTCAGTCGCATGCAATTGATACGGTAGAGGTTGATAAGCGTTATTTCGTAAATGTAGCCAGTGCTGGCTTTGGGGCAAAAATTACCGCAACCACACCGCCTGCACTGAAAAACTTACTCGGTGGTGGCGCGTATACCTTGGCTGGTCTTGTACAAGCGCTGAGTTTTGTACCTTACAGTGGCGAGTTAACGCTGCCTGATGGTGAACGTACTTCGGGCGATATTATTGCCGCTGCCGTATGTAATGGCCGCCAAGCGGGCGGTGGCCAATTACTTGCGCCACATGCGTACATAAATGATGGCTTGGTTGATTTAGTGGCGTTTACATCATTTGCAATCTCAGATGTACCAGCGGTTATTGAAGAGCTCAGTAATTACCCTAACTCTTCACAACAGTGGGTAAAACGCTTTCAAGTGCCTTGGCTTGAATGGCAAACACAAACAGAAATGCCAATAAACTTAGATGGCGAGCCAATCAGCTCAAAGCAACAGCATTTTAAAGTGCATGCTGGCGCGCTAAACATGGTACTACCAGACGCTTGTCCGATGCTAAGATGAAAAATTTTGATGTTACTCGGTTTACGCTGGTTTTGCTAAGACCGCAATGCTAGATTACTTCTGTAAAAATTAAATTCTCACGCAATGGACTTTAATTTTTAACAGTTTAGGTAATTTGAATGAATCAAACAGTGGAACAAACAATGAAAAAAGTAGGATTAGTCGGTTGGCGGGGCATGGTTGGCTCTGTGTTATTAGAACGTATGCAGCAAGAAAATGATTTTTCTAATATCGACACGACTTTTTTCACCACCTCACAAACCGGTCAATTAGGCCCTGATCTTGCGGGTCCTGCTAAACCGCTTTTAGATGCCAATGATATCGCTGAGCTTGCGAAGATGGATATTATTGTCACTTGCCAAGGCGGTGACTATACCAAAGCCGTTTACCCGCAATTACGTGAATCAGGTTGGCAAGGTTATTGGATTGATGCGGCATCGGCATTGCGTATGAGTGACGACAGTATTATTGTGCTAGACCCAGTAAACAAAGACGTTATCAGTGCAGGCTTAGAGCAAGGTGTTAAAACCTATGTGGGCGGAAACTGTACCGTATCACTTATGCTATTAGCCCTAGGCGGTTTATTTGAGCAAGACTTGATTGAATGGGTCAGCCCAATGACATATCAAGCCGCTTCTGGCGCAGGCGCACGCAACATGAAAGAGCTAATTGCGCAAATGGGTGCAATTCACGAAACAGTGGCAGACAAACTGGCAGATCCTAATGCTGCGATTCTTGAAATTGATAAGTTAGTCACCGAAAAAATTGCCTCAAGCGATTTACCACAAGATCAGTTTGGAGTACCTCTAGCCGGTAGCCTTATCCCTTGGATTGATGTACCAATGCCAAGCGGTCAAAGTAAAGAAGAGTGGAAAGCGCAAGTTGAAGCGAACAAGATTTTAGGCAGCAGTGAACAACCTATCCCTGTTGATGGCTTATGTGTTCGCATTGGTGCAATGCGTTGTCACTCACAAGCAATGACAATTAAGCTGCGCAAAGACATTAGCGTTGAGCAAATTGAAGAAATTCTTGCTTCTCACAATGAGTGGGTCAAAGTGATCCCGAATGATCGTGACATTACCGCTACAGACTTAACGCCTGTAAAAGTAACTGGCACGCTGTCTATTCCGGTAGGTCGTATTCGTAAATTAGCGATGGGCCCAGAGTATATCAGTGCGTTTACGGTTGGTGACCAACTGTTATGGGGTGCTGCTGAGCCACTGCGTCGCATGTTACGTATTATTGTCGATGGCTAGAACTGGTTTTACTTGGGTATAAAACCTTATTCTACTAACTCAGAGCTTCTGTTGAAAACTCAGCTGATTTTTACTCTGTTTCTAAATTCGCCTCGTATATAGAGGCGAATTTAGTAATTACTCGTGTATGTTATTAAAAACGATATTGAGCAGTGATACTAAAGTTTCTCGGTGCGCCATATTGATACTGGTTATAAAACCCAATTTGGCTGTAATAACGTTTATCAAATGCGTTCTCTAAATTAGCGCGCAATGTAAGTTGTTCGTTTACGTTGTATCTTGCCATTAGTCGAAAAAGCGCATAACTTTGCTGACTAACCTCAACTGAACTTCTATCAGGCTTAGTGACATTTCTATTGATTTCACTTTGCCAATTAAAACCAGCTCCCAGTTGTAGACCACTTAGTATATTATTTAATTCATAAGTACTGAAAAGCTTTACTTGGTGTTTTGGGCTAGTGGTCGTTATCTTTTCTCCATCAGGGTCTTTTGTTTCAAATTGGCTATATCCAAAATAAACATTCCAATGCTCATTAATTGAACCATTTGCTTCAAATTCGAATCCTTGCGTTTTGGTGCCATCAATACCACGGTAAATAGGCACAGTAGTACCAGGTAATGTTTCTCCTGTTGCTTCGCCAACATTATCTTGACGGATCTCAAACACTGAAAATGAGGTGTCTAGCGCTTCTTCAAATAGGCTTGCTTTAACACCTGCTTCGTAGTTTTTTCCCTTAACAGGATCTAGGTACCTGCCATCGGATTGAACTCTACTTTGTGGTGTGAAAATATCGGTGTAGTTAGCATACAAAGATACATTTTGCCCAACAGTATAGGTAGCGCCAATGTAACTGGTAAATTCATTATCAACTTCGTAATTATGAACGGTTCCGAAATTGTCTTGCTCAGTTTCCCAATTATCAATCCGTCCTCCTATAACCATTGAAAGCGCGTCAGTTACTTCAATATCAGAAGCAAGATATATTGCTTGTTGCTTTGTTTCTCCCCATGAGCCATACAAGATTTCATCACTCCATTGAGGGGTGGGATAAGTAAAGTTTTTATCTCTAAAATCACCCAAAGGCGGTGCTTCATTTAAAGAGCCATAATATGGGTTGGCAAACTCTTGTTTCTGCTGATTTACACCAATTAGAACTTGTTGAGAACGATCGAGTAACATAAAACGGCCCGATAATTTTAAGTCGTATGTATGTTGAGTGCGATTGCCATCAATAAATGAAAGTGAGCCAGGTATCATTCCTTCATTGGTTATTGGGTCTGGGTTACCCGTTGGCCATAACACATCATATTCTAAATCGTTATCGCCATAGATGTAGCTGGCTTTAACTTGCCAGTCATCACTAAAGTTATGTTCAATCGTGGCAAAGCTGTTCAACGCTTTGGTTTTAGATGATGCCCAGCGAGGAGCAGTTGATGTGTGGTGACTGTAATTAGTTCTATTACCTTGGTTGTCAAATAGCGGTAATCCACCAGACATTGAGCCTTCAGGCTTGGTATCTTGATAATCAGTTCCTAAGGTTAGTAATGTGTCACGACCTAAATCTGCTTCAATAATACCGTAAAGGGTTTGTCTTTGTTGCTCGTAACGATGCTGATAACTTTCGCGATCTTGATATGCTATGACGACTCGACCTCGAACGCTTGCGTCTTGATTCAAACCTCCCGATAAGTCAACAATACCGCGTAACTGTTGCCATGAACCAATACTTAGGCTTACGTTTGCTTGAAATTGTTCTGTCGGACGCTTACGCACTAAATTGATAGCTGCCGATGGACTGCCCGCACCTAACATCAAACCAGTTGCTCCGCGAACAACTTCTATGCGCTGATAAATTGCGCTATCCATTAAGTTGTCACCATAGTTAAAGCGTGTATCGTAGGTTGTCGCCACACCGTCATACAAAATACTACTTACGCCAATACCGCGGGCACTGATTGAGTATCGGTCGTTGTCAGAAGGGCGGGTATTAATCCCCGCTACGCTGTTCATCACTTCAATAACAGAGTTTAGTTGTTGATCTTTTATCGCTTGCTCATTCACGACTGTGGTTGATTGTGGTGTTTCAAGAAATGATAACTCTAAACCCGTTGCGGTACTCATTTGCTCAACTTTATAGCTTTGAGCATTGTTTTGTTCACCCACGACTGTGAGTACTTCCATATCGTGATGCTTTTTTTGCTCAGCCTGTAAAGATTGACTAAATATCGCTAAACAAGAAAGTGCGACAGGCGTGAGTTTAAAGTAGTTAGTCTTTGTCATTTTTTATCCGTAGTCCTATTACGTCTTTAAATAGTGAGGCCTATGCTTAGGCTATTGTTGTGTCATGTTGAAAGTCATGACGAGTGGAAAATCATGGAGTGGGCTTATGATATCCCCAGCAAAACGGAGATTTTTCTTTTTAGATAGTTGGAATCATTAATCCATAGATATTGCGGTAGTTTAAAAATTTCCATTGTGTATATCCTTTAACATTGATTTAGTAACCAAGAGACAAGAAGAGTTTTTCTTCAGTCTCCAATTAATTAAAATCCGCAACACCCTGTACCGATTAATGGGAATATACCACTTAATAAATGGTAATGTAAATTATTATCATTTATTAAGTGTGCAGTTAAAAGGCCTTTTGATTTGTTAGTTTTTTCGAATTGGTTAAAGGACATAACATTATTTGTGATTTAAGTCGTGGCTAAAGGCTAGTAGAAAACTCTTGATCAATTACAATGTTAGATTCAAGCAATCGGAGCAATTTTTAATAAATTGAGAAAAGCATGCACACACCCAACAAGTGGAAAATGACACCAGAGCGAGTATCGCAGTTTATCAAAACCTACAGCTTTGCATTAATGGTTGATAGTGAGTTTGAGGCAACCCATCTACCATTAGTGTATAAACCCGATGAGGGCGAGTTTGGTACCTTATATGGTCATGTGTCACGGGCTAATAGTCACGGCAAAAGCTTGCAAGGTACCCGCGTATTAGTGGTTTTTAATGGCCCACATAGTTATATTTCACCCACTTGGTATAGTGAGAAGCCAGCTGTATCGACCTGGAACTACGCTGCGGTGCATGCCCAAGGCATAGTAGAATACCTTGATGATGACAACACCTTAGCCTGCCTAAATGAGTTAATTAGCCAATACGAGCCAAGTATTTTAAACGACACCAGTTTGTTACCAGCTGATTATCAAGCCAAATTACTGCGTGGCATAGTGGGTATTAAAATCGAACTTGACTCAATTCAGGCAAAAGAGAAGTTAGGCCAGCATAAGTCGGCGGCGGATCAACAAGGTGTTTTAACAGGGTTAAAAGCAGATAAACACCCTGATGCCCAAGCTTTACTTTGCTATATGCTTAAACATGAAGTAGGAATAGGCAGCTAATTTGCATACAGCAAATGCTGCCAATTGGTTGGAAAGTATCTAGCAATACTTTGTTAAAAGCATGTTAATTACTAAAACTAAAGTTAGTACATTCCACGTGTCTGTCAACTAAATGTCATATTTTTAACAGGTAAGTTTTGAGTAAAAGCAAGCATAAGGGGTATAAATTTCACGTTAACTTTATGTGGTCAAGCTTGCTTTGCCCCATAAAAATAAACACTTAATTATTTGCTGAACTTCCGAGGTCTCACTATATTTTCTTAAGTGCTTAGTTGGAAGTTGGCTATGAACATTTCAAAAAAATTAAAACTCGCCTTTGCGTCAGCAATTGCGCTGCCGTTGATCATTATTGCTGTGCTTGTAATTACACAAACAAGACAACAAGCCCTCGATAGTTTCGCTGAGCTTAGTCAAAGAGAAGCGAAACAAGTTGATAACGGTATCAGTATGTTTTTTGCTGAAATAGAGAAAAACGTCAATTATCTTGCATCCCATTCCGCTATCTTAGACGCCAAGCAAGGTGTTAAAACCCATATGCAATCACCTAGTGCAGAAAAGCTTGATCATCTAAGTGGTAGTGACATCGAAAAAAACGCCTTTCGTTTATTTGATCACTTTGGTGCCACCCACCCGGGACTTGCTTATATCTATATGGGGAATGAGCAAGGTGGTTATATTCAATGGCCAGAGGGTGAAGTTACAGCGAATTATGACCCAAGAGTAAGGCCTTGGTACGAAACTGGCAAAGCAGCAAATGGTAAAACGGTAAGAACCAATGCCTATTATTGGGCAGCAGATGACATGGTAATTGTTTCTACTGTTAAAGCGATTAAGGAAGCGGGGGAGCTTATTGGTGTACAGGGCATGGATGTATCCTTGCAGGGCCTTACCGATATTATTGCGAACATTAAACTTGGTGAAACTGGCTATTTAATGTTGATTGAAGATAGTGGCAATGTACTCGTTGACGTTAAAAATGCTGATTACAGGTTTAAGCAGCTAGCACAAGTCAATAACGGAAAATACAAACAGCTCGCTGAAAATAATCAGGGTCAATTTGAAATTGACATTAATGGCAAAGATTACTTAGCGAATATTTACACCTCGCAAAAACTAGGCTGGAAATTTATAGGCTTAGTAGAAAAATCTGAAGTAATGAGTGGCGCAAATGCAATGACGATTACTATTTTAGTCATCAGTGCAATCTTGATTGCTGTATTCATTCTTGTAGCTAGCTATATTTCTAAATTAATTTCTGCACCTATTGTTGAAGTGAGTGATGGTCTAACTGAAATATCGCAAGGTGGTGGTGACTTAACAAAGCGGTTAGTGATTAAAACACGCGATGAAACGGCCAAACTGGCTAACAGCTTTAATTTATTTTTGAATTTGATTTCTGATTTAGTCACGCAAATTAATGAGTGTGCGCAAAATGTGAGTGATACCTCGGCGCAAACGTCATCACAAGCAGCGCAATTATCTGGCTCAACATCTCAGCAACAACAAGCCCTCGAAATGGCGGCCACAGCGATTAATGAAATGGCAGCGACAGCCAATGAAGTCTCTGCCAGTTGTGCCAATGCAGCCGAACTTGCATCGCAAACACAACAGGCCTCTGAGCTTGGACAAAGTGTTATATCTAAAACGGTTGATAGCGTTGTATCTCTATCTAAGGTGATCACCAAAGCAACTAAAGATATAAACCAACTCGATGCTGAAAGTGAAAATATCATGTCGATTTTAAGCGTGATAAGAGGCATCGCAGAGCAAACCAATTTGTTAGCTTTAAATGCAGCAATTGAAGCGGCGAGGGCGGGTGAGCATGGTCGAGGCTTTGCAGTTGTCGCAGATGAGGTGCGTGCGTTATCACAAAGAACCTCAGAATCGACAGAAGAAATAGCAAGTCAGTTAGATACGTTGCGCAAGATGTCTGATCAAGTGTCAAAAGAGATGACAACCAGCTTAGACCGCACAAACAAAACAGTGGAGTTAGCCCATTCAGCACAGCAACAATTTAGCGAAATAACTGCGTCTATCGTCAATATCAGCGATTTAAATACACAGATTGCCACTGCAGCTGAAGAGCAACAGCATGTAGCAGAAGACATTAACCGCAATGTTGTTGAAATAAAAAATGCGGCTGATGATGTAAGCGAAATTGCCCATAGTGCCAGAGGCAATGGTGACAAACTAAACCTGTTATCGAAAACTCTAAATGATTTAGTGGGTAAGTTTAAAGTGTAAAATACTCTTTGTTTCATATACTTTGCATGCTTTAATGGAATAAATAACTAAAGCGTGTAACGAATCATTTTGTTATTTGATTAGAGAACACAAGGCACAAAACTCCTATAAAATGGCAAATAATGAAAATAGATAGTGTGAACGCTGAAGATTACCCAGAGCTACTTGCTGTATGGGAAAACTCAGTTCGAGCAACCCATGATTTTATAACAGAAGACGACATCGCTTTTTTTAAGCCAATTATTATCGAGCAAGCGTTTCCGAATGTGACTTTAAAGTGCATTAAGGATGAGCATCAGGCAATTTTAGGCTTTATAGGCGTACATGAATGCAAAATAGAAATGTTGTTCATTTTAGATGCCGCAAGAGGTAAGGGCATAGGTAAAGCACTACTCAACTATGCAGTTGAGCAATTAGCTGCCAACAAAGTGGATGTTAATGAGCAAAACCCACTTGCGGTTGGATTTTATCAACATAGGGGCTTTAAAATTGCCTCACGCTCGCCTTTAGATGATATGGGCAAACCATTTCCAATATTGCACATGGAGCTCGTGTAGGAACGGCTTCAGCCGTGAAAGTCGAAATTTATAGCGACAAAACTTTAAACATTTTTCTAATTACGCGCTAAAGCACGACTTACAAACGCGCGAAACAAGTTTCACGCCTACGATGAATCTCGTAGGAACGGCTTCAGCCGTGAATTTAGATGTTCGGCGTTGAAACGCCTCCTACAAACTCTTACTAACTTTACTGTCGTCACTTATCTTTTGCTTAATTTAATGAACACGATATGCTGAAGCAGCGAATAAAACATTACATAGGAGTAGTAAATGAATCTCAATCAGGTGACGTTACCTGTAAAGGATATGAATGAAGCGGTGTCTTTTTACTTAACATTGGGAATGATTCAGATAGTAGATACTCCGCATTACGCACGCTTTCAATGCCCTGATGGTGATGCCACATTTTCGCTGTCATTAGAAACCGGTAATTATAATAATAGTGCGGTAATTTATTTTGAACATGAGCAGCTCGATGAGCTCTATGCAAGCCTTGTTGAAAAAGGCATTCGCTTTGAACAGCCGCCTACTGCACAGCGTTATTTATGGACGGAAGCAATTCTAAAAGACCCATCAGGGAATAAAATCAAATTATATTGGGCCGGAGAAAACCGCTTAGACCCACCATGGAAGGTAGAAAAAGAGGGTAAAAAAAGGCGCTAAGGTCTAGCGCCTAATAGCTAAAAACAATTATTTAAAAACCTTACTGCTTTTCTTTCAGTAGTTGTTTTAGTTCAGCCATTTCAGCTTGCAGCTGAGCTATTTGCCCTTTGGTTGCGGGCATGTCGGCATCAGATGTTTGCTCTTCACGGGCGTTACGATGCTCTTCAGACATAACTTCTAAAATCGCACCAACCATCATGTTTAAAAATACAAAGGCTGTTAAAAAGATGAAGGTTAGATAAAAAATCCAGCTGAGCTCATACACAGCCATCGTTTCATACATAACATCGGTCCAATCCTCAAACGTGGCAATCCTGAATAGGGTGAGCATCGAAATAGACACATCGCCCCACAGTACTGGGTTGATGTCAGCAAACAGCATGCTACCCATGGCGGCATATATATAGAAGATCACGAACATAAGCAGGGCGATATAGCCCATTTGCGGAATAGCTTTTAGAAGCGAGTTAACCAGCAGTCTAAGCTCTGGGATCATAGATACAAGTCGCAATACGCGGAAAATACGCAGTAATCGAGCGATAAAAATTGTTGAGCCTGCTGCAGGGTAAAGGCTACCCACCACGATTATAAAATCGAAAATGTTCCAACCTTTGCTGAAAAAGTCTTTAAAGCCTCGGCTTGCGATAAAGCGGATCACCAGTTCAACTAAAAAGAATACCGTGATACCTAAGTCCATCCAATGTAAGGCAAGCTCAACTGTTGGATGTAACGAATAGGTGTGTGCCCCCACAGTTAGTGCTGAAATAACAATGACAGCAATAACAAATGATTGAAAAATTTTACTTTTATCGATACGCTGAAACAGCTGTTGTAACTGCGACAACATCATATAGAACCCTTTGGTTGTAATATTTAAACCCACGCAATATACAGGAAATTGCAGCACCAATGTATAACTACATGAAGGAAATTTAATGTTTTTTAACGCTTTAAAATTAGCCGTGATTGCAACGCTTGCTGTGGTTGTATCAGCGTGTAGCTCTGATGCCCGTTATCATGAAATTCAATCAGCACGTTTAAGTGAATGCAATTATTTGGCAGATAAAGAATACCATGAGTGTGTTAAACGCCAGCAAGACAGTTACGAAGAATTTAAAAAACAACAAGCAGAACATGACTAAAACAGAAAAGCGTCTAGATAAGGTTATTCGAGTTGCTTTAACGCAAGCGTGCGAACTAGCAAAAGAGCACGTACACGAATTTTCATGGTTAACGCATACTGCTGATCTAAAAAAGCTACCGCAATCACTAAAAGTCAGTTGTTATTGTAAAGAGCTGCCGATAACCGCTGAGCAAACCCAGTTAATTAGCAGTCTAATTATCAAAGAATTGAGTGCAAAAGATTTAGCTATCAATGTAAAAGCAATTTCATTTTTAAAGGAATAATAATGTACTTAAATTTAGACCCTAAACAGATGGTTAGATTAAACCTAGCTCTTGCTGTGTTATTTATTTGTGTAGGTGTGTACAGCTTGCAATCAGACTCATTACCTATTTCAAGTTTTACCGGTTTTATATTTGCAATTGCTTTTATGGTGCAAGCCTATCGCTCAACAGAAAAATTTGCAGCCAAAACAGCCCTTAGTAAAACACTCATGACAACAGACACGAGCTTAACGGTTAAGCAGGTTTATTATGGCGAGCAAGAAAAGACTCTTGAATTAAGCCGTATAACGCAACTGAAAGTTGCTGATAACTATTTAGCCGTCATATTAGATAACAACGGCCAAGGTTATGACTTTCAAATAAAAGGTAAAGCTGAAGCCATCACTGAACGTTTAAATGAGATTTTGCCAAAGGCGCTGCTTAAAAACAGCCCAATCAAACAGGTTTAATTTGGTAAGCCAGCTGCAAATGGCTATAATCGGCAAAAATTATTGAAAGAGATATAGCAATGGCAGTGCCTACGCGTTCACAAATTTCAATTGGCTGCGAAGTCAACATTGTATTAAAACAAGATCAACGAACAGGTCAGTTAACTCAAGGTGTGGTATCACGTATTTTAACTAAATCACCAAATCACCCGCATGGTATTAAAGTACAGCTTGATGATGGTCAAGTAGGGCGCGTGAAAGAGATTTTATCATGAGTGTTTTAAGCGAAAGTGAATTTTGGCAACTCGTGACCGCCGAATATAAAACTGCTGAGCCTGAGTCTGTTTGTAATGCATTAAAAGCAAAGCTGACTGATTTATCTGACCAACAGCTGATGGAGTTCGATAAGCAGTTTAACCTACGTATGCGTAAAGCTTATACCTGGGATTTATTTGGCGCTGCATATGTGATGGCCGGATGTAACGACGATTATGGTTTTTCTGAGTTTTTATGTTGGCTTATTTCACGTGGTGAACAGGCTTTTTTGAAAGCGCTTGAAAACCCAGACTCAATTGCTGAGTGTACGCCTGTTTATCATTTAAACGAACAGCCTTACCCGTATTTAGATGAGTACGATTTAATTGCCGGTATGCTTTACGAAGAGCGTAATGATGACGAATTACCCTTTGTACCATCTGGCCTTGAGCAACCAAAAGGTAAACGCTTTAAAGATAAGGCCAAGTTTTTAAAGCAAACCTATCCAAATTTATACGCCAAATATTGGCAACAACCGAACTAATTAAAAGCACCTAAGGGTGCTTTTTTATGCGCTAATACTTACTTTTCTATAGCTTTCAGAAATTTTTAGTACCTATATTTAATCATTTTGTGGTATCTTATTCACGCTATATTCAGCTAATTTAACAATATAAATCAGCAAGCTAAGTTTAATTAGTTTGCTTAACACATATCAAAGGAAATGACAGTGTCAGAAAACGTATATCAAGCACCAGAAGCAAACCTTGCTACAGCGTCAACAGAAACAACTACCTTAAGCATGAAAGAAATCTTATTTTCTTTTAAAGGACGTATTCCTCGTAAGACTTATTGGTATTCTTTCTTAGGTATTATTGTAGCTTCATTTGTTTTTATGTTCGTAGTTGCATTATTAACAGGTGGTAATGAAACAGCAATCTCTGTAATCACACTCATCTTTTATATCCCGCTTATGTGGGTTTCGCTTGCGGTTCAAGTTAAACGCTGGCACGACCGTAATAAATCAGGTTGGTGGGTACTGATTGGCTTAGTTCCACTGATTGGTGGTATTTGGGCGTTAATCGAAAATGGCTTTTTAGCAGGTGATGAAGCTGAGAACCGTTTCGGTAAACCTACTAGCTTATAAGCTTTACTGTGTGCTCTGAATATCAGAGCACACAAAACAAACGTGTCTAATGAAGCATTTAACAACGATTCAAATAGCTAGATTTATTATCAGCTTTAGTTGGCTTTATCATGGGCTGATGCCAAAACTAATTCATATTGCTCCTCTTGAATTAAAAATGACGGCCAGTTTTGGCTTCAATGCTGAAATCTCAACGCTCATCACCCGAGCAGCTGGCATAGGTGAAATTATATTTGCCGTGCTGTTCTTTATTTTTTATCGTTCAATCTTTATCAATATTCTCAATATCGCCGCTTTAGTTGGGCTAGCGCTGTTTGTTGCCGTTTTACAACCCGCACTTTTAATCGAAGCGTTTAATCCTGTGACCACAAACCTTGCCATGATCGCCTTTAGTCTTGTGCTCATTACAGAGCAAAAAGCTTTAAACAAAAACACTAGACCGAGTAACAACGCTTAATTTCGTCAATCATGGCATTTGCTAAAGGCGAGCTGGCATTTGTTTTTGAGGTGATCAATACCACAGGAATATCGTAGTGATATTTACTCGGTTGAATAGCTCTAAAAATACCTTTATCGACCCAGAACTGTGCGTAGTGATCGGGTAAATAACCAATAAACTCACCCGATAAAATTAAATGTGCAATACCTTCATCATGATAAGCAACAGCACTATTTTGATAGTTTAAACCGTCGTTTCGGCTTTCTTTATCACGCATGTAGTTACTGGTAATCACTTCGGCTTCTTTAATGAGCTCATCTATTTGTTTATCTTCACACTCAAATAATGGGTGACCGACTGCGCAATACAAAAAGTTAGTTTCATTGTGTAGGGCGGTGTAATCTAACCCGCGAATATGATGGCGGCTAACACCAATTCCTACTAATGAACGGCCATTGGCTACTGCGGTTTCTACCTCTCGTGCCTCGCACACATTAATATCGAACTGAATGTTTTTACCTTTGCCCTTTAACTTTGCGATTACGCGGGGAATGGCACAACGTGGGTCGCTGACCATGGTATCTATCATGGCAATACTTAAACGCCCCGATAACTCGTTTTTAGAGCTTGCTACGGTATTAGCAAAGGCTTCGCATTGCTGAAGCAGTTCAATTGATGCCTGATAAGTGATGGCGCCAGCGTCTGTTATTTCAAAACCACTGCGGCCACGTTTACATAATTTAATACCAAGCCTTACTTCTAAATCTGATAAATGCGCACTGATGGTGGAGCGGCCAATATTCAAACGTGACTCTGCGGCTGAAAGCCCGCCACACTCAACAATTGCTACAAAAACGCGCAATAAGCGCAGGTCTACGTCATGAACTTGCATAGCTCTTCTTTAAGTTCGATAAATCTGGAATGAATAACGATAATTATGCATTTGTAAAACAACTAGAGCAAGCTAGACTCCACCTAAATAAAACTTAATCCTGTTCTTTAGGAGTTATAAATGACATTTAAGTATGGTGTTGACCAATTAACGTTAGATAGCGTTAATGCTATTGCAGCCGGTACGTTACAGGCAGAGCTTTGCCAAGAAGCAATTGATAAAATTAATAAAAGCCGCCAAAACGTAGACAAAATGGCTGCCTCAGATAAAGCCATTTATGGTATCAATACGGGCTTTGGCCCATTGTGTGATACACAAATTTCTCCAGAAGAAACTAACCTTTTACAAAAGAACTTATTGATCACACACGCTGTTGGTGTGGGTGAGCCAATCGCTAAACCGATTTCAAAGCTGATGCTAATCACCAAAGTACACGCATTAAGCCAAGGTTTTTCAGGTATTCGTTTAACCGTTGTTGAGCGTATGCTTAAGTTTATTGAACTTGATATTATCCCTGTTGTACCAGAGCAAGGCTCAGTTGGCGCGTCAGGCGATTTAGCACCGTTATCACACTTATTCTTACCTCTTTTAGGTGAAGGTGAGTTTTGGGTAAACGACACAATCAAGCCAGCAGCAGAGGTATTAAAAGAGCATGGTTTAGCGCCTTTAGATTTACATGCTAAAGAAGGCCTAGCATTAATTAACGGTACTCAGTTTATTTTATCGCATGCCATTACTGCGCTTACTAAAATGCGTTACTTATTAGACCTTGCAGATATCGCAGGTGCTATGAGCATTGAAGGTATGCAAGGTAGCGAATCACCGTTCCGTGAAGAGTTACACGCAATTCGTGCTTTTAAAGGTAATGTTGAAGTTGCAGCACGTATGCGTAGCTTTTTTGCAGGCTCTGAAAACATGGCTTCACACACTGATTGTGACCGTGTTCAAGACCCTTACTCATTACGTTGTATTCCACAAGTTCATGGTGCATCGCGTAACGCGTACTACCATTTAAAAGAGCTTGCTGAAACAGAAATGAACTCTGTAACAGATAACCCAATTGTGATCAGCGAAGAAGAAGCCATTTCGGGTGGTGGTTTCCACGGTCAACCACTTGCTATGGTATTAGATTACGCATCAATCGCAGCGGCAGAGCTTGGTAACATTGCTGATCGTCGTTGTTACTTACTGCTTGAGGGCTTACACGGCTTACCACGTTTGTTAACGACATCGGGTGGCTTAAACTCTGGCATGATGATCCCGCAATATGTGACTGCGGCATTGGTAACAGAAAATAAATCATTGTGTTTCCCACCATCAGCAGACAGCGTACCAACATCAATGGGCCAAGAAGATCACGTATCTATGGGTAGTATCTCTGGTCGTAAGTTAAACCAGATTTTAGGTAACCTTGATAAAATCTTTGCTATTGAGCTGATGTATGCAGCGCAAGCAATCGAATTTAGACGTCCTAACAAGTGTTCAGACATCATTGAAGAAAACTTTGCGCTCATTCGCAGCAAAGTTGCCAAATTAGAAGAAGACCGCTTACTTAAGCCAGACATTGATGCCATGGTAGAACTTGTTAAATCGCAAGCGTTTAAAGTTAACTAAGGGAGCAAATAATGACTTTTCAAGAACAAATTAAGCAAGGTATCCCGAGTGTATTGCCAGAGCCAAAACCGTATCCAAGTGATGCAAACCGTGCTCCAAAACGTAAAGACATTTTATCGGCTGACGAAAAGCAATTAGCGATTCGTAACGCATTGCGTTATTTCCCTAAAGAATGGCACAAAGAATTAGCCGCTGAATTTGCCGCTGAGCTTAAGCAATTTGGCCGTATTTACATGTATCGCTTTAAGCCTAACTATGAGCTTAAAGCGCGCTCAATCAGTGATTACCCGGCTAAATGCGAACAAGCTGCCGCTATCATGTTAATGATCGACAATAACCTTGATCCTGCAGTAGCACAGCATCCTGAAGAGCTAATCACTTACGGTGGTAACGGTGCGGTATTCCAAAACTGGGCGCAGTACTTATTAACCATGAAGTACTTAAGCGAAATGGAAGAAGACCAAACGCTACACATGTATTCGGGTCACCCTATGGGATTATTTCCATCATCAGTTGAAGCACCGCGTGTGGTTGTAACGAACGGTATGATGATCCCGAACTATTCGAAGCCGGATGACTGGGAAAAATTCAATGCACTGGGTGTAACTCAATACGGTCAAATGACTGCGGGTTCATTTATGTACATTGGCCCACAAGGTATTGTTCACGGTACAACCATTACGGTAATGAATGCATTCCGTAAAGTACTGGAAAAAGGCGAATCACCAAAAGGTAAGATCTTCTTAACTGCTGGTTTAGGCGGTATGAGTGGTGCGCAGCCTAAAGCGGGTAACATTGCTAACTGTATTACCGTGTGTGCTGAGGTTAACCCTAAAGCAGCTATTAAGCGTCATCAACAAGGTTGGGTTGATGAGCTAATTGATAACATGCCAGAGCTTGTTGAGCGTGTACGTACGGCTCAGCAAAATGAAGAAGTGGTTTCAATTGCCTTTATCGGTAACGTGGTTGATGTATGGGAAAGCTTCTTAGCTGAAGATATTTTCATTCACTTAGGTTCAGACCAAACTTCACTTCATAACCCATGGTCAGGCGGTTACTACCCGGTTGATATCAGCTATGAAGAGTCAAATCGTTTAATTCGTGAAGAGCCAGAAGTATTTAAAGAAAAAGTACAAGCGACGCTTAAACGCCACGCCGATGCTGTTAACAAGCACACGGCAAAAGGAACTTACTTCTTTGATTACGGTAATGCGTTCTTGCTAGAGGCATCACGCGCTGGTGGCGATGTAATGGCTGAAAACGGTATTGATTTTAAATACCCATCATATGTACAAGATATTCTTGGCCCAATGTGTTTTGACTACGGTTTTGGCCCATTCCGCTGGGTATGTACGTCAGGTAAACCTGAAGATCTTGATAAAACAGATGCGATTGCTGCAGACGTTTTAAATAAAATCATGGCAGACTCGCCTGAAGAGATCCAACAGCAAATGCAAGACAACATCACATGGATCAAAGATGCGAAGCAAAACAAACTGGTTGTTGGTTCGCAAGCTCGTATTTTATATGCCGATGCACAAGGCCGCGCTGAAATCGCTAAAGCCTTTAATGATGCTATTAATCGTGGCGAAATTGGTCCGGTTGTTCTTGGGCGTGACCACCATGATGTAAGTGGTACTGATTCACCTTTCCGTGAAACATCAAACATTTATGATGGTAGCCGCTTCACAGCAGATATGGCGATTCACAATGTAATTGGTGACGGTTTCCGCGGTGCTACTTGGGTATCTATCCACAACGGTGGCGGTGTTGGCTGGGGCGAAGTGATCAACGGCGGTTTTGGTATGCTACTCGATGGTAGTGAAGCTGCCGAGCGTCGTTTGAAATCTATGCTCTTATTTGATGTAAACAACGGTATTGCTCGTCGTAGTTGGGCGCGTAACGAAGAAGCTAATTTTGCGATTAAACGTGAAATGGCGCGTACCCCTAAACTTAAAGTGACCTTGTCTAATAACGTTGATGATGATGTTTTATCAAACTTAGATTTCTAAGTTGTGTCAATGCAAAAAGGCCATGTTGTAAGCGCAACATGGCCTTTTTTATTGCCAAAAAATATTAAATAGCGCATCGTTTGGGAGGCATTTTTACGCCGAACATTAAAGGTTCACGGCTGAAGCCGTTCCTACGTGAAAATTTCCACGGTTTTTGTCGCCATAAATGAGGACCTACATGGGCACTCGTAGGCGTGAAACGTGTTTCTCGCGTTTGTATTTAAAAGTAGCAGTATAAAGCTGCTGCTACTTAAGGTGCATGGTCTCAAAGATCATTGACTCGCAACTTTAATCATCTTTCTTAGCTTTTTTCGCGAGAATTTCGACTTCGGCTTTTTCGGTTACACCTGCCATACTCAGGGCTGTGCTGCCTACCGATTCATATTCAAGTTTGATTTTATCGAGTTTGGCGTCGTTTTTGTCAGGTAAACTTAAGCTACGTGATGACATTCCTTTGGTTAAAACACCAAGGTTATCAAACACCTTTTCTTCACCGGTATTCATAATAACTTTAATTTTCTTAAGATTCACTGTGCCATGAGTACATTTAATTTTAATATGGCTGTAACGACTGCTAGTGATTGGGTTAACAGTATCGGTTTCGCTTTTGTAGCTTACCTTTTTCTCGGCAATCGATTTCCATTCGTCATCACTCGCCAGGCTTTGCATGCTTGTTAAAGCAAGAAATGTCGTTAAGGTAATTAGTTTGATTAATTTCATAAGATTCCCTCCAAAGATGTCACTTTAAAATTTATAGCATATAAACAGCTTTGTTTCCTATGAGAAGTTAAATCACAGAACTAATTTCATGTTTTAGTCGTATTAACTAGTAGGTAATTAATTCACCAACCATAATCAGCATGCTATGCTAGTTAAGTGTCTATAAGTTTATGGATTTTCAATGAGATATTACTTTTGTTTAGTGTTTTTTTTGTTTTCAACATCGTCTTATGCAAGTGCTTTGCTTGATGTAAAGCCAAGCAATAAAACGCAGTTTTTGGCTTTGATAAAAGATAAACAAGGCAATTATAAAGTAAAAGAGGGTAGCGATGCGGTTTGCCAAAACGCATCCTTTGCATTGATAAAAGAACCTACGCAAGGCTTTAGGTTAGGAACGTTAATCGACTTTAGTGACTTACATAACGGAACCCAGGTGAAGAAGATCCCTAACTACTGTGTTGTCAGTTCGAAGTTAAAATACTTTGTAAATGGCATTGTTAGAACTAAGCGCTATTTTCGCTGTGATAATGAAGGCGACAACGGTTCAACAACAGAAGATCTGCGTTTTAAAGATAATGCCGATATTACTTACACGCTGAGTAAACCTGACGTGTCTTGTGTGTTTGAAAAGCAATAATAGTTTCCCTCACACAATTTTAAGCCTATGATGGCTTTATTTTTTAACTGATAATTCTATGACTAGCCAATTTATTCAAGCATTTTTAGTGCTTGCTGCTTTTTATATAGCAAGCCTTATTATTGACCGCGCTATTAAACAGTTTCAACGTCGCTTTGATTCAACCGCTCTTGAAACTTTTCGGCTGATTTCTAACTCGCAGCGCGCTATTTTATTATTCATTGGTATTGTGCTGGCGTTATCGAAACTGGGTTTTGACGTAGCCGCGTTAGTTGCTGGCTTAGGCCTAACAGGCTTTGCTTTGGGTTTTGCGTTGAAGGATGCTATTTCAAACCTAGTCGCAGGTGTCATGATTGTGCTTTATAAACCCATTAAGCTTGGTAATTACATTGAAGTGAGTAACTCAAAGGGCACTGTGATTGATCTTAATTTGCGCTATATCACAATTAAAGGCGAGGGAGCGGTGCATTTAATTCCTAATTCTTTAATTTTAAGTAATAAAGTGTCAATCATTGATCGCGAAGACGATTAATCACAAATTTTAGCCATAAAAAAAGCAGCCTAGGCTGCTTTTTTAAGTTTTAGCAAATTACATTTGAGATTGCAGGTAATTCTCAAGCCCTGCGGTTTTGATTAACTGCTGCTGTGTTTCAAGCCAATCAATCTGTTCTTCTTGCTCATTTAAGATGTTATCTAGCGCTTCACGGCTGATGTAATCTTTTTTCTCTTCAGCAAGTTTAATTGCCGCTTTAAGATCAGGTAATGAATCAAGTTCAAAGCTCATATTCGCTTCGATCATTTCTTCAGAGTTTTCACCTATACGTAGGCGGCCTAAATCTTGTAAATTTGGTAAACCTTCTAAAAACAAAATACGCTCAATTAAACGGTCGGCGTTTTTCATTTTTTGAATAGATACTTTGTAATCAGCTTTGTCTAATTTTGAAAAACCAAAATCTTTAAACATACGAGCGTGTAAAAAGTATTGGTTAATACCTACTAATTCATTCGCTAATACTTTATTAAGTGCAGCAATGACGCTTTTATCACCTTTCATACAATTAGCCTCTATTCGCCCATTTGAGATTGATGGTAGTTTTGGCTACCAATTTTGTCGATTAGACCAAGCTGTTGTTCTAACCAGTAAACATGATCTTCTTCTGTATCAAACAATAGCTTCTCAAGCACTTCACGTGATTGATAGTCTTTTTCTTGTTCACAGATGGCAATGGCTTCTTTAACACAGTCAACCACTTCTAGCTCAAGTGTAAGGTCATTTTGCATCATGCTCTTTACGTCTGAGCCAATTAATAGGTCACGACGCTTAGTCATGTTTGGTACGCCTTCTAAAAACAGAATACGTTTGATCAACCAATCAGCGTGATCTTTTTCTTCTTCCATTTCGTGGTTAAGGCGCTCATACAGCTTATTTAGGCCCCAATCGTCATACATACGAGAATGAATAAAGTATTGATCTATAGCAGCTAATTCGTTTGCGAGTAGTTTGTTAAAACTATCTATGACTTTTTGGTTACCTTTCATAATGCTGTCCTCAAATTCCAAGTTGCGGTAATTGTAGTATATAAAAACAAGATTGCAAACTTTTTCCTTTGTAAATCAGTTGTTTACTATTGATTGTGATTCTCGTTTAAGTTTGCGTTAATGGTTGATAAATGAACAGTTTATCGTTTCTATTTTTAAATGAAAAAAGCCCTTACTAAGAAGGGCTTGTTGTTCTAAACAAAGTTTAATTTAGAAACTATAGGTTGCACCAAGTGTCACAGTGGTACCTAAACCTTTAATGTTATAGCCACCGTAGGTGTATGACTGGGCACGGGCAGGGTAGTAATCATTGTTAAATAGATTTTCTACACCCATAAACGCTTGCCAGTTATCGCTAAAGTTATAACGGCCGCTTAGGTTGAACAGGTTGTAACTGCTAATTGGCCCTTGGTCGCCAACATAATCGCCGTCTGTATTTGGTTCAAAGCGTTTGCGTGAACCCACATATAAATAACTCACCGTCAGTGATAATTCATCATTAGGCTGCCAGTTTAAGTTAGCAGTGCCTTTTGGTGGGCTTATTTGGCGCGAACCTAAGTAAATGTCGTCTTCGGTGTTTTTACCTTCAACATAGCTGTAAGTTGCAACCAGTTTTAGAGTTGGATTAATTTTATAATCAACTAATGTTTCGTAACCCCAAATCTCTTGCGGTGCACGTACCGGCTCATACACACCAGTTACTTCATTAAAGCTATTCGTGGTGCCAAATTCTGATGTACTGCGATAGGCTGCAAATTCAAAACGTAAGTCATCAAACTGTGAGGTAAAACCAATTTCATAGTTATCGATGATTGATGCTTCTGTTTGAATTAAGCCAATATCATTTACCGTTGCTGCACGTAATAGGCGGCCAATATCTGAGATATCAGAGCCTTGTGAATAATTGGCAAACGGGCTGAAGGCCTCAAGTAAATTGTATTTCACACCTACATTATAAGTGGTTGCATCATAATCTATGGTGTCACCCTTTACACTAAGCGGCACTGAGCACTGTGTTTCTGAGCGGCAAAGCTTTAAGGTTTCATAGTCATCAACGGTTAAATCAATGCTCTCTTGGCGCACACCCGCTTTAATAACTAAATCATTATTGATAACCCATTTTGTTTGTAAAAAGCCAGCAAGGCTTTCCATATCCATTTCTGGTACCCAAACACGGCCATCTACAAGTGGCTGAGACGTCACATCATTCAGTGCATCTAGGCCATAAATGAAGGTAGCTTCAACATTGTCAAAATCAACAAGGGTATTAAAGGTAGCGCGCGCCCCTTTCTTTTCAGAGCGAATAATTGATTGGCCGCCTTCGTAGCCTTCGTCTGGGTTAGCTAGGTTGGTAGAAAAGAAAAACACGTTCTCGATGTCTTGCATGTAAAGATCGAGCGTCATTTGGGTATTAGTAAACAGGGCATAGTCTGTGTATTTTAAGGTAATGTTTTCGTTACCATCTGGGCCTTGTGGTTTACCTTTCTTTTGCAGCTCTTTAGGTACATGAATGGCATAGGTTTTTTCGCCATCGTTTAGGTTACCAACTACGTCACCTAAATCGGTTTTTTGTTGAGAGCTAAAGTAGTTATAGCTAAATTGCAGTTGCTTCTCATCGTCAAAATCATAACCTAGTTTGGTGAAGTAGTTTTCGGTTACTGCATCAGATAAACCATATTGTAAGCCAAGAATATCGCCTTCTGCGTCACGTTGAACACCATTTTCTTCGTAACTTGCGGTAAATAAGTAGCTAACTTTATCAGCTCTGCCGTTAATCGCTGCAGAGACACGGGCACCAGCGCTTTCTTCAAGTTTTACTGCACTAAAGCGTGAAGATAGGCTAATTTCACCTTCAGGCTGACCATCACTTGTTGCTTGTTTTGTGATGTAGTTAATAATACCGCCCGATGCACCATTACCATAAACAGAGGTAGCCCCTTTGATCACTTCAATACGTGCAATGGCACTTGGGTCGAGTGTTTTGACCCCTAACGAACCGTTTCTGAGTGGTGTAGATTGTGGCACACCATCAATCATCACAAGTGGTGCACGGCCACGTAAACTCTGACCTGTATTACTCGAACTACCTGTATCAGGTGCAAGACCAGGTACCATTTGCGCAAGTAAGCTTTGTAGTTCTGGATTAACTTTTAAATGCTCTTCAATTTGCTTTTGGCTAATAATCGTGACAGAAGCGGGTACTTCATCAATGCTTTCAAATACACGGCTGCCCGATACAACAACGTGTTCCATTTCTTCTGCGGTAAGTTTTTTATTGATGGCATTATCAGCAAATGATTGGCCGCTAATTGCAAGAGCGACCAGAGTAAGTGAGGTTTTTAACATGCTTGTCCTTGTTAAATCGGTATTTATTATGTGATTGTGCGGCAGTCTAAATGTAAAGAAGTGTAAAGGCAAGGCTAATGATAATTGTTTGCAATAATTAACTGTGTTGTTTTGTACCTACTTTTTAAATTAGTTATTAAGCAAATAGCTATTAGGTTTAGCAAGAAGAAAGATGTATTTTTAGTTTAAAAAGCGTTTTAAGTCGTCAGGTATAGGCATTGGTTTGAAAGGGCTAACATTAGTGCCTCCGGTATTACCGAGTGGTACCCAAATACGCGAAAATACAATTGAAGCAGCCATACGAACAAACTGACCAATTATTTCCTTGGTATTATGGGTTTTAAAACCAATTTTACACATCCACCAATGTGAGTAAGTGTGCGGAATAATATAGCTTTGACCGAGAATATGAGCCCGCTCTAAGTGATAAAAAGCGGTTGTGTAATCTGCTTTCTCATAACTCGTTTTAGCCAATATCATTTCGGTGTTAAAGGCATTTTTGAGCTCATTATTCATGGCGAATGGTATGTTTAGTAATGGTTGTTTATTTGTAATGCCGTTTGTACCAAAAGTAAACACCTGAAATCGTGAAAAACAACGGTGATAAAGCAAATAGTAACCACAGTAATTGCACGATAGAGCCTGCAAAATCACCAATATGAAACTTATATTTAAAGTTCCATGTTTGCGTGGTCCATGAGCTTTGGCTGGCATCATAGCTTGCAACAATATCTGCTGAATATGGGTTCGCCCATACCCAACTATAAGCATGGCTTTCACCCGGGTTCTCTATTCTAAAACCTATGTTATCAGTTGGTTTTTTCGGTAAATAAATTCTAAATAACTTACCCTCAGGAAATACAGTTTGTGCGTTATCAAACGCTTTTTGCACTTGAAATGGCGTAGCATCTAAAGGGGGAATAACGGCTGGTGGTTTTGGTCTATCTTCAACTGTACCTTGCATCACAAATTCTAATACGGCTTTGGTTTGTGGCTTCCAGTTAAACGCCATACCTGTGTAAGCAATTAAAATGAGTGGAATTAAAAAATACACACCCAGAACGGTATGTAGCTGATACATCAGCACTCTGAATTTTGCTTTACGCTTAATAGCCAAACGTTTAATACGATTTTTTGGCTTAACCCAAATATAAAAACCGAGCAGAATCTCAAAAATGAGTATTAGAGCACATACCGAAACCCAATTTCTTAGCGGGCGGTTCTTATCGGCATCTTCATAAAGCAACCAGCGGTGCAAAGCCATGGTAAAACCATAAATCGTGCTGTAGTAATCGTACTCATGTAGAACTTGACCATTGTATGGGTTAACACTGACATAGCGGTTATTAGCTAACTGTAATTGCCAGGCAAGATCACTGCGCTGCTCAGGCATTAACAGGGTAACCGGTTGTTTAGTTGAAGCTGAAACATGTTTTATGAGGCTATCAAAATCAAGTGCTGAAGCCGCTGGTGTTACAGTCCATTTATCGCTTTGAGTAAGGTATTGAATGTCTTTTGCGTAAATAAGCAACGCACCGGTCAAACTTAAACAAATCAAAAATAAACCGCTTACTAAGGCAAGCAATAAATGCGTACGACGTAACCACAACTTCAACAAGGTTTGTTCCTTCAGTTTGCTGTTAAAACAAAACTGAATAGTAAATGATAACGCGTAACATTTACACTAAAACTTGTTCAATGGTGCAGCTTTCAATTGCAAAGTTATCATGCAAAAAGTGACGTATTTCATCGTTATTGATGTTGTGCTTGGCACTAAACTTTAGCTCGCAATGAACGTGATGATCGTCTATTTGCCACGTTTTGAGATAATCAATATCAGTAATTGCAAATTGGGTTTTGAGCTCAGTAATAGCTGCTGCTAAAGCAAAATTATCAGGGGCTGCCTGCATCAATATTTTACTGCTCGCTATTAACAGCAAAACACCATGGTAAATGACATACAAAGAAATCAGCATAGTGGCAATTAAATCAACAATATACCATTGATAAAGAATAATTAAGGTACCTGCTATGATCACCACCACTGAAGCTAATGCATCAGACACATTATGTATAAACGCAGCACGAATATTCATGCTGTCTTTAGCACCTGCTTTGTAAGTTAAAAGAGCGGTGACAAGATCAACAACTAGCGCAAAACCCGCAACCCAAATGATGATCCAACCATCAATGGGCTCAGGGTTTAAATAGTTGGAGATAGCTTCAATAATTAGGTAACCACCAATCACAATTAAACTTAAACTATTAAATAAGGTTGCTAAAATTTCAGCGCGTTTATAACCGTATTGATAACGATCATTGGCAGGTTTGGCACCAATTTTTCGGGCGATTAGGGCAATGAATAACGACGAGGCATCACTTAAATTATGCAGTGCATCAGCAATTAACGATAAACTGCCAGAAACAAGGCCGCCAATCACCTGAGCGACAGTTAATAACACATTGATTGCAACTGCCAGCATGAGTTGGCGGGTGCTTTGGTTATTTGTATCGTGATGATGGTGGTGGTGTCCGTGTCCCATAAAAATACCGAGTTATTGATTTGCTTTATTTTTATACCATGCGTGCCGTGGTATTGAAATGTTTGTAATGCATTGTTCGTGTACAGATTATAATTTACTGTTCAAATGCCGGTGGATTTGTTAATTTAGCGCCGTTGTACCAATTTTTAGTTCTAATTTTTAGGCTCAATGTGAAAGCTGCATTTATTATTTTGATTAGCGTATTATTGCTCCAGCCACTGCTGGATAGCTTTGATGTGGCCGATCATAATGCTGCGTTTAATCACACCTCGGTACTGTTATCAGAAGAAATTGACCTTGAAGCCCATTGCGCAGCCAATGGCGATCACCAGTTACATCAATCAGAGCATGCCGAGCTTAGCAAACAGTTGTCTGACTCAGCCGAAAAAGGCCATTGTCATGTTTGTCACAGCCCTGCGTTTGTCGATTCGCTGCAATTGTCTGAACCTACTGATGTTTATTTCGCTAAAATTGAATCACTTGATTTCAACTTCAAATCGGCTGACTTAGCACCGCTACATCGCCCACCTATTTTAGCTCTTACTTAATCAAAAACCCTTTTTTAGATTTTTTGGGCTTAGCCCATTTTAAGTAAGAGACACTCTATGTATTTAAGAAATTTTATGCGTTACGCATTGCTGTGCGTATGCTATATGACTGTGACAAATATTTATGCGACAGAACAAGCGCATAACCACCAAGAAAATGAGCAAGCTGAGCATGCTAATGAAGTCAGTTTAACTGAGCAGCAACAGCAACTCGCTAATATCAAGGTTGAGCGCCTTGTGCTGAAAAAACACAAGCAAACCTTGTATGCACCGGGCGAAATTAAAGCCAATGGCTATGCCAGTTATGTGGTGTCACCGCGTGTTGATTCTATCGTTGTAAAACGCCATGCCTTATTAGGGCAGCATGTAAATAAAGGAGACTCTTTAGTCACTTTATTTAGTGGCGAAGTGGCTAGCCAGCAAACAGAATTTAGATTAGCAGAAGCCGAGTGGCAACGCGTTACTAAAATGACCGCAGGCACAGTCAGCGAAAAACAAATCTTAACTGCCAAAGCCGAGTATGAAGTGGCTTATAGCCGGTTAGTTGCCTTTGGTTTATCAAAACAAGCTATTGCACAAACACTCACCATAAGCCCAGAAAAACTCGGTGAATACACCTTGTTTGCACAAACATCTGGGGCTGTTTTAACCGATAACTTTGCCCAAGGTCAGCGAGTAGATTCGGGGATTGAGCTGATGCTAATAGCCGATGAATCTGCGCTTTGGGTTGCTGCTCAGCTTTCAGCTAATCAAGACCGTACTATCAGTAATGGCTCTACGGCGCTGTTAGAAGTTAACGGCAATCGCTATCAAGCAAGGGTTATTCAAGAAGCACATACCATTGATGAACAAACACGTTCACGAACTGTTAGGCTCGAGGTAAAAAACACCCAGCATAGTTTGCACCCAGGCATGTTTGCGGATGTGTATTTTCATTTTGAAACAGACCAAGAGGTACTTGCCGTACCTGAAAACGCATTAACACGCAGTGCAGATGGTGACTGGCAGTTATTTGTCGTTGATGACGATGGTGGCTTTGCTGCCCATGAAGTAACCCTTGGCAGACGTTTTGGTGATTATCGCGAAGTGTTAGGTATCAAAGCCGGGCTTGAAGTTGTCACCCAAGGTGCTTTTTTTATTGCATCACAGCTAGCTAAAGGCGGATTTGATCCGCATAACCACTAGAGGTGATATATGTTTAATTTATTAATAGAGGCGGTGATAAAGAACCGTTTACTGGTTGTATTGGCCTTGCTTGCAGCGATTGCAGTGAGTGCATTTATGATCCCAAAACTTAATTTAGACGCCTTTCCTGATGTGACGAATGTGCAAGTTGCAGTGAATACCGAAGCGCCAGGGCTTGCGGCTGAAGAAGTTGAGCAGCTGATCACATACCCGATAGAAGCGGTTATGTATGCGCTGCCCGATGTAGAGCAGGTACGCTCTATTTCTAAAACAGGGTTATCGGGCGTCACTGTGGTGTTTAAAGAAGGCGTCGATATTTACTTTGCTAGGCAACTGGTTTTTGAACGTTTGCAGTCTGCTAAAGAGTTGATCCCAGATGGTGTGGGTATGCCAACCATGGGCCCTAATACATCAGGGCTTGGACAAGTCTATCAGTATTTACTTGAAGCAAAGCCAGATGCCAACATAGATAGCATGGCATTGCGTAGTTTGAATGATTGGGTGGTTAAATTACTTATATTACCTATTGATGGTGTGACCGATATTCTGTCATTTGGCGGTGAGGTAAAGCAGTATCAAGTGAACATAAACCCCAATAAGCTCCTTGCTTATGACTTAACACAGCAAGATGTTAGTAACGCACTAGATGCTAACAACAGTAATGTGGGTGGCTGGTATATGAACCGTGGTCAAGAGCAGCTTGTTATTCGTGGTACTGGTTGGTTTACCCCAGGCGAAAAAGGGCTTGCTGAGATTGCACAAACACCTATCAAAACCATTGATGGGACGGTTGTTCAAGTGGCTAATGTTGCGAATGTTGAGCTTGGCAGTGAAATCCGCCAAGGCGCTGTCACCTTATCTAAACGCAATGAACAAGGCGAAATAGTCAATCGTGGTGAAGTGGTGACTGGTATCGTGCTCAAGCGAATGGGCGCTAATACCAAGCAAACGATTGATGGCATTAACGCGCGTATCGAGATGATAAATCAAGCGCTGCCAAAAGGGGTTGAATTTAAAGCCATTTACGACCAAGCAGAGCTTATAAGCCAAGCGGTACAAACGGTTATTGACGCACTGCTTTTAGCTTTTGTATTTATTATCATTGTATTAGCGCTATTTTTGTTGGATTTAAGGGCAACATTTTTGGTGTTGTTGTCGATCCCTATCTCGATAGGCTTAGCACTGAGTGTAATGGCATGGCTTGGCTTGTCGGCAAACTTAATGTCGTTAGGTGGGATTGCTGTTGCAATCGGTATGCTGGTAGATGGCTCTGTTGTGATGGTTGAGAATGTATTTAGGCACTTAGGGCTTAAACATAATCAACATAAGCCTTCTTCGCAGCTGGTGGCTATTGCTGCAAAAGAAGTCGCACGGCCTATCTTTTTTGCCTCTTTGATCATACTAACGGTATTTTTACCGCTGTTTAGCTTTGAAGGCGTTGAGGCGAAGTTATTTCAGCCAATGGCTGTAAGTATTATGCTTGCGATTATTAGTGCTGTGATCGTTGCCTTGGTTGTGGTGCCAGCTCTGTGTGTGTACTTATTTGCTAAGGGCGTGACAGTAAAGCAAAGTATTCTGTTAAAACCTATCGATATGCTTTATCAACGGGCTTTACAAAAAGCATTGCAGGCTAAACGCAGCGTTTTAGCGATAGCAGGGTTATTACTCATTATAGCGGCTGTTATGATACCTAGGCTGGGTACTGAATTTGTGCCAGAGCTTGAAGAAGGCACTATTAACCTACGTGTGACACTTGCTCCATCAGCAAGTCTCGATACGGCAATCTCAGTGGCGCCTAAGCTTGAAGCCATGTTGCTTGAATTTAGTGAGGTGGAATATGCGCTGAGCCGGATCGGTCGGGCAGAAGTAGGGGGCGATCCTGAACCAGTCAATAACATTGAAATCTATTTAGGCTTAAAACCTCATGAGCAATGGGTAAACGCGAAAACGCGGGTCGAATTACAGCAACTAATGGAAGCCAAGCTTGAGCAGTTCCCAGGGCTTTTGTTTAACTTTTCGCAGCCCATAGCAACCCGAGTCGATGAGCTTTTATCCGGTGTTAAAGCGCAATTGGCCATTAAATTATTCGGCAGTGACCTAGGCGTTTTAACTGAAAAAGGCCAACAAATTGAGCAGCTAGTTCAGCAAATACCTGGTGCTAAAGATGTTGCTATGGAGCAAATAGGCGGTGAAGCACAGCTGATAGTTAAACCTAACCGTTTAGCATTATCGCGCTTTGGTTTATCGGTGACTGATTTGATGGATGTGGTTCAGCACGGTATTGGCGGGCAATCTGCAGGGCAAATCATCAATGCCAATGAGCGCTATGATATTTATGTGCGTATAGCAAAAAGCTTTCGGCAAAACCCGAATGTGATTGCTGATCTTCGACTGCAAACCCCCACGGGTGCCATTGTAAGGGTGGGTGATGTAGCCGATGTACAAATAGAGTCTGGCGCTCCACAAGTTCGTCGCGATGATGTTCAAAGGCGGGTGGTTATTCAAACGAATGTGCAGGGGCGAGATATGGGCTCTGTAGTTGCCGATATACGCGCTGCCATAGCCGATAAAATACAGCTACCAAGTGGTTACAGTGTAGCCATTGGTGGGCAGTTCGAAAACCAGCAACGGGCACAGCAGCGGCTGATGATAGTAGTGCCAGTAGCCTTATTACTCATTGCGTTATTGCTGTATTTTGCTTTTAGTAACCTATCGCAAGTGGTGCTTATCCTTGTCAATGTTCCTTTGGCTGTGATTGGGGGAGTGATTGCATTGTATGTCTCTGGGCAATACTTATCTGTACCTAGTTCAGTAGGGTTTATTACACTATTTGGTGTTGCGGTATTGAATGGTGTGGTGATGGTCGAAAGCATTAATCAAAGGATTAGTGCGGGAGATAGCAAAGACAAAGCAGTATTTGAAGGCGCAGTTTCACGGCTAAGACCCGTACTTATGACTGCGCTTACTTCAATGCTTGGGCTAATTCCAATGCTCCTTAGCACAGGCATAGGGGCTGAAATACAAAAGCCCCTTGCCACGGTTATTGTTGGCGGCTTGGTTAGTGCTACCTTTTTAACTTTATTTGTACTTCCGGTACTGTATAAGTCGATGAGTAAATAAAGCATATGGGGCTAACTTTTAGTAGCCCCTTTTTAATGCCGTGTATTTCTGTAAAGGGCGTTTACACCATGCTAAAGCCCTTATAAACTGGGCGTTACAATAATGATGTAAAAAAGGAATACAGAGTGAGTAACGCAATTACAATTCGTCCGGCAGTCGCAAGTGATGCTGCAACAATCCTACATTTTATTACCGAACTTGCTATCTACGAAAAAGAACCTGACGCAGTTAAAACAGACGAGCAAGCTATTTTAAAAACGTTATTCAGTGAAGGTGCTACAGCTCACAGTGTTATTTGTTTAGAGGGCGACACACCAATTGGTTTTGCTGTGTATTTTTATAATTACTCAACCTGGCTTGGTAAAAATGGTTTGTATTTAGAAGATCTTTACGTCAGTGCAGATAGCCGTGGTAAAGGTGCTGGTAAGCAAATTATGCAATATCTAGCTAAGCAAGCACTCGAAAAAGACTGTGGTCGTTTTGAGTGGGTGGTACTTGATTGGAATAAACCAGCCATTGATTTTTACGACAGCATTGGTGCTAAACCGCAAAACGAATGGATTATTTACCGCCTAACAGGCCAAGAGCTTATCGACTTTGCGCATCAATAAGTAATGTTGTTATAGCTTAAAATTAACAAATAACAATATAAATAAAAATCATTTGCATTTGATCTTTTCTGTGTGTAGTTTAAATACACATAGAATGATTGGTATAAGTGCAGGTGATTTTTATGACTCAAACAACACGCCACACACCGTTAACCTCGAACGCCATTGATGACGCGCTTGCCCCTTGGCAAAGTGCAATTTATCAAGGCAACTTAGCATTTGAATCTGGCGAGCTTATTACTGCGCGTGATCATTACACGGTTGCCAGCAGCTGCGCTGAAACACTACTCGCACAGTTTTCTAATTTTCCAATCAACCATTCGGTAACTCGCTCGTTAGAGCATTGTATTGCAGCATTTGTTGTTGCCACTTTGAATCTTGCCGACACATTTAAAGTCATGCAAAAACCAGATAAAGCCTGCACCTGGCTTTGCCATGCTCATCAACGATTAAGCGCGCTGTTAAATCACCCAGAGCAGCAGGTTCGCATCTTGGTGCTGCACCATCATCACAAAACCTATTATGAGCTGGTTAAATTTGCGAGCATGGCATCGGCATTTCCGACACTCATTAACCGAATCAACCAGCTATTAGCTGACCATCCCCATAAAACGCAGTTATTACATTAACGATAAGGAATCAGTATGCCTTTTACATTACCCGATTTAGCTTATGACTATGATGCACTTGAACCGCACATTGATGCGAAAACCATGGAAATACATCACACCTTGCATCATCAAACCTATATCAATAAAGCGAATGCTGCACTCGAGGGCAGCCATTACTCTGAGCAAGATGCTGAAACATTACTACGCACTATTTCATCAATGCCTGAGTCTTTACAAAAAGCAGTACAAGAGCATGTGGGTGGTCACCATAATCATTCATTATTTTGGCAAATAATGACACCAAACGGCGGTGGTCAGCCAAGTGGTGAATTAAATACAGCAATTGTTGATACATTTGGCAGCTTTGACGCATTTAAAGAGCAATTTACGAATGCAGCGGTAAGTCGCTTTGGCAGTGGCTGGGCGTGGTTATGTGTTGATGAAAATAACCAATTGATTGTTGAAAGTAGCCTCAATCAAGATAGTCCACTTATGCAAAATCACATACCTATTTTAGGGCTAGATGTGTGGGAGCATGCATATTACTTGAAGTATCAAAATCGTCGCCCTGAATATATTGCGGCATTTTACGAAGTGATCAATTGGCCGGAAGTTGAGCGCCGATATTTAGCTGCAATTAAATAGCTGTTTAATTAGTTAAGGTCCGAAACTGGCTAGTCAAAAAATAATATTCAGTTAAGCTAACGGTATTAGCGTGTAACGAGAATAATTATGACTAGCCAACAATGGCAAACAGCAAGGCAAAGCCGCGACCCACGCTTTGATGGGGTGTTTTTTGTGGCGGTAAAAAGTACTGGCATTTATTGCAGACCCATTTGCCCCGCACCAACAGCACAAGAAAAGAACGTTGAATATTACCAATACGCGCACTTGGCTGCGCAGGATGGTTTTCGACCCTGCATTCGCTGTCGCCCAGATAGTGCACCGAATAGCCCAGCTTGGCTAGGTACTAAAACCACCGCATTACGCGCAAAACAACTGATTGATAAAGGTGAGGCCTACGATTGTGAGGTTTTAGCAGACAGGCTAGGGGTGTCGAGCCGTTATTTACGCCGTTTGTTTAACCAACACTTTGGACTCTCGATCACCCAATATCGATTATTTAACCAATGCAATTTTGCAAAGCAGTTATTACAAGAAACAGATTTATCGGTGGCAGATATCGCATTTGCTTCTGGCTTTAATAGTATTCGTCGTTTTAATGATGCTTTTTTGAAGCAGTTAAATATCGCTCCTTCAAAGTTACGCAAGTCAGATAAAAAACCAAGCGCCACGCTAACCTTAACACTGGCATTTAGGCCGCCTTATAACTGGCAAGCACTGCATGATTTTTTGCAGCGCCGTTTAATTAGTGGCCTAGAATGGCTGAGTGCAACGAGCTATGGTCGTACTTTTAAAGACAAATATTGCCAAGGGCAATTCACTGCGCATTTTGTTGAGCATAAAAACCATTTTAAAGTGGCGATTGATATCGATAACACCCGTTATTTACAGCAAGTGATCCATAACATTCGTCGTGTGCTTGATTTAGACGCCGACACGCAAACTATTGAACAGCATTTAGATGCAGAGCTTAAAGGCGCAATGCCGCTTTGTGTTGGGTTGCGTTTGCCGGGAATTTGGTCAGACTATGAAGCGGGCATACGTGCGGTTCTTGGTCAGCAAGTGAGTGTTACTGCGGCTCACAATCTCGTAACTCAGCTTGTGAATGAATTTAATCAGCAAAGTACTAACCACTATTTTCCAAGCCCTGATTGGGTTGCCAATTCTGAACTCGATTTTTTTAAAATGCCACAATCACGCAAAGATGCGCTAAGGCGTTTAAGTGCTTATTGTCAGCAAAACCCAGAGAATCAAGAGCTTGATAATTGGCTTGAGCTCAAAGGCATTGGTCCGTGGACAGTTAATTACGCCAAGTTACGCGGTCAAAGCCACCCCGACATTTTACTAGCGGGCGACTTAGGGGTTAAAAAAGCCCTCGCTGGAATAAGCGAATTTAACAGTGAGCACTGTGCACCATTTCGTTCATATTTAACTTTTCAACTATGGCAACAATTATGAGTATGCAACAAGTTATAATGCCAAGCCCCATTGGCGATATTACCATTCAAAGTACAGCAAAAGGTGTCAGTTACGTTGGCTTCTACCCAGTGGTTACGATGCAAACAGAGGCTGTTGATGAGCACACCCTTACACCTATTTTAATATGTATAAGTGAGCTTAATGAGTACTTTAATGGTGAGCGTAGGCGTTTTACTGTTCCACTCGATACCCAAGGTACCCACTTTCAAAGGAAAGTATGGCATGCACTGATGGATGTTGAATTTGGACAAACTAAAAGTTACCAAGAGATAGCACTTGCCATTAATAACCCAAAAGCGGTGCGTGCAGTGGGCGCTGCAAATGGTAAAAACCCGATTAGCATTATTGTACCGTGCCATCGGATTATTGGCGCAAACGGTAAACTCACAGGCTATGCGGGTGGCCTTGAAAGAAAAGAGTGGTTACTGAAACACGAAGGAATTTTGTAAAAAGTTAAATTGCCTTCTACACTATTTAAAGCTTAACTAAATTAGTAACTTATTATGACAGTGATGTTGTTTTTTACTAGAGTATTTTTGTGTACAGGGTTGTTTTTTACTTTTACTTGTTATGCGAAAGAGGCGTCTCCCTTACTAATTAAAATTTGTGTGGCGGATCATAATAAAGCGCCGATGTTTATCGATGCTAAAAACGAAATCCCCATTATTAATAGCCAAGCACAAATTAATACTCTAAATGAATTAGATCTCGCAATAGATGAAGTTCAATTTCAATACCAACAAATGCCTTGGCAAGAATGTATATCATCAATAAAGCACGGCACTGTTGATGCATTTATTTCTGGTTTTAACGCGCTTAAAAGTGACTATGCTGTTTTCCCTGTTAATAAACAGGGCAAACCTCTCGATAAATATTCATTCGCATCTTTGAGCCAATGTTTAATCGGTAAACGACGTTTTCATTCAAAGTGGAATTCACGTGAGGTATTTCAATCAAAAGCATTCTCGTTAGCTGTTGCTAATGGCCATTTTGTTGGTGATGCTGCAAGTGAAGATGCGTTTTTTATTGAGCACACATTTACGCTACAAACTGCGATTGAACGAGTTGCTCAGGGAAATGCTGATGCAGCACTTGTGATTTGTGAGATTTCTAAGAATAAAGTCGATCTTAGTCAGTACTACCAATTTAAACTTGCTCCACTGTTCCCACCGATCAATACCTCAATAGCATATTTGGCTTTTTCAAATGAGTTTTTCTATAAGCATAAACTAGATGCAAACCTAGTTTGGGAGCAGCTCGCCAATAAACAATTGGCAGGGATTTATGCAAGAATGTTGCAAAATACGAGCTCAGTACAAAACACCCATTATGGGACAAAAGAATAAGGTAAAGGATGATGTTGACGTTCGATTAGGGTAGCATATTGCGACTTTAAAATTTGGGCAACATCATGGCACAGCTGTACTTTTATTATTCTGCAATGAATGCAGGCAAATCTACCACACTTTTACAATCTGCATTTAACTACCGCGAACGTGGTATGGAACCGGTTATTTTAACAGCGGCTATTGATGATAGAGCAGGTGTTGGCAAGGTGTCTTCACGTATTGGCTTACAGGCTGATGCGCATATTTTTGATGCAGAGAAAGATGTATTTGAATTGATCAAATCTTTAAATGCAGAGCAAAAGCGCCATTGTATTTTAGTTGATGAGTGTCAGTTTTTATCAAAAGACCAAGTAATGCAATTAACGGATGTGGTTGATGAGCTTGGTATTCCAGTGCTGTGTTATGGCTTACGTAACGATTTTAGAGGTGAGTTATTTAGTGGCTCACAATACTTACTTGCATGGGCTGACAAACTAATTGAGTTGAAAACAGTGTGTCATTGTGGTCGTAAAGCTAATCATGTACTGCGTACCGATGAGCATGGCAATGCGATTGCAGACGGTAATCAGGTAGAAATTGGCGGCAATGACCGGTATGTATCAGTGTGCCGCAAACATTATAAAGAAGCGTTAAATCTCGGCCGCTAATGCTGAGATAAAGTTATCAATATCTTGCTTAGTGACGCCTAAATGGGTCACTAATCGCAGTGGTTTTCCTGGCGAAAATAACATATTTTGTTCTTTTAGCGCATGTGCCACTGCTTTTAAGTCGATATGTTCGGCAACGTTTGCGTAAACAATGTTGGTATCGATTTGAAAAGGTGATGTATCAAAAGCAGCTAACGTGTTTAATTGCTCTGCTAAATACGCCGCGTTATCGTGATCTTCATCAAGTCTTGTTACGTGATGCTCAAGTGCATACTGACCAGCGGCTGCAAGCATACCCGCTTGGCGCATACCACCACCAAGTACTTTACGCCAGCGGCGCGCTTTATCAATCAGTACTTTGCTACCTAGTAATAGGGAGCCAACCGGCGCACCGAGTCCTTTTGATAAGCAAATAGATACAGAATCAAAATACTGGGTGATCTCAGTAATATCAACACCTAACTTAACCGCCGCGTTATACACGCGGGCACCGTCTAAGTGCAGAGCAAGGTTATGTTTATCAACACACTCTCTGGCTTGTTTAAGATAACTTAGCGGGAGAACTTTGCCACCAATGGTGTTTTCTAAGCTAAGTAGTTTGGTTTTAGCAAAGTGAAAGTCATCAGCTTTAATTGCAGCCACAACTTTGTTTAAATCTATGCTGCCATCGGCATTATTTTCAATTGGTTGCGGCTGAATAGAACCTAATACAGCGGCACCGCCACCCTCAAATTTGTAGTTATGCGCTTGTTGACCACAAATGTATTCGTCGCCACGTTCACAATGTGCCATCAATGCTAGTAAGTTTGCTTGCGTGCCTGAGCTACAATAAAGGGCGCTTTCGAAGCCATGACGCTCAACAGCAAATTGTTCAAGCTGATTAACGCTTGGGTCGTCACCATAAACGTCGTCGCCTACTGGTGCGTCATTCATGACCGCGCGCATGGCTGCTGTTGGTTTTGTAACTGTGTCTGAACGAAAGTCGATCATCTTATTATCCTTATACTAGTTCGTTAAGAATGGCTTCGCGGTCGGCTTGGTCAAAATAGCTCCAAGCAATAAAACGACTATTTTTTTGGCCTTGTGCCATTTTTATAACTTTTACTTCTTTCACATCAAGTGTGCTGAGTAACTTTTTTATATGCGGTAAAGTGTCAGACTTTGAAACAAGTGATGTAAACCAAATACATTGCTCTGCAAACTCTTGGCTCTCAATACACATTTTACTGATAAATTCTCGTTCACCGCCTTCACACCAAAGCTCATTTTGGCGGCCACCAAAATTAAGCGCTTTTTGTGGTGTTTTGTTTAAGTTTTTCCATTTACGTTCAGTACCTGCATTTGCCTGTTGCTCGCTGGCATGAAACGGTGGGTTGCATAAAGTTAGGTGAAAGACATCTTTATTCGATATTACGCCCGTAAACATTTTATTGGCGTTACTTTGCTGCTTAACATTTATTTTGAGGCGGTTAAATTGCACAATTTGCTTAGCAATTTTAACAGACAATACATCAATATCTGAGCCTGTGAAGTGCCAGCCATATTCGTGATTACCCGTAAGCGGGTAGATCACATTTGCACCCGTGCCTACATCAAGCACTTTTACTTGCTTACCCGTAGGAATACGACCTTGGTTATCGCTTGCTAATAAATCAGCCAAATGATGAATGTAATCCACTCTGCCAGGAACTGGCGGGCAAAGGTAGTTGTCGGGTAAATCCCAAAAATCGATTTTATAATGGCTTTTTAATAACGCTTGGTTGAGGGTTTTAACCGCTAACGGATTGGTGAAATCAATGCTATCAGTGCCCGCTGGCGTTTGCGTTATATAAGGTGTTAGGGCAGGAGTATCTTTGCATAGCAAAGTAAAGTCGTAGCCATTTAAGTGGCGATTTCGCGGATGCATTAAGGAAAACCTATCTGTTAGCCATATCAAAGGCTGATTGTATCAAATAAATTTTAAATTTTGGCATCATTTGTGCCTTCTCTTATGTACAGTCCATTTCAAAGCGCTCAATTGCAGAGAGAAGTTAGTTTTTTATCAATTAACTTTTTCTACTCATAAGTAGTTTAATGATTGAGGTGGTTTGTTTTTTCACAATGCAGTGAATACAACTAATCTGGGGAATTATTATATGAAGTTATCTATTTTAGCAATGTCTTCGCTTTTTGCTTCGCAAATTGCAATTGCAGACAATTTAATTGTAAACGGCTCATTTGAACTGGATGTCGTAAATTCAACATGGACATTGTTAGATGAAGTTAACGGATGGCAAAGTGAAGGTGCAAGATTTGAAATTCAAACATCGCGTCTAGGTCTTATTACTGCTCAGCAAGGTAATCAATATGTCGAGCTAGACTCTACTTCCAATTACAGCATCTTTCAAACAGTCGCAACTGAGGCTGGAAAAACTTATGAAGTTTCATTTTACTACTCGCCTCGTATTAATGGTAACAATGATACAAATAAAGTTGATGTGAAGTGGAATGGAACAACAGTACTAAACGTAAATGCGACGCAAAGAGGCTGGCAATCATTTACATTATCTGTAGAAGCAGATTCAAACTCTTCAGAAATTCGTTTTAGCGGCGCAGGTGCGAGTGATAGTCTAGGCGGTTTTATTGATAACGTTGTTGTCACTCAAAAGCAGGCTTGTCATTCTGGTATATTTGGTATTAACAATTTTGGTTCTTCTGAAACGGGTTATGTTTATAAATTTGACCTAGAGACAAATACTTACAGTGTGGTCGCAGGAGCGCAAAATACGGCTTCAAACATTGCAAGTTATGATGGCAAACTTTATTTTATGGAACAACTTGAGTCGGGCACGAAAGCGTCAAAACTTTGGTCGTTAGATTTAGAAACGGGCGCTCAAGTTGCTGAGGCTGATGCTACATCTTGGCCAATTTATCGTTCAGCAGTCACGGCAGACGGACAATCTTTACGTGCGACAAGTAAAACTTATATGTATGACTACAACTTGCAAACTGGAGAAAAAACAGTACTAGGCAAGATGCGCTATTCGGGAGATTCTTTCTCACATGGTGATGTAGCATATTCTGCTGATAATAATGTACTTTACGTATTAACAGGTCAATCACTCTATACCATTGATGATGGTTCGATGGAGTTAACCTTAATTGGTGAACACGGCATTAATTGGGCATCAGGATTAGCGATTGCTGATGATGGAACATTGTATGTTTCAGGAAGAAAAGCAGGCGAAAATGCGAAGATTTACAGTGTTAATCCTCAAACGGCTGACTCTAGTTACGTTATGGATGCACCAGAGCACATTAATGATTTAACTTTCGTAGATAACTACTGCGAATAGGCGGTGTTTATAAAAATAGCCAGTGGTTCTGGCTATTTTTATTTAGTCTATTAAACATGGTAAGCAAAATTATTTGATAACTGATAGGTTGCTTTGCTTAAAGTATGGGCTACTTGAGGTTAAGAGCGAAAGATCGGGTATATTGGCCATGATACAAGCTACTAAAATTAGTGTTTAAAAATTTCTACTCAAATTGGGTCACATTGGGTACTACCATAAAACACCTAAAGCTGATAAATTCGTAAGTGATTCAATCAAGGAAAAATAATAAAAATCATGGTCAAAAAGATACTTAAAGGAATTGGTATAACATTTTTAGTGTTAGTTAGCTTATTTGTACTTTTAGCAATTTGGACTGCGAATAAATCCTCTGCTTACAAAGAAACTGCTATTCCTTACCTAAATTCAGCAATTACAGATATCTCTAAATGGGACCCTCAAATTCTCAAAAACTATATGACCCCATCATCAATTGAAAATGCCACAGATGAAGATATTTCTAAAATCATGCGTGCATTCTCAAAGTTGGGCGAATTAAAAGAACTAGGTGAATTTGAATTTATAAATGTTAGCTCTAAAGCTGTTACCGGAGGTGGTTCTGGTACTTATGTTACTTATTTAATTCCAGCTTCATACACGAATGGAGACGCACAAATAACCGTCACGTTAAAAGAAGAAGGTGAGTCATTCTCTATTTATAACTTCAATTTAAATTCGATGGCGCTTATTGATTAAGTTTTATCAAAAATAGCAAGCGCAACTGTTTGTATTTAAATAGTTTATTTTCAAAGGAATGTTTATGTCTAAAATTAAAAAAATAGTGATAGCTGTTGTAATTGTGCTAAGCCTTGGCGCAATTGCTAAACAATACAATGAGCACAATCACACAGAGATGGCAATTAAAGAGTGTGGCAATAAAGACAACATTGCCAAAGTCGACTCTAAAGGTTTTGAGTGTAAAGACTAATCGAGATTAGTAAAACATATACTTCACCTGAAATTATCATACTTGGTTTAAACAGCAACCTAACCACTCAACAGTAAAATAATCATGCAAGGCTTTTTATAACTTAAAGGGAAAGAATTGAAAAAAGAACAAAGCAAGGAAAGTGGAATCTTATATGCTGTATTTACAACCGTTTTATTGTACTTCCTTTTTAAAATTACGTTAATTTTTTCTATGCAGTTAAATTGGCATTCAACCTGTCTTAGCTCACTTTGGGATAATGCCGACTCTGTATTGACACCTTTTTTAGGGTTTTCCATTGTTGCTGTACTAAGTTGTATCTGGTTTTTTTATTGCGCCATAAAATACAAACAAAAAGCAGGTAAAACGGTATATCTTTTATTAGGCGTAGGAGCTGTGTTCTATTATTTTTGGTTTAGAGGCTTTTACGGTTTTTGGCAGTTATTGAACTACGAGCAAAAAGAAATCACAGTACAAGAGTTTTATGAAAAAACAGGTGGTACAGATAGACTCACTTCGTTGTTTGGTAACCGCCTCAGGCATCATGAACTGTGTAAGTCACCACATGACAAGATTAATTAAACTCAGATGAGATGTTTTGTGTGATACCAATATCGGTTGCTGTAAAAATACACAGCATAGTTATTTCGTTCTTATATTCAAGATAATTAGCGACGAGCGCATTTTCTTTTTCTGAATACCTTTAGGACTAATTAAAAATACGAGTTGCCGATGCCTTAAGTTATTTGTTACTAATAGATTTATTAAATACATGAGCGTGACATTGGTGGAAAGGTGCGCGACGCGCGCACTATGAAATTGTTAGTTTTTTAGAGGATTCTATTAGTACGTTTTTCAAATTGAGCATGTTAGGTGTTGTATTTTTTGTATCAGGTTGTGCTAACTTGATTGGATTTACTGGCGCAGATACAGGTAAGCGAGTTGGTGATTGGGTGGAATATAATGTCAATCACCCAGGGCTAACCATCAAAATTATAGAACCCTATAGTGAGGAACTTATGCCTATTTCGACTGAAGGCAAAACGTCACCTTCACCTTTACGGCATACCGTAATATTTGGCACACAATCGAGTCAGCATAAATTGGAAATTGTTGGTCGGTACAGTAAAGAACTTTATTTGGACAATAAATTTTACGGTTCAGTGTGGCTTGGAGATGTCTTAATTCGCGATGGCAGTCTTTCAATTGACGGTAAATTGGTAGCGGCAGTTGAAAACTAACAAGTTAAATCACCGGAAAACCACTCTCTACGCTCGCGTTTTCCGCTGTTTAAAGCGTTATAGCGCAATGGAGAAAAGGAGTGTGCGTTGATTATTGATTTTCCAACAAAAGACGATTTTTTCAATGCAGCTACGGATTATTTAAATTCCTCTTGGGATTCAGTTGTCGAACTCATTAGTGAGTTTGAAAAAATAGTCGACCTAATTGATGATTCAAAACATTCAGTTGAGAGTGAGAGATATTGGGGATCAGCCAAACAAACACTAATTAGTGCTACAGCTCTCGTGCAACAGGCTGTGGAATTCTATATAAAAGGCAGAATTGCTAATGTTTCTCCTTATTTGCTAATTTCTGGTAGCCCTCAATCTTGGCCAAAAGGTTGTAGTAAAAAGGATGTTGAGTTTTCACTGTTTAGAACTCTTGATGCACAAGACTTGCTAAAAGTACATGATACCGTCTGTGGAACAAGATTTACTGATCAATTTGTACAGTGGTATGAAAAACTTCGAGTTATTAGAAATAAGGTCATGCATACGGTAGACAAATCGTTAACTGTAAAGCCTGTGGAAGTTATTGAATTTATATTATTTGCTTATCATTATTTTTCTGATACAGGTAGTTGGTTTGAATCTAGAAAGCAGTATCTCGACAAAACTCCTGTAAATTCAGTCCAAATGTTTGAAGAAGATAATACTGAATCATATACCTTAAACGCATTACTAAACGAATTTAGAACTGTTATGGAAGTATTAACACCAGCAAAAGTTAAGCTTTACTTTAACTACAATAAAACGAAAAGATCACTTCATTGCCCAAGTTGCTACCAAGTCGTTTCGCAAATGGATTTCTGGGATCACGAGTTTATTCATGATTGTGCAAAGACATATCAATTAACCGAATCCGAGGGCTCGTATGAATGCTGCATTTGCAATTACAATGGAACTCTTTTAAGCAAAATGTGTGAAGAAGAGTGTTGTGAAGAAAGGCTGATTGATAGTAAATCAGGTCTTTGCCTATCATGCTTTTGTGAAAACGCGCTATAAGAAGAGACTTCAAAGGACTCAAAACGTTTGGCTTGCGCTACCCCGACCTCATTTGAGCCAGATATTTTATTGCCGCTTAGCAAAGCGTTACTAAATAAATACACCAACACGCTTTTGTCCAGATATTTATCATGCTCAACGTCTGTTCACACTTAATGATAAACTTAAGACCACGAATGGCAAAAGGCTGTCTCCTCCGTATATTTTAATTCCGTTACATAGAAATTATCAAAATTTAGCCAGATGCTTCTGTAACTAGAATTTCTAACATCGATAAATAATGGCTCTGCATTGGTGTTACTATTTAATCAAAATCTCATTGTGCCTGAGATTCTCATTTTGAATGGCAATCGCCAAAATCACTCTTGCTTTGCTGAATAGACTGGCGTAACTTAACACTGGTACGATGAGTCTATAAAAATAAAAAGGTCAAACGTGACGATTAAACAAGAATCGGTGTTTATTAAACTCGCCGAAAGCCAAACCTTACATTTACGCCGTATCAGTAAGACTGATGCGAAAGGCCCAGCGGTGTTTTTTATGCATGGTGCCGTTGAAAATGGCAAAATCTTTTACACCCACAGCAATAAAGGTTTAGCGCCATTTTTAGCTGAGCATGGCTATGTTTGCTATGTGGCTGATTTGCGTGGTCGTGGTGAGAGTAAACCTGCGATTTCAAAGCATGCAAAGTATGGCCAAACCGAGGCTATTTTAGAAGATATCCCCGCATTTTTAGATAAAATTAAACAGCTTGAAGGTGAGCCTGCTCGTTATTGGGTGGCACACTCATGGGGCGGGGTGCTAATGAACAGTGTGTTTGCCCGTTTTCCCGAGTTGATTGATGATGTGAAAGCCTGCGGCTATTTTGGTTCTAAACGGTCTTTGTATAACCATCATCCAAGCAAGTATATTCAAGGTAATTTAATTTGGTATGGTTTGGCGCCATTAGTTGCCCGTAAGCATGGTTTTGTGCCGGCTAAAAAACTGAAATGGGGCAGTGATGATGAAACCCGTAAGTCACATTATCAAAGTATGCAGTGGGCTAAGCGTAAACCTTGGGTCGATACTGACGATGGCTTTGATTACGCCAACGCATTAGCTGATAAGGCACTGCCGCCCATTATGCATGTGGCGGGTGTTAAAGATAAAGCTCTATGCCAGCCGATTGATATTGAAAAATTTATGGAAGAGTCGGGCATCGGCAAGCAAAGGATGACCATTTATGGCCGTAAGTTTGGCCATAAGGTCGATTATGATCACATTAATATGCTCACTCACCCACAGGCGCGTTTTGATCAGTTTGTTGACTTGTTGAACTGGTTTGAGACTCACGCATAAGCGTGTCCATTGCGCTCTCGTAGCGTTTGTATTTTTCTAATGCTTTATCAGTTAACGGCTGTCTTACAGCCGTTTTGCTGAGTGTTGCCACCGGTTTTTTTGACTTATAAAAATCTAAAAACTGTGTGTTGTACTCGATGTTTAAGAACTTACACAGGGCTGTTAGTGTTTGTTCGCTGTCACTGATAAGTGCTTCATAGCTTAAATCAAAAACCGCTTCTGGCATCACGTTTTGCCAATGCTCCATTAACTGCTGATACAAATCAAAGTACTGTTTAAACTCTGGGAGTGAACAAAAATAAGGTTCGTTTTCAGCAAAATAGTTGCTAAACACCGACCACGCAATTGCATCATATTCGCGCTGCATATTAATAAACTTGGCGTTAGGAAAGAGTAAGTAAATCAATCCAAGTGACTGATAGTTAGCAGGTAGCTTGTTGATCATAAAAGGGCGCACAACTGGCGCTTGTTTTATTCGTTCAATATAAATATTGCGGGCATTGTTAATTAGCCCTTGGTTTAGCTCTGCTAGGCAATCTGGGTAGGGGAGTTGCGTTTGTTGTTCAAGGTATGCAACAACCTGATTACTGATACTGGCATCTTCGCCAAGGCTGGCAAAGTCATTGTGGCTTGCCAGCATTTGCTCTACCAGCGTTGAGCCACTTCTTGGCATGCCAATTATAAAAATGGGGGTAATTGTGCCTGTAAATGTTTTGTCTCTGGCATCAATTAGCTCAGCTGTATTTTGCTCTATGATGCGCTGATAAAAAGGCACTAAGTCAAGGGTTTTAAACTGCGTGAGTTTTGTTTGTAGCTTATTAGCTAGGCTGAAGTAGTTAAAAGCTTGTTCTGTATCATTTAACTGATCATAGCTTTTACCAAGGGCATAATAACACACCATTTTTAAACGCAGATTATTGGTTAAAGTTAAAAACTGGTGTAGCTCATTTATGTAATTTTGTTCGTTGTTAAAGCGCCCAAACTGTACTAGTTCAAATAAAATGTACGCCGTCACTGGGTAATTTCCCATACCGAGTGCATGCTTTAAAATACTGTACGCTTTGTCTAACTCACCATAAGTTAAATAATGCTGGGCAAGGTAGTAATGTGGCTCAGGGTTATGGCTGGCAATTGATTTAGCATATTCGAGTACAGTTAAGGCATCTTGCGGTGAATGCACGCCATTAAAAGCATCGGCAAGGGCATGGAGTGGTTCAAGCATGTGCGGTAGTCGTTCACAGGCTCTTTGTAAAAGGTAAACAGCGGCATCATAACGTTCTAAACGCAGTGCAATGCGGCCCAATCCAAATAACGCTTCGCCATTTTCAGGATCTGAATCGAGAAGGGTTTTAAAATGAAATTCGGCCTCTTTAAGCTTGTTTTCATTCAGTAGTTGATTCGCTTTTTCTAACAGCATAGGAATGGCGGGTTATTTGTTATTTTTATTTACTATAAAACGAAAAAGGCGAAATGTCTTTCGCCTTGGTTAACTATAAATATCCAGAAAAAATCCGGGGTATCGACTTTCTAGGTTGATTGCTCAACCTAGAAATTTAGAAAGTATAGGTAGCTTTCACGTAATAGAAGCCGCCGTTGATACCATATGGCGACGTTTCGTAGTATTTACCACCCCAGTTATTGTTAGGGATGCCAGTACTATCGAAGAAATCAAGTTTCTCTGCTTCTTGGTCGAATAAGTTTGTAGCACCAACAGAGAAGCTAAGCTCTTCAGTTAGGAAGTAAGTCACTTCTGCATCAATGGTTACTGCAGCATCAGCTGTTTTCGCTGTTGCATCGTAATCTACGTGAACACCTTGGTATTCGCCATAGTAGTTAACACGTGTAAATGCAGAGAAGCTCTCCCATTGTTGTGCCCAGCTAAGTGTTGCACGGTGGTTTGGTAAGTCATTTTCTAAACGGCTTACTTTAAATTCACCAGTAATGTCTGTTGACTTAGTTACTTCAGTGTCGTTCCAGTTGTACGCTAAGCTGAATGTTGAGCTACCGCCTAACAAATCAGTTGAGTAGTTAGCTACTGCATCAATACCTTGCGTTGTTGTATCAAAGTCATTGGTGAAGAAGCTTACTTGCGCTAAGTTTTGTACGTTTGGCACGCCTGCTGCTTCAAGTGTGTCTTTATCTGCTTGACTTAATTCAATTTTATCTGATTGACTGATACGGTCATCTACTTGGATGTTGTAGTAGTCAACTGTGAAGAATAAGTCGCCAAGTGTCCATACTGCACCAAACGTGTAGCTTTGAGACTCTTCAGGTTGTAGCTCTGTACCACCTAATTGCACTGCAATTGGGTTTGTTGGTGGTAAAAGTGCCGAGTCAACAAGTACACCGCTGCTTAGGTTAGTTTGAACGTTACTTACGTTTGCTTGACCAACAGTTGGTGCACGGAAACCAGTACTGATTGAACCACGAATGTTCAAGTCTTCAGTTACGTGGTATTGACCCGTTATCTTGTAGTTAGTTGTTGAACCAAACGTGTCGTAGTCTTCATAGCGTAGCGCTAAGCCCATTGAGAAGTCTTCTGTGAATGGTGCTTCAACATCAACGTATGCAGCATAGTTACGACGAGTGTATTCGCCAGCATCAGATGGTTTGAAACCAGGGAAACCGTTCGAGCCGATACCAAAACCTTGTTCAGTTAGTGGGCCAGCTGTGAAAGACGCTACATCACCAGAAACAACTGTGAATGTTTCTTCGTGCCATTCAAGGCCACCGGCAACGTTTACATCGTAAGCTAAACCAAAGTCAAAACCTTTTGATAAATCTGCGTTAAAGTTTTTCTCTAACTGTGAGTATTTACCTGGGCTGAAATCGCGCGGGCTTTCTGGGCCTAATGACGCATTGATTGTGTCATAGATGAAGTAACGCGATTCGTTGTAACCAACTGTACCGCTTAAGTCATAGTATGCACCTTCAAGGAAACCAGATGTGATTTCACCTTTAGTACCAATTGTTAATGCAGTATCAGTGATGTTACCACCGAAGTTAGGTGTAAAACCGCCCGGAAGCATTTCGTTAAACGCAAAACAGTCTGGGTTGTTAGCAACTTCATCGATGTATCTTTGGTTATCTAAAACGTTATCATCAATCATGATATCGGTAGGACAGTTACCGCTCATATCGCCAGTTAAATCACCAACAAGCAGTGTTTCACCGCCGTCATTTGAGTAAACACCTGGGCGAGTGTGTGGGTTACGATAGTAGAAACCACCACGTACATCACGCTCAGAGTAGTTACCAAACATGTAGAATTCAGATGAATTACTTAACTCAAGACCGATGTTACCAAAGATAGTAATATCATCATCAACTTCTGGTGCACCCCAAACTTGTGCTAACGAAGATACTTCAGGCACACCTGCGGCATCTAGTGCGGCTGCATCAGGGCGTTGTACTGAGCGGCTAGTCGCATCAGCTGTTTTATATTGGAAGCTTAAGTTAGCAAAACCACTATCGGTAAATGGTAGACCCACGTTACCAGAAATTTGCGTTGTATCTCCATCGCCTTCGTAGTATTCACCTTGACGTATTTCGAATGAGCCGCCTTCAGAGGCATCTTTTAATACAAAGTTCATTACACCCGCGATTGCATCAGAACCATACTGTGCAGCAGCACCATCACGAAGTACTTCTACTTGCTTTAAGGCAATACTTGGAATAACAGAGATATCGGCACCTTGAGCACCATCATTAATACCACCGCCTAAGAAAGCGATAACAGATGCACGGTGACGGCGTTTACCATTAACAAGTACTAAAGTACTGTCAGAAGGAAGGCCACGTAAGTTAGCTGGGCGAACAAGTGACGCAGCATCACTAATTGGGTTTTGGTGAACGTTAAAAGAAGGAACGGAGCCTTTTAAAAGCTCAAGCATATCGGTGTTACCACCTTTATCTAGCTCTTCACCACCAATGATATCAATGGGTACTGGTGAATCACCGATTGAACGTGGTGCTGAACGAGTACCCACCACGGCAATTTTCTCTACATTTTTGTTAACTTTCGTCTCTTCAGCTGCTTGCTCTGCAGCAACAACCGAACCCGACACAAACAGGCCTGCTGTTGTTGTCGCTAAAGCAAATTTAATTGCTTGTTGTAGCGCATTATTTTTGAATTTCATTCCGACTTCCCCAGTTAGAATAGTTATGATTATGTCACCAAATAAAGTATTAGAACTTGGTGTAAATCTCTTATACATCCTGTAAATAATTTTTGCAAATTGTTAATTTTATGTTGTTTTGTGGGTGTTTCTTTGTTTTTTGTCGTTCTTTTGTGGATTATCCTATTGAAAGTAAAGAGGATAATTTATTCTCGATATTGAATTTTAGCGTAAGAAAATATATAAATTATGCAAAAATAATTAGATAGAAGGCTTTTTTGGATGGTTTTTGAACGGTTTTTGATTTGGAACGGTCTTTTAAGCTTGTTGCAAATTATTGCTTAACCGCCATTGTTGCAGTTTTTCTCGGTATTCATCCCATACACATGGGCAACAGCTACCACCTCCACAACACTCATCTGAAGCTGGTTTTTTGGGTTTTGGCTCAGCTTGTTGTTTAGGTTGGTTCATTTTTAATACTGAAAAATAGTTACGAATAGAGTATTAAGGATAAAGTAAAATCTAATATAAGTAAATTATGCTTTGTGAACGTCGCATGCTGTGTGAAAATAACTAAATGCGATTATATAAAGTTATTCATCGAGCCCCATTTCGAGTGGCTAAAATTACCAAAAAGCGTCAAACATTACGTTTTAAGCGCGCTATGGTAGCACTCAAAATCGCACTTGCCCAAGAAAAGCAAGAAACAAAAGAAATGCTTCATATTTATAGGCGATACACCCAAGGCCAAGCTACTAAAGAAGAGTTACATACTGCTAATGAGCAGTTTTTAGATATCTTAAAAGGGCTTGGTTTAGGTGTGTTTGCAGTTTTACCCTTTGCGCCTATTACCATTCCTTTGGTTGTAAAGCTGGGGCAATGGGTTGGTGTCGATGTGCTACCTAGTTCATTCAATATAAATAAGTCAATTAAAGAGCTGGATCAACAAGTAGCAAAAGAAGAAAAAGAGAAACAAAACAAAGACTGATTAGGTTTTTTATCTGATTTTGCCTATACCTTTTGTATCAAGATATTGGTATGCTTAAATACCTTTTCTTTATATCGAGTCGTTTAATGAGTTCATTAATTCGCCATTCTTCTTCGGGAATTCCCCTGTCATTTATTGCTAAAGCTGACCTATCAACGTGGTTAACCGAGCAGCCGCAAGCCTTACAAAATTGGCTAACAAATTGTGATTTTAAAAACAAAGGCATGGCCTTAGTTGCTAATAATGAAACCGGCTCACTTGAGCATGTTTATTGTCTGGTAAATGATTTACAAGACTTTTGGTTAGCAGGTGACTTATCAACAAAATTGCCTGCAGGTTGTTACCAAATACAAGGTGATGAAAAGTTTGTAGAGCAAGTAACACTGGGCTTTGTGTTAGGTGGTTACGAGTTTAGTGAATATAAAGAAAAACCTTCGCCACGCGCTACCCTTGCCATTAAAGACGAATCGTTAGTAAAGCGTTTATCTCAGTATGCAAGTGCAATTAATTTAGTGCGTGATTTAGTGAATACGCCTGCTGCGGATATGATGCCGCAGCATTTATCACAAGTAATGGCTGATTTAGCTGATACCTTTGATGGTGAGTTTAGCGAGTGGGTGGGTGATGAATTATTAGAGCAAAACTACCCAACGATTCATATGGTTGGTCGTGCGTCTGAGAATAAACCTCGCTTACTTGATCTACGTTGGGGCGCAAAAGATGCACCGCAAATTACCTTAGTCGGTAAAGGCGTGTGTTTTGATTCTGGCGGTTTAGATTTGAAACCAAGCTCAGGTATGCGCAACATGAAAAAAGACATGGGCGGTGCGGCGCATGTTATTGGCCTTGCGCAGTTAATTATGGCTGCCAACTTACCAATTCGCTTACGTGTTCTGGTACCTGCGGTTGAAAATGCGGTTTCTCGAAATGCATTTAGACCGGGTGATGTGATCAAAACTCGTAAAGGGATCACAGTAGAAATTGATAACACGGACGCTGAGGGCCGTTTAGTGCTGTGTGATGCACTTGCTGAAGCACAAAATGATAACCCCGATCTTATCGTTGACTTTGCAACCTTAACTGGTGCTTGTCGTGTAGCCCTAGGTACAGAATTACCTGGCTTTTTCGCAAATAACCGTGAAGTGGCTAATAAACTGATGGATGCAGGTGAAAGCTGTCATGATCCTGTATGGCAACTGCCGTTATTTGATCAATACAAAGCATTATTAAAAAGTGACGTAGCAGATATTGCTAATTGTGCTTCCACTCCATTTGGTGGTGCGATCACCGCGGCACTTTACTTAAAAGAGTTTATTGAACCAAGTACGCCATGGGTTCACTTTGATGTGATGGCCTGGAACTTACGTGCATTACCGGGTCGTCCTGCAGGCGGTGAGGCACTGGGTATTCGTGCTGTGTTCAACTACCTACAAGATCGCTTCCAATAAGTTAAAGCTGGTAAAGCTCTAACGGTAAATCATCGGGATCGGCAAAAAACGTAAATTGCTTCCCGGTGATTTCATCCACTCTTATTTCTTCAACCGAAATGCCTTGTTGTTCTAAATAATGCTTAGATTTTGCAATATCGGCGACTTTAAACGCCAAATGGCGTAGCCCTTGTGCTTCTGGATAGCTTGGTCTCGGTGGCGCTCCAGGAAACGAAAAAAGCTCTATTTGGCTGCCATCAGGAAGTGCTAAATCTAATTTATACGAGTCACGTTCAGCGCGGTATTGTTCGTGAATGATTGGTAGCTTTAATATTTCATTATAAAAATGCTTTGATTTTTCATAGTTGCTACAGATGATTGCAGTATGATGTATGCCTAATAGTTCCATTAATTAATCCTTTTATGCCCATAAAAAAACGCGGACTCAGCCGCGCTTCTCTATAAATGATAGGAGTATTACTGTGCCGCTTTACATGCTGCAACAGCCGGTGCAACCAGTTCAAGACCTGTTTTATCACACTCAGGTAGAGCTGCATCAGAAACCGAGATAGGTGTTACACGCTCGCCCCATTTAATGTAACTCGCCGCCCAAGTTAAACCAGCACCAAAGGCTGCTGACATAATGTTTGAGTTAGGTTTGATAAGCCCTTGCTCAACCGCTTCACAAATGGCAATCGCAATTGTTGCAGCAGAGGTATTACCGTAATCGGCAATGTTCACCATTACTTTTTCGTCAGCTACTTTCAAACGTTGCTGAATAGCTTGGATAATACGTAAATTGGCTTGGTGAGGAACTAATACGTCAATGTCATCAAGCTCTAACTGCGCCTGGTTCAGCACGTCGTCACAAGCTTCGCTCATCCCTTTAACAGCACGTTTGAAGATTTCGCGACCTTCGAATAATAAGTTAGAAGGGCCAATTGGCTCGTACTTATTTAAATCGCTACCGAAGTTTTCGATATGCAAAATGTCGCGATCTTCACTGTCGCAACCTGTTTTAGTGGCAAGTAAACCTGATGGTGTGTCTGAGGCTTCTAATACCACGGCACCAGCACCATCACCGAATAATACAGCACTGTCGCGACGAGCCCAGTTGATGTACCACGTCATACGTTCAGCGGCAATAACGACTGCTTTTTTGATCATACCTGCACGAATTTGTGCCGTTGCTGCTTGTAATGCATATAAAAAGCCTGAACATGCAGCGTTTGTGTCCATTGCTGCAGCGCCAATCGCGCCAATGTTTTTTTGCACTAAAGAGGCCGTATTTGCCACCATGGTTGATGGTGTACAAGTCGCAAGAAGTACAAGATCAATGTCTTTACCATCAACACCAGCACAAGCAAGCGCTTGCTTTGCGGCAACGGTCGCTAAATCGGCAGTAGAAACATGGCTGACACGGCGAGATTTGATGCCTGTACGTGTTGTGATCCATTCGTCATTGGTATCAACAATATTGCTAATTTCATCATTGCTGATGCTTGCTGGTGGTATACATTTACCCCAGCCAGTAATTTGGGCATAAGACATAATGTGTTCTCTTTATGTGGTCAGACTTGTTAAATTTTCCCGAAGTTATATCAAAATTCACTTGTTAACACTAGTTCATTGCCGCGCTATGTCGTAAATAATGGCATTTACTCAGTATTTAAGTTAAACCTAGTATAAAAAAGAGGCGATTATGAAAAAAATAAATCTAAAAATAAGCACATTATCGGTACTATCTTTGTTATCTACGTTTGTGGTTAATGCACAAACCACCCTTATTCATGCAGGAAAGGTACTTGTTGGCACTGAACAGAGTGTTAAAGAGCAGCAAACGCTGGTTATTGAAGGTAATAAAATTGCTGCAATAAAAGCAGGCTACTTAACAACACAGCAGTTAGGCCTCAGTGATGCAGATGTTTTTGATTTAAAAAATCAGATGGTCTTGCCGGGTCTAATTGATATGCACGTTCATGTTACCTTTGAGCGAGATTCAACGCGTAACCCACATCAATGGGTCACTGAATACGAAGCAGATTATGCACTACGTTCTTTAAAATACTTAAAACGCACGGTTAATGCGGGTTTTACCTCTGTGCGCGACCTAGGTAGCAGCTATCAAGTTATCTTCCCATTAAAACGAGCGGTTGAGCGTGGCGACATTGTTGGCCCGCGCATTTTTGCAGCAGGTGATATGATCACACCGACCGGCGGCCACGCTGACATGCATGGCTATCGCCGTGATATTACCAAAGCGACAGAGGGTGGGGGCTTAGGTGTGTGTGATGGTGCTGACGATTGTACTCGTGCGGTACGCGATGTAATTAAAAGTGGTGCCGATGTGATCAAAATTACGGCAACAGGGGGTGTTTTAAGTAATACAGCGGCCGGGGTTAATCAGCAATTTACTGATGAAGAGCTCAGTGCCATTGTTAACACTGCTCATCATTTAGGCCGAAAAGTCACCGCTCATGCTCATGGCACAGAAGGTATAAAAGCAGCTCTCAGAGCGGGTGTTGATTCAATCGAACATGGTTCTTTTTTAGATAAAGACACAGTTAAATTATTTAAAAAGCAAGACGCGTATTTAGTTCCAACCTTACTCGCTGGCGCGACAGTAAAAGAAGAAGTGCTAAATAACCCTAATATGCCAAAAGCTATTGCTGAGAAGGTTGAATTTGTGGCGCCAAAAATGGAAGAGTCGTTTAAATTAGCATTAAAAAACAAGGTTAAAATAGCCTTTGGTACAGATTCAGGCGTATCTAAGCATGGTGATAATGCTAAAGAGTTCGAGTTATTAGTTAAATATGGCATGACACCAAAACAAGCAATTAAATCAGCCACCGTTGAAGCTGCTAAACTATTAGGTCAAAGTGATAACCTCGGTGACTTGAGTGTTGGTAAACAAGCAGATATTATCAGCGTTAATATGAATGTGCTTGATAACATTAATGAACTTAGTCAGGTTCAGTTTGTTATGAAGGGCGGTAAAGTGCTCAAACAGTAAGGGTTACTATGGGCGGTAAAATTAAAGAGACGTTATTTAATCATTTAATTGATGCTGAGCGGCAGCTACTTGAGCCAGAAGTTCGGCAATCTGCTGAAGCGCTTGATGCATTACTTGATGATGATTTTATTGAAATAGCTGCTGATGGTACGTCTTTTAATAAGTTCCAAGTGTTAACCCGTCTGCCAACTGAGGTAGTACCGCAGTTTTATAATCAACACTTTAAAGGTCGAATGCTCAGTGATGATATTGCACAGCTGAGCTATCAAGCAGCCTTTAGACGTTCTGCGCGGTCAGAGTTTAATTACTCCATTCGTATGTCACTGTGGCGTTTTAATGGTAAACAATGGCAAATGGTGTTTCATCAAGGAACGCCTTGTGCTGTTTTTACAATTTCAATGGACGATGATTAAGTTTTAAAGAGTCCGTTATGCAAACCGATCCGGCGATTAGTCGCCTACTAATTTTAAGAAGCGCCGCAATCGCCGTACAATTTGTTGCTGTTATTGCGGTGTACTTTCTATTTGAATACCAAATCCCCTTACTGCCTTTACTTGCTGTTATTTGTGTTGAAGCAATCTTTCAGCTGCTAAGTATATTCGCTTATAGAAAAGTAACCAAAGCCAGACCAGCCGCTGTACTGATGCAGCTGACAGCCGATTTACTGTTTTTAACGATTTTGCTGTCATTAAGTGGCGGGGCTACCAATGCATTTGTGTCGTTATTACTGTTACCGATAATGATCGCTGCGGTCTCTGTTAATGCGAAAGGGCTTGCTTATACCGCAGTGCTGGCAATCGCCGCTTATAGCTTTTTACTGATAAATATGCCTGAGCACACCATGCACCAAATGCAGATGACGCATCATTTTATTGGTATGTGGATTAACTTTGTTATTAGCGCCATTGTTATTGCTTTTGTTATTGGTACATTAAACAGTACATTGAGAGCAAGAGAAGCCACCATTGCACGAACTCGTGAGCAACAATTAAGGCATGAGCAATTATTAACGCTTGATGGCGCTGCTGCACAAGTAACGCACCAACTTGCAACGCCTATCGCAAACTTACAGCTGTTATTTGAAGAACTGAAAGAACAACAAGCTGATGACCCCATTGTACAAGAAATGGCTAAGCCATTAGCCCAGTGTAAAGAACAGCTTGCTCATTTTAGGTCGCTTTCAAATGCCTTAAGGACCGGTCAAACACGGCAAGTGATCAGCGCTGAAACACTACAAAGCACCATTCAAGATGCGATGACACTGCATTTTCCAGAGCAAAACTTACAGTGGCTAAATAACGCCCCTGATTGTTCGATTTTAAGTGATGCCATGCTGTTACCGGCTATTTTAAACTTGCTGCAAAACGCCGTATCGGCGAATAACCATAATCAGCAATACTGCGTAGAAGCTAAGTGGCACATAGATCAGCAAACAGTTTCATTGTCGTTACGTGATTTCGGTCAAGGTTTTAGCGAACAACAAATGGCATCATTAGGTGGCCAACTCATGCCAAGTAACAATGGTATGGGGATGGCAGTTATGCTTTCGAATGTGACTTTAGAGCGCTTAAATGGCTCATTAACACTAAGCAATCACCCACAGCAAGGTGCAATTGCGATGGTTAGTTTAAAAATTGTATGAAACTTTTAATTATTGAAGACGATGAAAATCTTGCCAGCACACTGGCAAGGCGTTTTACAAAACAAGGCTTCACATGTTCACTTGCTCATAACGCTGAGCAAGCTTTACAGCATATAACCACTTTTGAGGCGAGCCATTTTCTGGTGGATTTAAAACTCGGGGATGATAACGGCCTTGCGCTAATTAAACCCTTAAGAGAACAATTTCCTTCAGCTCGTATTGTGTTACTCACTGGGTTTGCCAGTATTGCCAGTGCAGTCGAAGCCATACGATTAGGTGCTGACGACTATTTACCAAAACCTGTCGATTTTAATTCACTTTTAAAAACAATCTTGGGAGACGCCGAGGTAAACCTATCACTTGAAGAATCAAAGCCAAACAAAATTATGTCGCCAGAGCGCCTTGAGTGGGAGCATATCCAACATGTTTTGCACAGTAACGATGGTAATATTTCCGAAACTGCGCGCCAACTGAATATGCACAGAAGAACATTACAGCGTAAATTACAGAAAAAACCAGTTAAGCAGTAAAGTGATTATTAACGTAAGTAAAATAATTAGAAGGCGTAAATCAGTACAGGATTGAATTCTAAATAGGTACAAAATTACGTGTTTTAAATTTGCTGCATCGCTGATCCTTAACTAAAGTCATGTTAAACCTAATCGTTGTATGAGTCTGGTGTATGCATTTTTATCAACTTAACTTTTTCGCAATTTTTTTTGCAGGTCTTGCTTCATTCTTATTGGGAATTGTCTGGTATTCACCTTGGTTATTTAAGCGTATTTGGATGGAGAGCTGTGGTCTAACTGAGTTAGATTTGCAACAAATTAATCCATTTAAAGTTTTTGGTAGCAGTTTAATATTATGCTGTTTGATCTCATTTAGCTTTTCATTATTTGTTGGGCCCAATGTTGCTGTTGGGGTGGCTGTTGGTACAGGTTTTATAATTGGTTTATGTTGGGTAAGCCTTGCTATAGGCATAGGCTACATATTCGAGCAGCGGCCGTTAAAACTGTTTTTGGTAAATTCAGGTTATGCTATTTTACAATTTTCATTAATTGGCTTGGTTTTGGGTCTCTGGTCATAGCGTGATAGCATGCACTTTTTGAAATAATAAATGGATTAATGGCAAAACCAAATAAAAAAGGGCCAACTAAAACGGTCGATATTTTTTGTTCACAATGTAAAACGCAGTTATTTAAATACCGTAAAGGTGGAAAAGGCGCGTTGGTTAAATGTTTTGTTGAACGGATTAGCCAAGATTTTACCAATGACACCGGTATTTGCCCTGACTGCCAACGCCCATTTGCCCGCCAGACCATGATCCGTGGTACTCCAGCTTTAAAAATAATCGGTGGTAAGGTGACACATAAATAGAATTAAAATACGGACATTTATCCTCGTTTCTTACTCATGCTCTGATACTATTGACCGGTTTGCTGTTTCAATGAATGAAAACAACCCTCCCCATGGATTGGGCCAGTTGTATGGGTATAAACATATGAACAAAATGGACTCACGCACGTGATAGCACTTTTATTTGATATTATTGGCATGACAGGCACATTCTTAGTGGTTGGTGCTTTCTTTTTACTACAACTGAATAAAGCATCGCCAACCGGCCTTGTGTATAACATGATGAACTTAACGGGCGCAATTCTGTTACTGATCAGTCTTTGTTATAACTTTAACCTTGCTAGTTTTGTTATTGAGATTTTCTGGATAGCGGCGTCACTTATTGGATTATATAAGTACATCAAAGCAAAGCGTACTGGAAATGTTGAAACAGCTTAATTAAGCTCGGCTCATTAAAACAGACGTTTTTAGAAACCCATTTACAGTTGAAAATGGGTTTTTTTGTCGCTATTTAAGAAAACTTTATAAACTAAAATTATAAAAACATTGCAAGCTTACCAATCTTTTGTATTAATAGTGTAAACATGGTGTTGCTTTTGCAACACAGGCTATAAGTACAGGTATCGCTTACCGTGGATCTTTTCAGATGTTCAGCACTTTTTACTATTGCAGTTGCCTCAACCTCGCCAGTGGTTGCAAACGCGGCTGAAGAGCAAGACTTATTCTCTTTAAGTTTTGAAGACTTACTTAATGTTCAAGTCGATATAGCAAGTAAAACCAACGAAACTTTGTCATCAGTCCCTTCTACAATAAGTGTTTTTAGTCGTAAGCAAATTCAAGCATTAGGAGTTGATAACGCCTACGAAGTGATGAATTTTGTGCCTGGTATGCAATCAACTCGAGGTGATTGGGTAGGGGCGGTGCCTAAAGATCATGCTCGGGGCGTTTATCTAGATAGCGGTAATGTTTTAGTGATGATAAATGGTGAGCGAATAAATGAATCATCATTTGGTAAGGCTTCTGTTTATTTGCCTTACATACCTGTGGAAGTTATCGAAAAAATAGAGTTTATTCGCGGCCCTGGGTCAGCACTTTATGGCAGTAATGCATTTTTAGGTGTTATGAACATTGTTACGTCTAAAGAGCGAAATGCACTGCAATTTGTAGTTGGTAACAATGGCCGATACGGCGCAACAGGTCAGATCAACAGGATATTTAGTGACAATACACGTATTTTTGCAAATTTCGCTTATGAACAAAAGGACGGTGAAAGTTATCCGCAGGGGGTCAAAGATCCACTTGAGGCAATTTATCTAGACGCAGGTATTGATTATAAAAAACTGCAATTACGTGCCCGTTACAATGAAACATCCCTTGATGAATTTTTAAACCTCGCTGGATATTCTAAGCAAAACCAACATAACAGTGATAACACCTTTGTGGGAATTAAATACAACTGGATCAATAACGATAAGTTAAAGCTAGATTCTAGTTACTCATTCACAAAGCATAATATTTCAAGTGCAGGGTTAATCGCTACATTTGACGATATTCCAGACTTTCTCGTTGGCCCTGCGTGGCAAACAACTGACAGTAAATTCGAAACTGAGCTAAGTTATCAATTCGATAACCAATGGCAGCTTGCTGCGGGAATTGAATACTCAGAGGCTAAGCAAACTAAAGCAGGAGTTCGCACGTCTTATTATGATTTCGATTCAGAGCAAATAATTATCGACCCTGCCTTTGAACAGCAAGGGATCGTGTCTGTGATGGACTTTCCTGAGTTTTCGTCACTTAAGTTTACATTCGAAACCTTGAGTGCTTATGGGCAGCTAAAAATACCATACTCAGATGCACTTACTTTATTTATTGGCGCACGCTATGACGATGTGAAGGACATCGACAGTAAACTTTCTCCACGTCTTGCGGGTGTCTATAAAATAAATTCAGAGCATACTGTTAAGCTGCAATATGGTGAATCGTTTAGAACACCGGTTACCAATGAGCTGTTTTCAAATGATGATGTGACAATAGGTAACCCATCGCTTCGCTCTGAGTCGATAAAAACAACTGAACTTGTTTGGCATTATAAAACCTCAGAGTTACAAGCTAATGCAGTGCTTTTTTATAATGAACTTAATGATTTTATAAATATTGAGCCAACATTATCAGATGATTCATTGTTTACCTTTACAAACTCATTCAACACTCAAAACAGTGGTATCGAGCTTGATAGCACTTGGCAATCAAGTAAAGACTTTTCGATTACAGGCACTTATACGCAATACTTTGAAGATCCAATCAATGCGAGCTTTAAGCGCTTTGCAAGCATAATCAGTAGTTATAACTTATCTGATTCATGGCAGGTGAGCTTAAACTTATTGTGGCGCGATACAGTTGAAGTAAGCTCAGAGACAGGTGCTCACTTTAAACAATCTGCTTACAGCTTATTGGGTGGCAGTTTAAAATGGCAGTTAAACAACAACAGCCAACTAATGCTAAAAGCAGAAAATTTGTTAGGAAAAAAATACAACGCATTTGATCCTCGCATTGACAATGGCGCAGTCGCTGGTACAACTGAGGAATTATCGTTACACTACCAATTCAATTTCTAGTAGTCCTGTTCGTAAGGTTTGAATGTCGTCATTAAGTAAAAAATTTATTGCAGCAGGTGTATTGCTAATAATGCTGTTAATATTAGTTTTTTATCTCGGTAGAAGCCATGATTACGAACAAGCTCAGCATCAAAGTCAAACACAAGCTACTCAGCTAAGCCATTATATCGCAAGTGAATTAGCACGATTTAAAACCATACCTAGCTTAGTAAGTGCCAATGATTTGGTAAAATCATTTATTGTCGAAAAAGGTGCTGGTGGAGATGCGGTCAATGATTATCTTGAAGATATTCAACGAGCGAGTGGGGCTTCAGATGTTTACGTAATGGATTTGTCAGGCACTGTTTTAGCAAGTAGTAACTGGCAAGTTGACTATACTTTCTTAGGAAGTAATTTTGCTTTTCGGCCGTATTTTTATTTAGCCAAACAAGGTGAAAAAGTTGCTTATTTTGCTTTGGGTATGCGCTCTAGTGAGCGAGGCTTTTATTTTTCTGAGCCGTTATTTTATCAAGGCGAGGTGGTTGCGGTAGTGGCACTAAAAGTTAATGCCAAAAAATTTGAACAAGACCGCCAGCTACTCAATGCATCAGACACTTCACATTTCTACATTGCTCTTGAAGACAACGTTATTGTTATGTCTGATGTAGCTGATTGGCGTTTGAAGTCACTTATGCCTCTTGATAATAAACAAATGGCAGCATTAGTTAAATCGCGCCGATATCTGTCACATAAACCCACTTTACTGCCCTATACCCATAAACCTCTAAATGAACAAACCATACTGCAAAAAGTTTTATTAAACGGTAAGCAATCGCGCTTTATTAGTGCTGTTGAAAGCATTGATATCATTAACGCCAAAGCGAGTGTGTTGGTGGATGTGACGAATGTCGAGCTTGCACAAATCCCTAGGCTTCTTTGGTTTAGTGTGTTTTATGCTATTGCGGTAGTACTTATTCATACGGCAATGGTACGTTTTGCTGGTTATAAAAAGCTATTGTTTTCTAGGCACAGTCTTGAGCAAGAGGTTATAGAACGTACTCAGGCTCTCGAAAAGGCTCAAAAAGCGCTGATCCAAACAGCTAAACTTGCAACTATTGGTCAGTTAAGTGCAGGCATTAACCATGAAATCAATCAGCCATTAAGTGCCATGAATACCTACTTAGTGAGTGCAAAAAGGTTGCTTATCAAAGGAAATATTGAGCAAGCCAGCGAAAATTTAGTCCTGGTGCAGTCGTTAATAGAGCGTGTACACAAAATTGTTGCACAGCTAAAGCATTTTAGTAAACCGGCACAAACTCAACTGAGACAGCAAAGCTTAGCGAGTATGTTAAAAAATGCCTTAATGATTGCAAGCGCACAGTTAAAACAAGATGATATCGAAGTTAAAGCCGCAGATATTGATGCAAACATAACAGTATGGGTCGACAGCGTTAAGTTTGAGCAAGTCTTGGTTAACGTGATCACTAATGCCAGCCAAGCAATGAGTGAATCTGACAAACGCGAACTGAGCTTTGAACTTGAACTGTTTGACGACCGAGTAAAGCTATCAATTCTCGATACTGGCCCGGGTATTGATCAACATGCATTAGGTAATATCTTTGAGCCATTTTATAGCACTAAAACCAGCAATGGTTTAGGCCTTGGCTTGTCTATTTCAAGGCAAATAATCGACTCATTTAATGGCCGCCTAACAGCCCATAACCGCCCTAAGGGCGGAGCACAATTTATTATAACTTTACAAACTAACAAGGAAACATCATGAGTGAAGTTGCAGCGACCTGTGATCAGGTAATCGTTATCGATGACGAAGCGGTGATCCGTGATTCATTGAAGCAGCTCCTTGAGATTGAAGGTTATCAAGTTCAGTGTTTTAGTGAGCCTACAGCGGCACTTTCAAAATTAAGTCGTCGCTTCGAAGGTATTGTACTAAGCGACATAAACATGCCAAAAATGGATGGCTTGGCATTTTTAGAGCAAGTTAAAGCCTTTGATAGCGAGCTACCGGTTATTTTTCTTACCGGCTTTGCTGATGTATCTGTGGCCGTTAAAGCCATGCAGCTTGGTGCTTATGATCTATTTGAAAAGCCGCTAACTGAGCAGTTATTAGATTGTATTGCTCGTGCTTCAGAAAAACGTGCTTTAGTGATGGAAAACCGCGCCTTAAAAATTGCTGTTGAAAAAACCTCTGCGCCCGGTGTGCGTATTTTGGGTGAAACCGAACAAATGCAACAAATGATGCATTTACTTAATGCGGTAATCGATACGCCAGCAGATGTGCTAATAGAAGGTGAAACAGGCACGGGTAAAGAGTTAGTTGCTCGCTATTTACACGATCAAAGTAATCGTTCAGCGGCTAATTTTGTTGCTATAAACTGCGGCGCAATACCTGAGCAACTTATTGAAAGTGAGCTTTTTGGTGCAGCCAGTGGTGCATACACAGGGGCGACACAATCTCGCCAAGGTAAGTTTGAATTTGCCAAAGGCGGCACTGTCTTTTTAGATGAAATAGAGTCTACGCCTGCGAGTTTACAAGTAAAGTTGTTGAGGGTGCTTGAAGAGCGCAAAGTAACCCCTGTAGGTGACAACCACGCCATTGATTTAGATGTACGTATAGTTGCTGCTACCAAAGTAGACTTAATGACACTAGTCGAAGCAGGGGAGTTTAGAGCCGATTTATATTACCGCCTAAATTTAGTAAAAGTGAGTATTCCGGCATTACGTGATAGAAAAGCTGATATTCCACTGCTTTTTAAACACTTCAGCTCGATAGCGGCGACACGTTTTCATAAGCCGCCTGCGCCATTGAGTAGTGAAGCTAAACAACGACTCCTTGCGTATGATTGGCCGGGAAATGTCCGAGAGCTTAGAAATCAGGCTGAACGTGCCGTACTACTGGGCTCTGATCTTGCGTTTGCTTCTTACAGCGACACAAATAATCAAAATGAACTTGCTCAGGATTTAAGTCTTGCCGAAAAGATTAGCTTTTATGAGCAGTCACTCATCGAAGAAGCGCTAGAACGAAACAACGGCAGCATAAAAGACACCATGGTCACATTACAAATTGCCCGTAAAACCCTTTACGACAAGATGACCAAATACGGTATTAATCGCGAAATGTTCAAAGACTAAGCAACTCTCTCACATTAAACTCTTCACAATGGGTGGAACTGGTGACAGCACACTTTTAAAAATGTGTGGATATCCACCCATAAAAAACAGTCTCTTTTACGTCAGCAAAGTTAATTTACTGTTATTTAACAACTTTTTTAAAATTATCTAAGTTGGCAGCCAACTTGCCTTACTAGTTAGGAACAACAATTTGAACCTAATAAGGGGCGCATAATGACAACAATATTCACTCATACAAAAACACGCGTAGTAGCGGCCGTAATTTTAGCGAGCACAGCGGGCTCAGCAATGGCAGCAGACTACGCGGTGTACGGTAAAGCAGAAGTTCAAATAGCAAACACAGATACAGGCGTTATGCGCTATGCAGATGAAGGTACGCAAATCGAAGCACCTTTTTCGCGCATTGGTATTAAAGGTAGCCACAAACTAACTGAGTCGCTTAAAGCGGTATTTAAATACGAAGTGCAAGTAAAAGGCTTTGAACATGATGATACCAGTGAGCCATTTTCAGCTCGTAATACTTACTTAGGACTTGCAGGTGATTTTGGTGAAGTGGTTGTCGGTCGTAACGACACGCGTTTTAAATACTCAGAAGGTAAAGTAGACGGTTTTAACGAAACCCAAGCAGATATTGCACAGCTGATCCCTGGTCAAGACCGTATCGGCGATACCATTACCTACAGCTCAAAAACATACGGTGGCGCATCACTTGCGCTAACTTATGCTCCAAAAGATGACAGCAGCAACGATGAAGATGGTTTTGCGGCAACGGTTATTTATGGCGACCGTGCATTAAAATCTAAAGACTACTATGTCGCTATCAGCCATGTTGATGCGCTGAACAAGTTAACAGCAAGTCGTGTGGTTGCCGCATGGAAACATGAAAACCTACAGTTAGCGGGTTTATTCCAGCGCAGTGAATCTACCGACGGTACGAAAGAAGGCAATGGCTATGCACTTAGCGCAAGCTATGCAATCGATAAATGGGTACCTAAGCTGCAATATGTTAAAGACGACTCAAAGATTCGCCATGCTGAAGAAGGTAAACAATGGACAGCAGGTGTTGACTATGTGTTCGATAAACAAACCACTGCTTACTTATTCTATACTGATTTAGATTTAGAACTTGAATCAGATAACAGCGTTGCACTTGGCCTTAAATACAAGTTCTAAGGAGTCGGTATGTCATTAGTAAATCAAACAAAAGATGGCTCACAGCCACGCCCATTAATGAGCACAGTGATGTTACTGCTAGGCCCATTAGTGATGTTATTAACTTGCTTAATTGATCCACCAGCGGGTATGAGTGTATCTGCATTACGTACTGCAGGCCTTGCATTTTGGATGGCTTCTTGGTGGGTAAGCGAAGTTGTGCCAATTCCTGCTACGTCTTTATTGCCACTGGTTATATCACCTCTTGCTGGCATTGCAGCAATCAAAGGGGTCGCGTCACCTTATGCACACCCTTTGATCTTTTTATTCTTAGGCGGCTTTTTGATCTCAATCGCGATGGAGCGTTGGGGTTTACACAAGCGTATTGCACTTAATACCATGCTTCGTGCTGGTACTAAGCCAAGCCTACAAATTTTAGCCATGATGTTAGTAACGGCATTTTTATCAATGTGGATGTCAAATACAGCGACTGCTGTGATGATGTTACCGATTGCAATGTCGATTACTATGTTAGTTAAACAGTCTAACCCAGATAATGACCAATTTGGTAAAGCATTGTTATTATCAATTGCCTATGGTGCTAGCATCGGTGGTATCGCAACCTTAATCGGTACGCCACCAAACGCATTAATGGCTGCATACCTATCAGATAGCTACAAGATTGATATTGGCTTTGCTGAGTGGATGAAAGTAGGTGTACCACTTGCGACAGTTATGCTTATTTTATGCTGGGTGTGGTTAACTAAGTTTGCTTATAAAGTTGATACACAATGTGCAAAAAGTGCAAGCAAAGACACTAAATCTTTATTCTTGTCACAGTTACAAGAGTTAGGAGCTATGCAGCGCGCTGAAAAAGGCGTAGCTGTTGTATTTGCTTTAGCTGCAGTATGCTGGATTTTTAGACCTATGATTGCTGATTTCTCTGGCCTTAAAATTTCTGATACCGGCATAGCGATTGCTGCAGCATTGATGTTATTTGTGTTACCAGCAAATAAAGGCGATGGTGAGCGAATCCTTGATTGGGAAAGTGCAGCTAAAGTGCCGTGGGGCGTGTTGCTACTATTCGGTGGCGGTTTAACACTAGCTGCACAAATCAAGTCGTCTGGCCTTGCTGAATATATTGCCCATATGATCGAGGGCGCAAGTGCTATTCCGTTAGTTTTAAGTGTTTTAGCGGTAACGGCTCTTATTACATTCTTAACAGAAATAACCAGTAACACAGCCACAGCTGCAGGTTTCTTACCACTATTAGGCCCGGTTGCTGAGTCAGTATTTGGTACACCGCTTGTGTGGGTCATTCCTGCTGCAATTGCATGTAGCTGTGCGTTTATGATGCCAGTCGCGACACCACCAAACGCGATTGTGTTTGGATCAGGGCAAATTCAAATGCGCGATATGATCCGTTCTGGGTTCGCACTTAACTTAATAGCTATTGCCATGATCACCTTAGTTACAATGACTGTAGCAGCGAGTGTATTTGCTTTTTAAATGTAAAAATTAATGAATACAGAACAATAGTTTCAACTCTTACCAACCACTCACAGCGCTCTTTATGGGCGCTGTTTTTATTTGCTCTCGATTTTATTCATCGTTATAGTTGTTTAAACCTTTTTGATGAGTACTCGTTTTGGTCGATCTAGATTCACAATTACAAGAACAATATTATCAGCTGAACGATGCATTTTTAGCTGAACCTTACTTACCAATAGATATTAGAATAAAGCTTCTAAAACGCGTCAAAGCTGCGCTTATTGAGAACGAGCAGGCTTTAGTGAATGCTTCAAGTAAAGACTTTGGATACCGTACAGCTTTCGATACTGTACTAGGCGATATTTTCCCAACAGTTAAAACAATCAGTGATGTGATTAAGCGTTTGCCAAAGTGGGCAAAAAATGAATCTCGTGGTGTTGGACTTAGTTTATGGCCTTCGTCTGCACATATCAGTTATCAGCCGAAAGGGGTTGTAGGCATCATTGCCCCATGGAATTATCCAATTCAACTTGCGTTAGTTCCTGCCATAACCGCATTAGCCGCAGGCAATCGCGTAATGCTAAAGTTAAGCGAATATACACCTCACACTAACGCAGTTATAAAAACGATTTTGGCTGATGAATTGAAAGAGCATTGTATCGTGATTGAAGGCGAAGCAGAACTTGCTGCAAAATTCTGCCAACTTCCCTTTGCTCATATGCTGTTTACTGGTTCAACCGCTGTCGGCCGTAAAGTAATGCAAAGTGCTAGTAAAAACCTTACCCCAGTGACGTTAGAGCTAGGTGGTAAATCGCCAGTAATTGTTCTTGATGATGCAAATATCAAAGAAGCAGCGAAAACAATTTTATTTGGTAAATTGAACAATGCAGGGCAAATTTGTGTTGCTCCTGATTACGTATTTGTTCCAAAGCGGCTTGAACATCAGTTGGTAATGCAGCTTTGTGATATTTACCGAAAACATTTTAAACAAGGTGTTGAAGGTAAAAATCTGACTTCAATTATCTCCGAGAGTCAATACCAGCGATTAGCTGCTTATTTAGTTGACGCAAAAGACAAAGGCGCGCAAGTATTTGAGCCGATAGAAGCTCATCAAGTTGATGAACTAAAACACCGTATGGGCTTGCACATTTTAACGCAAGTGAATGATGATATGCGCGTCATGCAAGACGAGATCTTTGGCCCCTTACTGCCCATTATCGGTTATGAGTCATTGCAGCAGGTGATTGATACGATCAATGGTGACTCATTACCTCTTGCTTTGTATATTTTGGGGCATGATAAAGAGAAAATCAGTAAATTAAGCACATCAATCAGAAGCGGTACATTAGCAATTAATGATGTATTGATGCAGGTAACAGCAGATCAGCTACCGTTTGGTGGTATCGGTGAGTCAGGGATGGGGCACTATCATGGCATTGAAGGTTTTAAAACCTTTAGCCATGCACGAAATACCTTGGTATCCGGTAAGTTTAACCCTCGCACTAGTTTATTGCTAAAACAAAATAAGTTGCTGATCAAACTATTAAAATGGCTGTACTTGCGCCCTTAAGCGCAAGTACGAAGTTTATTTATAGACGCCCGTCAGGTGCGTATAAACCAGCCTGTATTTTTGCATAAATGGCATCTGCTTTTTCTTTAGCAGCTTCAATTTCTGCAGGCATCATACTTCGCTCATCAAGTTTACGGCTATGACTTGCATCCATGTTGCCGTTGTATTCAGCAATGGTATTCCAAATGTATGATTTTTCGAGATTCTTAGGAACTCCTAACCCTTCGTAATACATTAAAGCCATGTTGAATTGCGCAAGAGTAAAGTTATTTGCAGCCGCCTTTTGGTACCAACTAAGCGCGGTACGGTAATCTTGAATTACCCCTTCGCCATTAGCATACATAACCCCTAAATTAAACTGTGCCGCTGGATGGTTTTTTTGTGACGCCATTTCATACAATGAAATGGCTTTTTCTTTATCAAGTTTGACACCTTTACCTTCTTGATAAAGTACACCCAATGCGAACATTGAATCAGCATGCACTTTTTTTACTGCTTTTTCGTATAACTCTGCTGCTTTACGATAGTCTCGTTGCACACCAAAGCCACCTTCGTACATTTTAGCAAGCTCATACATTGCAGGGGCATAACCTCTGTCTGCAAGGTAATTAAATTCATGAAGCGCTTCTTCAAAACGACCTTCATTCGCCGCTAATTGGGCATCTTCAAGACTGGCATTTGCTAAAGGTGACAAGATTAACGTGCTAGCGAGCAATAGTGATTTAAAATTAGGCTTGATCATAGTCTGCCTCCAAATGTGTGTTAGGTATCAATAACAAAGCATTCAGCTATTGATAAAATGCCTTGCCAAACAGCCTCAGAGCAAAACATCACTTTTAGTTTAGCCCCAACAGCTGCAAATGCCCAATTTATAGACAGCGGCAAGCTTTGCAATTAACAAGTAGGCTTAAGATACAGATTTTCCAGAAAAATTAAAGAAATAAAAAAAGCCCTTAGCGGGCTTTTTCGTGTCATATCTACCGTCACCGATATGAGCAATGTAGCAAGTAAAGTGTAACGTTTTATGTCTATGTTTGGGTCGAGGAAACAGATGACAATCAAGAGTTACATCTTGAACTAACTTGGTAAAACAGCATCAAAACCTTTAACAGTATGATGTTGCTGTGAGAATAGTCTAGCGAACCAAGTTGTTGATAACGATTATTACTTAGGTTTAACCGTTCGTCAATACTCAAATGATAATTAATTTCATTTAATTTGGTTGCTGAATTTTTGTTCTTAGTGGTAAGTTTACTTTGTTTTGAAATAGGATTTGAAAAAACTACAATGAAAAAGCTATCAAAGTATCTAATAGTATTTAGTTTATTGTTTACAGCAGCAGGGTGTTCTCCGAGCTTTACTTACAATAATTTAGGTTGGTTATCAGGGTTTTGGATTGATGATTATGTTGACCTTAACAGTGACCAGGCTGATAAATTTGAGCATATTGTCAAAACCAGCCGAGATTGGCATCGAGAAACACAACTCCCCTTATATAAACGCGACCTTGAAAATTTAAAGACCATGTTAGATAAGCAAGTTGACCATAACGAGCTTAAAGCACACTTTGTACAAGCGAAGCAGCACTGGCAAACATTGATTAATAAAATTGAGCCTGAACTTATCGCTTTAGCGAATTCACTTTCTTATAAGCAGCGCGTAGAGTTTGTTGCTGCACTGCAAGAAAACATTAATGATGAGTACAAAGAACACGAAGAAAGATCGCCTGAGCAACATAAAAAAGAACGTTTAGAAGAAAACCTTGAAAACTATAAAGAGTGGTTCGGTAGCAAACTCACTGCGCAGCAAAAAACACTCATAGAGAGTTCATCAAATTCTCGAGTCAGTACATTTTTAATGTGGATGCAGTACAAACAAAGGCGTTTAGATGCATTAAAAACGTTATTTATGCAAAAGCAAAAACCAACAGACTTTGATAGCCAGTTGGCAGTCATCATTAATAATCGCTTAGCTTTTATGAGCGACAAGTTAATTGCAGCCGATGATAAAAATCTCGATAACTACGTTAATTTGTTAGTGGAACTAAAACCTACATTAACCGATAAACAGCGTCGTAACGTTCGCGATGAGTTTGATGAGTTAATCGAAGAGGTAAGTGACTTGATTGATGATTAATGGGCTAGGTGTGTTTGCACGTAATATGAAATTGATGGCAGCTAGCAGCTTATGTTTTTAAAATAAAAGTTAGAAAGTATCAGTTTTTCAAGATTTTATGTTAATAAACGTAGTTTAATGAGGGTTCGCTTAATAATTTGTTCCTAATTTTTTAATTTGGAGTTAAAATCTAGTCACTAGAATAATAACGAGAAACTGAATGGATATTGGTGCGCTAAGAGGCACTCAAGCTTTACGTAATAACGTTCTTAAATGGATGGGCTTTTGTCTAGGTGTTTTAGCGGGCGTGTTCGCGGTTTTTAATCTATTTATAAATGACTTTGTTGTTCTAGGTGCGTTAGAAGTCGTTTTTGCTTCGTTTTGTTTTTATATCTTTTTCTATACCCGAAAACGTAATGCTCAGCTCTGGCAATCACTTACTCTGTGTTTGTTTTTAAGTTTACTCATTACATTAGGTACTTACTTAAGCAGTATTAAGAGTTTACTTTTTATCTGGACATGTTCATTGCCTGTATTGTTCTATCTATTACTTGGTAAGCAATATGGGCAAGTGTTGTCTTTGATGGTTGCACTATTACAAGCACTGATTTTATTTAGTAAATCAAGTCTTGAACCTCTCAATAGTGTTAATTTTTTACTCAATTTTTCATTTACATATATCTGTATTTGGGCAGTATCTCACACCTTTGAAAATAGTCGTGCTGAATATGGACAGCGACTTGAAAACTTAGCCTTGCTCGACCCTTTGACTGGCGCGGGGAACCGCTTGGCAATGACCCATTATTTTGAAGTTGAATTAAAAAACAAAAATGGCTTGTTTATCTTAATGCTCGACCTTGATTATTTTAAGAATATTAATGATCAGTATGGCCATGATGTTGGCGATCGCATTTTGATTGAAGTAACCAGTTTCTTTAGGCAACGCATTAGTAAAGGCTATGTATTTCGTATTGGCGGTGAGGAGTTTGCTATCTTCTTACCCAGTAGTGACCCAAGAAGTGCTTATGAATTCGCAGATATGCTGCGCGAGCACTTATCAACCACTATCCACAATATTGATGAGCAAGTAATTAATCTGACCATTAGTATTGGTGTTGCTTGCTACATGCCAAATCAAACCCTGAAAAACTTTATTAAACGTGCTGACGATGCGCTATACCAAGCAAAGCAGCAAGGACGAAATAAAGTTGTAACAGCTTATGAGTTGAGCCAAGAGTCAATTGAGCATAATAAAGCGAGTTAGCGTTTATAAATTTAGCTTTTGTACATGGTGTCGAAATCAGGGATGTTTGCCTCCCAAATAGGAATATCTTTGCCTATGTATTCACGCATAGCATCAAAGAATAAACGCGTTCTTACTGGTAAGTCTCTGTGTGGGTAAACAGCATACACCGCGCTGTAATCGAGTAATTCCATATCGGTTAAAATGGGTACGAGATCGCCTCGCTTAACTTCATCGTCAAGAATAAATGCCGGCGCCAAAACATACGCATTGCCTGAAATAGCTTTCATTAAAAGTACTTCTGCATCGTTCGCACGAAAGACGCTTTTAATATTTTGCTCAATAATATCGCCATCGGCATTACGATAACGAATTCCGCTGATGCGTTTACTTGGGCTTGAATAGCTAGCAGCGGGTAGCTCTTTTAAATCTTCAACCTGTTTTGGCATACCGTAAGTTTCAATAAATTCCGGTGAAGCCAACAGCAACATACGGTTGCGGGCAATTTTACGGGCAATAAATGACGAGTCTTTTGGTTCGCCAACACGAAAAGCTAAATCATAGCCTTCTGATACTAAATCAATCAGCCTGTCGTCTAAACGAAGTTCCACCTCAACTTGCGGAAAGCGTTTTTGAAAGTCGTTAATGACTGGTTGAATATAGCGTTTACCAATAATACTTGATGAGGTAATTTTTAACGTACCACGGGGTTCTTGGTGGTAATTTTCAGCAAGTCTGACGGTATCTGATAACAAATCTCTCAGTTCAGCTGCTTTTTTTACCATTTCAGCACCAGCGGCAGTCAACGAAAAAGAACGTGTAGTACGATTTAGTAAACGAACACCTAATTCATCTTCGAGGCGGCTAATTTGTTTTGAAATAACTGAGCGATCTATATTTCTAGATTCGGCGGCTTTGGCAAATGAGCCTCGTTCAATTACTTCAAGCAACATTAATAAGCGGCTGGTGGTATCCATAGCAGTTCCTTAAATTCTATTGGTGCAATTCTGGCATTAATGAATTTAAAAATCTATCATTTTTATCCACTAATTAGTTGCGTAACATTGTCTCCTATCTAAATACAGGAGAGTCGTTATGAACAAATCTATTCTTGCAGTGGCAGTGACCATTGCGAGCTTAACGTTGGCAGGATGTGGTAGCGAAGCTAGCCAATCAGCGCAACAGCAACAATTACAACCTATCGATGTAGCGCAAGTACTTGTAAAGCCAGTACAAAATTGGCACACCTACACAACGCGTTTAGAGGCACCGCAAGAGGTTGCACTTATGCCGCGTGTTTCAGGTGTGATCGATAAAATTAACTTTAAAGAAGGTGACAGTGTTAAAGAAGGTGATTTGCTTTTCACCCTTGATGCACGCCCTTTTGCAGCAGTAGTAGATAGCTTAAAAGCGCAGATAGAGAGCGCCAAGGCCGCATTAGAGCAGGCTAAAAGTGAAGCAAAACGTGCAGAGCGCTTAACTGAGCGTAAAGCAATTTCAACGGAGCAAGCGGAGTCTCGTAAATCAACGCTAAGACAACGCGAAGCGCAATTGCTAGCGCTACAGGCTGAACTTACGGCCGCAGAGCTTGATTTAGAATTTACTCAAGTGCGTTCACCCATTGATGGCGTTGTATCGCGTGCGAATATTACCAAAGGTAATAACGTGCTTGCTGGTCAAAGCGTGTTAACAAGCATTGTTTCAAACCAGCAAATGTATGCTTATTTTGATATTGATGAGCGTACATGGAATCAATCTTTTACTGATGTGACAGCGCAAAGTGAACAAGCGGTTGTGATGCAAAAAGTGGGTCAAACCAGCTTTAACTACAATGGCAAAATCAACTTCATTGATAACCAAATTAATGAAACTACCGGCACTCTTCGTGTGCGTGCGGTGTTCGAAAACGATGAACAACAATTACGTGCGGGCTCATTTGCACGTATTAAGCTTGCTGCCAATAAAGTAAGTGAAAAAGTCATTGTGCCTGAGCGTGCAATTGGGACTGATTTAAAGAATCGCTTTGTACTCACTGTGGGTGAAGGCAATGTTCTTGAATACAAATTAGTAACGGTGGGTGAGCGTTACGGCAGTTTACGTGCGATTACATCAGGACTAAACGAAAACGATGTGATTGCTGTGAATGGCCCGGCGCGTGTTGGCCCTGGTATGCCAATTTCACCAAACACAGTCACAATCAATAGTGACGGAATTGCATTTACTCTTTCAAATAATCACTCAGATTTGGTTGCTAAACAGTAGGTCAAAATGAAATTTTCACACTTTTTTATCCAGCGACCCATCTTCGCAGCGATGCTGTCGCTTATATTTCTCATTGCAGGGGCAATTTCGCTATTTCAATTGCCAGTGAGTGAGTACCCTGAGGTTGTACCGCCAACGGTTGTAGTTACAGCAAATTACCCGGGTGCTAACCCAACGGTGATTGCCGAAACAGTGGCAACGCCACTTGAGCAAGAAATCAATGGTACAGAAAACATGTTGTATATGTTTTCACAAGCAACCAGTGATGGCCGCATGACTTTAACAGTTACTTTTGCATTAGGTACTGATTTAGACCGTGCACAAGTTCAAGTGCAAAATCGTGTTAACAGTGCGCTTCCACGCTTACCGCAAGAAGTTCAGCGTTTAGGTGTTGTAGCCGAAAAATCATCACCTGATTTAACCATGGTGGTGCATTTGTATTCGCCTGAAAAAACGCATGATACGACTTACTTAGCGAACTATGCTGATTTGTATATCAAAGACCAAATTGCGCGCTTAGGCGGTGTGGGTGATGTGCAAATGTTTGGTGGTGGTCAATATTCAATGCGTGTTTGGCTTAACCCTGATGCACTCTCTGCTCGCGATTTAACAGCAATGGACGTAGTAAATGCATTACGCGCTCAGAACCAACAGGTTGCTGCGGGTAGTTTAGGTGCGCAACCTACCTCGAAAAGTAATCAATTTCAAATTCTGATGAATGTAAAAGGACGCTTAAGCTCACAAGAAGAATTTGAAAATGTGATCATCAAAGTAGGTGAGCAAGGTCAGCTTACACGCCTAAGTGATGTAGCACGCCTTGAATTAGGCCAAAACACCTATGCATTAAGAGCGATGTTAGATGGTCAACCTGCGCTTGCAATGCCGATTTTCCAGCGCCCAGGTTCAAATGCGATTGAGCTTTCTGATCAAGTGCGTGAAACCATGAAAGTATTATCAAAAGACTTTCCGGCTGGTGTTGAATACGACATTGTTTATGACCCAACTGTATTCGTACGCGGTTCAATTGATGCTGTTATTAAAACGCTACTAGAAGCAATTGCATTAGTTGTAATCGTTGTTGTGGTGTTCTTACAAACTTGGCGTGCATCAGTAATCCCACTGATTGCAGTACCAGTGTCTTTAATTGGTACGTTTGCGGTTATGCAATGGTTGGGTGTATCGATTAATACCTTATCGCTATTCGGTTTGGTACTTGCCATTGGTATTGTTGTTGATGATGCCATCGTTGTGGTTGAAAACGTTGAGCGTAATATCGAGCAGGGTTTATCACCACTTGAAGCAACCCGTGTTGCAATGACAGAAGTAACAGGGCCAATTATCGCCATTGCACTTGTATTGTGTGCGGTATTTATTCCTACGGCATTTATTACGGGTTTATCTGGTCAATTTTATAAACAATTTGCTTTAACCATTACTATTTCGACGGTTATCTCAGCGTTTAACTCGTTAACACTATCGCCTGCGTTATCGGCGTTACTATTAAAAGGTCATGATGCAAAACCAGATCGTTTAACTAAGCTATTAAACCGTGTATTTGGTAACTGGTTATTTAAACCTTTTAACCGCTTATTTGATAAAGGCGCCAATGGCTACGAAAAGCTGGTACAAAAGCTAATTCGTATGAGTGTGATTGTATTAGTTGCTTATGTTGCACTTGTTGGTGGCACAGTAAAATTGTTTGACGCAGTACCAGGTGGTTTTATCCCACAGCAAGATAAGCAATATTTAGTGGCTGTTGCACAGTTGCCTGATGCGGCAAGCTTAGACAGAACTCAAGAAGTCGTGCAAGAAATGGAAAAAATTGCATTACAAGTACCGGGTGTTGCTAACACAGTATCGTTTCCTGGTTTATCGGTGAATGGTTTCACAAATAGCCCTAATAGCGGCATTGTATTTACACCGCTTGCCCCTTTTGGAGAGCGTCAAGATCCGAGTATGTCGGCAATGGCGATTGCGGCTCAGTTAAATCAAAAGTTTGCCAGTATTGATGAAGCATTTGTTGCGGTATTCCCGCCACCGCCAATTCAAGGTTTAGGTACAACGGGTGGCTTTAAACTGCAAATTGAAGACCGTGCAAACAAAGGCTTTGAAGCACTCTTTAACAGCTTACAAGCAACCATTGCGAAAGCGCAGCAAGACCCAGCGTTAATGGGGCTTTATTCAAGCTTTAGAATTCAAGTACCGCAAATGGATATCGACATTGACCGTGAGCAAGCGCTTATCCAAGGTATTCCACTTGATGAAGTATTCAATGCCCTACAAGTGTACTTAGGTTCCGTGTACGTGAATGACTTTAACTTGTTTGGTCGTACTTATCAGGTTAATGCGCAAGCTGATGCTGATTACCGCCAAGATCCTGAGCAAATCTTGAATCTTAAAGTACGTAACCGCATGGGTGAAATGGTGCCATTAGGCTCTGTATTAACTGTCACACCAACAACAGGCCCTGATCGTGTAATGCACTACAATGGTTACCCTACAGCTGAATTAAATGGTAGCCCAGCACCAGGTTATAGCTCTGATCAAGCGCAACATGCGATTGAAGCAATCCTTGCCGATACATTACCAAATGGTATTGAGTTTGAGTGGACAGAAGTAACTTATCAGCAAATATTAGCGGGTAATACCATGGTGTATGTTTTCCCACTTGTTGTATTGCTTGTTTTTATGGTACTTGCAGCGCAATACGAGAGCTTAAGATTACCACTGGCTATTATTCTGATTGTACCTATGACGATTTTCTCGGCACTGTTAGGTGTGTGGTTTGTCGGTGATGACAACAACATCTTTACGCAAATTGCATTAATCGTACTGGTTGCACTGGCAAGTAAAAATGCCATCTTGATGGTAGAGTTTGCACGAGATCAGCATAAAACGGGGTTGTCTCACCTTGAAGCCATTATTAAAGCGTGTCGCTTACGACTTCGCCCAATTTTAATGACATCAATTGCCTTTACGGCAGGCGTTGTACCTCTTGTTTTAGCCACAGGTGCAGGTGCAGAGATGCGTCATGCCATGGGTAACGCAGTGTTCTCAGGCATGATTGGTGTAACTGTGTTTGGCTTATTGTTTACCCCGGTGTTTTATATGTTAGTCACTAAAAAATCGCAGAAGGAGCAACACGATGCATAAGCCTCTTCATGGAATCTTTAAACACGGCAAACTAGTCAGTGCGATACTGTTAGCTGGAGCACTGGCTGGCTGCGCACAAAGCGTAGATATGCAAGAGCAGCAAGTGAGCTTGACACAATTTGTAAGCGATACACAAATTGGTGAACAAAACGAAGGTGCGAGCGAAAATAACTGGTGGCGTCGTTTAGATTCAGCGCAGTTAAACAATTTAGTGACTGATGCATTAGCAATGAATCACGACCTAAAAACCAGTCAACTTCAGCTTGATGCAGCCATTGCCCGTTTAGGTGCAGCCCGCGCGGATTATTATCCGCAGGGCAGCCTAAGTGTGGGCGCAGAACGCAGCAGCTTAGATGGGGCAATTACGCGCCAATCAAACGCTGGTGTTAATGTTAATTGGCAACTTGATTTGTTTGGTCGTATTACCGCACTGGTTGATGCAGCTAATGCGGGTGCATTAAACCAAGCGGAGCAGCTAAGAGCATTACAGGTTGAAGTGGTTTCTGCCGTGGTGCAAGGCTATGTCAGCTATCAAGGTAATGTACAAAAGCAAGCGATTATTGAAATGCAAATCGAGGCGCTCGAGCAAAGTATTGATGTGCTCAAAGCACGAGTAGAAGAGGGGGTTGCGAATGAACTTGATCTTAACCGTACTCTAGCGCAGTTAAAGCAGCAACAAGCGCTTATTCCTGAGCTTAGTTACTTGCAGTATCGCGACCTCGCAACCCTTGCGGTGCTAACAGGGCGACTTGCCAGTGACATAACTTTGATAGAAGAGCCAGAGTTACTCAGTCACGAATTTAGTGTGTCGTTTAATAAAGCCAGTGAAGCAATGGCACTGAGACCAGATATCACCAGTGCTTTATATCAGTTTAGTCAGGCTTATTCGCTAAGTGTTGCCGCCTCAAAAGCACTACTGCCAGATATTAGTTTGGCCGGGTTTGCAGGTGTGGTGAGCTTAACCAGCAATGGCTTAGAAGATACCGTGCAACAATGGCAAGTCACACCAAAAGTTGAATGGTCATTACTCAGCTATCCTGCATTATTAGCGCAGCGTGATGCACAGCAATTTTTAAGTGAAGCCGCTTACAGTGACTATCAAAGTAAAGTACTAAAAGCCATTAGCGATAGTGAACTTACTTTACAAAGGCTAGTCAAACAGCAGCAACAGTTAAGTTATGCTGATCAGCGTTTTAATTATGCCAATAAAGCATTTGGTCAAGCTCAAGCAATGTATCAAGAAGGACAAATTCCTTACTTAGAGTTGTTAGATGCGAGACAGGATGTTTTAATAGCGCAAGAGAACGCTGTTGATTCAACAATTGCTTCATTACAGGCCAAAGTAAGTGCTTATCAAGCATTTAATGGTCGTTGGAGCTTTGAACTAAACAACCTTTAACCCAGAGTATTCAATGTCACATATTCAACAAACTACAGAACTTCCGTCAACAATGCGCGCGCTTGCACTGATTGAGCCGAATGACGCCATCGCGTTATCTGAGCTTTCTGTGCCAGTACCGAGCCCTGAAGGCAATGAGCTTTTGGTTAAAGTTGAATATGTGGGCTTAAATCATGGTGATGCCAACTTTGCAAAACAAGGTTTTTGTAAATGGCATTACCCTCATGTACTAGGTCATGATGCTGTTGGCGTGGTTGTTCTGGCAAATAAAGGTGTATTCCCAGGAGTGGGTGCACGTGTTGTATGGCACGCCAGTCTTGGTGACCAAGGTGTGCTATCTGAATACACAACGGTGCCAAACTATGCGGTTTCGGTTGTGCCAGATAACGTATCACCGGCAGATGCTGCAACCTTACCTTGTTCAGGTATGACGGCATTAATTGCTCTTGATAAGTTGCAGCTAAGCGAAGGGGATTCACTGTTTATTGATGCAGGTGCAGGCGGCGTTGGTCAATTTGCTATTCAATTTGCTAAGCAACGTGGTGCCACCGTGTTTACCACTGCCAGCAAACACAATCATAAGTTACTTAAGCAATTAGGTGCTGATGTGGTGTTTGATTACAAAGACCCTAAACTTGAAGATAAAATTCGCCGTGAATTAGGCCCGCAAGGCTTTGACGCGGTGCTTGATTGTATTGGTGGCGATACCACCATTCGTAACGTTGAGCTAATGCGCTTTTGTGGCCGTATTGCCTGTTTAAATGAATTACCTAAGTTTGAACAAGAACTTATGTTTAGGCGCGCACCAAATATTGGCATTGTATCCTTAGGCGGAGCGTGGCTTGCAAATAGCTTATGTGCGCAGCAAAAGCTGAGCTTTATGGGTAACTTATTACTCGATAATGCAGCCCGTGGCGAGATCAAATTGCCGCAAATTCATGCTGTTGATTTTACCGCCGAGGCTGTTTCAGCTGCTTTAAATAAACAACTTGCTGGTGGCTTTACCGGTAAACAAGTCGTACAAGTAAGCGGTTAATTTTGCAAACTCACTGCCCAGTCATCTTGTTTGATGGTCAGTGCAACCTGTGCGATTTTTGTGTGCGGTTCATACTTCGCTTTGATAAGCAAATAACCTTTAAGTTATGCCCCATGCAAAGCGATAAAGGTGAGCGTTTACTAAAGGCGCATCAAGTTGACGATCCACTCTCTTCAATGTTAGTGATTAATAGTAACCAGCTATATAAACAAAGTGACGCTGTGTTATTTATCGCAACACAATTAGGTTTTCCATTCTCTGTGGCTAAGGTGTTCAAGCTGCTGCCAAAAGGCTTTCGCGATCGTATGTATGATTGGCTTGGCCACCATCGTTATCGTTTTTTTGGCAAACGGACACAGTGCAAGTTACTGACCGAAGAACAAAAGCAGCATTTTTTATAAACATTTAGAGTAAAGCTTGTTATTCTCGTTATTGGGAACAAATAACAATAATAAGAATATGAACATTCTCTTTCTAATCTTTAGTTCGGTCTACATTGCTTTACTGCTCTTTATACCATCATTAACTCAGCCTATTATGGCGCTATTTAAAACACTACCAATCGGCCTGTTGATTGTGATGGTGTTAAAAGCACGTAGGCAGTTACAAAATCGCACTTTTATTACTTTATTATTCGCTCTTAGTTTTTCAGCACTAGGTGATGTGTTGTTAGCCATTGATACAGGGAAACTGTTTATAGGTGGTTTAGCGGCGTTTTTTGTAAGTCATGCTTTTTATATCATTACCATGTTGCCAATTAAAAACTGGCGACTAGACGTTGTGCTTCTTTATCTCTTTTTGGCCATCATCGTTTTTTGCTTATTCTATCCAAACTTAAATGACCTGCTCATTCCGGTACTTTTCTACATGCTGGTGCTTACTATAATGGCAAGCCTTACTTGGATGACAGATAAATCGAACGGTTTTTTAGTGTTAGGTGGGGCCGTGTTTGTTATATCAGACTCTATTCTTGGCCTTAATCGTTTTTATTTAGAAATAGCACATGCAGATATCGCAATAATGATAACGTATTACATTGCGCAATTTTTCTTAATTAATGGTTTTATAAATCATCATTCAAATAAATAACGGCAGGATTTAACTAGCTATATAGCAAGGTGCTTGATGACAAAATGAGCAAAATCCATCTTTTTGTATTATTGCTATTAGAGGTTTTTAGTAAGCTTCGCTTGTTAAATTGTTGTGTTTAAATGAAAAAAGTTGTTTGTGATTGTTGCATTGTGGTTCTTTTGTATTAAACTTTCCCACCTAGAGCGCACTGACAAGATGTTAGCGTGCTTATGTTTTGGATATATAGCCCATTGTTATATTTCCTAGCATTTCTAGTTAATAAACCATGGAAAGGCTTATATCTCCAAAGTGTTCTTTTATTCGTAATAACGATTAAATTATTTAAGGATTAAATAATGAAACACCCTCGCAATATTGCGCTTACCTTAATTGCTACTTCATTGTTAGCAGCATGTGGTAGCGATAATGACAGTAATGATAAAAAACAAAATATTGCACCTGTTATAAGCGCAGAGAGTCAAGTTAGCTTCGATGAACTTACAACTTTAACTCTTGAACCTGAAGTAACGGACTCCGATGGCACTATCAGTAGTTATCAATGGGCACAACTCTCAGGCCCAGAAATAGATTTATCTAATACGACTGACGCTACTTTTTCAATTACCGCCCCCGAGGTTGATGAAGATACGACTGTTGAAATTGAATTAACAGCAGCAGATAACCAAGGTGCTTTGGCTAAACACACAACAACATTGACTATTAAAAATGTATTAATTGCTCCTGTAATTGATGCTAAAGATCCCCAAGAAATTAATGAAAATACATCGGCGACCTTAAACCTTGAGGCATCTGATCCAAATGGTGAAGTTATCTCTTATACATGGTCGCAAGTAAGTGGCGTTGAGGTAGAAATAGCTGATAATTCAAACACTAACCTTGAGTTCACAGCCCCAGATGTAGACTTTGATGAAGAGCTTCAATTTGAGCTTCTTGTTACTGATAACGATGGTCAAACATTTACTCAGACGCTTGATGTAATTGTTGTCAATGTACCTACAGACGCGCTTGGTTCACCTAAAGGCTTAGAAACCATTGAGGTTAACGGAAGAAGCGTTGAAGCAGCTCAAAATGAACTGTTAGTGCATTTAAAAGAAGATATTACCCTTGAAGAGCAGCAGGCAGTACTCGATAAAATTGATTCATTGGGTGGTTCACTAAACAGCTACGACAAAAAATTAAAATTAATGCAAGTAAGGGTTAGAGATACAGCTGAAGAGTCTGTGTTGATTAATGATCTAGCAAACCTTGAAGGGGTACGTCACTCTGGATTAAATGAAATTGTAGCGCCAGATAGCCTACGAGAAAATCCGATCAAATTTAAAAAGCCAAAATCGAATAAATCGATGCAGCTGGCAATGGCTAAGAAGGTTGCAAGTGTTGAAGATGAATCGACTTACACAGGTGATTATTGGCACAGTATCATTTCTGCAGATAAAGCATGGCAAGCTATTGAAGAAGACAGTTTAGAATCAGTAAAAGTGGGAATTGTAGATACAGGTATCTCAGATTCACAAACTAGTTTAGATGAGTCACGACTATCTCGATTACAGATATTAGCAGACGGAGGTTATGTAACCACAGATACTGACGATACTGATTCAGAGCATGGCTTGTGGGTTACTAGCTTTGTTGCAGCGTACAATATGGCAGAAGGTAAAAGTTATTCGGGGGTTAACCCGTATGCAAATGTTATTCATGCCGATGTGTATTTTAGACGTTGTGATGGAATTTTAAGTGCGGCTGATTGCCCATTTGGCATTGGCGAGAAAACATTTGTAACTGACTTAATTGCTGGTGCTAAAGCAACAATAGATAATGGCGCAAGTATTGTTAACTTATCTTGGGGTGATACAAGTAAGTGCTCAGATCCAACTGAAGTAAGGTTACAAAGCCGTCGTAGCTGGCGATTAAATCAAACCAACCTTGTTGAATATGCAAAATCAAAAGATGCGTTACTTGTGTATTCTGCAGGTAACAACTGCGAAAAAGCTGATCACCAGCTATTACTATCTGAAGATGATATTGGCGCTGATGCGTGGAAAACAAACGCGCTAATTGTTGCTGCGACTGATAGTAGCAATATGGATGCTACTTTTTCACGTATGGGAGAAGTGGTAAATATAGCTGCGCCCGGTGTCGATTTAGGTTGGGGTAATGGCGAAGTTGGAAGCGGGACATCATATGCTGCGCCTTTAGTCACAGGTTCTGCTGGTTTGATCAAAGGTATCAACTCATCGTTAAAAGCCGCTGAAGTTCGTGATATTTTACTTTCAACTGCAAGTAATACAGTTGTTTTATCTGATGAGTCTAAAGATGTAGGCACTACATCACCTACAAAATTACTAAACCTTAATTCGGCAGTTAAAACAGCACAATTAACAGTGGACTCTGATCTTGAGGTTATGGCAGCTACTTCATTGAGCAAAGGCACTGAAATTAATAAAACCATCGAGTTTTCTTTACCAGAAACAACAGTAAATGCATTAGATATTATGTTTTTAATTGATGTTAGCGGTAGCTATGACGATGACATTAGTAATTTAAAGACACAAGCTGATGCAATCCTTGATAACTTAACTGGTCGGGGTATTAACGTAGCCTTTGGTGTATCGGCATTTTCTGATTTTCCAATTGATGGGTATGGTAGTGCAGGAAGTGGTGATGAAGCGTTTTATTTACTTCAAGAAGTTACCACTAATGTTGATGATGTGAAGTCAGGTATTACTAGTTTAGAGACCTTTTATGGCGGTGATTATCAAGAGTCACAACTTGAAGGCCTTTATCAAGTAGCAACAGGTGCAGGACGCGATATCAACGACGACGGTCAATACACAGACGCGGGTGAAGTATCGCCTTATAGTATAGGTTGGCGTGAAGGGGCATTAAAGGTTGTGCTACTTGCGACCGATGCCGCTTTCCATGATTCTGATCTCGAAACTGACTATCCAGGTGCAGGTTTCACACAAGTTATTAGTGAGCTGCAAGATAACGGCATCACAGTGTTTGGACTTCAAAGTGGTAGTAATAGTGATACAACGGAAGATATCAACCGTGTTGTAAGCGCAACGGGCGGTGTATCATTTATGCTATCAACAGACAGTAATGAAATCGCAGATAGAATCTCTGAAGCATTAGATGAAGCGCTGAAAGAGATTGATATTTCGATTGAACATATCTCTGGAGAAGAGTGGGTAGCTAATATCACACCAGAAGTCATCCAGGCGGCTAAACCAGGTGACACAGTAACTTTTGATGTAACATTGCAAGGCGTTAAAAGTGCATCAATAGAACCACTAAACTATGAAGTTATTTTATGGGTTAGAGGTGATGAAAGTGCTGTTCTAAGAAGGGTTGTTCTACCAATTACAGTTCCTGTAGCAGAGTAAAATAATAGCGGGTATTTTTAATAAATACCCGCTTTTTAGGGGCAATAATGTTTAAGCGTATTTTTATTTTCAACATCCTTTTGTTTACGAGCTTTATAAGTGCTTGTAAGCAAAATCAAAATGAGTGCGTTTACGAAGGTTTAAAGTATGAATGTGGTGTACTGGTTTTGTCTGTAGCAAAAGAATATGTTGAGTCTACTGAGTTAGCTGATTTTTCAAAAGTGAATAGTGGCTATTTAAGAGCTGTAGACCCAGAGCTCGGGCGTGTAATCATTGAGTTCGATAAAAAGATAGAGCCAAGCTTATTAAAGTCCCACATTCAAACACTTAACAGTCTCAAAGGAGTGAAAAGAGTTCATTACTTACCTGTAAGCCAGCCTGATTAACTAGATAACATATCAGTGATTATGCGTTTTTATGTTATTATACGCGCGTTTTAATTTACGAGATTTTCCATGGCAAATACAGCGCACGCACTGCACATCCTTGTTAAGCATAAAGAACAAGCTGAAGACATCATCAAGCAACTTAAAAAAGGTGCGAAGTTTCAGACGTTAGCTAAAAAATATTCAACCTGTCCGTCGGGTAAAAAAGGCGGCGATTTGGGTGAATTCAGACGCGGTCAAATGGTGCCACAGTTTGACAAAGTAGCTTTCAGCGGCGAAATCTTAGAGCCACATTTAGTGAAAACGCGCTTTGGTTGGCATGTAATTAAAGTGCTATACAGAACGTAAAGCCAAAACCTGCCTAAATAGTGTAAGACATGTTGTTAGTCTTATACTTTTCATCTCAGTGAGTTAAAGCGCTAGGTTTAACTCACTTTGCCCAAAATCAGACCTTTATAGTTTGTAATTCAAAGGGCTATTTTAAGTCTTTAGTTTAATTAACTTGTTATATTTCTTTAAATTCAGGTTTTATTAAACCAAAACACTTTAAATCATGGAATTCGTTTTTCCAGAAACCACTTGAACGCCTAATTCCTTCCTCTTTGAAACCTAGCTTTTTTAACACTGATTCAGAAGCAGTATTGCCAATCATAATGTCACCTTGGATCCGGTAGAGTTCACCTAAAGGTTGGTCATTAGAGAATGCAAATTGGAGAATCGTGTTAACAGCTTCGCAAGCATAGCCAAGCCCCCAATACTTTGAGGATAACTCATAGCCAATACCTGCATTTTTCATCTTCAAGTTTATTGAGTTAAATCCACACGTACCAATTAGTTTTCCCGAACTCTTAACTCGAATAGCCCAACGAACACCTACTTTGTCAGCAAAGCGTTGATTAAAAAAATCAATTAACTCCAATGATTGTTTTTCTGAGTTAAAAACATCGATATCGTAATATCTAACAACGTTTTCATCAGTGAAAATATCAAGTAAAGCCTGTCCGTCACTTTTTGATAACTTATTAAGAATTAAACGAGATGTTTCTAGCTCTGGAAATTGCACTTAGTCTTCCTTGAAATAAAACGCCGTTTTAAGCGGCAAAAATAGTTGGCTATAATTTGTGACGAATGAGCACAAGCCAGTTTTTTTAATCAGCCCTTGATTGCTTCGTTATGCTACTAAAACGCTTTAAACTGTATATCACTAAAAAACTCTTCTGCATTTTGAGCTAATTCTGGAAATTCTTTACCCTTATAGTGACGCAGAGAGTATTCCGTATGCACACCAATAGATTTTTTAAATGGGTGTATGCAATTATATCCAAGATACTCTATCTGCATTACGGTTGTTTTATTGCCACCGACTTTAGCACTGTTATCTTGAGAAATAGTTTTGTGCTTGACGCACGTTGCACCATTAAGTTGTACCAACTCTTCTGAGTTTTCCACAAGATCAAACCTGCCAATATCCGGTGAGTTTGCTCGATGTTTGACTACATGCGACAGAAATTCTTCATCGGAGGCAAACTCGGGAATTTGATAGAGTGACAAATTTATAATGCCACTACTGTCATCATTCAGCTTAGTTCCGAGAGCAAGCTGATACCCCGTAGACGTAATGACAGACCAACTACCATTTTTAGGTGATAACGAAGAAACACCATAAATATTAACAGGAGTACCTGAATTAAGCTGTGGGGAAGTTGATGCGCACGACGTCACAAACAACAACGATATTAAAATAGTGGTAAATTTATACATTTAACTCTCCTTGTAGCACAACCTGTTTATAGCGAGCGAATCAGGCGTTTTTCTAGCATAGCGTCGGCGGAAAAACCAGAGCGAAGCGGTGGTTTTGATGTCCCAGCCCCCGCGTTTCTGGGGGCGACTTGATGCGTTTGTTAGCACTACTTAGTTGAAATGATGCTCAAACTTTATATCTGTGGCCATCAATACAACCCGATCCAAAGCAACACATAGCTCATGGCCAAGTTGAACAGTGACTAACGTGACCTGATTAAGGTAGCGATTTTCATCTACCGCTTTGAGGTAGGACAATGCGCCAGCAATATTAACCCAAATGACCATTGCTTCTCCTCTTGCTGAAAGACCTAGCTTAAGCTCATCAACATTACGTTTATTGATAGAGTATGACTCGTCGCGACAAATGAGGATTACTAATTCAGCCAGAGGGCCTTTTAATATCGGATCTACTTCTGACAATTTAGGTATCAGAATTCTCAAGTTAGTTGATATATAGCTTTCTCTGTTGTTAATTTCTGATTGTAACCTTGAAGCCTGACTCTCTTTCCATTGCATCTCGACTTGAAATGCTAAATACAGCAATGAGGTAAAGGCTAGTATTGGCCCAAGTACTCCTCCAAAAAAACTTCCAAGTTCCGCCCACTTGGAATGCTCATTCCACAACCCAAAGCCAAATTTACTCACATATACAGCGATTACTAAGGATAGGCCTAGGATCGCAATAACAAGAATTACTTTTATATTCTTCAAACGACATTCTCTGTGATGCTAACGCCTCGCTTAACCGGCGAAAAATAGCAGGCTAAAATTAGCGACGAAGGAGCGCAAGCCTGCTGTTTTGCGTCCTTTGTGGTTAAAGCGTTTGTTAGTTTACAATTACACCAGCACTATTGAAAAGGTACTTAGCCACATTAGCTGGATACCATAAGAAATACGTTGATGTATGCTTGGGTTGCTTTGTGTTTTGACGGCTTTAGCCATAGTAAAGAGATAATAAATAGCAGCGACAACAGATATAACTGAAAATACACGAAAATATAGAGGGATAATATCAGTTGTTGGGCTTATAGCTATTAATATTGGTGCCGCAACGAGAGAAAGCAACATGATAAAACCAGCCCAAGAATGTACTTTACAATTAAAAGTAGGATTTTTAGTAAATGGATCGGCGTCCATTGGGAAGTAACCTGCGACCCATGTACCAACACCATGAGCTATAACTAACCAACCCGAAACATTCACTAAAGTTGAAACATTTGATAGTTGAGCCAGGTACCAGCCGAAAAAGCAAAATAGAAAACCAAGAGGATAATTATTAATTAAAGGAGATAGTTTTTCAGTTGGGCTACCAGTCGCACCTAACTCACTACAAAATTGCTTAGAATGGCTGTAACCATCATAAAACCTACTTGCTACATAAACACCAATGAAAATCCAGATTGTTGCAATTAATCCTGAATAAACCGCAATACTCTCAAACACCACCAAACTCCTTTTGTAAACTAACGCCTTAATAAACGGCGGAAGATAGCAGGCTAAACTAAGCGAAGAATGAGCGCAAGCCTGCTGTTTTACGTCCACTGTTTAATTAATTTGTTAGGTTTATTTTTGCATACTAATTTTTTATAACATACCAATTATCAAACAAGTGCTCTAAACATTGTACTTTTGGTAAACACACATCTTTGGGGTTAATATTCTTACCTAAAGCGTAAGCACCTTCACCAATTCCGTACTCACTTTTAAAGGAAAAAGCTTTTCTTAATATCCAAGCCTCACCCTCTTTTTGAAGCCAAAGTGAATTAAAGCCATTTTCTTTATATGGAACTACAATTCTGCTTAAATCTGGGTTGGAGACTTTTTTATATTTGGCACCTGCAGCAACCCAAGCTAGTGAAACTTCGGTTTCTGCAGAGGTTTGTACCCACTGTATTGAAACATAACCTTCTTGCTCGGTTGCCCTTATAGCTTTTACAAAACTTTTTGAATTCAAAAACACATAAACTACATGCTGCAATTTGCTTTCAGGCCAGTATGGGACTGTTTTCAGTATTACAAAGCAAATTATTAAAGAGAAACTTAAATATAAAATCGGCTTCTTCATAAACCTAACGCCCGCCTAACAGGCGTAAAAAGGCTTGGCTATAATTAGCGCAAGCCAAGCTTTTTACGTCCTTTGTTGAGGCGATTGTTATGTGACCATTACTCACATTTACTGCCTTTATCTTTAATAACATAAGCTGCAAATTTATCGTCTTCATTTCCACTAATGCGAACATGTTCAAAACGATTATTTAAAACATCAAACCAAAAGCACCTGATATGTTTGTTTGCATGATTCTGAGATATTTCCTGAATCTTTTTATTAATATCTGGATCATCTAACAAAAGTTCTGCAAACAAGAATGACGCTCGGGCTTTATAAGTATTTGGATTATCAGCGTTGAGTAAATCTAATACCACTGGCTTGTAGCGATGCTTGTTTTGAGTAAACAACTCTGTAGCACCATCATCCATGCCTGAACCAAGAGAATACATTTTGTAAAGTAAAAACACTTGCACTCTGTTGCTAAAAGTAACCAGCAAAACAAAAGTAACGACTAGAATTAAAAATGTTATAAATATTTTCACTGAACCTTCCTAGTCACATAACGCCCGCATAATGGGTGGATTAAGCTTGGCTAAAACTAGCGAGGAACGAGCGCCAGCCAAGCTTTAGACGTCCATTCATTAATGCGCTTGTTATGTAACACTACCACGAGACATGAGCGATTGCTTCTTTGTACGATGCCAATGCTTTGTACAATGCCAATTTTACTCGTAACTTTTTGAAGAACACTTGATAACAAAAAACTGGGAGTAGCCAAAATATTAATAAAGCTGACTGAATGAATAAGAGGACAAATACAAATTCGTTGAATATTCCATCAACTAAGAAAAAGAACAATACGACAACATTTAAGACAGCAAACAGCCAAATAGCTTTGCGAGCATCTTTAACTAATTTCCTTAATTCTGACGATTGACTATCAGTTTGCATTCTTTTCCCTAGTTACATAACGCCCGCATAATGGGCGGATAAGCTTGGCTACAATTAGCGAGGAACGAGCGTCAGCCAAGCTTTAGACGTCCATTCATTCATGCGCTTGTTATATGTACAGTAACTCTAAATCAGCATCATTGGGTTCAAATAACTCGAGCCAAATAGTAACGCCATTTACGTCGCTACACTCAATGTCAAAAGCCCCTTCATAAACATCAACGATTGTTCCTACATCGCCTACCTGAGGAGCTCGTGAGCCAAAGCTTTGCTCTGAATGTCTAAATTCTTTATTTAGAGACTTAATTTTTACAACGGAGAATTGTCTCATTCGGTTCTCAAGTACACATAACATGTTTATAGCGAGCTAATCGCGCGTTTTTCTACCACAGCGTAGCTCGTTTTTCTTATTAGATTATTTCTAACAAACTTGTTAACTAATTACCAGTGTCATTAAAATTTAGGAGTTCTCGCTTTTACCTCAGGATAAAAACGAGCGATTGGGTCGTTTTCTTGACTATACGAGCAACTGAGCTAAAACTGTATATATATACAGCTTCTTTTCAAAGGAATGAAAATGAAAACTCGCTCTCCTTATTTAAACTACATTGCAGACTATATGCTCACTCGTCAGTATTCATTAAGAACAAATAATGCTTATTTAGGTTGGATCGCAAAATTTATTCACTTTCACAACAAACGTCACCCAAGCTCAATGGGAGATGCAGAAGTCAAAGCGTTTTTAGACCATATTGTATTAAAACGTAATATGTCACCGAGAACACAAAGTGCAGCTTTAAATGCGCTCGCTTTTTTATATAAACATATTGTCAAAAATGAGCTTTCTTTAAACTTGAATTTTGCACGAAGTAATCGACAACCCAAGCTGCCTGTAGTGATGACGCCTGATGAAGTAAAGCAATTGATGAGTCATCTTTCCAAGCGATATTACTTAATCACGGGGTTAATGTATGGAAGTGGTTTGCGTGTGATGGAAGCGGTGCAATTGCGAGTAAAGGACATTGATTTTGATTACAAAGGTTATTACGCCTCATACCTTGCGCCATTCATTTGCAACGCACCTATTGCAAAGTAGCGCCGATATTCGCACCGTTCAAGCTCAATTGGGCCATTCTGATGTAAAAACCACACAGATTTACACCCATGTTTTACAACAAGGAGCAAACGGTGTTGTAAGCCCATTAAGCAAAATTTTCTAGCTATTATTAAAGATGCGTTAACTTATCATTCAATGTGTAGGGCTTGGACCGTTTCTTGATTGCTCAAAGCAGCAGTTAGAGCATTTAACCTAACTTACTTTGGGGCAGAAGCGAGTTACGCTTGAAGTTATGATTTTGTACAAAACTGACTTTCACTTAAAACTCATTTTGCCAAATATGTATTGCTAAAAAGAGCTCAAAACACAACAAAAAAGCGCCTTAGGCGCTTTTTAAAATCAACTAACTTAATTAAGTGTGGGCTGTACATCTAAGCCATAGCCAAACATTACAGCTAATACTAATACAACCGATGCTGCGACCATTAGTTTAATTAGTAGTGGTAAACAGAATCTAAACCAATGGCCGTAAGGCACACCAGCCATGCCTAAAATGCCCATAAGTACAGCATTGGTCGGAATGATCATATTTGAAAAGCCATCACCAAATTGATAAGCAAGTACGGCAACTTGTCTTGGTACACCAACTAAATCACCGAGTGGGGCCATCAGTGGCATGGTGACATAAGCTTGCCCTGAACCAGAAGGAATAAAGGTATTAAGCAGGGTTTGAATAACCAGCATGCCAATTGCTGATATTTCAGCAGATACATAAGAAAGCGGTAACGACATGCCATGTACAAGGCTATGCAGGATTTGGCCGTCTTCTAAAATAAGTGCGATACCACGTGCAACACCAATTAACACTGCGGTAGTAACAAGATCAGACACACCTTCTATAAATTTGTTTGCTGCTTCATCAGCAGATAGTTTGCCTAAAATTGCTACAACTACACCCCATGCAATAAAAACACCGCCTAGCTCGTATAAATACCAGCCCTTCGTTGCGATGCCCCACACTGCAATTGCTAGGGTAATAATAAAGCTGCCTAAAACTAGTTTATGGCGCAGGGCAAGTGCTGGGTAACTTGTTGCTGTTTGATTTTCGAGTGGGCAAGGCACGCCAATCATCATCGATTTAGACGGATCGTTCGCTACTTTTTTGGTGTATTGCCAAACATGATGAAAACCAATGAGCACAAATGGAATAAATATAGCTAAACGTAACCACAGACCAGAGTAAACAGGAATACCGGCAATTTGCTGTGCGATTAATACCGTAAATGGGTTAAATGCCGAAACACCATAACCAATACCATAACCTGCGACTATCATCCCTACGGCAGTCATTGCATCAAGGCGCATTGCTTTGCAAAGCGCGACGAGAATAATAACAAAAGGAATATATTCGCCGGCGGTACCAATACTGCTTGATGCTAAGGCAAAGCAAAACACCACCATAAAGATTAATCGTTGCGGTTTTTTACCGTGTCGCTCTAAAAGCCTACCAATGAGCGCATCAACAGTGCCTGTGGCACGTGCAACAGCTAATACACCGCCAACAATTAACACAAAGAAAATAACATCTTGAGCAGCAGCAAAAGCGCGAGGTATGGCTTGTAATAAATCCCATGGAGTTAAGTAATGGCGCTCAGCAACCGTTTGATAGGTGCCCGCAACAACCATTTCTCGGCCTGATTCACTTAATGTAGTAGTGAAAAAACCTTGTGGTACTAACCAGGTAGCAATAAGCGCAACAACCATCATGCCCAGCAGCAGTATCAGGGTATGTGGAACTTTAAAACGTAAACCCATTTATTCTCCGTAATTATGTTAGGTTAAATTCTTGAAATCATAACATGATAAAAGCGGATAGGTTGTCTCTAAAATGTCCACACTGTTAATGATTGTAATAATTCAGATACAAAAAAGGCCAGAAAACTGGCCTTATAAAGTTTATTTGAATTTTATTTAGCTAACCCAAATGGGTCATCGATGCTATGAGCAGGCTCGGTAAACCAACGCGGACCTTCGTCTGTCATATAAAAGTGATCTTCTAAGCGAATACCAAACTCATCAGGTACGACAATCATAGGTTCATTGCTAAAACACATACCTGTTGCGAGTGGAGTAGGGTTACCACCCACAAGGTATGGCCATTCATGAATATCTAAACCAATGCCATGGCCGGTTCTATGTGGGCAGCCTGGTGTTTGATACTCTGGTCCCATGCCATTTTCGGCAAGGTACTGTCTTGCAGCATCGTCTACTTTGCCACATGCCACACCATTTTTTGCGGCAGCAAAAGCAGCAAGTTGGGCATTTTTCTCGTGTTGCCAAAACATACGTTGACGATCAGTTGCTTCACCAAATACATAAGTACGGGTAATATCAGAGAGGTAATCATGTACTTTACAGCCAGTATCAATCAGTACCACGTCACCTTTTTTAAGGGTTTGCGGGTTTTTAACGCCATGCGGGAAAGACGACGCAACACCAAATAACACAATACAAAAATAGTTACCCGGTGCGCCGACTTTTTGGTGCGCTTTTTTAATAAAGGCTTCAACCTCAGTGGTGGTGATGCCTTCATAAAGCATACTTGCCGTTGCTTTGTGTACTTCTAAAGTCATGTCCATTGCACGTTGCATTAAGGTAAGTTCACTGGCTGATTTATGCATGCGGCAGTGCGCTGTTACGCACTGTGCGTTAACAATATTGTAATTGCCGTTCGCTTTATTAATGCCGTCGTAGATAAAAAATTGTGCGCTTTCATCAATACCAAGGGTGCCATTTTTGCTAATGCCCATTTCTGTAAGGACATCTACACACAATTGATAAGGGTTTTCGTGTTCTTGCCAACCACGAATTGGGCCATCAATCACCATAAAATCGTTTAAGCTGCCGATTTCAAAAAAAGGCGCTATGTATTGCACATCACCTTTTGCGGGTAAAATAGCGCCAACTAAACGCTCGCTTGCGTACCAACGCATACCCGTAAAGTAGGCTAGGTTAGTGCCTGCATTTAAGTAAATTGCATCAATATTGTTTGCTTGCATATACGCTTGTGCTTTTGCTATACGCGCATGAAATTCGTCATTTTGAATAGGGGTTAAATCTGTTGTCATATCTGACAAAGAGTCAAGCGCCTGCTCTGGCGTTTGTGTGCCAATACCATATGTTGTCATTGTGTACTCCTTGGTTTTTTCTGCATTGTGGCGTGAGTAAACAGTTGATGCAAACTTACTGCGACTAATCGCATAATATTCGTATTTATGGACATAACTGTTAGCATGCGCAAAAAATAAGGAGCGACAATGCAAGTTAATTACTTAAAAAGACAAGCTGAATTTAAAGCCTTGCTAGAACAACAAGGTTACAGCGCCATGTTAGTACTTGGTCATGAAAATATTCGTTACTTAAGTGGTTTTAGCGGTAATGCTGCTTATGCATTAATTACTCAAAATGCGTGTGTGTTGATCACTGATTACCGATACCACCAACGTGCAATTGCTGAAACAACAGGGTTTGAAGTTGTTTGTCGAGACAGAGACAACGAAACTCTTGGCCATTGTATAAATAGGCACCTTAACCCAAACAGCCATGTCGCATTTGATGCAAGTTATGTCACGGTAGCCATTTGGCAAGGTGTGGCAGATGAGCTAAGCGGCCACACATTAACAGCGGTAAACGGCTTAATTGAAAAACTAAGGCGCGTTAAAGACAACTGGGAAGTTGCACAAATTAAAGCTGCTGCGGCCATCGCTGATGAAGCATTAGCACAAACGCTGCCTTATTTTAAACCAGGTGTGACTGAGCGTGACCTTGCCTTAGAGCTTGAATTTAGAATGCAAAAGCTAGGTTCAGAAGGTATGTCGTTTGCCACCATCATGCTATTTGCAGAGCGCTCAGCCTTGCCGCATGGTAACCCGTCAGATCAGGTTTTAAAGCAAGGTGACTTTGTAACCCTTGATTTTGGTGCGGTTGTAAATGGCTATCGCTCTGATATGACTCGTAGTTACATTATTGGCGAAGCATCAGAAAAACAAACCCGTATTTATAATACTGTACTCGATGCACAAAATGCGGCACTTGAAATGGTTAAACCGGGTGTTAATTGTTTAAATTTAAATGCCATCTCAAACAAGGTGATTGCTGATGCAGGTTTTGGCGAGTACGCAGGTAAAGGCCTTGGCCATGGTTTAGGGCTGTTTTTACATGAAGTGCCATTTATCAACACTCTGACAGACTACAACCTTGAAGTTGGTAATGTGATCACCATTGAGCCCGGCATTTATATACCAGGCTATGGTGGTGTGCGCTTAGAAGATGACATAGTTATCACTGAATCTGGTTTTGAGGTGTTAACCCATGCGCCTAAGCCATTTATAATCTAGTGCTTAAATTAAAGGTTACTTTTTAGCATACGCTAAGCGGGCTAAACGTTCAGTTACATGGTAACTATCAAGCCCGCTCACTGCGACTGTGTCAATGGCTTCAATATCGACAAAGCCATCTTCTTGCAAGCAAGCCTCATCTAAGTAAATATCGGTTATTTCACCTATGATCAGCTCAGTGCCATTGATGGCAAGGTGATGGTGTTCTTTCAGCTCAAGCGCATATTTAAGTTTACTTTCTTTAACAAAAGGCGCTGTAAAGTCATTTAGGTATTCAGTACTGAGCCCTGTTGCATCAAATTCAGACTCGTCTTTGTCGTAGCGTGCCGATGTTTGATGTGCTTTGTTATAAATGTCTTTGTTCACGTGGTTAATCGTGTACTGCTTAGTGGCTAATAAGTTTTCTAGGGTATGGCGAGGCACTGAATGGGGCCTAATGATCATACCCACTAAAGGGGGATGTGCCCCAAGATGAAATACTGAACTGACAATCGCTAAATTAGTTTGGCCGTTGCTATCTTGAGTGCCGATTAAGTTGGCACTTTTAAACCCCGACAAACTATTAATTAAATGAGCGCGGTAGCGGTTTTCTAAATCAGCAATGGCTTGTTTTGTAAAATGCATAAATTTCCTGTTACCAGTCTATGGGTTTTCCTTGCCAGTCAAAGTAGGCAGGGTTGTGTGATTGTTGTAAATAGTCAGCATCACTTATCAATGAATACAGCTGCTCGGCTACAAACTCAGGGGGAAATAACTTTCCTTTGGGTACATTTGCCTGAAAGGGTTTTGATAAAGGCGTATCAGTGGTACCTGGGTGAAATAACACGCAGTGGCACTTTTTATAGCGTCTGCTAAGTTCAATCGCTGCAGATTTAAATAACATATTTAATGCCGCCTTCGATGCCCGATAGCTATACCAACCGCCTAACTTGTTATCACTGATGCTACCAACACGTGCACTAAGGGCACACACCACAGTTGAAACTTGTGGCTTTAAAAGTACTGAGAATAAAGTCACACAGCGAATTGGTAGTAGAGCATTCGTCATCATGCTATTTATAAAGTGCTGCTCAGATATTTGTTCAAGTTTACGTTCAGGCGCATTATTTGGATCATGTAATAGGCCGTTAAATATCATCAACTGGGCTAAATCATAGTGGCCATCGGCAAGTTCTTTAGCAATGCCACTTAAGCTTTGCTCTGAATAATCAGTAATAAAATGCTGGTGACTTATCTCATTGCTTGATGACTCATTGAAACTTGCCTTAAATTCATCTCGACTGATGGTGACGATATGACCCGTGTTGATTTGTTTATGAAGAGTAGTGAAATAGGCATTTGCAATTTCACTGCGTGCACCACACAAAATATAGAGTTGCATTTTTGACCTGTTATAAAAATATTTGAAAAAAATTTCGCTCAAACTATCACCAACTAATAAAATGATAGTAGCTCTGTTTGTCTTGAGCTAACCCTACAAACATATAAAAAAAGGCGGGTAAAGATTTGACCATGCAAACATTAAGGATGCCTTAATTTACGGGGATTTTACCTTTTAAATTGGTAAGTCCATTTTACCAATTGAGTTAGCTTTAACGCTTTGTGGCTGACTAAGCTGCGTATTTATTACACTTTTATGTTTATAGATTGGTTATTCTTTTTTACGAGTATGTTAGAAAATTCGATCTATTAAATTAACGCTGACAATGATATTAATAAAAGGGATCAGTATTTAGCTGCGCTCGTGCTTGGCTAAATACTGTGCAGTAAGTACTTTCAACTTAGTTAAAGAAAGGAGTATGAGAATGAGTGAACAATACGCTGCACTTCGCGGTAATGTTAGTATGCTTGGACAAATGCTGGGTCAAACCATTAAAGATGCACAAGGACAAGCCATTTTAGATAAGGTAGAAGAGATTCGCGCTTTATCTAAATCGTCACGTAGTGGTAACGAAGCCGACAGACAGGCGCTTATCGAAGTACTACACGCTCTCACAGATGAAGAACTATTACCGGTTGCACGCTCATTTAATCATTTTTTGAATCTTGCTAATGTTGCTGAACAATTTCATACCGTATCGCGCTTTAATGATGTTGGCTTTTGCCAACTAAACCCTCTCACTCAAACATTAAAAGCGTTAGCAACAGCTTCAAAGCAAGGTCAAGTTGATCCGAATCACTTGGCACAAACACTCTCAAAACTCCACATCAATTTAGTACTGACGGCTCACCCAACTGAGGTGACACGCCGTACAATGATCAATAAACACGTTGAATTAAGTGATTGCCTTGCCTCTTTAGAGCGTAAAGACAACTTACCAAGTGAACGTGCAGATTTATTAAACCGCATTGCCCAACTTATTAGCCAAGCGTGGCATACCGACGACATTCGTCGCTCACGCCCAACGCCAATTGACGAAGCTAAATGGGGTTTTGCGGTTATTGAAAATAGCTTATGGCACGCTGTTCCGCGTTTCTTACGGGAGTTTGGCGAGGACGTAAAATCAGAGCTTGATCTTGAGCTGCCTATTGATTTCAGCCCAATAGAATTTACTTCTTGGATGGGCGGTGACCGTGATGGTAACCCGTTCGTCACCGCTGAAGTCACACAGCAAGTACTTGATCATGGCCGCTGGATGGCACTCGATTTGTATTCGCGTGATATCGAAACGCTAAGCAATGAGCTATCAATGTCGGATGCAAGCGATGAGCTTATTGAGCTTGCAGGTCAAGACTTTGAACCTTATCGTGCGGTGCTTAAAAAATTAAAGAATCAAATTGCCGAAACTGTGACCCATTTGGGCGCTAAAATTAAGAATAAGCGCACTGATTCTGAAGATTTAATTACCGATATCGCGCAAATTAAACACCCAATCGAAGTGTGCTATCGCTCGCTTATTAAGACCAACATGAAAGTAGTTGCCGATGGCTTGCTGCTTGATGTTCTGCGCCGCATTAATAGCTTTGGTCTACGCCTTGCAAAACTTGATGTCCGTCAGGATTCATCGCGTCATGGTGATGTTTTCTCTGAGTTAACACGTTATTTAGGTTTAGGTGATTACCATCAATGGCAAGAGGAAGACAAACAAGCGTTTTTACTTGCTGAGCTAAACTCTCGACGTCCGCTTATTCCAAAACATTGGCAACCAAGTCCAGAAGTACAAGAGGTGCTAGATACATTTGATGTAATTGCAGCGCAAGATGCTCAAACATTTGGTTTGTATATTATTTCGATGGCACGCACTGCATCTGATGTACTGGCAGTACAGTTACTGCTTAAAGAAAGTGGTTGTAAGTTTAACTTACCTGTTGCGCCATTATTTGAAACGTTAGACGACTTAAATAATGGTAAAGAGGTTATCGAATGTTTACTTGATAACACTTGGTACCGTGGTCATATTCAAAACCAACAAAATGTCATGATCGGCTACTCAGACTCAGCAAAAGATGCAGGTATGATGGCTGCTGGTTGGGCACAATATGAAGCTATGGATAAACTTGTTCAATTAGCCGAAAATCGCGGTATTGAACTTATTTTATTCCACGGCCGTGGTGGTACGGTTGGTCGCGGTGGCGCGCCAGCTGCGCAAGCACTTCGTTCACAGCCTCCTGGTTCATTAAAAGGTGGCTTGCGAGTAACAGAGCAAGGTGAAATGATCCGCTTTAAGTTTGGTTTGCCTGCTGTTGCCCTGCAAAGCTTAAATATTTACGCTGGTGCAGTACTCGAGAGTAACTTGCTACCACCGCCAGAGCCGAAGAGCGAATGGCGAGATGTTATGGAACTGATCAGTGCTGATTCGTGTGAGCATTACCGCCAAGTTGTGCGCCATGATGAAAATTTTGTACCTTACTTTAGAATGGCAACGCCAGAGCAAGAGCTTTCTAAACTACCACTTGGCTCTCGTCCTGCGAAGCGCAACCCGAACGGTGGGGTAGAAAGTCTTCGTGCTATTCCATGGATCTTTGCATGGAGCCAAAACCGTTTAATGCTGCCAGCTTGGTTAGGTGCATTAACAGGTCTTAAAGCTGCTTTAGATAAGTATGGAATCGAGACACTTCACGAAATGAGCTTAAAATGGCCATTCTTCCGTGCTCGTTTAGAGATGCTAGAAATGGTATTTAGTAAAGCCGATTCATGGTTAAGTGCGCATTACGATGATGCATTAGTAACTGAGCAATATAAGCCATTAGGCGTAAAACTTCGTCAGGAGTTGAGTGAGGCTATTGAGCTTGTGCAATCGCTTAGCCCACAAAAGAGCCTGCTTGCAGACCAACCTTGGATCAAAGAGTCAATAGCGCTTCGCAACCCGTACACAGATCCACTTAACTTATTACAAGTTGAGTTACTGCGTCGTTCACGCGAAGCTGACGTGGGCTCTGAAGGCGATATTGATAATGCCTTGATGATCACTATGACAGGTATCGCTGCTGGTATGCGTAATACCGGTTAATAGCTAGTATCATCAACCAATCGAGCATCGATTGGTAGGCTAATAACAAATCGTGCGCCGTGTTCATAAGGCTCGGCGCATATTTCTCCTTTCAAATTAAATTTAACTGCATTAAAAACAACATTTAACCCAAGTCCTAGGTGTTTATCGCCCATATTAGTGGTATAGAAAGGAGTAAAGATATCATGCAAGATAGTTTCCTTAATACCGACCCCGTTGTCTTGATAAATAATTTCGACATGCTTAGGAAAAGCTTTAATCTCGATCTCAATTAAACCGTGTAGCTTTATTGCAAAACCATGTTCGCAGGAATTAATGATTAAGGTTTTTAATATGTCACCAATAATTGCAGGGTAAGAAGTTATTACAACATTATCACCCTGAATATCGAATTTAATACACTTTCCTAAATAACTTGAGAAAGGCAGAACTCTGCGTGATATTTCTTCTTTTAGGTTAAACTGGACTAGCGGTTTATCTAAATCAATAGACACATTGAGTGCCTTAAATTCTTCGACAATGCTGGCAAGTCGAGCGATGCTAGCCTGTATTAAATCTTTTGCATCGTTTGTATCGTTTAAAAAGCTATGAAGGTGCTTGCTAGATAGCTCTTGAGATTTAAACTTTTGGCAAATAAGTGTAAGTTGATCATCAATTAAAGAGCTAGCGGTTACAATGGTGCCAATGGGCGTATTTAATTGATGCGCCATACCAGATACTAATGCGGTTAACGATGCTATTTTTTCGATTTCAATAAGTTGTGCTTGTGTGTTATGAAGTTTTGTTAATGTTTTAGACAGGGCATTCTTTTGTTGCTTCGTCCTCACTGTCATCAACGTTAATACGATTAAAATTGAGCATAAGGCAATAGCAATCGCCATAAAGATCACTTTATTTGCTTTATTTTTTGAAGCCTGAACTTGATTTGATTTAGTTAAAAGTTCTATTTCTGCTTCTTTAGTCGTTATATCTAATTCTGCTAACGCTTTGGCAAGATTAGTACTGGTTTGTCTTCTTAGAATTTTTTCTTGAGTTTCATAGAGCTGTTTGTATGCATCAATTGCTGCATGGTAGTTTTTTTGTTGTAAATGCAAAGAGGCTGATAGCTCTTGTGTAGCTAGCAATAATTGATAGTCAGAGATTTTTTTATTTTTTAAATCAATTGACTGAATTTGTGCTAGAGCCAATGCAGGTTTATTTTGGGCTTTGTATGTTTTAGCAAGTTCTAATACTACAGCAAGCTTATCGCTTTGAAGGTTATTCTCATTTAGTAAATTGAGTGCTTTTTTCAATATTATTTCTGCTTTTTTATATTGTGCTTGAGAGTTATAAATTTTTCCCTGAGTGGTTAGATTAACTATTTGGTGTGAAAGAAAGTCGTTGCTTTTCTGAAAGTTATATATGTTACTAAGTAGTTCTAATGCTTGGTCATATTTTTTTAAACCAAGCAAAGCCTTAGCAAGAAGATTACTCGTAAATGACTCATTAAAGGTATGGTTATTTGTTTTGCTGTACTCTCTAAATTTTTTAAATATTTCTGCTGCATTGTTATATAGGTGTAATTTTAAGTAGATAACAGCGATGTTGTTTTCAGTTTGCATTACAAGGTTATTATTCCTCATCTTTGCAAAAGGGAGCGCTTGTTTGTAATGATTAAGTGCTTCTTGATATAACCCTAAATGGGAATAGATATTTCCCGAAATATTATAGTAGCCATACATCAGGCTCTTATCTTTCGATTTGGCAACCATACTCTCGAACTCTACGAGCGTAATCATCGCTTCATCTAGTTTATTATTACCAGATAAAACCCACGCTTTATAGTTAGTCATAATGATCTTCTGTTCAAGATTTAACTCAGAATTGGCTAGTATTTTATTTACTTCTTCTAAACCTAGCTGTCTTGAGTTTGCGTAAGTGTTTCTGACTTGGTTGCGTAGTTTTTCAAATTCTGTTGCTGTAATTGCGGTTGCTTGCAAAGGAACTGACAAAAACATGCCTGCGATAATTGGAACCATGAATTTCATGATTTATTCCTATCCAAGCAAACATGTATCATCTGACAATACGTGTTTACTCTACTGCTTTAAGATGATGTTCATTGTAAGTTTTCACTCATTTTAAGGGCATCTGAAAAGGCTTAAATTAAAGGCAGAATTCTCGTGCATGTTTAAAAAAAGCATTAAAGGTTAATTTAAGGTAACACCAAAAATGTATTTTTCTAGTTATAAATTCTTATATTTAATGCTGGTCATACCTATTTAATTGCTAGCTATTGACTAGGTTAGGGTTATAAATAAAATATGCTGGCTTTCAACTCTGAGAACTAGAGTTAACCCCTAACCACTCACGCAGTTTAAGAGTATTTTTATGTCAAACGTGTCTACTTGCATTACCTATGATGCATCTACGTCGTTAGTTATGATGACGTTAAGAGGGACGGCAAGCGCACAGGATGTGATTAACTTTTACCAAATCGCCCAACAATACTCAGTATTATATGGGTCAGATAAAATACTCGTTGACGTGTCTGAGTTGACGCACAATTTCGCACCTGCTGATTTATTCACAATTATGCCGGCAGTGGCAAACTCTTTGAAAGAAGCTGTTGTAGCAATTGTCGTAAGTTTTGATGGTTTTATGCACGACTTATTTATGCAAAAAGCAAAGCGCTATAACTTACAAGCTGAAAACTTTGAATGTTTTAACAAAGCAAAAAATTGGCTGGTTCGTCAATAATTGGTCGAGCTAGTCATCGCTATTTTGTTGTGTATATCTGGGCTTACAAATACCGCTAATTTTTAGCTTTTATTGTGCGATTTACCTTGATGTTTAACGCCAAAACCTAGCAATTCATTACGTAACCTTTTAAACTGTTTAGCCAATTAATAATTATAATTTGTTATGACAGCAACTAGGATAGATGCAAGCAAACTAGCTCAAAATTCAGAGCCGTTTAGCTTCAATGATCAACAAAAAAATTCTCTTTTTGCCCAGCTAAAACAGCAACGTGGCATCTTATCTCAAACAGATATTTCTTCTCTTTGTCAGCAGTTTCAAGTTAGCCAACTTGAGTTACTAAAAGCTTGTGTACCCGTCGCAAGTTTATTTTCTGTGGCGCCTATTTCTAAATTCTACGTGGGCGCTATTGCAGTTGGGTTAAATGAGCAAGGCGAAACAAATTTCTATTTTGGCGCTAATGTTGAGTTTTCTCATCAAGCCTTGAGTTTAGTCGTTCATGCTGAGCAATCAGCGATTAATAATGCTTGGCTTAATGGCGCGCAAGCAGTACAAAGAATTGCAATCAGTGACGCTCCTTGTGGCTATTGCCGTCAATTTATGAATGAATTGAGTACTGCAGACTCACTTGAGATTTTATTACCAGAGCGTGACTTTAACCTTCATGAGTTATTACCTTATTCATTTGGCCCGAAAGATTTAGGTAATGATGCGTGTTTATTTTCGCATAAGCAAAGTGATAAACAATTTGCCGACCTTACCATTGATGACGCAAAACTTATTCAATTAGCACTCAATGCATATGTGCCATACACAGGTAATTTTAGTGCTGTTAAATTAAGTACATTTACCGAAGGGGATTTTTACGGAAGCTATGCCGAAAATGCTGCCTATAGTCCAAGCCTTTCGCCATTACAAAGTGCATTGAGTCAGTTTTATCTTGCGGGTTTAAGCTTTGATGATAAAACAGTTAAGTCGATAACCTTGTTAGAAACACAAGGGGCAGAAAATCAATATGAGGTGGCTAAATCTGTGCTGGCAAGCTTTGCAAACCCACCAGCATTTGAGCACTATATTGCGAAATTAAGTAACGCTTAATTAAGCAATAGTTTTGCAGCTTCAATGACGACGGCGACTGATTTTTTCTCAATCTCGCCGTGGTCAACATTCGGAATCTCTTGTTTAGTACGATTTACTAAAACACCTGCAACACATGCTGCGCGTAAGCCAAGGGCAGCACACATAGTAAATAGTGTTGCTGATTCCATCTCGTAGTTCATCACACCTAGTTTTTGCCACTCTTCACAGCTGCCTTGGAATGAGCGCGGAACATAACCTGAATAAGTATCGTAACGCTCTTGACCTGGGTAGAATGTGTCACTTGATGCAGTAATACCAATGTGGAAATTAATTCCTAATTTATCACATGCATTGACCATTGCTTGTGTAGCAAAAAAGTCAGACACAGCAGGGTAGCTTAGTGGTGCAAAATGCTGGCTTGCGCCATCTAATCGAACAGATGCTTGGCTAATTAAAATGTCGCCTTCATTGATGTGCGGCTGAATAGCACCGGTCGTGCCAATTCGCAAAAAGGTATCAATACCAAGTTGGGCAAGCTCTTCAACAGCAATTGAAGTAGATGGGCCGCCAATACCGGTTGAACAAACGACAACACTGTGGCCGTTTAGCTCACCACGGTAAACATGAAATTCACGAGTCTTCGCTAAGCATTCAGGGTTATCAAGAAGCGTAGAAATGCGTGCTGAGCGGTCAGGATCGCCAGGTACGATAGCAAGAGTTGCCCCTTTTAAGTCGTCACGTGTGATCCCTAAGTGAAATACCTTTTCCATTATTAAACCTTATTTTTGTCTAAAGCGTAATACTTTAATCATATGTGTTTAAAGTACAGGACAGATGTCCGATTAACTTAACAATGTTGCAAGAATTGCACAGTTAACCTAAACCTAAAGATGTCACCTTTAATGAGGATACATTATGCCAGCATCATCTTCTATGAACAAAAACCACGAATTTGCTCGTTGTTTAGAGAGCTCTCAAATATCTGCATCTGCACCGTTTCATTGGTTAGCACTTGCATTTAAGGACATCGCTAATGCGCCAATACTGAGTCTTGTCTACGGATTAGTATTTACCTTGATACCAGCGACAATTATGTATTTTGTATATCAGTTTGATACGCACTTAGTTATTTTGCCTGCTGTGGTTGGCTTTGCATTAATAGGCCCTGCCTTTGCTGCTGGCCTTTATGATGTAGCGTGGGAGCTTGAAAAAGGCCATAAACCTACTCTAATGCATAGCCTGAAATCGATGTTTAGAAACCCAGCAGGTGAATGGGGCTTTGCTGTGTTATTAATGGTGATTATGATTGTTTGGATGCGTTTAGCTGCGCTCATCCACGCCCTATATCCGAATGTTGTTAACCCGAGTTTTGAGCAGTTATCTGCGTTTTTAACGCTCGGTAGTATTGTCGGTGGTATCTTACTGGTCACTGTATTTGCTATCTCAGCGTTTACCCCGCAAATTATGATGGAACGCAGAGTTGATATTATGACTGCGGTAATTTCTTCAATGAATGCGGTTAAAACCAATTTTGCTGCCATGGTTGTTTGGGCTGGGATAATACTCTGTTTAGTGTTTGTTGGTTTTATTACAGGCACTGCTGGGTTTATTGTGATTATGCCTTTATTAAGCTACGCCAGTTGGCATGCATACATTGCTGTTATCAAAACCAAGAAACCAAGAGGCTACGAATAATGAGTATTCACTTCGTTTGAATATAAATCTATAGCGGCAATCGCCTAGGTTGCCGCAAAATTTGACTTTCTTTTCGCGCATGTTATACCTGCCAAAATACAGCGCTCTTATTTGACTAGAGCAGTTTAAATTCATCTGCATTAAAAATATAACCTTTCAATATCAGTGAGTTATAGATTCGGTTGAGCAAGTGATTCTTGAGTCTTAAAAATCTTAACTATACACAAAACTGATTGCGTAAGTTTTTTGTTTACGCATGAATATGCAGACAATGATCAGCGGAGTAGAGATGAGTAACACACAAAAAGCATTCCACGAAAAACTAAGTCAGTGTCTTTGTCCTCCTGGCGATGGTGTATTTACAGTAAATACAGCAAAAGAGCGTAAAGATGCGCTGCGTACTAAATTATACGGTCAAACAGACAATGTTGATGTGCTTTGGAAAGAGTCACTTGAAACATTGGCAGAGTCTGAGCACAAAGCCGTTATTTTAGGTATTAGCTCTGACTGCGGCGGTGGTATATTACGTGGTGCTAACTGGGGACCTCTTTTTTTACGTTCTACCTTGATTGATCAACAACCGCAAGCACGCGCTTTTGATTTAGGTGATGTGCGTGTGATCCCACATTTACTGCATGATAAATACCTAAACGATGCGACCATCACAAACTGCCAAAAAGCGTTATATGCTGATGAAAACAGTGAATACCATGTATCACCTTTGTCTATCACAGAAGATGTCTGTGACGGCTTTTATGCGAACTACCCTGATAAGGGTATTTTTGGTATCGGTGGCGACCACTCAATTAGCTACCCGCTAGCTAAAGCTTACTTAAAAGCAAAACGTGATGCTGGCAAACGCACTGCAATCATTCACTTTGATGCTCATACAGATTTATTAGTAGAGCGTCTTGGTATTGATTTATGCTTTGGTTCTTGGTGTACACATATTCTTGAGTACTTACCAGCGCCACGTAACCTAATTCAATTTGGTATCCGCTCTAGTGGTAAGCCTAAGCAACATTGGGAAGACACGTTTGGTGTTAAACAACATTGGGCCCACGAAATTATCGAACGTGGCTCTAAAGCAGTTGCTGATGAAGTGATTGCACAGCTCAAAGCAGATAATGTTGATGAGCTTTATGTGAGCTTTGATATTGATGCGCTTGATGAAAGCTTTGCTTCAGCGACAGGAACACCAGAAGCCGGTGGCTTAACACCTCAGCATGCATTAGACATTCTTGTTGCATTGGCTGACGAGTTCCCAATTACAGGTGCTGATATGATGGAAATCGCGCCATTCACCGACAGCTCACTAATCGGCCAAACAAGTTCTGAAACGACACTCAGAGAAGGTGCTAAAATCTCTGCATTTTTGATTGGTGCAATGAATAAGTAATTCATTTTGCAATATTAGCGGAAACTTAGTTTCCGCTAATTGTTTATTTCTGTTTTACATTTCAAATTTCATCACCTCGCGCTATATTTGTATAAAAAATAATTATAATTTCCGGTATAGCGACTATGCATAAGCTCTTTATCTTACTTTATTTACTAGTGTCTCTACCTGTATTCTCTGCAATTACAGTGGTCACTGAAAATTTACCGCAGTTACAGTATCAAGATGAGAATGGTGAGTTAGTGGGGACTGTAGTTGATAAAGTACTAACATCGCTCAAGCAAAGTAACATCAACTATGAAATTTCTGTGAACCCTTGGTCTGTTTCTTACAATGCGGCTCTTAGAGATGAAAATACATGTATATTCTCAATAGCTAGATTACCTGCTAGGGAGCGTGATTTTATCTGGTTGTCAAAACTTGGACGTTTCTCTGCTTCATTTTATTCGTTTAATTTTCAGCAAATTTCAATTAGTAATTTACAACAAGCTAAGCAATACCGTATTGCGGTGCTAAAAGATAATTACTCTCATATTTTCTTAAAAGAACATGGCTTTGATGAAACAAATCAGCTGATATTACTTGATAGTTTTGACAATATTTATGATGTGTTAAAAAGTCGTCGAACGAGCATAGATTTAGTCGTTTTAAGTGATCAACAATTTGATTTTGAATTACAAAAAGACTCTACACTCAACTCACTAAAACCAGTGTTTAGTATTCCTGTTGTTAATCCTGACTTATATTTTGCTTGTAATAAAAATATGAACACTGCATGGCTTGAGAAGTTAAGTAAAGCCTTTGCTGATTACGATTAAAAATAGCACTTGTTGATTGTAATAAAGCGGCTATAATCAGCTGCTTTTTGTCCATTCTCGCCAAACTCTAGCTAGCAAAACGAGCAAAAAGTTGTTTGCATTCAACACTCTGAATGCGTTTAAATGTTAGGAGTTACAATGAGTGACTTACTCATTATTATTATTTTAATTCTGATCAGTGCGTTGTTTGCTATGAGCGAAATTGCAATAGCAGCATCACGCAAGATTAAATTACGAGTAATGGTGGACGAGGGGAGTTCTAAAGCCCAAGCGGTGCTGGCGTTGCAAGAGCAACCTGGTGCTTTCTTTGCCATGATACAAATTGCCCTGAATGCAATTGCCATTTTGGGTGGTATTGTTGGTGAGCAAGCATTATCGCCTTATATCGAACAAATCTTAGGTATGATTTACCAAGGACCTTTACTAAGCCAAATCAGCTTTTTGATTTCGTTTTTGAGTATTACCTCTTTGTTTATTCTATTTGCTGACTTATTACCTAAACGGTTAGCGATGATTATGCCGGAAGCCGTTGCAGTTAATGTGGTTTCTATAATGCGCTGGGTAACTTTTGCGCTAACACCCTTTGTCGTTTTCTTTAATGGAATTACCAACCTGATTTTGCGCGCGTTTAAAGTACCCGCTGAACGAGAAGACATTGTTACGACAGAAGACATTGTGGCGATGATGGATGCAGGGGCAGAGTACGGTAGCTTACAGCAACAAGAATATGAGTTAATTGGCAATGTATTCGATTTAGAAGCGCGTTTTTTATCGAGTGTAATGACCCCACGTGATCAAATTGTCTATTTTGATGTTAAAGCAGATGCTCAAGAAGTGGCGACCAAAATTATCGAACACCCACATAACCACTTTTTAGTCTGTGATGGTAATTTAGATAAATTAATAGGTTCAGTTGAATCAAAAGATATTTTGCGCAAAGTACTTAAAGGGCAAAGCGCCGAAATTGATAATGAATTGATAAGCCAAGATATTTTTTATCTTCCAGAAACATTGAGTTTGTCTGAAGCTTTAAACACATTCAAAAAAGCGGCTGAACCATTTGCCGTTGTGGTTAACGAGTATGCACTCATGGTAGGTATTGTCACTGTCAAAGATTTAATGAAAGGCTTTATGGGGGATTTAATTAGCCATCAAGGCGAAGAGTTAATTATTCAACGTGATAATTCATCTTGGCTGGTCGATGGTTTAACACCTGTGGTTGAGCTTGCTAAGGTACTTGAAATTGAAGAGTTTCCTGAGCAATCTCATTACGAAACAGTCGCAGGGTTTTTGATCTACACCATGAAACGCCTGCCTAAACGCGCTGAGTTTATCAATTTTGGTGGCTATAAGTTTGAAGTTGTCGATGTTGAAGGAGTGAAAGTCGAGCAACTACTCGTTACTCGCATTTCGGATACTGTTTAGGCCGCCGATGCGGCCTTACTCAAAGGCGCCTTTCACAAGGGCGTTACCTTTGCTTACCATATGAACACCCTTTGACCAGCATTCTGTTGGCGCAAGCGTTGTTTTATTAAGTAGCACAAGATCGGCATCTGCATTTTGTTTAATGACACCTTTATTGATACCCAGTATCTGTGCAGGGTTTGATGTAATCGCCATTAAAGCGTGTTCAATCGAAACATTATATTTTTGCACTGCTTCCACAAACGAACCATGCAATGTAGACTCTTTACCGACTTCAAGGCCAAGCAGATTATAGCTTTTGTCAAAAATAGGGAGACTTGCATGGCCATCAGAGCTCATAGTGAGCTTTGTTGGGTCGACCTTATTTTCTAGGCAATAAGCGAGTGCGTGTGCGGCAGAGTATTCACCATGAGCAAGGTCATACTCGGTTGTACTTGTTGTAAAATCGATAGTGCCACCGGCTTTACAAAACTCTACCCCAGCATTAAGTAAGTCGATATTTCGATTCATGTGAGTTGGGTAAAATTGTGCCAGTGAAATATCGGTTAGCTTATCAACCTCATGTAATAACGATAAATGTGTATCAACAGGGCCAACATGAATGCTGACTGTGCCTTTTTTACCACTTAACATGCCTGCCACTTTTGCCTCAGCGGCAAGCTCTGCCAGCTGTTGTACCGTGGGTTGGCTACTACGATGATCAGATATAGCAACTTCACCCACACCAATAAACTCATCAATGTACATTAAATCGCTGGTGACTGAGCCAGTCAGTGTTTTCGCAGGTAAATGATATGAGCCCGAATGACAAAACACGTTGAGCCCAAGCTCTTTCAGCTCTTTTGCTTTAGCAATCAGGTTACTATGCGTTCGGCTACTTGAGTCAGTGCCAAGGGCTGCAATAACGGTTGTTGTGCCATGCAATGTTGCATCAGTCAGGTTCATTTCTGGTGTTCTGCTTGCAAAGCCAGCTTCGCCGCCTCCGCCAGTTATATGAACGAGTGAATCTACAAACCCTGGGGCTAAAATACAATGAGTGCCATCGACTGTGGTAATCCTCTGATAAGTATCGATGGTGATTTCAGGCTGTATATCAACTATTTTTCCGCCAGCAATAAGTACATCTTGAGTGCCTAAAGGTGAGGGGGCGAAAACGTCTGCGCCTTTTATAAGTGTTAACATAATTAAATCTTTTACTGATAGTTAATAAAGTGTGCGAGAAAAATAAAGCAGCTAGCAAGGCCAAACAAAGCTAAAGTGAAGCGCCAAATAAAACGTGCCCATTCACTCCAATCTAATTTAACAATACCTAAACAGCCAATGAGACTAGCAGAAGTCGGAATAAAAATATTGGTTAAACCATCACCCAACTGAAATGCTAACACCACAATTTGACGTGAGATATTTAACAAATCACCGAGCGGTGACATTAGCGGCATCGTTATGGCTGCTTGTCCAGAGCCTGACGAAACAAAGAAGTTAAATACACTTTGAAATAATAGCATGCCCCAAGCCGCAATATAGTCGGGTACAACTGAAATGCTGGTGGCACTGTAGTACAGCAAGGTATTTAGAGTTGAAGGCGAGGTTAAGTCACTACCGCCAAGTATTAAAATAACGCCTTTTGCCAGAGCAACTAAAAGCGCTGCAGGTAGGAGCTCTTGAGCACCTTCTTTAAATGCGTTTGCGCTTTCATTGGCAGTTTGTTTTTTAAATAGGCTGGCGATTACAGCACAAGCAATCCCTAGGCAAAAGAATTGCGCTGCTAATTCAGGAATATAATACTGCCTAGCCATCACGCCCCAAATAACCCAAACAATGCCAGCAATAAAAGTAAGTAAGATTAGTTTATCTGCGTTATCTAAATTTATTGCACTGTCTTGGTGTTGGTTAGATTGTTGTTTAGTGGCTCTGATAGAGTTGGCATAGCGAATAGTGAATACAAGGCCAAATGAAGTAAAAACAAGCCAAGCAACGATTCTGAACCCTGCGCCAGAAAAAACGGGAATTTCAGCTATAGACTGAGCTATGGCAATGCTAAACGGGTTCATCCATGAGGTGGCAAAGCCAATTTGTGTAGCAACATAGGTTGTTAATACCGTTACTTTTGCGTCATAGCCAAGTTGTTTCATAATCGGGAATAACACAATACAAAAGGCAATGGCTTCCTCACCCATGCCGAAAACCGCACCACCTAAAGAGAAAAGCACGAACAAGAGAGGAATGAATACCCACTCAATATGTTGTGTTTTATTGATCAGTGCCATGATGCCGTTATTTACCGCACCGGTTTTTAAGATAATCCCAAACGCACCGCCAGTGATTAAAATAAACGCCATCACACCAATCGCTGCGCCATACTTATCACCTGACACTAATCCTTCAAATAAGACATTAGCGAGGCCAATTTCACCACCTTCTGCAAATAATGCTGGCGGGGTATGATCTGAGGCTGTTTGATATTGTGATAATTCAACACTATGGCTATCTTTTTCGGCATTAAATACACCGGGGGTTATAAATAGGCTGGCAAAATAGGCGATAACTGCGACGCACAACAAAATGATGCTCGCATCTGGCATCGCAAACTGTTTGTTTTTCATAAAGTCACTTAAATGTCATTCGACGTTTATAAGATAAGCAAGGTATTGTAGCCCTTGCTAAGAAAGATTAATACTGAGAGTCGTCAGTTTAAGATAACGTAAGCTCAAAAGTGTGGGCGACTATTAAGCCGCCCATACCTTGCTAAAAGCGATAGCTCAAACTTAACGTATAGCGACTGCCATAAGCATTATGGTTTATAGAATCAAAACCTCGACTTGAACCATATAGTTTAGGCGGTTCTTTATTAAAGATATTATCGATACGAGCACGGATTGATAATGCATCATTGATAAAATATCCGGCTGATAAATCCCATACTAGCCAGTCATCAACATCACGCTTTAACTCATCATTAAGCTCGCCAAGTTCTTCTAGCTCGTCTATTTCACGGCCACGAAGCCCTTCAATATCATCCTCATAGCTACTGGTATAATTGGCACCTAGATTTATGTAATAACTCTCGGCATCCCAATCGATAGAGAATCTGCCAACATTTTCAGGGTAGCGATAAGTGCCGATTAGCTGTTCGATTGCATCTGAACCGGGTTTATTTCTCTCAAACTCTAAATAGTGTGTACCATCAAGGGCAAACGTTAAATCACCTTCAGCTAAGCGAAAACGATGATCAAATTTAAAGTCGATACCCGCTAAGGTTTGCGTGCCGGTATTTTCAAGAGGAATAACATGATCTCTAAATAGTGGCAGGAATAGCTCATCTTCTCGCGGGTTAAACTCACTTATATAGTTTGCTAGGATCTCTGAAAGATTAGCGCCATCACTTTCGATATTAAGGCCTTCATTATCGGTTATTTCACACAGCTGCTGCTCGTACGAAATACCTTGTTGTCCTTGTGGTACTAAGCCACAGTGACGAAGAGACGCGTCCGTAATTGCTCTATCAAGCACGGCAGTCATATTGGTATCGATGACTTGTTCATGATCAAAATGCCAATAATCGACGGTTAGATTGGTATTTACAGATGGACTCCATGCAAAGCCAATGCTGAGCGCTTCAGACTCCTCGGCTTTGAGTGCTTGATTACCAAGTTCTAGGCTGTTAACACTGACTTCAGTACCATCACCCATACAGTATAAATCTGCAACAGCCTGATTTGCGCCGCAATCAAAGCTTGATTGTGTGGTCCGTAATTTTACGCCAGCTTGAGTTAATGAAGGTGCTCTAAACGACGTTGACCAAGAGCTCCTAATAATTAGAGAATCTGAAGGGCGGTAGCTTAAACCCACTTTAGGGTTAAACGTTCCACCAAAGTCATCGTAATGATCGTAACGACCAGCAACTTGCAGTTCTAGCTGCTCAGTAACTGGCATATTCAACTCTACAAATGCAGCGTACTGCGTACGGTCTGCTTCTGATAAGCTCGAGCCAAAACCAAAAACATCAACTAAATAACCATTTTCAGCACGCGCTTGTGAGTCTAATGACGGAATATCTTTTAACTCTTCTCGGCGAGCTTCAATACCAAATGCAGCATATATGGGTAACTCATTAAATGTAAATAAATCGCCATTAAAGTTTAAATCCCATCCGTAGACTGTACTTTCACCACTTCTACTTGGGTTTGCTTTTGCAAGCTCAAGCACCGCATCGTTATTTTCATCACCTTGTAAAAATGGGTTGTAGAACGGCATTAACTGACCTTGCGCACAATTGAGCTGAGTTCCATCAAATGTAGCTAATGCACCGTCAGAGCATAATTCACCAGTGATTGCAGCATGAAATTGGTAGCGGTTGTAAATACCATCAATCGCTTCTTGCTCTGACTTAGAACGAGAAAATGTTACACCTGACTCCCAACTCCAGTCCCCAATGTAACCGGCTAGGCTACTTACTAAACGAAAGTTTTTAGTTTCAACTTCAACAGTTCGTGGTGAATTAAAGCGTGCATCAAATGCAAAGCCATACACTTCTCGACCCGCTTGAGTGGTAAATGGATCAATATAAAGCTGGTCCATTAAGTCGTTACTGCCATCAGCGTTATCATAAATGAATAGCGCATCTTCTATGATAAACGGACCATCATCGTCGTTTATTTGATTGATTGGTGCAGGTGATGAATAGGCTTTTGATTTAGTTTGGCTATAGAAGAAATCGGTATGCCAATCTAAATCACCTAAGGTGCTGTTGAACATAAAGCCAGTTGATAGGCTTTCAAATGGGGTTTCTAGGTAATCATCTTGGTTTGCATAGTAAGCACAAATTTGCTCACCATACTCAGTCGTGACAAGCTCTGTTTTACAGTTTGGGGCTGGTAGTTCATTGCCATCTCGGCTGCTGAAGTAATAAATGTTTGGTGAGTTCTCAAGTTTCGGTAAATATGAGTAACCATTTACTAGATTAGGCGTTGCGGTATAACTTCTGTCGGTCGCTTTAAAGGCATTGCGGTCGTAAATATCAGCAAATACCGTTAAGTTACTTTCACCGATATTGGTTCCGTAGACTAAGTTAAGTTGCTTCTTAGCTTCGTCATGACTGTCAAAGCTATTGGTGTAAGAAGTGTTTACTTCAGCTCCTTGATAGTCATCTTTGAGAATATAGTTAATAACACCGGCTACCGCATCAGCTCCATAAATTGCTGATGCGCCAGTGGCTAAAATATCAATGCGCTCGATTGCAGCAAGCGGAATTGAATTTACATCAACAAAGTTTTCAGTGCCTGCTGCAAACGAGCTTGGTGCAACACGGCGGCCATTAATGAGTGTTAATGTGGCTGAGGGACCCATACCTCTTAAGCTTGCAGCGGATTGACCCGCTGGCGTTGAGGTTGATGTACCACCACTTTCAGATGTTGAAAAGGTACCGGAACCGCCTTTAAAAACCGATAAATCTTTCAATAATTCATGAATAGTGTTCGCTCCTGAGCGCTTGATTGCATCTTGGTCAAGCACGGTAAGCGGGATGGTTCCTTCTAAATCAACCCCTTTAATTCGTGATCCTGTTACTTCTACTCGTTCAATTTTTTCTGATTGTTGGTCGTTTTGAGCATACACAGCGTGTACTGGGCACAGCACAGCACTGATTGCTACAGCAATTGATAACTGACGAAACATATTGATTTACCTTTGCCTTAAAAAACACACGGCAAAACCGTGACGTTTTGAATAATTGTTATAATTTTTTAGACAGGGCAGTGGGTTATAGACACAACTAGCCCCTCACAGGAAGTGAGGTGTGGCTACTCGTCAAACCACTCCGAAAGGTAGTGTGGAGAGTAGAAATATGTGCAAAGCGATAATGCGTTTTTCAACATAATTCCAATCCGTAAGGTCTTTTGACAAAGCTAGCGATACAGTGCTAGCTTACTCGCGTTTTTAAATGTTCCTTTTTTTTATAGCAAGCAACAAAAAGCTGCGCAAGCAATTTTCTAATATTTTTTTACAAGAGTGTAACAATATGAACATCCTTAAGGAGCAAAAGACTAAATATCAAACTTCAGCTTTTTCTTTGGTATTTAGTTTGTTTTTCGCATCATTTGGCAGCAAAGTCTATGCAAATGATCAACAGCAAACGATGGTTTTAATTGGCGGATCTTTGACCACCTGCTCAAGTATGAGCCCTAAAAATTGTCTTTCGAATAAACAGATTAGTGGTAAACAGACTAATCAATATCGATTAAATAATGATGCTTTATCTGCAATAAAGACAAATTGGCCAACCAAGAACAAAAAAAATCGTCAGCAAACGCTTAAGGTATTAGCACAGATTGCACGTCAAAAGTCAGGTGTGATCACCAAAAGTGATATTTTATGGGCTTGGCGCGATTTAGATAACAAGTTACTAAACGAGCTTACTGATTCAGAATACAACTTTGTCATAGACTCACTTGAAGTGGCTGTATCAAATACAGATTCGACCCGCCAAAAAGAGTTGGTAAGTACAAGCGATAATAACGAACGTGCAGCCAATGATGTTTTAGACTTTGTTGCTGCTTCATTAAAAACAACCACCGAATCACCAACAATTTTAGCGGTTACTGCATCAAGCAGAGATCCATATGAATCAGCTGACTTTTATGAAGGGTTATTAAACTTTACTGGTGTTGAATCAAGCTGGTTACCTCTAACACCCGCCTTAGCAATTGCGATTACTAGTAAGCAATGTGAGAGTTTGGAATCTTTACGTACAGAGTCTATGGGCGTTTTTAATCGTGAGACTATTTACCCTGATCGAATCAAGGCCGAAAAAGCGCTTTGTGATAAAGGGGTCGATCATTTAGTTAAGCTGATTAAAAACGCGACGGGTATTATGTTTAACGGTGGCGATCAGAGTTTAACCAGAAAAGTACTGTTTGATGATAACGGTAAGCAATATCCTTGGACTCAGGCAATTTTACAAAGACCATTACTTGTTGGCACAAGCGCAGGTACAGCGGTGCAAAGTGGTGGTAAAAATGCCTATGGCACAGTGCCGATGATTTCAAATGGTACAAGTTTAGCGGCAATGAGAGAAGGCTCGTTTGCAGTATCACCGCCAAGTGAGCGCTGTGAAAATGAATGCGGTGATAAGCTTTCGGCTGATAGTCTTACCTATGAAAAACAAGGTGGGCTTGGCAGCTTTACTTATGGTGTTCTTGATACACACTTTAGCGAGCGCAACAGAACAATGCGTTTGGCAAGATTACTGGCAGATACCGGGCAACAGCATGGTTTTGGCATTGATGAGACCACCGCCCTTGTATCAATTCGAGCTGGTGAAACCGCACTAATGACGGTGATTGGTAAAAGCGGTGTCGTGCATGTTAAATCTAACGCTAAAAATAACGGAGCAATCAGTTATTGGCCTGCTGGTGCAGTTATTGATGTAACAAAGGATGGTTTTACTCTAGCTAAACGAACTGTTGATAATGCACTCCCTAGTATTAAAATTCCGCCACTGCCGGTGCAGCGTTTTGGCACTATATTTTCAGATGCTAAATTACGTTCGCTTGTACAAGCTATGTGCTTAACACAAGAGCAACAAGCAGTCGCTCAGCATGATGAGTTTTTATTGGATTTAAATGCCACTGACAATACTCATTATTACCGTGTAAACACCAGTAGTACAGGCTGTGCGGTAGAAAACCTAGCCTTTAAAGTTAAGACATTTTAACGATGTAAGGTACTGAAAAAGTAGTGGATTATTTGTTCATTATTAGTTAGCGTAAGGCTAATAATGAACAAACCATGGAATGGGGTTATGAAATATAACGTACTACTTTTATTTATTTTTGGCTGTTTATTTGCCTATTTATCTATACCAGTCATAGGTTATGGTTCAGCTATTGCGATTCCAACCGAAGTACTTTCAGCCCTTTATGACTTGTCACCTAACTTTGCTTTATCAATGGTTGATATCGTTACTTTAGGCCTTCCTTTGTTAGCGTTACTTTTAGTATTTTTACTCATTAGTAAGTCTCTTTACCTTAAAGATAAAGCGTATTCATACTTTATATTGCTGACACCATTTTTAGCGCTGCATTTATATTTTGCTGTTAACAGCTTTTCTGCAAATATTGATAACACCACTTTACTGACTAGTCTGCCTAAGTATCTATTACTAGTGCTTTTTGTTGCGCTTTTTTCTACTCATAAGAAACCGAACTTTAGTTGATGTAAGTCATACGCGAAAGTTCAACATATAAGCTAATCTGTAATTAATCAGTGAACGAAGTTGATAACACAATGAAAAAATTACTGCTATTAACAAGTGGGGGTGATTGCCCTGGGCTTAATGGGGTGATCAGAGCGGTGGTTAAAGCAGCCGAGCATGATGGCAATTGGCAGGTGTATGGTAGCCGAAGAGCTTACTTTGGTGTGCTTGAAAAACCAAATGATATTATACACTTAACTAGTGAAGTGGTGGCGGGTATTCATGTTCGTGGTGGAACAATTCTCGAAACTGTTAATAAAGGGAATCCAACCGCTTTTCCTGCTGAAATAGCAGGCGAACAAGTGTTTATTGACCGCTCTGATGAGTTAATCAGTATTATTAAGCAACTTGGGTTTGATGCCGTTATAAATATTGGTGGTGATGGTTCGCATAGGGTATCTCAGCATTTATTTGAGCATGGCTTAAATATCGTAGGCGTACCAAAAACCATTGATAATGATTTATATGGCACTGATTACACAATTGGTTTTCAGACTGCTGTCGACACCGCCACCGAAGCAATTGATCGATTAATACCAACAGCGCAAAGTCATAACCGAGTGATTGTGACTGAGGTAATGGGACGCGATGCCGGTTGGATTTGTTTGCACTCTGCTATTGCAGCTGGCGCAGAAGTCGCGCTTATTCCAGAAATTCCTTACGATATTGAAGCGATTAAAGCCAAACTAACATCACGTTTTGATAAAGGCCACGGATTTGCCAATATTGTCATTTCAGAAGGAGCTAAACCTGTTGCTGGTGGTGTTGTTAGTAAACAATCAAATGAACTCGGTTACGAAAACCCTGTACTAGGTGGTATTGCTGAGCAGCTTGCTTCACAAATACGTGTAGCGCTTGACCTTGATGTAAGAGTAACCGTATTAGGACATATTCAACGTGGTGGCACACCTAATGCGTTTGATAGGGTGCTTGCAGCAGAGTTTGGGGTGCAAGCATTTGAGCTAGTAAAGAAAGGCCAGTTTGGTTTTATCCCTATCAGTAAAGACGGTGAAATTAAACCAATCAGTTTAAAAGAAGCAACTTCTGAATATCGTGTCATCCCTCTAGAACATTCTTTAATAACAAGTGCCCGCGCAATGGGCATGTGTTTAGGCGAATAATCTGCGAATTGATATAACTTCAATTCGCATAACTAATAGTTTTAAAACAACTTTCTCAGTTACGTTCGTAATAATTCAATTAGCAATTTATTTATTGCACAAAATTCATGCGTTAAAGCAAGCATTTTATTTAATGTAAAGTTCTTTAAAGATGGTTGATCTGTGCCTTTTTTGGTTTAGAATGATCGTTCACTCTAAACTAAGGAACTACACATGCAGCGCTCTCGCATTCCATTTTTTGCACTGTCAGCTTTGGCTGGTGCTGTTTTATTATCAGGCTGCGGCCAATCAGAATCGGCTCAAGGGCAAACGCAGGCAGCTCAAGCTGTTCCTGTTGGCGTTATTGAGATGCAAAGTAAAGCACTTACACTAACTAAAGAATTACCAGGTCGTGTGGCTGCTTCACGTATTGCGCAAATTCGTCCGCAGGTTAACGGTATTATTCAGTCTCGTATGTTTGTTGAAGGTGCTGAGGTTGAAAAAGGCCAAGCTTTATATCAGATTGACCCATCTACATTTGAAGCTGAAGTAGCGACTAGTAAAGCCGCTATTACTAAAGCTCAAGCAAGTATTGCAAATGCCAAGGCAAAAGCAGAACGCTATAAAGAGCTATTGAGCATCAAAGCAGTAAGCCAACAAGATTACGATGAAGCTGATGCAGCATACAAAGGTGCAAAAGCTGACTTACTGACAGCTCAAGCGCAGCTTAAAACCGCTGAAATCAATTTAAACTACAGTAAAGTGTTAGCGCCAATTAGTGGCCAAATTGGTAAATCAGATGTCACTGCCGGTGCCCTTGTGAGTGCAAATCAAGCAACTGCATTAGCAACCATTACTCAATTAGACCCAATCTATGTTGATTTAACCCAGTCAAGCAGTGAACTAACACGTTTGAAAAAAGCCATTGCTGCGGGTGAGCTTGATAAAGATGCTGCTTTGCATTCAAAAGTTGAATTAAAGATGGAAGACGGCAGTACTTATCAACATAAAGGTACATTGCAATTCTCTGAAGTGACTGTTGATCCAAGCACAGGCTCAGTAACCTTACGTGCTGAATTTCCTAACCCAGAAAAATTACTACTACCAGGTATGTATGTTCGTGCAGTGATTGTTGAAGGTGTGAAAAGTGATGCGATTTTAGCACCGCAACGTGGCGTAAGCAGAAACACCAAAGGTGAGCCTACTGCCATGGTAGTAAGCAAAGACAATACCGTAGAAGCACGCGTGCTTAAAACTGATCGTACTGTTGGTTCAAACTGGTTAGTGACAGATGGCCTAAACAGCGGCGATAAGTTAATTGTTGAAGGTTTACAGAAAATCCGCCCAGGTGCACCAGTCAATGCAATGCCTGCAGAATCAGCAGCTAACAGCCAGTAACGGAGAAACTTAATGTCACGATTTTTTATTGATCGGCCCATATTTGCTTGGGTGCTTGCTATCGTTGTGATGCTGGCAGGTATCTTAGCAATTAGAAGTTTGCCGGTTGCACAGTATCCATCAATTGCACCACCTGCAATTAGTATTCAAGCCACATACCCTGGTGCGTCGGCCCGTACTCTAGAAGATACGGTTACACAGGTTATTGAACAAAAAATGAAAGGGCTAGATGGCTTGCTCTACATGTCGTCAACCTCAGAGTCTAACGGCTCTGCGACATTAACCTTAACCTTTAGTGCAGATACAGACCCTGATATCGCACAGGTTCAAGTACAAAACAAATTGTCGCTTGCAACACCGTTATTACCAGAAGAAGTACAACGTCAAGGTGTCTCGGTTGCAAAATCTGCTCGTAACTTCTTAATGGTTGTTGGCTTTGTATCTGAAGACGGCAGCATGAACAACATCGATATTGGTGATTATGTTTCATCAAACGTGCTTGATATTATTTCGCGCGTAAACGGTGTCGGTGAAGTACAGCTGTTTGGTTCTCAATACGCAATGCGTATTTGGTTAGACCCAGCTAAGTTACTTAAATACTCATTAACTCCTGCTGATATTAGTGCTGCAATCAGTGCTCAAAATGCGCAGGTGTCAGCAGGTCAACTAGGTGCATTGCCAGCGGTGAGTGGCCAGCAATTAAATGCAACGGTGACTGCACAAAGCCGCTTACAAACGCCTGAGCAATTTAGAAATATTTTTGTAAAAACCAATGCTGATGGTTCAGTTGTTCGTTTAAGTGACGTTGCTGATGTTGAATTAGGTGGTGAAAACTACGGTGTTGTTGCGCGTTTTAACGGCAAACCGGCATCAGGTTTAGGTGTTAAGCTTGCCAGTGGTGCTAATGCACTTGATACAGCAGATGGCGTTAAAGCGGCGCTTGCTGAACTTGAGCCTTTCTTCCCTGAAGGTTTAACAACGGTTGTTCCTTACGATACGACGCCATTCGTATCACTTTCAATTGAAAAAGTTGTCAGCACTCTTATTGAAGCTGTTGTGCTGGTGTTCTTGGTAATGTACTTATTCTTACAGAACTTCAGAGCAACACTTATTCCGACTATTGCAGTACCTGTTGTATTGCTTGGGACGTTTGCTATCTTGCAAGTGTTTGGCTTCTCAATTAATACCTTAACCATGTTTGCGATGGTACTTGCCATCGGTCTACTGGTAGATGACGCAATCGTCGTCGTTGAAAACGTTGAACGTGTAATGACTGAAGAGAATTTATCTCCTCTTGAGGCAACACGTAAATCAATGGATGAAATCAAAGGTGCCCTTGTTGGTATTGCGATGGTGCTTTCGGCAGTATTCGTGCCTATGGCGTTCTTCCCAGGCTCAACAGGGGTTATTTATCGCCAGTTCTCAATTACCTTGGTAACTGCGATGAGTTTATCAGTGCTTGTCGCATTGATTTTAACGCCCGCTTTGTGTGCGACAATGCTAAAACCAAGTCATGTACATAACGATAAATCTTTATTTGGTCGTTTCTTCCTTGGCTTTAACCGTGGTTTTGACAGAACGAACTCGGGTACACAAGGTTTTGTGTCTCGCATGATCAAGCACAGTAAACGCTACTTACTTATTTATGGTTTAATCGTGGGTGGCATGGTGTTTATTTTCTCACAATTACCATCGGCATTCTTACCAGATGAAGACCAAGGTATTTTGTTTAACCAAGTCAGCTTACCTGCCGGTGCGACAACAGAGCAAACGTTAAAAGTTGTTGAAAAGATGGAACATCACTTCTTAGAAGAACAATCAGAAGCGGTAAAATCTATCTTTACGGTAACAGGCTTTAGCTTTGCAGGTTCTGGTCAAAACGCGGCAATCGGCTTTGTGGGTTTAAAACACTGGGATGAGCGTCAACGCCCTGATCTAACCGTCGGTGCGGTTGCAGGTAAAGCCATGGGGTACTTCTCAACCATTAAAGAAGCATTCGTGTTTGCTTTCCCACCTCCTGCGGTTGTTGAGCTTGGTACTGCAAACGGTTTCACCTTGTTCTTACAAGATAGGGTTGGTCTAGGTCACGAAAAACTACTTGAAGCACGCAACATGTTTTTAGGTATGGCTGCACAAAACCCGGTGTTATCAGGTGTGCGCCCGAATGGTCAAGAAGATAAGCCAGAGCTTGAGCTTGATATTGATTTAGCAAAAGCCGAAGCATTAGGCCTAACGCAAGCAGATATCAATAATACGTTATCAACGGCTTGGGGTAGTAGCTATGTAAATGACTTTATTGACCGTGGTCGTGTGAAAAAAGTGTACTTACAAGGTACGCCAGAATCACGCATGGTGCCAGAAGACCTAGATGAGTGGTATGTACGTAACAATAATGGTGACATGGTGCCATTTACTGCCTTTGCTCATTCTTATTGGACTTATGGCTCACCGCGTCTTGAGCGTTATAACGGCTTCTCAGCGATGGAAATCCAAGGTGCTGCTGCTCCAGGCTACAGTACGGGTCAAGCGATGGCTGAAGTTGAGAAAATAGTTAAGAAGTTACCACCGGGTGTATCGTTCGAATGGACAGGTATTTCATATGAAGAACGTTTAAGTGGTGGTCAAGCGCCATTACTGTATGCACTTTCATTGTTGGTTGTATTCCTATGTTTAGCGGCGTTATATGAGAGCTGGTCAGTTCCTGCAGCGGTAATGCTTATTGTACCGCTTGGGGTCTTTGGTGCGTCGATTGCGTCATTTGTATTTAATTTATCTAACGATATTTATCTCCAAGTGGGTCTATTAACTACCATAGGTCTGGCATCAAAAAATGCCATCTTAATTGTAGAGTTTGCAATTCATAAAATGGATGAAGGTATGAAACTTGTCGATGCCGCGGTAGCAGCTATTCGCCTTCGTTTACGTCCAATCTTTATGACATCAATGGCATTTGTGTGTGGTGTACTACCACTTGCTATTGCATCAAGTGCAGGCTCAGGTGCTCAAAATGCTCTAGGTATTGCTGTTATTGGCGGTACGCTTGCGTCATCGACCATTGTGGTAATCTTTGTGCCGCTGTTCTTTGTACTGGTGCGCCGAGTATTCCCAGGCAAAACAAAATCAACTAATGAGGAGCAGGCATAATGAAAGCTAAACTTATCTCAGTGTCTGTTGCTGCACTTATGTTATCTGCCTGTAATATGGCGCCAGATATGGAGCAACGTGAATTACCCGTTGCTGAAAACTATGATATTCAAGGTACAGCGGGCGATATAAATGCGCTCAACTGGCAGTCATTTTTCAGTAATGCGCAACTTCAACAGTTGATTGCGCTAACGCTTGAAAACAACAAAGATATTAAAACTGCTGCACTGAATGTGCAGCAGGTTAGAGCAATGTATCAGATTGAAGATTCTGCACTTTACCCAAGCATTGATCTCAATACATCGGGTACTCGTCAGCGTCTTCCAGCAGATTTATCTGGTACTGGTCAAGCTACTATCTCTGAAAACTATTCAGCAACTGTTGGCTTAACCGCTTATGAGATTGATCTTTGGGGCAAAGTCCGCAACCAATCAGAGCAAGCTTTGCAAAACCTGTATTCTGCAGAATACAGTTTAACCAGTGTACGCATTAGTTTGATTTCTGAATTAGTGAATGCATGGCTTAACTATGCGACTGACAAAGAGCTATTGGCTTTAGCAAACGAGACTTTAAAGTCTCAGCAGGAGTCTTTAGAGCTAACCCGTGAAACATTTGCTCTAGGTGCTGCCTCTCAGTTAACGCTATCGCAACTTGAAAGCACAGTAGCAACCGCGAAAGTTGATATCGCAAACTATCAGCGTTTATTAAAGCGCGATAAAAATGCCCTCGACTTTTTAGTGGGTAAAACCGTGACTGCGGATTTATTACCATCACAAAATATTGATGATGTACTGAGTTTACCGGATGTGCCAGTAGGGTTACCGTCAGAGCTTCTTACTCAGCGACCTGATATCAAAGCTGCAGAGCATGATTTATTGGCAGCCAATGCAAATATTGGTGTGGCAAAAGCGGCATTCTATCCAAGCATCAGTTTAACCGCGAATGCGGGTACAGCTTCTGCTGACTTGAGTAATCTTTTTGATTCAGGTTCAGGTACTTGGAGTTTTGTACCTTCAGTAAACTTGCCTATTTTTAATATGGGTCGCAATCAAGCTAATCTCGATGTTGCAAAAGCACAGCAAGAAATGGCAATAACCAGTTACGAGCAAACCATTCAACAGGCATTTAAAGAAGTCTCTGATGCCCTTGCTGACCGTGAAGGTTATATGCACCAGCTAGATGCCCTGAATGATTTGTACCAAAGTAATGAGCTATCTTTTACTTTATCGGATGCGCGTTTTCAAAAAGGCGCAGACAGCTACTTGCAAGTATTGGATGCACAACGAAATTGGTACAGTGCAGGACAACAGTTAATTTTGGGTAAGCAAGCGTATTTGGCGAGCCAAATTAATTTGTATAAAGCACTGGGCGGCGGCTGGAATGCACAAAATACTGTGCAATAAATCAGCAAAAGCATAATTTATTTAAGGTTTTGCAGGATCTTAGTTGTTTTGACTCTCCTCTAAGATTAAGATCCTGTAAACCTTATTTAAATTAAAGTTAACCATAGTCAGTAAAGCTTGGAGAAACCATGACGCAAAAAACAAAAAGACACAATGACCCTGCGCTTGCCGAGGCAAGACGTAATCAAGTGCTTTGTGCCGCGGCAGATTGTTTTCGACGTAAAGGCTATCATGGCGCGGGAATGGCGGAAATCTCGAAGACTGCGGGTATGAGTGCTGGCCATATCTATAATTACTTCGCCAGTAAAGAAGCAATTATAGAATCGATTGTTGAACGTGATATGGAAGAAATGTTCTCAATCTTTAAAGAGTTTGCTGATAAACCCGGCGATCGTGTCACTGTTCTGCTAGATGGTCTTGACCGAGGCGTTGAGCGCCATACCGATTTGAGTCAAGGTGCGCTTGATTTAGAAATGCTTGCCGAGGCAGCACGTAATGAAAAAGTCGCTAACTTACTGCGTGAGTCAGATAGCCACGCCCGTGATTCAATGCGCGAATTATTAGTGGGTGAAAGAGGGCCGTTACAAGGAACGGCACTTGAAGAAGTGAATGCTCGTATCGAAGTGATGTTTTCTGTGATGGGGGGGCTTTTACTACGCAAAATGCTGAACCCAGATCTAGATATTAATGAATTACTTAAAGCACTTCGCCCAACAATGAAAACCTTGTTACTACCTTTTGAATAAAGCGCATCTACTAGCGCTTACTAAAGCTTTAGATAGTTACGAACTAAATTTCATGGCAATAAATCGATTTACAAAACGAAATTTTGCCTTAGTAGCATAGGGTTTTCATACCTATAAATCGACGTACTAATTAGGTGAATTGGTGTCAAATGATTGATTATTTTCACTTAACGTGAACACTCTACTAAAGTTTGCAATGTCAGCAATTGCCTTGTGATTAGCATCAACTTCAAACAACGCACTGTAGTTTATGGTGAATGCTTGTGTAGTAGGACAGGTTATTTGAACAGGCACGACAATATATGATTCATTAAAATGTGATTCGATTTTTAAATCCCCCTCATTATGCAGCTTACAGCCTATGTCATTCTGATTCACAACCAAATGTTTAGCTAAGTATTTTAAAATACTCTCTTTTTGGCTCTTGATCTCTTGCCATGTAATTACATCATTTGTGTTAATGTCAAAAGGTATAACATGTTCTAAGTCAATAACAGCAACTTGCCATTGCCCTTTTAACACTAACTGCTCGTTTTCGGTTTTTGTTAAGTTAAGATACGCTGTACTTAATTGATGGGCGTTTATTTTAAAGCTACATGCTATTAAAAATAAAAGAGCCGCTGCTAAGATTTTCATGATAATTCCTTAATTGCTAGTGTTAGTGAGTGCTAAAAGTTTTTTATCACTGTCTAATTTAGCTTGTTGCCAGTTCATTTCTGCCCAGTATTTAGCTTTTACATTATTTTTATCTAATGTTAAGTAATACAAAGCTAAATCACTGGCATGATAGGTGTCTTGACGCCGTTCTCTTAGTATCACTCGCTTTCTCATTTTTTCTTGCCATTTATCTGATTGCTTCTCAATTTTTTCAGCTTGCGCTAGGCGTAATAATATAGCGTCTTCCAAGTTAGTATTTTCAGCAGTTAAACGTGCTAACGTTGATAATACTATCTGGTGGTTTTTCTTTGCCATTTGAGCGTCAGCCCATAGAACAACTAAACTGACAGGGGCTGTTTTTAGGTCAAGGTTACTGAGGTAAGTTATCGTTTGTTCTGGATAGCCTAACCTATAGGCCATCTCGGCGAGCACATGACGCGTGTTTCTAGTCATTGACGATTCTTTTACAATGGTTTGTAAAGCTTGATAACTTTGCTCAAGTTCACCTGTTTGACTCTTAACATCGAGAGAGCAGGTAGAAATAGTTTCCAGTCCAACTAAACCAAATAATGATAAACACTGTGCAAGTGCTTGTTCAAATCGACCTTTAACCATCAGTAAATTTGCTTTTAATAAAATAGCATTCGTATGATCAGGTTTGCGTGAGATAACTTCTGAAAGAATATTAATTGCTGCTTCAAACTCATGTTCTCTTTGTAGTAAGCGAGCATAAAAATAATGTATATCGGGATCTTCGGTTAGAGTAATTTGTTTTTCTAAATAGCTTTTTAACATACCTTGATTTGTTTCTGTTTGACCAACAAATTGGCTTTTATTAAATAAGGCGGTTAGTTGTTCTTTAGTGAATTCAGTTTCTTTCGGTTTGCTTGATAAGGCTATAACATCTTTATCATTTGGTATATAAGGATCCGCATGAGTGTAAGTGCTAAAAACGAAAGCTATGTATAAAAGATATTTCATGATTGCTCCAGAAATAGCCATCCGTGGCCAAGCTAAAAACTAATTCCCGTTTAATAGATCATCAAAATTTGCCTCAGAACCTGTATTAATAAATTCTCGACCATTCAATCGAAGAGGTTCATCATTTACATCTTGAATAAATGCGGCCCGACCAAGCGTTGCAAAGTCAACTTGTAAGGTCTCTATCGTGATACTTACTGTTGCTGTTACCTGACTATTCACACCATCACTGACTGCAAATTGAAAACTATCAGAACCGACAGTCTCTAGGTTTGGCGTATAAATATAGCTACCATCCGTATTTACATTTACAGTACCTAAACTTGGCTCACTCACTAAACTAAACGTTAACGTATCGCCATCAGGGTCTGAGCCTTCGAGCATGTCGTTAATAACGGTTTCAGTCTGAGTGGTTACCATTGCATCTTCTGCGCTAGGTGCTGAATTAACGACTTCAGTATCCATATTTTTCTTACTATCACTATCGTTACAAGCGACTAGTAAGCTAGACAATACAATGAGTGTGATACTTGAGAGTTGTAATTTACACATAATGACTCTCCTGTTTATTTAGAACCAGCAATTGGGGTAGCAAGGTATGGGAAACTGCTATCCATCATGCTTGCATCAAGAGGCGCACCATCTGTGAAAGGTACATTACCAACACTTGCATCATCTGATGTACATAAACCAAGATCAGTGTCTGTGCCATTAACAGGGATCGGATAACATAAACGGCCCATTACAACACGTAATGCGATATCAACTACATCATCACCAGGGCGACGGCCATTCGGAAAGCCAGCTAAATCATCACCTGCGACACCAAATGCTGATTGCTCATTTTGAGGTGTTGCGGCAATTGCTGTGTTTAAGCGAAGCATTTCAGATGGCGTTACTGTAGCAAGTTGATTTACACCAGGGAAACCCGTTAAAAATGCGGTGACTAAATCATTTCGTGGGAAGTTAGTCGGTGCCAATGTTTCAATATCTGTGCCCAACGTCGTATTAACAGCGTCTTTAAAGAGAATATTTAATAATTCAGGTAAAGAAGGGTGGGTAACATAGTCGGCAAATTGACCATCATCGGCAGGTGCTGAAGTAGAAAATGTGTCTTTATCTTTAAGGCCAATTACTAATTCGTTCACTAATGGGTTACCAAGACGCGAAACCTGCGTTAAAGCACCGCCATTTACCGAAGTTTTTGCAAATGCGGCATTAGGATTTAAAATGCGTGCTTGGGGCAAACTTGCCGTTGTCCAGCTACCAATTGTGCCATTCCCTTCACCTACTACACAGGCTTTTGGTACTTCTACAGCAATTGCAGTGACATTCTTCATAGCTAAGTCATCATTATCAGCTGTTTGTGTAATCCCGCCTGGGAATCCACCACCATCGCCTGCACCTGGCGCACTATCACCTTCAACAGGGACGTAATTAACTAAATCAAATGTTTTGCCTAGATTCACAACAAATGGGTCTTTTCTTTGACCTACAAACACTTTGCCCATGCCATCACATCCAGGCAGTGCGACACTATAAACAAATTGATTTGCGTACTCTTGGTATGAAGCCATTGAAGAGAATGTCTTATTACCAATGTAATCGAGAGGTTTATAAAAATCGTTGCTGCTATTGGTGGTGTTTGTCAGCATGCTTTTTGTGCCGGAACGTTGTGAGCCAGAAATTACACTCACAGTATATGACTCACTGAAATTAACGGCAGCATTATTGCCTGCTGAAACGCCACCAACATTTTTTAGAGGAACTGCGACTGTTCTTTGATTACCTTCGGGGCCGACGGTAAGAGCAACTCCCATATTGTTGTTCGGTAACATACTTTTAAAATTAAATGCGAATGTCATATCTTCAACAGCATCACCATCGTTATCAATATGGATGCTATAAGTCGCGTCTGGATCCATCGCAAAGTAGTTTGGTCCGCCATAGGCATCTTGCAAAGGAATATAATTGGCAATAAAGGTTACGTAGTCACCTCGACCTTCTTCGTAACTATTAAAAGCATAAAAGTCAGTCGAATCTAACGTTGGAAAGCGCGTAATATTAGGTGCTTCTCGGTGGCTAGATGCTTCAGAAATAGAAGTGAATAAGGTACTACATACTGCAATAGTGATTAGAGATGGTATTACTTTGTTCATGACTTTTTCCTTAGTTGTAAAATAAGTCATTGCTAGTAACGTACTGGCAATCTTATTGGATGCAAAAAAGTTAAAGTTTTTTAGAAAAAAGTAAAAAGCCGTGTTTAAACACGGCTTTTAATTTACAAAATAATGAGTTCTGTAGTGAAAAGTACCTCAGTTGGAGAGCCATTTGGCGAGCCTCCTAGAGGTTCTAAACTGATAGCGAGTAGTGAAATTTCTGTCGCATCAAACTCTATGTGTTTTGGTAATTCAAGTGTTCCCGATTTTGGAAGTAAACCTAAAGAAACCGGCGCATCTTTACCTTTTAAGATCATCCATAGCTCATAATCTTTATCAGTGCGCGGAACAAGTGCTGTTGCAGCTCGAATCGATAAGTTTTCATCTTTTACATCAATAAACCAAAGGGGTTGTTCAGCCTCATTTTTAAAAAGGGCTATTTGTTCTGATTTAACTTTCGTTATTTCCTGAGGTTGCCAAATAATTAAAGCTAACACTATACATGCAGCCGTAGCGATGAGTGACCAAGCTTGTAATATTGATGATTTAGATTTATTTGGCTTGCTTGTTATAGGTATTACCTGAGGATCGATCCTGCTAACAATTTTCTGCCAAACATGTTCATCTGGAGGCACAGATTCTATTGAACTTGCAAGGTTGTTCAAGTGTTGTTCCCACATCCAAGTTGCTTCACGTGCCCGCGTTGAAGTTAGCATTAACCGAGTGAATCTATCTCTTGCTGAACCACGTAATGTCCCCAGTACATATTCAGCCGCTAACATATCAATGAGTGTTTGATTTTCATAATTCATAGCGTTAAGCACCTTTGTAGTTGCTGTAAACCACGTCGGATCCAGCTTTTGACTGTTCCAAGCGGTGTCGCGATGTGGTCAACTAATTCGTGATGAGTCAAACCTCTATAGTATGCTAAATGAATAGCCTGTCTTTGCTGAGGATCAAGCTGTTCGATACAATCTACCAATTTGCTGTTGTCTTCATAATCAACATCAATAGGTAAATCATCTAAATGATCATTTTCATCAACAAGAGTTTGTTCCTTACGCACTTTGTGATGGCGAATCATATCTAGGCTTCGATATCTAACTATGCTGATCATCCAAGACATAACAGCGCCTTTAGATGATTGATATTCACTTGCGTTATGCCAAACTTTAACAAAAGCATCTTGTAAAGCTTCCTCGGCGTGCGCTCGATTGCCAAGCATCTTAAGACTTATTGCGAAAAGTGTTGCGCTGGTCTTCTGATATAAGTGACCAAAAGCAATTTTATCGCCTTTAGCTGTAGCACTTAATAGGGTTAATAATTCATCGTTTTCCATAGATTTCCTTTGTTATTATTAATAACGATTAGCTGACAGTTTTAGATGCAATTCATTTATGTTTTTACAAAAAGAATGGTTTAATTTTGTAAAAGTAATTCTTTTCCATTAGTTAGCGTAGCAGGGTTGCAAGACAAGGCAAACTTACATGTGAATATTATGTAAACTTGTGTAAGTTATTCATAAAGTAGTGAAAAAATGTCCTAAACTAAATTGGTAAGCTTTTTAATAATTGCTAAGTTGCTGATTTTTCATAGTCTATAAAGCTATTTAAATGGCTTTATATGGAGTGAAATTTGCAAGGTATTGTGCAATTAGAATAACAAGGAGTGATTATGTGGGCAGCATTTAGTTACTTAGCATTAGCGATTGTATTTATAATTGCGGCTATTCGCGTAGAAACTGTGTACTTTGCACTGTTTTTTTATTGGACTGCACTGTCGTTACTATTAGTCAGTGGCGCATATTTTTTTAATATCGCGCGTATTTTTAGAAAACGCGAAAATGGCGTTATTCCTATTTATATTCGTTGGGCTTTTATCCCCTTCTTATTGGGTGCACAGCTTTACAATGCTTGGTCGCGTAAACACGATAAAGTACCGCCATTACAGCAAATTAATGAGCATTTATTTTTAGCCTGTCGTTTATTTCCTTCCGATATAGACACTATGAAAGAAATGGGTATTACGGCTATTTTAGATGTAACTTGCGAGTTTGATGGCCTTGAATGGTCTTCTACCCAAGAGAATATTCGTTATTTAAATATTCCTGTTCTTGATCATAGCGTGCCAACACGCGCGCAACTACATCAAGCAATTAATTGGATTGACCATCAAGTAAAAGCTGATAGACGTGTGGTAGTGCATTGCGCTTTAGGACGAGGCCGTTCTGTATTTGTGATGGCAGCTTACTTACTTAGCCAAAATAAAGATGCCGATGTACACCAAGTACTCGCACAAATTAAAGAGACACGAGAAACTGCAAATTTAAACAAGCGCCAGCTGCGTCATCTAGTGCGTCGCCATCGTAGAGGTGACTTATTAATCAAAAATAAAGCTGTGCTCATTGCTAACCCTGTTTCTGGCACAAAACTGTGGGAAGCTAAACGTAAGCAAATTACATCTCGTTTGTCTGAGTATTACGATTTAACTGTTTACACCACTTCAGAGCAGGTAAATGGTACTGAGTTAGCCAAAGAAGCACTTGAATTGAACCCTGATGTAGTCATCGCCTGTGGTGGTGATGGTACAGTAACAGAGGTGGCAAGTGTACTTGTTAATACAGACTGTAAACTGGGGATTATTCCTTTAGGTACTGCAAATGCCCTCGCTCATGTGTTGATGGGTATACAATCGAAGCTTATTCCGGTAGAGCAGGCGTGTGAGCTTATTATTGAAGGGCAGGCGAGTCGGATAGATACCGCTGTGTGTAATGGCGAGCGTATGTTATTACTTGCAGGAATTGGTTTTGAACAAAAGATGATTGAAAAAGCCCATCGTGATGCTAAAAATGAGTCTGGGCAATTAGCTTATTTACAAGGGTTTTGGCAAGCATTAGGTGAGCATGAAGCGCAAGACTATGTTGTTACTCTTGATAATAACGATGAGCAAACAATCAATACTACCAGTTTAATCATCGCCAACGCCGCGCCATTTACTACTTTACTTGCTCAATCTGCAGGGCAGCCAGATCACCAAGATGGTTTATTGGATGTTAACTGGCTAACACCTAGTGCCGATTCTAAAGCGAGTACTTTAAGTATTGCGGAGTTAGTGTTCTCGAGTATTACACAAACTAGTTTTGCTATTAACAGTCACCACACAAATGCTAAACGAGTAACAGTACGCGCAGCAAAAGGGTTGAGCTATGTTATTGATGGTGAAGTTAAAACTGCAGATAAACTAGAGGTGGAGATATCACCGAAATCGCTTTCGGTGATTGTAGCAGCTGAAGATTAAGTGGTTACTTTTTGATGCTTTTCCATTGGAAAGTGCCATCATCAGCTAGGTCATTATTGATAAAGGTATCAATATATAACTGCTCTACTTTTTCTCGTGCCCAAGGGGTCTTTCGTAAAAATTTAAGACTCGACTTTACACTTGGGTCATTTTGAAAGCAGCGTACATCGACGTGCGCTGCCATACCTTCCCAACCAAGTTTTTCTTCAAGTTTAGTAACGATGTCGGCTAATTTAACGCCATGTAACGGATTATTTGGTTGATTGTCCATGATAAATCTTAGGTTATTTGCAACCGCGCAATAGTACCCTATCTGTGCGTTTTAATCTAATTGACGTGAATCGTTTTCGTTTGTTTAGGGTAAATAATCTCGCCATTAGCATTTAGTCTGAGCCACGCCAAATCACTGTTTGAAAAATTAGGCTGTTTGGCGCTGCAAATTAAGGTCATCTCGCCAACGACAATATAGGCACCTTCGGTATAGCGTTTATTTTCATACCAACACACTTTTTCATTGTTTAACGCCTCTTGACCATCAAGCACGATTAATGGTTTTTCCTTAGCGTGCGCTTGATTTAGAAACCCTAAAGTAAACAAAGTACTTAACAGTAAAATTTTCTTTAACAAAATACGCCTCCCGTTGGGCAGATTTGTATAACTACACTAAGCTTATGACAAGGAATAAATAATAAAAAGGTGAACACATGCAATTTGATAAAAATATGATCGATGAACTAACTCTGCTTGCAAAATTTCCTCGTAACTCTCAAATGCAGGGAATTAAAATACACTCCGATGCAGAAAACTCAATTAAAGATGCAGCAAAACGGCTTTATGATAAAGGTATTACTGATAGTCCTGATGGGGGCTACTTAACGGACTTAGGGCTCGATTTAATCAACCATGTGAGTGTGATTAACTCAGCGCTTAGATAACAAATATAAAAGGCCCGAATTGTTCGGGCCTTTTACATTAATCATACTAACGCTTAAATCGCATCTGGCTGATTTTGTGGTGCAGCATCTATAAAGGCATCAAGCTTATTACATTGCTCATAAACAGCTGCAATTTTAGGGTAATTGGTCATATCAACCTTAAAGCGCAAGGCATTAAATACTTGCGGCACTAAGCACACATCTGCAAGCGTTGGTTTGTTGCCCACACAAAACGTGTTCGCTTCATCAAGTAGCTTTTCGATACTCTCAAAGCCAACTTCTACCCAATGCTTATACCAGGTTGTTTTTGCTTCTTCATCAACACCCAGATCGTTAGCCAAGTATTTTAATACGCGCAAATTATCGATAGGGTGGATATCGCACGCTACGGCATAACATAAATTACGGATCTGAGCTTTTTGCCATGCATCACCCGTTAAAAGAGGCGTTTCTGGATGAGTTTCTTCTAGCCACTCTAAAATAGCCAGCGATTGCGCAAGTACACCTTGCTCAGTTTCAAGTGCAGGCAATAACCCTTGAGGGTTCTTAGCTAGGTACTCGTCGCTTTGCTGTTCGGATTTTAATAAATTAACTGTCACCAACTCGTGATCAATGTTCTTTAAATTAAGCGCAATGCGTACTCGATATGCAGCTGATGAACGAAAATAGCTATAAAGTTTCATTATACGTCCTGTTTACCTGTGAAATGTTTTTTAATAGTGCGCCAACAGTCAGTGTAATTAGGCTGACGCTCTTTACCTTCAAGGGCATATTTAGTTGGTGAAATAACGTAACGCGATTCGAACATAAATGCCAAGGTGTTTTCGTAGCGTTGTGGTTCAAGTTTAGCATTTGATGCTTTTTCGAATACATCGGCTTCTGGACCATGTGGCGACATACAATTATGTAAGCTAGAACCACCTGGTACAAAGCCATGCTCTTTGGCATCGTAGACACCTTCGATTAGGCCCATAAACTCGCTCATGATATTACGGTGGTAATAAGGTGGACGGAATGTGTTTTCAGCCACCATCCAGCGTGGAGGGAAGATAGCAAAATCGATATTAGCGACACCTTCTGTACCCGATGGTGATGTTAATACAGTAAAGATTGATGGGTCTGGGTGATCGTAACTTACTGTATTCATAACATTGAATCTAGCAAGGTCATACTTGTAAGGTGCACTGTTACCCGTCCAAGCAACCACATCTAATGGCGAGTGGCCAATATCACAACGGAACATATTGCCGTTGAATTTAGCAACGAGTTCAAAATCACCTTCAATATCTTCGAAAGCCGCTACAGGGTAGTGGAAGTCACGGTCATTAGCATAGCCGTTGGCACCGACAGGACCGCGCTCTGGTAAAATATAGGTATGGCCATAGTTTTCACAGATATAGCCACGGGCTGTATCAGTAAGCAAATCAACTGCGAACTTAATGCCACGAGGAATTACGGCAATTTCGCCTGCACGAACGGTGAGTATCCCGCACTCGGTTCTAAGTAATAGCTCACCTTGTTGCGGCACGAATAACATTTCACCGTCAGCATTATAAAAGTAACGGTGTTGCATTGATTTATTAGCGACATAAATATGAATACCAATACCTGTTTGTGCATTGGCACTACCGTTGGCAGCCATAGTGACTAAACCATCTATAAAATCGGTTGGCTTCGTAGGAATGTCGATTGGATCCCAACGCAGCATCGTCGGTGGTGTTGGCACTTCTGTAATAGGAGCAGTGCGAATAAGGCCATTATCAATTGGCGTGTAATCACCTTGTATTACAGACGGGCGAATGCGGTAAAACCAAGTGCGACGGTTATCAGCACGGGGCGCTGTAAATGCCGTTGTGCTGAACTGCTCAGCATATAAATCGTATTTAACTTTTTGCGGGCTGAATTGACCGATAGGTAATGCACCGGGTAATGCTTCGGTTTCGAATTCATTACCAAAGCCTGTCATATATTGTAATTCGTTATTCATCACTAGACTCCTGAAAGGTTTTAGGTAAGATACTCTCATGTGAGACTAAATTCAAACTACACTGAATTTACTTGTGTAAATATTCTTTGACAGTAGTGCAGCCATGACGACAGATAATCAAACAACGCTCGATTTACAACAGTTCTTACCTTATTCACTAACTAATATTGCAATGCAAATGAGTGAGCAGTTTAGTGAGCTATATCAACAGCAGTTCGATTTAACCGTGCCACAATGGCGTATAGTTGCGAATTTGGCCCAATATGGCGAGCGCACTGCTAAAGAATTATGTGATATGGCACGAATGGATAAATCAACGGTGTCTCGAGCAGTAAAGTCGCTATTGACCAGAAACCTTATAATAGCCAAAGAAAACCCTAAGGATAAACGCGCAAGTTTGTTATCGCTTTCCGTTGAGGGGAACCGTCTGCATGAACAAATTGTGCCATTAGCAAATGAGTGGCAAGCAGGTTTAGTGAGTGACTTAGATAGCCAAGAACTTAAACAATTTATAAGCACTCTTAGTAAGCTTTCCAATCACTTAAATAAAAATGTTTAAATCTGTAATCAAGGCTTTATAGCAATTGATTTAGACAATCGATACATATATGATAATGGCTATCATTTACAATTAGAAACTTGGATGTCCCCCCTATGAAATTAGCGTTAAACACCGTTAAAACACTAGGTCTTAGCCTAGTATTAGCATCTACTTTTATTGCCCAACCTGTATTGGCAAATGGCCCAATTGGTGAGCACGTTAATCATCTAAAAGAAAATTTAAAAGATTACTCAGAAGACGTTGAGTGGATGGTCGGTAAAGTTGACACCATGGTTACCGATTATGAAACAAAAGGCGCAAAAGCAGTTAAAAGCGATGATTTAATTGAATACTGGGAATCAGTAAAGTTTCACAGTGCGATTGAAACGAATTATGTGCCGGTTTATGCATCAATCTGGCAAGGCATTTATGGTATCAAAATGGCTATTGATGACAAAAAACCAGCAAGCGAAGTACGTAAGCACCAAAAGGCCTTAAATGCTGCCTTGTGGCAGGGTCTTGGAGCTGTTAAACTTGCTGCTGACTTCCAGCAAAAAGGCTTATTAAAAGCTGTAAAAGCAACTGCTTCTGAAACAATGACGCAAAGCGCTACTATCGATGAGATCAAACATAAATTAGACCGTGTTGTTGCAAAATACGCAGAACGTTTAAGCGATGAAGCAACGCAAATTGTACACGATACTTACCTTCACTTATTTGAAGGTGTTGAAGGTACACTTATCGAAAAAGATGCGAAGTTAGTAGAAGTACTCGAAAAAGATTTTAACGTAACCCTGCCTAAAGCTATTTCTGATAAAGGGTCTGTTGACCAAGTCCGTGCAGTGGTTGTTGATATGCAAGAAAAACTAGATCGCGCTAAGGTGTTACTAGAAGAAGCCGAAAAAGCACGTAAGGATGTATTTTAGTGAAGCGTAGGACCTTTATTCAAGGCCTGGCTGCGTTTGGGGTAGTAGGCGCAATGCCGCTACCTCTTTCTCGTGCCTTTGCAGCCTCTGCTGCAAGCCCAATTTCAGTGAAAGACTTACCAGCCCTAGAGGGTGACCTAACTTTATATTTAGGCCGTGGTGAAGGTGGTTTGTACGAAAACGTACTGCAATCAATCCAAAAGAAAAACCCAAAACTTAATTTATCTATTCGCCGTGGCCCAACTGCTGCACTTGCCAACATGATAGTGGCAGAAGCGAAAGCGGGTGTTAAACGTGCTGATCTATTTTGGGCGGTTGACTCTGGTGCGATTGGCTTAGTCACAGATGCAGGTTTAGCTAAACCGCTACCATCTGACTTAGAGGCGCAGTTACAACCGCAGTTTCGTTATCCGGGCTGGGCACCTGTGACAGGTCGTATTCGTACATTGCCTTATAACACTAAGCGCCTAAGTAAAGATCAGATCCCAGATAGCATAATGGCCATTGCTGATAGCGATTTATCTATTGGTTGGGCACCGGCTTATGCTTCTTTCCAATCATTTGTCACGGCAATGCGTATTCTTGAAGGTGAAGATAAAACCGCTAAATGGCTTAAGAAAGTTCAAAAACGTTCGAAAACCTATGCAGGCGAGCTTGGCGTAGTGATGGCTGTTGAGCGTGGTGAAGTGGATATTGGTTTTGCAAACCATTATTACACGTTACGTCTTAAGTCAGGTAAACCTAATGCTAATCTTGATCTAGCATTCACCAATCAAGATGCCGGTTGTTTAGTTAATGCATCAGGTGTGTTATCACTGACAGACAACCCAAATGCAATGAACTTTATGCGCTACTTACTAAGCTCTGAAGTACAAAGCTATTTAGCACGTGAAGCCTACGAAATTCCATTGATCCAAGGTATTGACCAACCAGCTGGGTTACCAGTATTAACGGATGTGTCACCACCGAAAATCGATTTAACTCAATTGGCAGATTTAAGGCCAACACTCGACCTTATGCGCAGTAGCGGTATTTTATAATGCGCATACCTGCTTCTTATCCCATGGCGCTGCTTGCAGCGCTTTTGGCGTTAGTGCCAGTTTATATTCTGATCTCCTTAGCCAGTGATGCGACGGCTGTTTTTGATAGTCACAATTTAAAAATTCTAGGTAACACCTTATCACTTATGGTGTTAACTGTTTTAGGCTCTATTTTAATTGGTGTGCCTCTGGCGTTTATCAGTGCCTATGTTCAACTTCCTTTTAAAAAGCTTTGGCTTGTTTTGTTTGCAGCGCCACTTGCTATTCCAAGTTATATTGGCGCGTTTACTTTATATGCAGCATTTGGCCCCGGTGGTGAGATAAATCAGCTGCTAGGCTTTGAAACCCCGCCTATGTATGGCTTAATGGGTGCTGCCATTGTAATGACGCTATACACATTTCCGTTTGTGATGCTAACTACGCGTTCGTCTTTACTTAGTCTCGATGCCAGCATGGTAAACGCGGCTCGCACTTTAGGCATGTCGATGCCGATGAGTGTGTTTAAAGTCATATTACCGCGCGTAATAAACGGTATAGCGGCGGGCTCATTACTTGTTGCACTTTATACCCTATCAGATTTTGGTACACCGGCGATGATGCGCCTAGATACCTTTACTCGGGTAATCTATGTTGAATATAACGCCTTTGGCTTAAGTCGTGCAGCGATGTTGTCGCTTCAATTAATGGTAATAGTAGGCTTTTTACTGTTCATCGAATCACAAATTAAAACGGCTTCAGAGCGCCACGGTAGACCGCTAATGTTATTTCCATCTAACGGACAAAAGTTAGCCATGCTGGTGACTTTTCTACCTGTTTTATTATTGGCTATTTGTTTGCCGTTAGCCATTTTTACCCTTTGGCTTGCCCGTGATGGTGTTGCTGATTTTGATTTCAGCATTGCGTGGAACTCAGCTTATGCATCTGGCATTGCGGCTATTGTCGCTGTTGTGGTTGCTGTGCCTGTAGCGCATGCTGCCTTAAGCGGTAAAGTAGGGCGCATTATGGAACGGGTTACTTATTTCGGATTTGGTATTCCAGGTATCGTAATGGGTACTGCACTTGTTTATGGTGGCCTGCAATTACCGCTTTTATACCAAACTCTGGCATTATTAGTGATTGCCTATGTGCTGCGCTTTTTACCGTTGGCAGTGGGATCTGTGCGAACCAGCACAGAACACTTAGATTCGAGTTTAATTAAATCAGCTCGCGTATTAGGCGCAAGCCCTCGTGAAGCATTTATGCGTATTACCTTGCCTTTAACACTGCGCGGTATCATTGCTGGTGCAGCATTGGTATTTTTAGAATCAATGCGAGAGCTTGAAGCAACATTGTTACTCGGCCCAACAGGATTTGAAACCCTATCAACCTATTTGTGGCGAGTTTACGAAGCCGGTTATTTCGGTCGCGCTGCCATTCCTGGGCTCTTGTTAGTAGTGATATCAGCATGTGGCTTAGCTATAATGCTCTCAGGTGAAAAGCGCAGTCAATTAGAACATTAAGGATCAGTTTAATGCTATCAGTTAGTAAGCTGTCTATCGATTATGGTAGCAATCGTGTGGTAAGTGAACTTAACTTATCACTTGGGGAAAGTGAGATCCTCATGCTAGTTGGTCCAACTGGCTGTGGTAAAAGTACAATTTTACAAGCGTTAGCAGGGCTTATTCCTATCAGCGAAGGCGAAATTAACTTAGGCTCATGGCGGGCAACACCCAAATTAAAAGTGCCACCAGAAAAGCGTAAAGTAGGGATGGTATTTCAAGACTTTGCGTTATTCCCGCATTTAACAGTACAGCAAAATATTTGCTTTAGATTAACCGATACTTCAAAAGCAGATCACTGGATTAAGTTACTGGGTCTTGAAGCTTTTCGTGATAAAAAGCCCGCTACTTTATCGGGTGGTCAAAAGCAGCGTGTAGCACTTGCCCGTACATTGGCTCACGAACCTGACTTTGTATTGCTTGACGAACCGTTATCAAACCTTGATGCAGCTTTAAAAGATACCCTTCGTTGGGATATTCGTAATGCATTAAAAGATGCGGGTGTACCTGCAATTTGGGTAACCCATGACCAAGAAGAAGCCTTATCTGTCGGTGACCGAGTTGGTGTACTTAAAGAAGGGATTATTCAGCAAATCGATACCCCTGAACGCTGCTTTAGCTTACCAAGCAATCGCTTTGTTGCACGTTTCTTAGGTGAAGCAAGTTTCATTGCCGGTAACTGTGAAGGTGATATTGCCACCACTGATTTAGGTAATGCCCCAGCTATTAAGGTTGATCATGAAACCGCGAAGGTTGATGTATTACTTCGCCCTGATGATATTCACCTTATTCAAAATGCAGCTACTAGCAACGGTAAAGTGACATGGGTACGTTACGAAGGTGGTAGCCGTTTATGCGCTGTTAAACTGGCATGTGATACTGTGGTGACAAGCCGTGTTAGCCATGAAGTGATGGTACGCCCAGGTGATGAAGTACATGTTTCTATTAATACAACACATCCACTTGCGGTTTACGCAGCTTAAATAGACATAACTGTGCAGGTCTCATTGGCCTGCATTTACATATCAGTGTAGGTCGGGCTTTAGCCCGTCATCATTCGGTGTTTAAACATTTGTCGCCATAAATGACGACCTACATAACAATCTTAGATCGAGTTAAACATCAGCCCTCAGACGCGATGTAAAATCTGCTTCATATAAATGCATTAATTTGTTACTTCAAGCTTTAATCTTGGTACTGGCTTATTTTCCTCTCGTATCTCGTATCTCATTTCTACAACCATTCCCGGCTAAAGCCAGTCCTACGAAAAGATTTATCAGGTGTTAGGTTCTAGGTTTTATGTAGAAGGGCGCGATGTAAAATCGCTGCTACCTAGCAACTCGCTAACTTTACTCTTGGAGCTTTACGCTTGCTAACTTTCCCCTAGTAGCTTTACTCTCGTAACTAGCAACTCCCTAACTTTCTCCAAAACGTAAAAAGCCCGCCAGTAGGGGCGGGCTTTTGCTTCATAACAAGTTTAACTCGTTATTAGAATGTGTAACGTACACCTACACGCATTTCCCAAACTGATGCACCGCTTTGAGTTGCAGTTTTACCATTGTTAGGGCTGAAGTCAGAGTATACGTAACGACCTTGGTCATCGATTGATGTTTTGATCATACGGTTACCAACGAAGTTACCTTTCTTAAGTACGCCCCAGTCATCGTTTAACATGTTAGTTAAGTTATCGATAACGAAGAATACTTCACCTTTGTGACCAGGCATGAAACCAGGTAACTCTTGAGTCATCTTGAAGTTAACTTTAGTGAACCAATCAGCATTTTGGCTGTTACGGCTAACGATTTCACCGCGTTCAAGGCCTTGAGCTGAAATCCACTGGTTAAACTCAGTTACTTCTTCAGGTGTCATGTCGTAAACAACGTTAGGGTCATTTACTTCAGGGATATACATTAGCTGACGGCTGCGGTTAGAGTTGCTATCACCCCAAACACCGTCACTACCGTTATATGTATAGCTGTAAGGTAGACCTTTGAACGTTTCGCTGAATAAGTTGAAACGTGTGCTGTAGCCATCAAACAACTCAGTTGTATAACCTAATGTCATTGTGAAGCGATGAGGGATCTCGTAATCAGATGTGTGTGCACCTGGGTTAGTCGGATCGTATGTCGCCATGTTACCGTAGTTTGAACTCGCTACAGAGCTAGTCATTGGGTTTACATCTGTTGAGTCAGTGTAAGCATAAGCAAGTTGTACGCTAATACCGTTATCAAAACGCTTACTCATTGCAGCAGAAATGATGTGAGACTCACCGCTATCACCACTTACGTTAGTCAGCAGTAAGTCACCGCTACGACCTTCGATAGACTCAAGAATTGGACGACCGTCAAATGTAGTTCTGCCTGAATCTTGTAATGCGATGTCTTGTAAAATTGCAGCATCTTTACGCTTAGTGAATAAGTAATCTAGAGAGAAAACGTATTCATCTTCAGTTGTGTATGTTGCACCTACTGAGTATTTCCACTCTGATGGCATTTCAAAGTCTGGGTCAACAGCATTTACTGATGAGTCACCTGCACCTATTTCAGTGTTAGCAACTTTATCATATAAATCTTGAGGTACTTCGTAACCTGGAGTACCACCATTAACATTTGGAGTGTCAAATAGGTTTAGGCGTGCTTGTCTTTGTTCTTCATCTAGATAATAAACACCGTCTACATCTTTAATACCGGTACTAATATTAGTGATACCGTCGTTTGAGTACGAGTTAGATAACCAAACGTTCGGGTTACCACCAGAGAATAGGCCTACACCTGCACGTACTTCTAACGAGTCTGTTGCATACCATTCAAAGCCTACACGTGGTTGAATTAAATCGATGCCATCAAATGTTGCTTGGTTGCTGAAACCGTAGCGGTTTGTAAAGTTCTCGTTGTAATTAGGTGAGTCATCACTTGTGTATTTATCATAGCGAAGACCAAATGTTAACGTCGCATCTAAATCTGTGAAGCTGTACTCATCTTGCACATAGAAAGTATGTTGTGCATAAGAGAAGCTTGCAGCTGCATCGGTCGGGTTGTTTGTACCCGCAGCATTGTTGTAGTACAAGCCATCAGCAATTCCATCTTCAAAATCATCTACAGAGTTAAAACGCCACTCACCTTGCGTATGCTGTACGAATTGGTTAAATACGTCTAGCTTTTCGTACTCATAGCCACCGGTAATCGTGTGTTGATCAAGGTAGTAAGTACCTGCAAGTTTTACAGTCGTTGTCTCATAGTCTAGGTCATTTGATTGACGTGAGTCATCTGGACCAATGTAGATAGTACCACCGTCAGCGGTATCAATTTGCATTTCACCAAAGCTGCTTGCAGCATCTAAAGATTGTACCGTTGCATCTAGCTCTGACTTACCAATACGAACTTCAGTTGAGAAGTTGTCTGACCAATCTGAGTATAGTGAACCGATGATTGATGTAAACTCAGCACCTTGCTTGAAGAAGTGATTATCTAAAGCTACTGTATCGCTGTATGCATCTGATTGAGATAGCGTGAAAGCATCATTGTAGTTATAGATTAAGTTTGCACGATGGTCATCGTTGATGTTCCAGTCTAACTTAATTAAGATTTTTTCATCTTCTACTGGAGCACTAGATGGCATGCCACCTGCGTCATAACCGTATACGTCTTGTGCGATTTGCTGTACACGAGCAACGTCTGCAGCTGAAACACTACCTGTGTTTAAACCGCCATACTCGTATTGTTTTACACCTTCAACTTTTTCGTATGAGGTGAATAAGAAAAGGTTATCTTTGATTAGTGGTAAACCAACGTTGAAGCCGTAACGTTTTTCAGTGTAATCACCGTTGTCGTAGTCTTCACCTTCGATTTTATCGCCTTTCATTGAATCATTTGTGTAATCGAAGAAAACACCACCGTGTACTTCGTTACCACCAGATTTAGTAACTGCGTTGATGTTACATGATGTGAAACCGCCATATTGAACATCAAATGGTGCTAGCTCAACTGCAACTTGCTCGATTGAATCGAAAGAGAAAGGAGCACCGATAGTTGGGTAACCATTTGAGCTTAAACCGAAGTTATCGTTCATACGAACGCCGTCAAGGGTTAAGCTGTTAAAACGTGGGTTACCACCACCACAGTTGATTGAACCGCGGCTATCATCGATAGTTACACGTGGGTCGATACGGATGATATCTTTTAAATCACGGTTGATAGCTGGTTGGTTTTCTAAATCTTCAAGAGTGAACGTTGCAGCAGGACCTGTACCACCAGACATACGGCTGATAGGGCGACCAGTAACTACGATTTGTTCTACATCAGATTGTCTCTCTAACGTAACATTAACTGGGTAGTCAGCACCCACTTGTAGGTTAATGTTGTTGAATGTTTGATCTGCGAATACGTCAGAATCTACAACAACGCGGTAAGGACCACCTACACGTAGGCCTTTTGCTGTGAAGTAACCCGCATCGTTCGTTTCAGTTTCTTTAGTTGAACCTGAAGGTAAGTGAACGATAGTGATCTTAGTGCCAGCAGCAGGGTTGCCGCTAGGACCTTTGATTTGACCCTTGATAGCAGATGTTGTTTCATTTGCTAACGCTGCACCACTCACACCAACACATGCTGCAATAGCAAGTGATAGAGCTGTTTTGCGGAGTTGGATTTTCATTATGTTATTTCCCGTGTTAGAGGTTATGTTTCATTTATAGTTTGCTGTCAGTTGGCATCTTAAGTGCCTTTACTAACGGTTTTGCTGATTTATCAAATAACGTATTTAGTAAACCAGCCAATCTTATACCGCCTTGTTGTAGGCGAGTTTTAACAATGGGTAAGTTTTTGTAGATATAACTATAACTTACGTTTGTTTCATTTTCGTTATACAGTGAATTTGCAATATTATTTGATTCGATTAACCAATCGCTAGGTGAACTGGCAAGATAGTCCGTGATTAACGCTTGATTTGTTGTATTTATAAATTGCGCAAACTCAGTATAGGACAAATTTTCATTTTCAATGAGTTTTGTGTCCCATAGGCTATGTAAATTGGTATCTTGACCGAAGAATGTGACAGAAATATTGTTGCCACCACGATCTTCACCGCGTCCGGCATGAAAAGGTTGGTGGCTGTCACCAACTAGATGAACTAAAAAACGCAGTGCGAACTGTTTTTCAGCTAGTGAGGCTTTCTGGTTTTGTAAAACTGAGATTGAGTATTCCATGCCTTCAAGGATATCTGACACGGTTTCTTTATTATGATGGGCATCTGAATCGTAATGGGGTTTAGCATCGCCTTCTTTAAAGTTAATGTAATGCCAGCGCGAAGATTTCTTTTGCCAGAAATTTTCTGGAGCAGAACGCATTTCATCAGCCCACGTTGCAACTTGTGCTAGTGAGTCACCATCGAGTAGAGGAACTAATGCTAGTTTAGTGGTGTCTGTAATATGCTTAGATGCAATTTCACCAACAATACGATGACCATTTTGACCCCATGCATTTGCAGGGGTGCTTAACACTGCTGAAATAACTGGTGTTGATAACAGCAACATTTTTATTGTTTTTTGTAACATTGACTCAGTGTCCAAAATGAATGTGCAATGAAGCACGATTTCTTGTGGCATATTTTCCTGAATTTAAAATCAAATAGAAAGGACTCAATAAGATTCATAATTTCTTGTTCATATATGTTATTTATCAATGGTTTAAATTATTCAAGTAAAATTACTTGTTGTAATAAGTAAGAATAATTGTTCAAATAGAGACAACGGAGCGTTGTTGGCTATTAAAATTGAATTTAAGAACAATACTAATAAAAAAATCGTCGATTGTTACATTTTTGTTTCTATCAGTTATTTTGTTTTTTTATATCGGAATTTTGCAGGGTAAACCGGCTGTTTCTGATATCGATGCATTTATTGAAACGTCTTTTCAATGTGATACCAAATCAGAGGTTAACCTTAACGAGTTAGTGGTGTATTCATCGGGCAAAGTGTTGGCTGAGGATGTTGCTAAAACCTTATGCAATGATGACATCATAAGTAAACAATATGGCAAGGTAACCTCTTATTGGGGTTATAAAACCTCAGACACGATTGAGTTTTTAGGCAAAGGGATTGCTGATTTAATCCTTGCTAAAGAAAATTTAATTAACGCTTTTATGGCGGAGTCAACTTACAACTATCAAGCTGTTGTTGGATTTCCTGATTACACTGCCTATTTAATTTCGAGTAAAGAAAAACCTAGAATTGATAAGAGCTACTTTTTAGATAAACGCATTGGTTTACTTGATTACCCAACCAGTCGCTCAGGACATATTTTACCAAAGCAGCTATTTAAAAAATTAGATATCAACCTAGAAAACCTAGATATAACTTACGCTAGTTCCCATACTGAGTTAAGAGAGCTGCTTGCCAGCGGAAAGGTTGATTTAATTTCTTCTTATTGGCAAGACAGTGATCAACAACGTTTTTCTAAAAATTATATTACGCCTATACGCGACAATATAAGTGGCAGTCGTTGGTATTTAAAAATGCAGGACGAGAACACCGACCTTTTATGTGCAGTTCAAGCGCAGTTAACCCTATTGGCACACAATCAAAATTCTCATTACTTTAATCATGTTGAGTCTTTTTGGGAATGTGACTCGACTCAGCAAACAATGAAAGTAGGGGATAGCAATGCTGCCAATTAGAATTAAGCTTGTTTATGGCGCAATATTTTTAAGCTGCTGCTTGGTATTATTTGCTACCTTCATTATTGCAAAAGCTTATAAGACAACAACTAATGATGCACTGACTTTAGCAAAAGTTGAAAACCGTATTGCTCTTGATTTAAACCATTTAAATTTACCAGATGGTTTTTTGAAGCACTCCGGTAGTAGAGACATGGTACTCAATTATATCACGCGTCTTAATGCTCAATTAGCAGACTCAGGCGTGATGGTTTACTCTATTGAAGGTATTTCGGAATATCCTGCTCGTGCTGATTTAATTACTAAGCAATTACATGCACCTCAAAAATCATTAACGGTTAGCTTTGTTATCGCATCTTCTTTATTAGATAAAAACGATATAGCTGTGTTCATTCTGGTCTGCTTATTTGCATCTACATTTACCTACTTATTATTTATCAGTGAACGAACCAAGATTCAAATAGCTAAAAACGAACCTGAAGTCGCAGTTCAGATAGAAGAAAAACCTAAATTGATAGTCGATCTTCAAAATAAAACCTTGGCTGCTAGTTGCGATGTCGATAAAACAGTGGCCCTTGCGAATAAACCATTGTGTTTTTATCTCGCTTTAGTTGAGTTTTGTATTGAGCAACCAGACGTAGTGCTTAATCAAAATAAAGATGTACCAGAAGAATTACTGACTTTAGCGAACAAGTATTTTTACCGGTTAGTTGAGCTTGGTCACACAATACGTAAACGACCAAACTTTACCAATAGCTTAGAAAAAACTTTAAGCGAAATTCGGGCAGCCCTTGATGAAGTTTGGCAAGACCAGCTTGAGATAAAAGAAACCTATTATCCGCCTAAAGCCCATGGTGAAGGTTCACGCTCTCGATTACATCATTACGGATTGAAGTCGATTGAGATCACCGATATTGAAGTCATAGGGAAATAATCTAGTTTTAAAGTAAAAAGGGAAGTCACTGACTTCCCTTTATCTATTTAGATATTGATGATTAGGTATCTAAAACTGCTTAGGAGTGTAATCAGCCGCTTTAACAGGGCTATTTTGCTCAAAGAAACGTTTTAATGCCTGTGCATCGGTATCATCTGTACTTACAAAGCCTTTTTTATTGGTAAGCGTAGGGTAGCCATCACCACCAGAGGCGTTGTAGCTATTAATACTCATTCGATATGTTTTAGTCATATCAAGTGGTTTACCAGCAATTTTAACATCAGATAAAGTGTCGTTATCGCGTTTGAAGCTTAGCTTATAGTATTGTAAGTAGGCACCTGAATCAGGTGGGAAAGAAGTAACAACCTGCAAGTAGTCATATAGCTCTTGGCCTGTCATATCAATATAGGTGATACGGTTTTTAAAAGGATGAACTTTTAAAATATCTTTATAACTAACATCGCCAACTTGAATGCTATCACGAATACCGCCACCGCTTATCAAACCAAAATCAGCACCCACTGACTGCATTTGTGCAGCAATAATAACGCGTGCTAAGTTTACTTGCTCATAGCGTACTTTATTGCGGTCACCTTCAAGTTTTGCATCCACGTTACCTATTTTACCAGCAATTTGTGCTGCACCTTTTTTCTGATAAACCGCGAGCATGTCTTGTAAGTTTTTGTTTGGCTCGATGTACTCAGCCGCTAGCTGTTTATTGCCATTTTCATCATCGATATAAAGATTGACAGGAATAAGTGAGTAATTGAGCAGAGTTAATTCATCGTTTTCTAATTTGAATTCAGCTTTTCCCACATATTTACCCCACTCATGGGCTTGCATGATCCAAGTATCGTTTTGTTGATCAGGCTTACACGCTTTACCTGGCATAAAGCTTTCGTCAGCAACATTGGCTTCTTTCATACACACCGGCTCTTGTGAATGACCGCCGACAATAATATCTAGCATTCCTTTTGGTAAGTTACGCGCCATAGTCACATCACCGGGTGCATTAATACCAAAGTTAGCATCAACATAGTGACCCATGTGCGTTACAGCAATAGTGATATCAGGCTTGTACTGCTTTTCAATTTTTGGGGCTAACTTTGCAGTCACTTCTGTAGGGTCTTTAAATTCTAGGCCACCGATATACTGCGGGTTACCTATTTTTGCTGTATCTGTTGTGGTTAAACCAATGACAGCAATTTTGAGTCCGTTTTTTTCAAAGATTTTGTATGCTTGATAACGAGTTTCACCGGTCGTTTTATCTATAATATTGGCTGATAAAAAAGGGAAGTTAGACCATTTTTGCTGTTTATCGAGTACAGCCAGCGGGTTATCAAACTCATGGTTACCAATTGCCATGGCATCGTAACCAATTACAGACATACCTTTAAAATCCGGTTCTGCGTGTTGTAGATCTGATTCAGGAATACCTGTATTGATATCGCCACCAGACAGCAGTAAAACTGCATGTCCTTGTGCTTTAGCATCGGCTCTTAATTGATCAATTAAAGTCTTGCGAGCAGCCATACCATATTCACCATGTTCGTTATGCCAAAAACGACCGTGATTATCATTAGTATGGAGCAGAGTGAAATATTGGGCTGAATCTGTATTGTTAGAAGAGGAGCTACACGCGGTTAGGGTAACCAGTAGCGATGTTAGTAAAAAACGCATAATTGTTTGCCTGTATAGAGCAGTAGGTTAATTATGCGCTTAGTCTAAACGACTTAAGTTTAAATTAAATGTCTTTTATAAACTTTTGTCGCTATTTTCTGTATTTAGTTGTCCTGTTGCGGCAAGTTGTCTTCGTTGTAGTTCTTGTTCTGCATAATGAGACTTAAGATGATTATTGCCGACCATCCAATTTAAAAAACTAGCGGGTAACTTACTATAAGGCTCACCTTGGTGTAGGCCAAAATCGCATATTGCGTTCTCTTCATTCGCCATGGTTCATTCCTGTGTGTTCATTGTTGTCGTGCAGATACTAACAAACTGAGCCTATTTGATAAGACGATTTTGATTTAATCTTTAAACTTTTTATAACCATAATGAATACATGGTGTAAATTAATGTAACTGAGATGTAATTGATTTGACGCGTTTTGTGTAACTGTTTTGTTTGCTATTTAAGCACTTGTCTATTTTGTTTAAGCTTCTTGCAGTTTTATAATAAAAATTATCAGGAAAGATAAACAATGAAAAAACATCTACTTGCAACAGCTTTATTGGCTAGCAGTTTTACAGCGAATGCAACTATTGTCGAAATGCAAACGGACCTGGGCAGCATTACGGTTCATCTTTATGATCAACAGACACCTGTTACAGTTGAGAACTTTTTAAATTATGTTGCAGATGGTAGCTACGATGGCACCGTTATCCATCGTTCTGTTGATAACTTTATTTTACAAGGTGGAGGTTTTAAATTTGGTACTGACTTTGATGCGATAGAAACCGCAGACGCTATTACTAATGAACCAGAGTTGTCTAATGTGAAAGGTACCATTGCAATGGCTAAGCTTGGTGGCAATGCTAACAGTGCAACCAGTCAGTGGTTTTTTAATTTAAAAGATAACAGCGCAAATCTTGACTTACAAAATGGTGGCTTTACCGTTTTTGGCGAGGTAACTGTCCAGAGTATGGCTGTGATAGAGCAAATCACAGAATTAGTACATTGTGGAGAGATCCCAGTAGTAAACTTAAATGAAGAGCAGTGCCCAGATACAACATCAGGTTTTAGTGGTGAAAACTTATTTTACATTAACAGTGTAACTGTGATTGACGATGACCCTAATTCATCTGCTTCTTTATCACCAAAAGAAAACACGCTGATTGATGAAGATGACGCTTCAGACAACGGCGGTAGTAGTTCAGGTGGTAGTCTTGCATGGATGCTATCTTTATTAGCCCTAGCAGGCTTTGCTCGTCGTAAATAGTTCCAACCCAAAAAGTTAATAAGGCGCTAAAAAGCGCCTTATTTCTTTGTATTGATGATTATTAAAAGATTCTAACTAAAATCAGCACCCACATTATAAGCATTATAAAGCTACTGACAACGAAACTATAATAGCGCGCCTTCAAGGTGTTTGAAGTTAAGTGTATTACGCTATGAATAATTCTCAATGCAACATAAACCCAAGCAAGGGCAACAAAAACAGTACCTACAGCATTTACTTGCAGAGCGGTTAAACAGGCAATAAAAAACAGTACCGGCATTTCGAATTGATTGATAAAGTTACGGTCTGCTACGCGAACATTATCCCCAGCCTTTTCAAGTTCCATTGTTAAGAAGTCTTTCATCTCAATGGTTTTTTGTTTTGCCGCACGAAAGCGGCGTTTACCCATAATGTACATCACAATAAATGTCAGTAACACCTGAGTGAACATTGCTACAATTAGCCACTTTTCCATAGCTCATCCTTTGTTATAGTTATTGCTATTAATTTTAACCGTAAGTACTGCATTTTCACAATGTGTTACAAAGTTTTGCTGTAACTTAACTGAAAAGCATTGAATTGCAGCGCTCGAAAACACATGATAAATAAAAATTTATTCAATTTCTAATGGATACAAAATAATGAAAAAAATAATGGGACTCAGTGCAATCGCTTTTGCAGTGTTAGCAGGTTGTTCTTCTACTTCTACCACAACGCCTCCTGCTGCTAATACTAACCTTATTCCAGACTCGTTAGTTATCAGCCCAAACGACACCCGTGAGTACAAAACATTAAAACTTGATAATGAAATTGATGTAATTTTAATTTCAGATCCAAGTGCTGAAAAATCAGCTGCTGCATTGAGTGTTGGTGTTGGTTTATTGCACGACCCTATGTCGCAACAAGGTATGGCGCACTATTTAGAGCATATGCTGTTCCTTGGTACAGACCGTTACCCAGACACCAAAGGTTACAGTGATTTTATGACTAAAAATGGCGGTGCTCATAACGCTTACACTTGGTTAGATATCACAAACTACATGTTCAAAGTGAACAATGATGCCTACGATGAAGCACTTGACCGTTTTGCGGATTTCTTTAAATCACCAAAGCTTTACCCTGAGTACACAGACAAAGAAAAAAATGCCGTAAATGCCGAATGGTCAATGCGTCGTGAAATGGACTTTTTTGGCCAATTTAAACTGGCACGTCAAATGATGGGCTCACATCCTGCTAACCGCTTCTTGATTGGTAACTTAGAAACACTAGGTGATAAAGAAGGCAGCAATCTTCATAAAGAAACCGTTGCTTTTTATAACAAGTACTATTCATCGAACATTATGAAAGTGGCGATGATTTCTAATCGTCCACTTGCTGAGATGGAAGCAAAAGCAAAACAGTACTTTGCTGATATTGAAAATAAAAATATCAAAAAGCCAACGGTGACTGATAAGTTAGATTTCTCTGAAGCTGGCGGTAAACGTGTTTATTACGCACCGAATGAAGACGTAAAACAACTGCAATTAGAATTCACTATTGCTGATAACAGTTCACAATTTGCAGTTAAACCAAACCGTTTTGTTTCTTACCTTTTAAGTAACGAAATGCAAGGCAGCCCAGCACAAATACTACGTGATAAAGGTTGGGTATCAGGTTTATCGTCTTCTGCTTCACCAACGCAATATGGGAACTACGGAAGCTTAACAGTTGATATTGAATTGACTGATGCCGGCATGCAAAACCGCGAAGAAATTGTTGCTATGGTTATGCAATATATTGCACTTATCAAAGAGCAGGGTGTTGATAGCAAATACTTTAATGAAATTCGTACATCGTTAAACAATTCGTTTCAATTCCTAGAAAAAGGGGATGAGTTTGGTTATGTAAGTAACTTAACTGATAGCATGCAAAAGTTCCCTGTGAACAACGCAATTAACGCACCTTATTATTATGCCAAGTTTGATGCAGATGCGGTGCAAAATGTCCTTTCGCAATTAAACGAAGATACTTTACGTATTTGGTATATTTCAAAACAAGAAGAGACAGATTCACAGCTGCATTTTTACGATGGTAAATATCGTATTGAAGATATCAGCGAGTCAGAAGTTGCAAGCTGGAATAAACCAAGTGAATACGCGTTAGCATTACCAACAGTAAACCGCTTATTACCTGAAAGCTTTGCAATTAAAACAGCTGAGTTTAAACAACAAGCGCACCCTGAACTCGTATTTGATCAGCAAGGCGTTAAAGTTTGGCGTCAAGCAAGTCAGCAGTTTGCTCAGCAGCCTAAAGGTCTTGTTGAAGTTTATATTAATACGCCAGATGCCCTTGTGAATGTAAAATCACAGGTTCTTTACTCAATTTGGGCTGATCTTTATAACTTACAACAAAGTAAATTAAGCACAGAAGCCGCTGTTGCAGGTATGAGTTTAGGGTTACAGCCAAGTAATGGCCTTGTGTTATCGCTTAGTGGTTTCACTGATAAACAAGATGTCCTTTTAGCTCAGGCGCTTGAAAATCTTACCTTAGAGGTGTCTGAAGAAGGTTTTGCCCAAGCAATCGATCGTTTTAAGCGTGATTTACTAAATCAGCAAAAACAGTTCCCGTTCTATCAAGCATTCGGTGAGTACTCTAAGCTTACTCGTAGTGGTAAATTTGATACCGAAACCTTGATTGCTGCGGCAGATGCGCTTACCTTAGCTGATTTTACGGCTATTAAGCAATCAACACTTGCTGCCAATGACTTACGCGTATTCACGTTTGGTAACTACAACCAAAATGATGTTGACGCTATTGCGAGTAAACTAACCGCTATTTTACCAAAAGGTCATAAAGCGACCGAGTTTGCTAGAAGTAAAGCCTGGTTGCCTCAGCCTGGTGAGCGTATCGTTTTACAAAAAGATATTGATGTAGCTGATGTAGCAATCATTGACATGGTTGTTCACCCAACCCCTGGCTATAAACAACAAGCACAGGCACAAATTTTACAAAGCCACTTTAGAACCGTAGCGTTTGATAAGTTACGTACTGAAGAGCAACTTGCTTATGCGGTTGGTGCGTTAGCGCGTCCAATCGAAGATTATTCTGCATTAGGTCTTTACATTCAAACACCGGTTAAAGGTCCTAAAGAGATGCAGGCGCGCTTTGATGAGTTTAAAAAGCAATACGCAGTTGAGCTTGATAACATGACAGAAGAAACATTTGCACAACTTAAAAATGCAACGCTTGTGTCTTTAAAAGAGCAACCTAAGAATTTAAGTGATGAAATGTCGCCACTTATTACAGACTGGTATCGTGAGAACTTTAAGTTTGACTCTAAAGAAAAGCTTATCGCTGAAGTTGAAAAAGTAACCTTGGCTGATCTTAAAGATTATTACAAGAAAACCATGCTCAATAGTGAAGCTGCGCGTTTAAACATTCAAATGCGTGGTAGTAAGTTTGCGGATAAGCCATTTGCAGATCTTAAAAACCAAACAAAAGTTGAAAACTTAGAGAGTTTTTACAAAGGCATTAAATTCCAAAACTAATTTAATAGCGGATAAACAAAAGCCCAAGCAATTGCTTGGGCTTTTTTATTTATGCGATAAGCAAAAATCCTATAAATGCAGCGCTTGCTGCAAGTAAGGTATAAGGCAGTTGCGTGATAGCATGGCTGACTAAATCACACCCTGAGCCTTGTGCGGCAAGTACCGTGGAATCAGAATAGAAGCACGCTTGACTGCCAAATGACGACGCCGACAATAAAGCACCAATCACTAAAGGAATATTGGCATCAATTGCGTAAGCCAGAGGCATTACAATAGGAATAGTTACTGCGAAAATCCCCCAGCTTGAACCTGTTGCAAAAGCAAGTACTGCCATTGCCAAAAACACCACGGCAGGTAGGTACTGGGCCGTCATAAAAGGGCTCAAGGTATTAATGACATATTGTGGAAGCATTAATTGGTCACACACATCTTTAAATATAAATGCTGCAACCACAGTCCCAATAGCGGGGATCATACTTTTAAAACCATCAAGCATACGCTCAACGAGTTCTGACAATGTCATCAACTTTTGTAACATATAAAAAGGCAAAACAACGGCAAAGGTTGCAAGCAATCCTTTATATACGTCAATGTCAAAGTAAACAGTAAATGCAACAAGTAAAACTATCGGCACTAAAAAGTTATAGAGTTTGCCGTTTGAAGCGGCTGTTTCAAAGTTTTCTTCTGCTGCTTTTACTGCGTATTCATCCGCTGTTTGAATATCTGTGTATTGGCTATTCGAGATCTCGATTTGATTATTCATGGCACGTAGTTGTGCTTTTTTCATTGGACCAAAAGCAGGGATGACATTTAAGCTAACCAGTAATACAACAATGACTGCAAACCAAGCATATAACATGTAAGGTATTGCTTGGATATATACAGCAATACCTTGACCTTCTGGTGCAACATTATTATCAACTAACAAGCCACCAAAAAAAACGGCCCATGTAGAGAGTGGTACAAGCACACAAATAGGCGCAGCCGTTGAGTCAACAACATAAGCGAGCATTTCGCGGCTAATTTTAAACTTATCGGTGATACGCTTCATAGTTTCACCGACGGTTAATGCATTTAGGTAATCATCGATAAAAATAATTACACCTAGCACAAAGGTCATTACTAACGATGAACGCTGGCCTTTGGCAAATTTTAACGCTAATTCGGCGAATGCACTTGCACCCCCGGTTCTCACTAATAAAGCGATTAATGCACCAAATCCACCACAGACTAGAATTAGCCAGGCAATGGTTTCGTCTTGCATTACTTTTAATGAAATATCAGCAAAATTGGCTAACACAGCGGTCGGACCTAGCATGGCTAAACCAAATAAAGCACCAATCAGTAAAGATAAAATAGGGCGTCGTAAAAATACGGCCAAAACCACCACCAATACTGGCGGCAGTAAACTTAACGCAGAAGGTTCTTGCATTATAATTTTCACACAGTTAAGCAATCGAGATTGCTTAGAGAAATCAAAAGTCTATTGACTCAATTAACTGCTTTACGCGAACACACTTTTATGGACCCTTTAGGGAAAGTGCCTGCGTTGGCTGGCGCCAGACAGTATAGAGGGTATACTGCTTTTGTTTTGCCCAAAACATCGCAAGAAAAATAATCCTGAATATTAATTTAGTCAATAACAATTTTAATTGCGATGATAATTATTTTACACTCATCTATAACGTCACTTTTTATTAATTGAGCAAAGGGATTATGGCATTTTCAGATACTTACAGACTCAGTAGCCATGCGGTTATCACCAACAACCAAGGTCAGGTGTTATTACTAAAAGCTGATTACGGTCAAAAAAGTTGGGGGCTACCTGGCGGCGCTTTAGATAAAGGTGAAACCATTCATCAAGCGTTACTTCGCGAATGCCAAGAAGAACTTAATTGTGATGTAGATATCGCTTATTTAAGTGGCGTTTATTATCACACCGCGTTTAACTCTCATGCGTTTATTTTCCGTGCTCATATGGCTGAGGACGCTGAGATAATGTTGAGCGATGAGCACACAGAGTATGACTATTTCGATATTGATGAGTTATCTAAAGTACAAAAAGAGCGGGTTCTTGATTGCCTTAATTTTACCAATGATGTCGTGAGTAAGGTGTTTTAATAAATGTTAGATATATATTTGCGCGCTGGGCAGCCAGATGATTCGAGCTTTATCGTTGAGCTTTTAAACCAAGCAACATTTTTAGAGCACATAGGTAATAAAAACATTAATACGCCCGCACAAGCTGAGCATTATATTCAACAAACGTTTATAAATAGCCACCAGCAATTTGGCTTTGGCAGTTATATTGTTTGTTTAGCTGATGATACACCGGTTGGAATGGTGGGGCTCTTTCAGCGCGATGCGTTAGCTATCCCCGATTTAGGATTTGCCTTGTTAGCTAACTATGAAGGTAAGGGTATTATTACATCTGCTGCTAGGTTATTGATGGTAAAAAAACACGTATTAGAGCTTGGTGTACTTGCAGCAATAACCTCACCAACAAATATTGGCTCACAAAAGGTGTTACAGAAACTTGGCTTTGAGTTCATAGGCGATGTCATCATTAACGATGACAATCAGCCTCTAAAACTCTTTTTAAAGAGTAAGCTTTGATACTTCGTTTGCAACTTGTTTGTTTACCTTTAACCATGTTGACTCAAGTGTCGCGACAAGCCCTTCGTAATCACTTGCTTGTAATGGTGTAAGCTCATTGAAGTAATTAACCGCTTTTAACTTTCGGCCCGATTTAGGGCTTGTATAGTACAAACGCCAAAGCCCTGCAATGTTGGCATTGCCTTGCTCATCGCCATTAAAGTGATGTAGCTCATATTCTAATTCATAATAGCTTTGTTGATCTAAATCGGTGATCACTGGCAAGCCTTTTATTACCATCCAATTATCTAGTTCGGTGTATAACTGTTGATGGGCACTCGCTGTTAACATTAAATCGGGTGATTCACTCCATAAATGGTAGTTAGCAGCATTGACTCGGTTGTTTTCGAGTACCATAGCAATGCCACGATTATTAAGCGCACCACGTAATTGTACTGTGTTGATCCTTAGCTGAGCTTGCGTATTTTCAGCTAACCGCTGCATATTCACGATTGGCTGTGAGAATTGATAATACTCAATAGTTGAGAATGACGTCTGACTGCAGGCCGAAAGTAACAGCACTGCTGCGATTGAAACACAGCGTTTATAGTTCATTATTGTTTCCTCGGCGTTGGATCTGCGGGTAGTTCTTTATCAAATATCAACATATTAGGTTGCTGGTTCAAGCCACGTGTAAGTGGTTGTAGCTCTTCACTTAAACGTTTAAATTCGGACAAGGTAGTTTGTAACTGCTGATGGAAAGCCGAACCTTGTTCGTAACTTGCCATGGTTTTTTCAAATTGTTTCATGGTTTTATCGAACTGTTGCATGCTTTTAGTCATTTCTGCAAAGTTGCGATTTATATCACCGGGTAAATCTTGGGTATCTTGTTTATTGATCAATTCTCGCATGTCATGAGCAAGTTCTTGGTACTCAGAAAACGTAGTTTGCATTTGTGCTAAGCTGTCTTCTATCTTAAGGTTGTTCACTTTATTTAACACATCGGATACTTGGTCAGCTATGACCGTAATACCACTCGATACACTTGGGAATACGGTATAATCTGCTATAGTCTTTAATTCGGCAGGTTCCGCGTTATCATAAATGTCTAAGTCAACGTATACGGCGCCGGTAAGTAAGTTACCTGGCTTTAAAGAGGCTCTAAGGCCATTTTTAATCCAGCTATCTAAGCTTGAATGCCAAAACTCGCGTGCAGCTGTACTGTCGTGGTAAAGACGACCATATTCAATTTTAATAAGGGCAGGTACTGCGGTATTGTCAGTTCTAAAGTGTGCAGGCTTGCCGTCGATCATGACACTTGCTGGTGCTTCAACCACACTACCAATACGCATACCACGGTATTCAACAGGTGCCCCAGCTCTTAACCCGCGAATTGATTGCTCAAAATCGATTAAGTAATAATCAAAGTCATAAAAGCGCTCTTCTAACGCGGCTTTATAACTATTACTTAATGAAAAACTGTGTCCATTAGTGGCGACTTCACCAGGAGATTGCTGCTCAGGTATACCTACAGAAATTCCACCTTTGAGTAACTTACTTAATGAACCTGTATTTACATTAATTCCATCAGCTGATAGGTCTATTTCGATACCTGAGTTCACCCAAAATATAGAATTTAAGGTAATTAAATTTTGATAAGGCTCATTAATGAAAATGCCATATTTCATGGCCTGATTTTTCCAGTCAAAGGTTGCAGTTTCTATTTGGCCAATTTTGTAATCTTTGAAATAAATACCCGTACTTACATCAAGTACTTCAGCGTTATAGCTAAGCAGTGTGAAACGACCACCTTTAACATCATTGCCAATTAATGCGGGTTCATCCTGAAGTTCAAACTTATCCGCTAGCTTCTTGCTTTCACCCGGTGCAAATTCTAAGTATACGCCTGAGAGCAGAGTGCTCATTCCAGTAATACCTGTATCATCAATTCGTGGTTTAACGACCCAAATTTTTGCATCGTCAGTTAATAGGTCATCATAGTGTTTATCGATTTGAGCTCTTGCAATTACACTATTTTGCTGATCTGACAGACGTACATTATTAATTTGGCCGATTTTTACACTACGTACTTTTATTTCAGTTTTACCAGCAACGATACCTTCTGCATGAGGCATTTTTATAAAGATAGTGGTGCCTTTATTTGCCTGATACTGGTATAACATCCATGCGCCTATTAGTAGGGCTATTAACGGAATTATCCAAATAGCCGAAATATTTGGCGCTGATTTTATTTTAGCGTTTTCGCTCATGCCAGAGTCTCTTGTTTTACTTTCTTTAAATTAGTAGGGCTGTCCCACAGTAAGCGTGGATCAAATGCATGGGCTGCCAACATTTGGCAAATTACCATAGTGGTAAAAAATATTGTGCCGATGCCTGGTGTCACAGACATTAAATTTCCTAGTTGTACTAAGGCTACTAGAATCGCGACAACAAATACATCAATCATTGACCATTTACCTATAAATTCAGTTAATTGGTAGATACGTGTATAGCCTTTTGTTTGTCTATTTGCAGGCTTCATCACCATATAGCATAAAAAACTTAAGATTAGCGCTTTGGCAAGGGGAACAACTACACTGGCCAAAAATATGATCATGGCTATTGGATAAGAACCACTATTCCACAAAATCATCACACCACCAATAATCGTAGAAGGCATTTCATCACCTAGGCTGGTGGTATACATAATTGGGTAGATGTTGGCTGGGATGTAGCAAGCGACAGATGTGATCAACCAAGCAAACGCTTTTTGTACACTATAAGGATTGCGGGTAAAGGTTTTTGTGTCACATCGCGAGCAAATTTCAGTATTACATAATTGGCCACAAACATGACAAGCACGCAGTCCTTGATCGATAGCTCGTGTGTTTGCAATTGTTTGATCTATATATGCGGGCTCTCTTAATTGCTTCCAAAGATAGTGTTTATTTAACTTCGCCATGGTTGCTACATATAGAACCACAAATGCCACATAGGACCAAAAGCTTACACCAAATTCAATGTCTGCCATTGACATTATTTTGACCATGCTGACCATCACCCCGATTAAGAAAATCTCGGACATGATCCAAGGCTCTAAAGCAAAGGTGGTTTTTAACAATCTTTTGCCCCACAAATAAGGTAGTACTTTTAATACACCTAAATGTAGCGGAATAATCAATAGTAATAACAACATAGGTAAGCCTATGATGCTTATGTCAATAAATAGACCCAAAAAATCGTTATCGTAATTGAATAAAATACGCGCAGCATCAGGAAGCGTAATGGTTTGTGTAATACCGCTACTCGTGAAAGATAAAAAAGGATAAAACATACTGCTTAAAAGCATGACTATTGCGCTTAAGCTCAATGCGACCACTGTACTGTCTTGGCAGGCTTGTGATGTTGATAACTTAGTATTGCAATGTGGGCAAAGCGCTACTTGTTTTGCATTTAAATGTGGGATCTCAACGACCAGATCACAACTAGGGCAGGCTGTTTGCAAACTTAGGGTCTCATAAACAAGAACTTAGTTAAGTTTGCACCAAATACTGCATAAATACAAATGCAGCATTGTTTAATATAAGCTAATATTTGTACAAAGCGATTACGCTTTTTAATACATTTAATTCATTATGGTGATTAGTGAAGCAATTATTTACCCTTTTAATGTTGTTTATTAGTGTTAAAGGTGAGTGTTTATCTGAGCCAAATATACAACAACCTATTGTTGTTGCTGCAAGCGCCTCTTTACCTCCTTATGTTATCGAAGATACCAATAGCGGTATTCAACTTGAAATTTTAAAAGCAGCTTTTAAGTCACAAGGCATCTCTAATATTCATATTCATTACATGTCTAATAAACGTGCAGAGCAACAGCTTATGCAGGGAGAGGTTGATATTGCATTAAACTTTCCTCCAGTTCTCACTCCACATGTTTATAAAAGTGATGAACTACTGCGCTATCAAAATGTCGCGGTCAGCCTTGCTAACAGAGATTTAAAAATTAGCACTATCTATGATTTAGCAGGTAAAAGTGTACTTGCCTTTCAGAACGCAACTAATTTTATTGAAGCACCTTTTAAATCGGTTACCAATATTTTACGCTCTTACGAAGAAGTGGTTAACCAAAAAGCGCAAGTTGATCACCTTATGAAGGGCTGGGTTGATGTTATTATTTTAGAGCGCCGGGTGTTTTTATATTATTTAGAAAAATATAAACAAAGCGCTGAGGTAAAACCTTTTATTGTGCATGCAATCTTTAAAGAAGCACCAAGACCTGCGTTTTTTTACAGTAAAACGTTAAAAAACACGTTTAATTTGGGTCTTGGTGAGATCATAGAATCAGGCGAATACCAAGCAATTATTCGCCTTGATGGTACTGAGTACGCGCAGCTTTCAGAGCCAGAGTTACGCGAATAACGCAACAGTTTGGCGGCTCAATGCAATTAGCTTACCGTCTTCACTCCAAATACAGCCATCTTCAAGACCATAGCCATCTTTACTATGATGGGTAACAGCCTCGTAGCCAATCCAAGCATCATGGGCAATTGCAGGTTCTTCTACAAATTCTATGTACCATGACATACTACTTGCTGGTGCAGGTTGCTTGTACATTTGTAATAGAGTCGGTGGCCATGCATCTGTTAAAGCAATGATATGCGCTTCACTCATTTGCTCTGGTACATGTTTGAATTTCATCCAACCACCTAAATGTGAGGTGTCTGCTCCAGAGAAAGGCATATTGCCGTCTTGCAAACACAGTGCAACGTGCTGGAAAAATGCCGGCATCACGCCTTCTTTATAAGGTAGGGTAAAACGTTCATCAACCGGTTTTAGCTGCATGGTTTTAGTGACATCTACTTGTACACTTGATTGACGCTCAGCCCCAAAACAGGCTTGTGTAATAACACAAACATCGCCATTTTGAATCACTTTTGCCAGTACCTGCGCACTGTTTTTTCCTTCACGTAAGACTTCAACGTCGATTGAAAAATCATTGTCAGCGATTAACGGGCCAACAAAGTTAGTACTTAAAGATAATAAACGGCGAGAGTTATCGATATGCTGCCGTATAGCTTGATATAATAAAGCTGCAGATAAACCACCAAATGCAGTGCGGCCTTGGCACCAGTTTTCTGGAAACTGCATTACTTTTGTTTTGTCTTTACCAAGTTCAGCTGCCATGGCGAGTAATTGATCAAAATGCATAATTTTCCTTAACGTTTATTGTTATGGTTTAGGTTATAGCACAGTCAAAGTCATCAGACCAGTTTGTTTATTCCGCAATAGGCGTGCAAATACAGTGCTTTTTGAGGAAAAAACAGGCATTTCAAAAAAAATTTCAAAAAAAAGTAAAATTTTTCATTTTTATAGTTGAATTCAGTTTCCTGCATCCCTATTTACTAGTCATCGAACGTATTAACGAATTTTGAAGTTGGAGAAGATTCATGGGTAGAATTATTGGAATCGATTTAGGTACTACTAACTCTTGTGTAGCAGTACTAGACGGTGATAAAGCACGCGTTATCGAAAACGCGGAAGGCGATCGCACAACACCATCGATCATTGCATACACGCAAGACGGTGAAACATTAGTTGGTCAACCTGCAAAACGCCAAGCAGTAACTAACCCAACTAACACATTATTTGCAATCAAGCGTTTAATTGGTCGTCGTTTTGAAGACGAAGAAGTACAACGTGATATCGGTATCATGCCTTTTAAAATTGTAAAAGCTGATAACGGTGATGCATGGGTTGAAGCGCGTGGCGAGAAACGTGCTGCACCACAAATTTCAGCAGAAGTGCTGAAAAAAATGAAGAAAACAGCAGAAGACTTCCTAGGTGAAGCGGTTACTGAAGCAGTAATTACAGTACCTGCATACTTCAATGACTCACAACGTCAAGCGACTAAAGATGCTGGTCGTATTGCTGGTCTTGAAGTTAAACGTATCATCAATGAGCCAACTGCCGCTGCACTTGCATACGGCATGGACAAAAATAAAGGTGAAAACGTTGTTGCAGTATACGACTTAGGTGGTGGTACTTTCGATATCTCTATCATCGAAATCGACGAAGTTGAAGGCGAGCACACGTTTGAAGTGTTAGCAACTAACGGTGACACTCACTTAGGTGGTGAAGATTTCGATAACCGTGTTATCAACTACTTAGTTGAAGAGTTTAAGAAAGATCAAGGTATCGACCTTAAAAACGACCCGCTTGCAATGCAACGAGTTAAAGAAGCTGCTGAAAAAGCGAAAATTGAACTTTCTTCTGCACAACAAACAGAAGTTAACTTACCGTACGTGACTGCTGACGCAACAGGTCCTAAGCACATGAACGTGAAAGTTACTCGTGCAAAACTTGAGTCACTTGTTGAAGACTTAGTAACTAAGTCAATTGAGCCACTTAAGCGTGCACTAGCTGATGCTGATTTATCAGTAAGCGACGTAAATGACATCATCCTTGTTGGTGGTCAAACACGTATGCCTCTAGTTCAAAAAACAGTTGCAGAGTTCTTTGGTAAAGAGCCACGTAAAGATGTTAACCCTGATGAAGCAGTTGCAGTAGGTGCAGCGATTCAAGGTGGTGTATTAGCTGGTGACGTTAAAGACGTACTTCTACTTGACGTATCTCCGTTATCACTAGGTATCGAGACTATGGGTCAAGTAATGACTGCGCTAATCGAGAAAAATACGACGATTCCTACTAAGAAATCACAAGTTTTCTCAACAGCTGAAGACAACCAATCAGCGGTAACGATTCACGTATTACAAGGTGAGCGTAAGCGTGCAAGCGATAACAAATCACTAGGTCAATTTAACCTAGAAGGTATTCGCCCAGCACAACGTGGTACGCCACAAATCGAAGTAACATTCGACGTAGATGCGGACGGTATCTTACATGTATCTGCTAAAGATAAAGATACAGGTAAAGAGCAGAAGATCACAATCCAAGCTTCTTCAGGTCTAAGCGACGATGAAGTAGAAAAAATGGTTCGCGATGCTGAAGCGCACGCTGAAGAAGATAAGAAATTCGAAGAGCTAGTAGCAACTCGTAACCAAGCTGATGCAATGGTTCACGGTACACGCAAGCAAATCGAAGAAGCGGGTGATGCATTACCTGCAGAAGATAAAGAAGCAATCGAAGCTGCGCTTACTGAGCTAGAAGCGGCGATTAAAGGTGATAACAAAGAAGAGATTGAAGCGAAAACTCAAGCTCTTGCTGAGAAGTCACAAAAGCTAATGGAAATTGCACAAGCTAAAGCACAGCAACAACAAGGTGGTGCGGATGCAGGTGCACAACAATCTTCTGCAAAACAAGACGACGATGTTGTTGATGCAGAGTTCGAAGAAGTGAAAGACGACAAGTAATTGCTTGTTTCGCTTCTGCCTAACGCATTAATGGCTGCTTTGTTTAGCCAATTAAGTTAGGATGAAATGATTGAGGCGCGCCAGCGATTTCGCTTGACGCGCCTTTTGCATGTATATAAACGGTAAAGTCGTTCGACTTACCTTACGCAGTGTAACTGCAGTAAAAAGAGTAGTGTGATAGATATGTCAAAAAGCGATTATTATGAAGTTCTCGGCGTGAGCAAAGATGCCAGCGAACGAGACATAAAAAAAGCGTATAAGCGCTTAGCGATGAAATATCATCCAGACCGTACCGCAGGCGATAAAGAACTTGAGTCTAAATTCAAGGAAGTAAAAGAAGCCTACGAAGTACTAACTGATGACCAAAAACGTCAGATGTATGATCAATATGGTCACGCAGCCTTTGAACAAGGTGGTGGCGGTCATGGCGGTGGCTTCGGCGGCGGTCATGGTGATTTTGGTGATATTTTCGGTGATGTGTTTGGAGATATCTTTGGTGGTGGCGGTGGTCGTCGTCAATCGCGTCAACAACGTGGTTCGGACTTACGTTACAACATGGATTTAAGCCTTGAAGAGGCCGTTCGTGGTAAAGATGTCGAAATTAAAGTACCAACTTGGGTTAGCTGTAAGCCATGTGATGGTAGCGGTGCAAAAGCGGGTTCTAAACCAAAAACATGTACTACCTGTCATGGTGCTGGTCAAGTACAAATGCGCCAAGGTTTCTTCGCGGTTCAGCAAACTTGTCCTACGTGTCAGGGCACAGGTCAAATTATTTCTGATCCATGTGACAGCTGTCATGGTCAAGGTCGCGTAGAAAAAACTAAGACCTTATCAGTGAAGATCCCAGCGGGTGTTGATACAGGTGACCGTATTCGTCTATCAGGCGAAGGTGAAGCGGGCATGCATGGTGCACCAGCAGGTGATTTATACGTTCAGGTTTCTGTTCGTGAACACCCGATTTTCCAACGTGATGGTAATAATCTGTATTGTGAAGTTCCAATTAGCTTTACGACAGCAGCACTGGGTGGCGAAATTGAAGTGCCGACACTGGATGGTCGTGCAAAACTGAAGATCCCATCAGAAAGCCAAACGGGCAAGATGTTCCGTATGCGTGGTAAAGGTGTTAAGTCTGTACGTAGTGGCGCTCAAGGTGACTTGATCTGTAAAGTGGTTATTGAAACGCCAGTGAATCTAAATGACCGTCAACGTGAATTGCTTGAAGAGCTTGAGCAAAGCATGGGTAAAGATGGCTCTAAAAACCGTCCAAAAGAAAAAGGTTTCTTTGATGGTGTGAAGAAATTCTTCGATGACCTAACTAAGTAACTTCTAGTTAAGTAACTTGAGTTCGAGAATAAAAAGGCGCTGATAAGCGCCTTTTTTATGCTTCAACTTCGGCTTAATGATCTAAGAATAGGTAGTTTTGCCAACTTTTCATTCTGATCAATACTTTACGCATCACTGATACGTGTTCGAAGTGCTCTGAATAAACAGCAACTTCTGTGCTTGTTCCTTGTGGCAGGTGGTATTCGCTCATGTCATCGGTGATTTTTAAGGTGACAATTGCGCGCCCTTGACGAGCAAAAAACTCAGTGCCCATCAGTGTGCCTTGTGCTTGCACTTGACCTTCACCAATCGCAGGTAATACATCGATTACTTCGCCTGCAAAGGTTTTGCCCGGAATAGCTTTAAAAATAAAATCTGCTTTGTAGCCTGGTTCGAGTCTTAATAGTGAATTTTGTCTAAATGCAGCGACGTAAGCGGTATCTTCTTTGTGCACAAAGGTCATTACTGGGCGTAATGGCATAGGGACTGCAATCATCCCAGGGCGTAATGTTAGTTGTGTTACATAGCCATCGGTAGGTGCATAAACGCTTGTGCTGTCTAAGTTAAATTGAGCTTGCTCTAAATTAGCGCGAGCTGCGGCAATTTTAGTTTGCTCACCGTTTATTTCAGACTCAAATGCAAGTTTTTGACGTAACTCTTCGGCCTGTGCTGCTTCGTAACTTGCCTTTGCTGCTAAGTATACACCTAATTTATTATCAACTTGGCCTTTTGAGTAAGCACCGCTTTTTGCGCCTTTTTCATAACGTTCGTATTCTTTCTTACTACGATCATATTCAGCTTTAGCCATTAGGGCACTGGCTTGTGCTGATTTATAGCTCGCTTCTAAACCGAGCACTGACTGTTTTGCATCCTGCAAAGCGGCAATCGCTTGATTTAGTTTGGCTCGATATAAGGTATCGTCTATGCGAAACAATAAGTCACCTTTTTTAACCGGCTGATTTGGCGTTACTGCAACCTCTTCAACGGTACCACGTACATTTGGCACAATGGGTGTTGTGACATAGGCACTGCTGGCCATATTTGAATGTGGATGATTATAGTTCATTAATAGGATTAAAGCGCCTATCAGTACCACACCACCGAGTACCGCGGTGGGTACTGTCCATTTATTAAGTGGGATTTTAAACACTTTAAAGATACCAATGCACAATGCGGTATAAGTGAGTATTAATAACAAATCCATAGTCTATTTCTCTTTATTATTCGATTGAGCATTTATTTGTGCTTGTAGTGCTGCAACCGTGGCTGTCAGGCTAGCTACCTTCTCAGCTAAGTCTTCCTGTTCCTTTTGAATTTGGTTAAACCCCCAGCCACGGTCATCACGCCATAATGTCGCCCAAACCCATAAAAATGGCCACAGCACATGTAGGGTAAACAGGCTAACCCAGCCTGCATAATGGATGGCATCTTGGTGAGGGTGATTACGTTTTTTGGCAATTTCGTAGGGAATATCGTGAATGGCAATAACACCATAAAATATTACTACCGTTACAAACACTAGCATGACCAGTGCAAAGTAGTCTAAAAACATCTATCTTCCTTTGTTAAATTAATACCTAATTTATAATACGTTAAATTGACCCTATTCCTAATCGGCATTTTCAGATTTAATCTAATACAACATAATAGGCAGAATCATCAAGACATCTGCACAATGTTACATCATCAGAGAATACCGTTTTTTGAATCTTCCCTTTATTTAGACCAAGTGTTTGACATTTATTTTGGCAATCAATAAAGGAGTTCCACGCTAAGTATTCGTTGCAGATAAAATTAATCGTATACAACAGGGTGAGTATGATAAGTAACTGCTTAACCAGATATAGGCCATTAGCTCTAGACATGTTCATTACCTTGCGTAGTGTCTATCACTTAAGTGTAGTTCATTTTACTTAAATTAGTACGATTGTAGGTTTTGATTAATTGCTTTTAGACTACCGTTCACGTTATGTTTTTTATCGTTCAGCATTCAGTATTTGGAAGAAGTAATGACACCGGCTATTAATTTATTACAAAAGAAAGGTATTAATTTTGATGTGCTCAGCTATCAACATGATCCTTCAAAGCAACAGTTTGGTCTTGAAGCGGTTGAGAAGCTAAAGCTCCCTGCTGAGCAAGTATTTAAAACTTTAGTACTTGAAGATACTGAGCATCAGCTTTTGGTTGCTATTGTGCCAGTGAGCCAGCAAGTTAACTTGAAAATGCTAGCAAAGGCGGCAAAGGTTAAAAAAGTGCAGATGGCTCCACAACAGAAAGTCGAAAACACGACAGGTTATATTTTAGGGGGGGTGAGTCCGCTAGGTCAGAAAAAGCGATTAATGACGTTTGTTCATCAATCAGTATCTAATTATGAAAAAGTATATGTTTCCGCGGGTAAACGTGGATTAGAGGTTTCTATAGATCCTAACGATTTATGTGCTTTGTTAGGTGCTAAGTTGGCTGATTTTTAATCATATAACGGTGTTTTTTCCTAATTTCGAAATTACTTATTGTACTGAGGCTATTTATAGATAAGCTGTTCATGCGTTATTAATTCTAATAACGAATTATCTTAAAGGATTCAGGATATGAAAAAAATTATTGCTATTTCTGCACTTACTCTTCTTCCACTTTCTAATGCGATGGCTGATCAAGATATCGGCTGTGGTCTAGGTTCGCAACTTTTCGCAGGCCAAGAAGGTAAAGTTGTTAAAGTATTAGGTGCGACGACAAACGGTACATCTGGTAACCAAACTTTTGGTATCACATTTGGTACGTTAGGTTGTGACGGTACAGGTACTGTTACGGCGTCAACTAAAGTAGCAACATTTATTGATGGCAACATGGAACAACTTGCGCGCGATATGTCTCGTGGTGAAGGCGAATCACTAGATACACTTGCGGAAGTTTGGGGTGTTCAAGCTCAAGATAAAGCGGCGTTTAATAAATTAGTACAGGCTCAGTTTACTCACGTTTTCACTTCTGAAAATGTTACTTCTCAAACTGTACTAGAAAACCTTAATAACCTTGTAGCGAGTGACTCACAGCTATCTTCTTACACTTTATCTTAAGTTTTAATATTCTTATCTAAAGCCCGTTTAGGGCTTTTTTATTTTATGTTTAAATTTCTTATTGTTGCTTCGTTTGTTTTGAGTAGCTCGGCTTATTCTGCTACAACAATACACAATATCGCCTCCCATCCATACTGGCTTAAATTAGGCCATTATCAGCAATCAATCTCGGGTTCATATGAAAGTGAGGTTGATAGCCATAGCTTTTTTCTTTCGGTTAATGGAAAGTTTGATCCTCATGCTGAACTTTTAGCTACTATCGAAGCGTTTCAGAGTGAGAATAATGATGTTACTTGTCAGTTCCCTGCTCGTTATCAATGGTTAAAGCAAAGCTTTTATTCGGAGTGGCCTGAGTTAGCTTGCCCTGAAATTAAGACATGGCAAAAGCTTATAAACCCAAAGGGGATGACTTTAGTTTTTCCCACCGCTTTTATGAATGATCCAGCTTCTATGTTTGGTCATACCTTGTTACGAATTGATGCTAAAGATCAAACTCGCAGTAGAGAACTGATTGCTTTTGCAGTCAATTTTGCTGCTGAACCTGATGCAACTGATAATGCAGCTTTATATGCTCTTAAGGGGCTTATAGGTCAGTATCCTGGTAAGTTCACATTAATGCCATATTATCGCAAGGTTCGTGAATATAATGATTTGGAATCCCGTGATATGTGGGAATATAAATTAGCTTTGTCTGAATCTGAAATTCAACGTGTTTTACTACATTTATGGGAACTGCAATGGGCTACATTTGACTATTTTTTTATTGATGAAAATTGTTCTTATCAATTATTAGCGCTATTGCAAGTGGCACGTGATGATCTTAACTTAACTAATAATTTTTCTAGTCATGCTATTCCTTCTGATACTGTCAAAGCACTTGCTGAACACAAACTTTTATCTATGCCTCGATATCGTCCTGCATCTGGCACCATGCTAATTAACTACGAAAGCCAGTTGACTGATGAACAAATTGATATTGCACGTAAATTAAAAAATGGCGAACCACTCAGTGGGTTTTCTTTAACAGCGGAACAAGCTGTGCCTGTACTTGAAATGGCATACGAGTGGTTAAATTATCAATACTACGACCAAGGTTTAGAACGTGAAGCAATTGCGCCTAGATTAACGGCCTTACTGCACCAGCGTAGTAAATTACTTTTGCCTTCGCCCTTTGCAAGACCTGTAACACCCAGCATTAGCCCTGAAAAAGGTCATGATTCTAGTCGTTTTGGAATGGTATTTAATAATTTTAAGTATTCAGAAAATCGCTACGGTTTTAGTTATCGAATGGCGTACCATGACTTGTTAGATAACGCTGGTGGATTTATACCTGGCGCGCAAATTAGCTTTTTTGATATAGAGGGAGATCTAGACTCTGAGGGGAATGTCTATTTAGAGCATGTGTATTTTATTGATGCAATGTCGTTAGCTCCAGATAATCGTTTGTTTGACTCTTGGTCTTGGAATATGCGTGTTGGTTTTGACCGTAAACCTACTGACGATAAACGTAAGGGAAGAGCCTTCATACAAGGCGGTTATGGAAAATCATTCGGTGATGCATCAGGCTTTCAAAGTTACTTTCTTGCGTCTTCGTTATTACAAGCTGGAGAGCTTACTGATTCAGTCTCGCTTGGCCTTGGCACAGAATTTGGACTAATTTGGCAAGCAAGTGATGCGCAAAAACTTGCTCTAACAGCACAGGGATTTTGGCTTGCTAATGATTCGAGCACAAATCATCAAATTGAGCTTGCTGCTCATTGGCAAATTGCACTTGCTCAAAACTGGGGATTAAGAAGTTCATATGTTTATCAGAACCAACAAAGTACTGAGCAGCAGTTAAAACTACAGTTATTCCATTACTTTTAACAATGTATTTTCGGTAGGTTATGCCAGCGGGTTGTGTAATGAGGCGATAAGTACGCGCGTTTCATATGCCAACGGCTCGTAGGAGTTTCGCTGGCTATGGCAAGGGTACCCACGCCATAACGGGTGTTAATGCTATCAAGACACTGCATCAGTTTAAGGTTATCGATAGGTGCTTGAAATAAATCAGGTTGCTGAAACATGTGGCTTGATAACTCTAGAGCTCCTACACCACATTTATAAAATCGCACCCCAGGTTTATAGAGATGATCAAATACCTCGCTGATAGCATTGGCAAACACGCAACTATCGGCGGTGGCGACACTAAACTCATAAATATAGGACTTTTTATAATAGCCATCTTGATGAGGAGAGCTGGCCACAAACATTAATAAGCGTTGAGTGTGTGAACCTTGCGCACGTAGTTTTCTTGCTACAATGACACAATGATTGATTAGTGCCGTTTTCAGCGCGGTGGCGTCAGTGATACGCTCCCCAAAACTGCGGGTCGAAAATATTTCTTTTTTGTCTTGGCGTACTTCATCCCAGGCTAAGCAGCTTTTTCCGCGTAACTCGTTCACTGTGCGCTCTAATACAATACTAAACAGGCGTTTCATTTTTCGAGGATCTTGCTCGGCTAAATCAAAAGCCGTATTGATATTCATTGCTTTGAGTTTTTTAGCTAAGCGTCGACCAACGCCCCAAACATCTTGTACGTCCATGGCTTTTAAAATGGCTAACCGTGAAGGTTCTGAATCAATCACTGCAACGCCATCAAAGCCGGGGAGTTTTTTCGCTGCATGATTGGCGGCTTTGGCTAAGGTTGCTGTTGGGCCAAATCCAACCCCAACAGGCAGCTTTGTTTCGCGCCATACGGTACGGCGAATATCATGGCCATAACGATGCCAATCGTGAATAAGCTTATTGAAACCAGTAAAGTTTAAAAATGATTCATCAATAGAGTATATGTGCTGATTATCGCAAAAGCGGCCAATTACGTTCATCATCCGCTCGCTTAAATCTGCATACAGCTCATAGTTAGATGAGCGGATCACCACTTGGTTATCTTCGAGTATTTTCTTTACTTGAAAATAAGGCTGAAATTTTGGAATAGCCAGCTTTCGAGCAATAGGGCACACGGCACAAATACAGCCATCGTTGTTGGTGAGAACCACAACCGGTTTACTACGAATAGCCGGATCAAATACTTTTTCGGCGCTGGCATAAAAGGCCACAGCATCGACTAAGGCGTACATGCTAATAGCTCTTTACTACTGCGATGTAAGCGAATTGAGCGAGTAACCACGCCTTCTAACTGAAATTCATCCGATTGGCGTAGTTGCACTGCAGGGTATTTAGGCGAGGCTGATAATAGCTGGGCATTGTGTTTATCTAATAGTTTACAAACAAATAAACCATTTAGATTCGCGACAATGACATCGCCATTTTTAACATCTTCGGCGCGATCAACCAGTAATAAGTCACCATCAAAAATCCCCACACCTTGCATTGATTCGCCAGAGGCAATACCAATAAATGTTGCATCAGGGTGTTTAATCAATAGTTGATCTAATGATAAGCCTAGCTCTTTGTATTGTGCTGCCGGTGATTCAAAACCACATACGCCAGCTTCGATATAAATAGGAATAACACGCATAACAAAACCACTATACTGTACATTCATACAGTATAGTGGTTTGTGGTTATCTTGCCAATAAGATCACGGGGTGTTGTGATTGATATTTTCGATCATGGTTGTGGCAATAGCGATAAAATCACGTACTTGCTGATCAGTTAAACCGTGGCAAAGTTTGGCATCAACCTCTTGCTCTGCAACTTCTAAACGCGAGAACAGGGCGTTACCTTGATCAGTAAAGGATAAAATTAAACAGCGTTTGTCATTTTCGTCGGCACATTTAGAAACCAGTTCAAGCTTTATAAGCTCTTTTACTAAGCGTGCTATTTGTGCTTTATCACGCCCTGTTTTGGTAACAATATCATTAGCGGTACAGTGCTGTGTTTCGGCAATGATATGTAAACAGCGTACATGCAGCGCATTAAGGCCAAGCTCGTTGGCGTTAATGGCTTCGTGTACAGTGACACGGTAACTTTGTGCCAGTGTAAATAAAGCAGAAGAAAGCGAGGTTTGTGGCATGGTTCACCTAAGTTCAGTTGGTGGATTTAGTTGACAAAGTCAATCAAAAGCGTATAGTTGACTATATCAACTATTGGGGCGTTGTGCAATTTAACCAGCTAGGAGAGAAAGATGGCTAGAAAAGTTCGTCGTGCAAACGTATTAAGTACTACACGTATTTCCCCGCATCTACAAAGAATTGTTGTTGGCTCAGACGAGTTTGCTGACTTCCCGCAAGATGCAAAAGGTGCGTACGTAAAGGTATTGCTCCCGCATGCCGGTGAATCTAAGGTTGAACTTGATTTACACGCTGAGCATCCTGCATTAATGCGCTCTTACACTATTCGTGATATCAACCCCGTTAACGGGGCAATTACCCTCGATTTTGTGGTTAACCAACATCAAGGTGTGGCAACCAACTGGGCACAAAATGCATGTGCAGGCGACGAGGTAGGTATAGCAGGCCCAGGCCCTAAAAAACTCACTGATTTTACGCAAACACATTATTTAATGCTGGCAGATTTAACCTCTGTAAATGCAATCAATGGCTACTTACAAGCCCTGCCACAAGATGCCACTGTCGATGTGATTATTCATGTTGCTGATAAAGCCGACATTATTGAACTTGAGCAAATTGAAGCACACAGCCAACATAGTGTTGAATGGCTAGTTACAGATGAGCCAGAAACCGATCTGCTCGACCAAGTAACACGCTTATGTGCTGGCTATAACACGCAACCTATGGTGTTTATGGCACTAGAAGCAAATTTGGTGAAGGCAATTCGCCGTTTAATTACAAGCAGTTTTGAAATTGATCGTGAACACATTGTTGCATCGGCCTATTGGAAGCGTGGTATTGACGCCGATGGCCTAAAGGTGGAAAAACAGCAACAAAGCCGTGCCTAATTAGCATTTGAAAAATAGCCATTCGCTCTCATTAACTAATTATAAAGAGTTAAATTTTGGAGAGCGAATGTCAGACCTTAGCAATACACCTTTTTCATTGCTTGAATTGAGCCCAATGAAAGAGCACGAAACCGTTTCGCAAACACTAGCTAACAGTGTTACCTATGCACAAACAGCCGACAAACTGGGTTTTAATCGGTTTTGGATGGCAGAGCATCATAATATGCGCGGTATCGTGTGCGCCGCAACTTCAGTACTGATAGGTCACATCGCAGGTAAAACTCAGAATATCCGCGTAGGTGCAGGTGGGGTGATGTTACCTAACCATCCACCGCTGGTGGTTGCTGAGCAATTTGGCACCCTAGAGAGTTTATACCCCGGTCGCATTGATTTAGGTTTAGGCCGCGCCCCAGGTAGTGACCCAATTACCAGCCGTGCTTTGCGCCGTGATGAACAACGCGCTGAGCACTTCAATGATGAAGTAACGGAGCTGCAAGCTTTACTTGGCCCATATAAAGGTGATTCTCCAGTACGCGCAATCCCAGGTGAAGACACTAATGTGCCAATCTGGTTACTGGGCTCTAGTCTTTATAGTGCTGGACTTGCGGCAAAAAAAGGTTTGCCATATGCATTTGCTGGGCATTTTGCGCCACGATTTGTTGAAGATGCCATTGCATTGTATCGCAGAGAATTTCAACCATCTGAGGTATTAGATAAGCCATACGTCATGCTTGGTTTACCCGTTGTTGCCGCTGACACCGACGAACAAGCACAGTTTTTAGCAACCACAGCGAAACAACGTATCTTAGCACTTATGCGCGGCAAGCCACTTTGGCTTAAAGAACCTGTTGCAACAATGGAAGGGTTGTGGACAGCGCAAGAAAAAATGCAAGTAGAAAACTTTTTAGGACTTTCTGTTGTGGGCGGTCAAGCGAGCGTTAAGCATAAGCTGAGTATGATTAAACAAACGCTACAGGTTGATGAGTTTATTTTTACAAATGACCTGTATGAATTGAGTGACAGACAACATGCGCTGGAAATATTAGCAAGCATCATGCGCTAATACGGTTTAGCAAATAGTGAATGCGTGTAATGAGTTTTTATGCGCATTGCTTAAGCCCTGACACTCATTTATCAAACGGTTTTATAGATTAATTCAATTTATATAATCCGTTTTAAGGATTGAATTTAACTTTATACAATACGTTTATTAACCATTACCCTAGGAAGGTGCACCGTGAAATCTCAAACAATTGCCGCAGTAGAACCACAAACAAAAACAGCATTAATCGCTGAGGGTGGTGGGCAACGAGGGATTTTTACCGCAGGTGTACTCGATGCGTGGTTAGAAAATAATTACGATCCATTCGATTTATTCATTGGTACATCAGCAGGCTCACAAAATTTAACAAGTTATTTAGCGCGTCAAAAAGGCTATGCAAAACGTTTGATCAGAGGACTTTCGCGGCATAAACGTTTTTTCCAACTTGGCCGCGGGCTGTTTGGTAAAAGCATTGTTGACCTTGATTGGTATTTTGATAAAACCAAAGAAGTAAACCGTGCCTTAGATTTTAAAACAGCAACGCAAAATTTAGGTAATCGTGAATTGTTGATCACAACCACTAACGCGGCTGATCGTAAACCCTATTACTTGAGCCCAAATGGTGAAGATACACAATGGTTGGCCTTGTTAAAAGCATCAAGCGCATTACCGTTTTTATATAAAGATGGCGTTAACTTAACGCCTTGGCTAACAACCAAGGCCGCAAATGATGCCATTATTCAAAGCTCTAATACTGATTTAGTCCATGATATGTATTTAGATGGGGGCTTAGCTGCACCTTTACCTGTGAAAGAGGCCTATAATCGTGGTGCTCGTGATATTGTGGTTATTCGTACTGTTGATGAAAACTTTCAAGTGCAATCTGAATGGGTAAATAAGTTAAAATCACTCGTTTGCGTATCGGGTTATTGCCCTAAAACCATTGATTACTTGGTTCAACACGAACAAGCTTATCAAGATGAATTAGATTTCATTGCAAACCCGCCAAGTGATGCCCGTATCACACAAATTTTTGCAGGTGATAAATTACGCAGTAAACTGCTGGGTAGTACAGATTCAGATCTCCGCTATGATCACAAATTAGGCTTAGCGGCAGGTCGTGCCTTTTTACAGCAACAACTGCTAAATTAGTTGGGAGCAGGCTCGGGTAATTAATCCCATTGCCTACTTGAGATATTTGTAAATAGAGTTAAAGTGGTTAGCTATTCACTTTTTGTGATTTTTTATCTATAAAAACAATAAAGGCTTGCCATGTTTAACAGTGCTGTATCGACAATCAATGGTCTTCTTTGGGGGGAAGGCCAAATTCTTATCTATATTCTTCTGTTTGCTGGGATCTGGTTTTCGGTAAGGTTAAAAGCGATTCAATTGGTTAAGTTTCGCCATATGTTTAGCCTGTTAAAGTCGAGTAGCAGCACAGATAAAAACTCAATTAGTTCGTTTCAAGCTTTATGTACTGGTCTTTCAGCCCGTGTAGGTACCGGTAACCTTGCAGGGGTTGCCGTTGCTATTTCGTTAGGGGGCAGTGGTGCAATATTTTGGATGTGGGTGATTGCCATTTTGGGCATGGCCACAGGCTTTGCTGAGAGCGTACTTGGGCAAGTTTATAAAGTCAGGGATGCCAATGGCGAGTTTAGGGGCGGGCCTGCTTATTATATTCAACAAGGCTTAGGCAGTAGAGCGCTTGCAGTGTGTTTTGCTTTTTGCTTGTTTCTTGGTTATGGCTTTACGTTTAGTGCCATGCAAACGAATACCATTACCGATGCTCTCAATTACGCATTTGAAATTCCAACACTGTATTCAGGTATTGTGATCACAATATTGGCAGGCTCTATTATTTTAGGTGGCTTTAAAGCTATTGCCCGCTTTGCTGAACGCATTGTGCCAGTTATGGGCATTTTATTTGTACTAGCCGCTATCATAATTACTTTACTAAATATCGGTAAAGTGCCTGCGATGATTGAAGATATTTTACTTTCAGCCTTTGGCTTACAAGAGGCAGGCGCAGGGGCTATGGGCGCCGCAATTAAAAACGGTATTCAGCGAGGGCTTTATTCAAATGAAGCCGGAGCGGGTAGTGTGCCACATGCATCTGGCTGTGCATCGCCAGTACCAAACCACCCAGTCACTCAAGGTTACATTCAAATGCTTGGGGTGTTTTTTGACACTATTGTGCTTTGTAGTTGTACGGCGGTGATTATTTTATTGGCTGATATTGATATTAGCGGCGAAATGGAAGGAATACGCTTAACTCAATCTGCGATGACAGCGCATATGGCCGATGGTGGCATTTACTTTGTAGCGGCTGCAATTTGCTTATTTGCGTTTACTTCTGTGGTTGCAAACTATGCCTACGCAGAAAGTAACCTACATTTATTTAAACTAGATAATAAACTCGGCCGAGGTATTTATACCTGTTTATATTTATCCATGATGATTTGGGGCGCATCTGCCACCATTAAACAAGTGTGGGATCTTGCAGACATTGCTTTAGGTTTAATGACAGTGGTGAACGTTATCGCTATCATACGCTTAACGCCAACCATCTTATCTGTGACAAAAGACTACCATAGTCAACGTGAAGTAGGGCTAGAGCCAAGTTTTGATTCTGAAAAAGTACAGGTTCAAGGTCAAACAGAGCAAGGTATATGGCGCAAATAAGCTAAAACAATAACGAGAAAAGTAACCATGATAGATATTTATGCAGGGCCTAGTGCTGCAAAAGTAATTCAAGAGCAAGGCCTGTCTGCCGATTTGTTTAATACCTTTTTAGGAGCAAGCGGCGGGCCCAAGTGGTTTACATTATTTGGTTTGGATAAATATCTATTTGGTGAATTTTTTAAAGACCGTACCACACCTTTAAACTTATTAGGGTCAAGTGCCGGTGCATTTAGATCTGCTTGTTTTGCACAAAATGACCCTGTTGCTGCAATATCTCGGTTAGCAAAGTCTTACTCTGAAACACGCTATTCATCGAATAAAGCAAAGCCAGAAGAAATAACAACAAAAGCACGAGAGTTATTAACCACTGTATTTGCTGAAAATGGTATTCACGAAATCATTAACAACCCGATTTTTAAAGCCCACTTTATAGTTGCAAAATCGAATGGCTTTACAGCATCAGAAAACAAAGTGATGCAATTAATGGGGTTATCTAAAAGCTACTTAGTCAATCGAATGAATAGACGTTTGTTAAGTAAGCAATATGAGCGTTATGTATTTCAGCCAGCAGATAGTCAGTTATCTTTTTCCGATAATAATACTTTCAATACCCATACTATAGAGTTAAACGAAGATAATTTAGCGGATGCGTTACTTGCTTCAGGCTCTATTCCATTAGTGATGCAAGGCATTAAAAATATAACAGGAACACCACCAGGTATGTATCGTGATGGCGGCATTATCGACTACCACTTTGACTTAAGTATTCATAATGACGGGCTCATATTATATCCGCATTTTAATAATAGCCCAAAGGCAGGTTGGTTTGATAAGAGCCTAAAGCGCGGTATTACCCCGGGTAACTATGATAACGTAGTGATGATCACCCCATCAGCGGAATTTGTCGCTTCATTACCTTATGGAAAAATCCCCGATCGTAAAGATTTTACAGAACTTGATGCTGATACACGAATCAAATATTGGCAACAAGTATTCAAAGAAACCGAACGGCTAGCAGAGGCATTTGATACGGTATGTACTAATAAGCACACACCGAAAATAAACCTTATCAAATAATCGTGGTTTTGCTTTAACTACTTAAACTGGCTAATCAAAGATGTTTGTTCTGTCACTTTACTGAGTAATGCTTCACAAAGTTGCTGCGAAGTTTGGCCAAGCTCTTTACAGTCATGCGCAAAATCTTGAGCTGCTGTTATATTTCTTGCGATCGATTGACTTGCCGTTAGCTGTTCTTTTATCGCTTGGGCTACAACACTATTAAGCTCACTTAGCTTGATTGATTGCGCTTTAATATGGTCTAAACTATCGCCACTTTGATGGGCAAGCTTAACACTTTTGGCCGACAAATTTAGTCCGTCATTCATGGCAATTTGTGCTTGTTTCGAAGCGTGGGTGAGTTGATTTAATACATTGCTAATTTCTTCTGTTGATTGCTGAGTTCTAGACGCTAGAGCTCGTACTTCTCCTGCAACTACCGCAAACCCTCTGCCATGCTCACCTGCTCGGGCTGCTTCAATTGCCGCATTTAAAGCAAGTAAATTAGTTTGATCTGCGATGGCATTAATCTCAGAAAGAATTGCCACAATATCTTGATTTCCTTGGATTAAGTTTTCTACATAATTGCTTGCGGCATTGAGTTTTTCGTCAAGTTCACTAATTGAATTTATAGTTTGTCTAACAGCAAGTGAACCGTCTTCTGTTGCTTGATTCGTTAACTCAGCAGTTTGGCTTGATTTCATCGTGCTAGACGAAAGTTCATCAATAGAAGCGGTCATTTGTTCTGTTGCTACAACAATTTGCGAAACTTCGTCAGTTTGTTTATTTAAAAGCTCCGTAACATTATGGCCAGACTCGGCACAATGTTGGGCATTGTAATTAACACCCACACTAACATCATTCACACGGCCAACAACTGCTTTTAGTTTTGCTTTTTGCATCTCAAGTGCAAGATATGCAAAGCCAGATTGATCATTGGTACCAGAATACAGGTAAGCCATTAAGGGGTTATCGTATACTTGTTTTGCTTTACTAATAAGTGCTAAATATTTTTGGCGCCAAAAATACATAAGCCCATTAGCTGATGCTAAAAGTAGTACAAGTACACAATTAAAAATATTAAATCCAGCACCGAATAGGGCAGCCAGCGAGCCTAAAAAGCTAATTAGCAACAGGGCACTTATGTAAAGAGTGGCATCATACTTTACTGCTGTAGCATGAGACTTTTGGTTGTTGTTTATTTTTGCATATTCAGCAGTTGCTCTTTGTACAACTTCATCACTCTGTTTGGTTCTGACTGATTGGAATTCAATGATATTACCAGTTTTATCTTTAATAGGTGTTACAAAGGCATTCACCCAGTAGTAATCACCATTTTTACATCGATTTTTAACAGGTCCCATCCAAGATTGACCATTTTTAAGATGGTGCCATAAATCAGCAAAAGCAAGCTTTGGCATATCAGAATGACGAACGAGATTGTGTGGTTTATGCACCATTTCGTCGAGGGAATATCCGGCTATTTTACAAAATTCATCATTGGCATAAGTAATATTGCTATTTAAATCTGTAGTTGATAATAGGATAGATGATTCAGGAAATTTAACTTCATTGCTATTTATTAGTTGGCTATTCACAGTGCTGTTCACTTTTTTAGAATAATTATAATAGTAAAGTATTGTTTATTGCCGATATTATTATTGTGAAATAAACAAGGAAAGTCTTATTTAAATAAGTTTTGTCCTATATCAATTTACACCTAAGTAATTGATATGGAATTAAGAAAATTCATATTTTTCGTAAATGCGGAGGAAAACTTTAATTCTAAATAGAATTTAGAATTAAAGTTAAACTATAGAAATTAAAACCTAGGATCACCTTCACATAACTCACCATCATAATCACTATCTAAATCAGTATTTGGACAATGCCTATTGAAAAAATAGGCTTCTTCAATGGATGTCATTTGCTTACAGTATTGTCTGCCATCACATTCGAAATAACTTTCATTAGTAGAGAAGCGTTTTTGTTGTCTCTTATTAAAGCGTGCTTTTAAAGGTGCTATAACACGGCTATTGACTACCTCAGTAATAGATGTACCACCATTATTTGTAACGTAATATTCCCATCCCAAATACAAAAAAATTGTCAGCAAAATAAACTTTCTCATAGGACCTGCTAATAATTATAGTTATAAAGTTTGAAGAAAATGCATAAAATGTTAAAAGAGCAACTCTTCTAGTATTAAAGTATGGATATGCTACTAAGATGAAAATGAAAAGTTAAGTTTAATTAATGGTTTATCCATGAAATCTGAATTTTCCTAGGAGGTGTAAGAAGAGATAACTTAAAAAACCCCGAACTACTTCTGATGTGGAACATCAAATGAAAAGATATAAAGTTATCAAAATTAGTTCGTTTATTTTGAATGGGCATTGTGCAAGCAAAGCAAGAGCAGATATACGAGATAGGTTTAAATGCTAAAAATATAAAAGCTTTAACATCTAAACTGTTAGAGTAATACATTAAAAATAATTACGCATAACAAACTAATCTCTTGAGAACTATAAAAAATAACTAGCTATTTGTTCAAAGAACTTATTAATTGAAAGAGCGATAAATGAGAACTCATAAAAAATTGTAAAATAGATATAAACAAGTAAATTAACTACTAGAAACAAATTATAGATTACTACCCATAAATTACGTTATGTTAAATTACATAAAATAATTAAAAGTGGGAGTTAGGTTACTAACTAGCCCACTTTTAGAAGGGTTTTAAATAGCTTAATTTAACTCAGAATCTACCCAAAACTTTGTGCCTTTAAGTACAGCTTGTAGTGCAAGGCCATTTTCGGTTAAAGAGTAAACAGTTACTTGGTCTGCAATAGCTTCGGCAACTAAAGCGCCACCTTTATCTTCGTATTTTGCTGCTGCATCTGCATTTCCACCGAATGCCCAACCATGTTCAATAAAGCGATTTACTGCTGCTTGATTATGAAAAACCATCACAACATTAAAGTCTTTAACACCTAAACCTAAGCCTAAACCTGCTTCACCCATATTCATGTAAGTTGATTTACCGGTTAGGTTGTTTTTAACAACACCGTAACCACCGCCAAAGCTGGCTAAAACAACATTTACATTGGCATTATCAAAAACCGCGTAACCAGCAGAATTAGCAATTTGTTGTTTAACATCAGGTTTTTGAGCGTAAAGCTCACTTAATGTATTGTTTTTCATGCTTTGTACTAAAGCACGTTTTTCATCGGGAGATGCACTTCCTGTTGTAGCACAACCGGTTAAAATTGTAGTGATTAAAACTAAACTAATAGCGATAAACTTTTTCATACATATTCCTTGAATATTAGTATGGCAATCTAGTTAATGTTGCAAATACTATAGATATATTAAGTCCAATACTAGACAGTATCGGACTTTATGGTAATCTTATAACTAGCTATTTTACAAGATATTACATCATTATGCTCGTTGCTCTCGTCGATACACTAAAACAACTGCGTTACCAAATTGCCCATCTTGAAGATGATACTCTTGCAACAGAATATCCAGAACTTGAACACTTTATACATCAAGTTGGATTGACTGTTGCTGAATCAAAAAATGACTTAGCTTTTGTTTATCAGTTTTTATATGTGTATGGCCGAAAATCAGAAGCCACATTTAATCGTTTTCGAAATGAGCTTGAGCGTTTTTGTTTATGGTCGTGGTTGGTTGCTGAAAAATCGGTATTTGATCTAAAACGTGAAGATATTGAAGCCTATGTTGATTTTATGGTTGAACCAGATTCAGCCTGGTTATCAAGTTCAGTGCAATGGCGTTATAAAGATGAACAAGGCATAAGACGACTAAATACAAATTGGCGCCCTTTCATCAATAAAGAAAATATTGCTAGCCAACAAACACTCGCAGCTATGTTTACAGCTTTAAATGTTTTTTATAAGTTCGCAATTTTAGAAGAAAAAACCTTTGCTAACTTTGTACCGGTTGTTAAAAAGAATAGCCCTTACTTAGTTGTGCAATCGCAAATTAAAATTCCCGATACACTTAGTGATATTCAATGGGAATATGTTTTTGGTGTTACTCGGGATTTATGTGAACAACAACCTGATTTAGAAAGAAATTTATTCACACTTGCTTGTTTAAAAGGATTGTACTTACGAATATCTGAGTTATCCGAGCGCCCTCAGTGGTCACCCGTTATGTCACATTTTTGGCAAGATAATGATGGTTTTTGGTTTCTAAGAATTATGGGTAAAGGTAATAAATTACGTGATGTTACCTTAAGTGAAGATTTTATATCATATCTAAAACGTTATAGGCTTTACCGTGGTTTACCTGCCCTGCCCCGCGTTGATGAAGCTGAGCCGTTAGTTCATAAAATTCGTGGTAAAGGTGGAATGACTGTTCGTCAAATTCGCCGTTTGGTTCAGCAAAGTTTTGATTTAGCAAAACAATCTCTTTTAGATGACGGCTTTAAAGATGATGCGGAACAACTTGAAGCGGCCACTGCTCACTGGTTAAGACATACCGGTGCAACACACGATGCCCAAACAAGACCGCTAAAGCATTTATCTGAAGATTTAGGTCATGCAAAAATTGCTACGACAGATCAAATTTATATTCAAACAAATATAAAAGAACGTGCAAAGTCTGGAATAAAAAGGAAAGTTTAATGGAATATACAATACTGGCGTTAGTCGGTTTAGCTTTATTATTTTACTCACTGACGATTAGGCAATTAGAGCGAACAGAAATTACCGGGCCAATGTTTTTTGTGTTGGTCGGAATTGCAATGTCTTACTTTTTGCCGAGTGAGTTTAAGTTAGGCGAAGCTGGACTCAGTGACATTTTACCTTTGGTTGAATTAACCTTAAGTATTTTTTTATTTACCGATGCCGCTAAATCAAAACTTCCCGTATTAAAACATAGTTATCAGTACCCTAGCCTGTTACTTTTTGGGGCTTTGCCGATGACACTACTGTTAGGTGTTGCCGGTGGGTTGTTTTTCTTTTCGGAGTTATCACTTTTTCAATCTGCCTTGATCGCAATTATTTTAACACCAACGGATGCCGCGCTTAGCAAAGGAATTTTAGAATGCACATCGGTACCAGAGAAAGTTCGCGAAGGAATAAATACTGAAAGTGGTTTGAACGATGGCCTTTGCGTACCCATTTTTTTAGTTTTACTTTTATTAGCTCAAAACCCAGAAAGTGCTGTAACAACAATTGATACTTTACTTGTTTTTGCAAGAGAGTTAGGTGTTGCACTGGTTATTGCAGGCGTGTCGATGGCCGTGTTTATTCCACTTTTAAAAATAGCATTAGCACGTCATTACTTTGCAAATAATAGCAGTCCATTTTTATTGATTGGCTTAGTCATGGCTATTTTCTCTTTAACACAAAATTTTCATGGCAGTGGCTTTATTGCTGTTTTTGTTTCGGGGCTTTTATTTGATTACTTAGCACCTAAAAAAATTCGTTCAACACTAGTTAAAGACTCTGAGCATATCGCTGAATTTGTTGCGCTACTAATTTGGTGTTTATTCGGTTTTGTATGTGGTCACTTAATTGTGAATGATATCACTTGGCCAATTGTTTTTTATGCATTATTAAGTGTGACGATTTTTAGAATTGTGCCGGTACTCCTTTCACTTATGTTTACTAATCTAAATTTCAAAGACAAATTTACTTTTGCGTGGTTTGGTCCTCGAGGTTTGGCGTCTATCGTTTTCACTTTAATGGTGATGGATACAGCAATTGAGAACAAAGAACAAATTGCCACAGTAACATTAACAACCATTTTATTTAGTGTGTTCATTCATGGCATGAGTACCAAGCCCATCGCAAAAAGTTACCAATAAAAAAGGCGCATTGAGCGCCTTTTTTATTTTTACAACTTAAAGTAGCTCTGCAATTAATTGCAGTGGATGCTTTGGTTTAAATTTTTCATAGCGTTTCACTTGGCTACGACAAGAAAAGCCAGTTGCTAAAATAGTTTCAGGCTCATTACTTGAAATAATTGGTTGCCAACTCATTTCATAAAGAGCCCGTGAATTTTCTTGGTTTTGTTTTTCATGGCCGTACGTTCCTGCCATACCACAACAACCCGTACTGGTAGTTTCAAGCTGTAAATTTAGATCAGTAAAAATGGTTTGCCAAACTTTAGATGCATTCGGCATTGCTGTTGTTTCAGTACAATGACTCAACAATTTAAATGGCGAACTCGTTGTAGTGGCAAGAGTAACTTGTTTAAAGTTTTGCGTTTGAAGCCATTCATGCGCAAGCTCAACTTTAAAATCTCCACGGTTCTCTTTTAAAATTGACACATATTCATCTCGGTAACACATAACCAAAGATGCATCGAGCCCAACTAAAGGAGCATTGATTTCACTGAGTGAATTTAAAAACTCAGCTGCATTTTTTGCTGTTGTTTTAAATTCATTTAAAAACCCTTTTACATGCTGTGCTTTACCATTAGGTTTAAATGGTAATAGCATAGGTTTTTTGCCTAACGCTTTAATGACTTTAATAAAGCTTTCGACTAATTCGGCTTCGTAAAAACTCGTGAATGGATCTTGTACTATCAGTACATATTCTGCTTGTTGTTCTTTTGAAAGCGAATTAAGTAATTCAAAATTAAATTGCTGATCTTTTGAAATACGTTTAGAAAGTTGCGGTACGCTTAAACTTGGCGTATCAACATAACCAATGGTATTTTTAATTAATCCTGAAACAAGTTTTGTATTTACTATTGGATTTACCACTTTAGCAAATTTTGCCATAACCGGCGCAGTTTGTTCGATGCCTGCTACTAAATAATCTTTTGCTGGTCGAGCATAATAACTGTGGTAAAAATTTAAAAAGCGTGAGCGAAATGTTGGTACATCAACTTTTATTGGGCATGCAGTAGTACATGCTTTACAAGCTAAACATTCATCCATTGATTCTTTTACTTCATGAGAGAAATCATAAACGCCTTTTTTCTTATCGCGACTATGTTGATAGCGCTCCCACCAAGTGATCACTTCACCATTAACTAATTCTTTTTCGATATTGAGTAAATCAATATTTTCAGACTCTTGAAGGCGCAACCACTCGCGCATTAAACTTGCACGACCTTTAGGTGAATAACGGCGGTCACCTGTTACTTTATAAGATGGACACATTGGTGATTTTTCATCGTAGTTAAAACACAGACCATTACCATTACAGGTCATCGCGTTATTAAATTCTGTTTTAACATCGATAGAAATTTCTTTGTCGAACCAGGCACGCTTTTGATCGTCAACAGAAACAAGTGAGTCTTTACTTTCAATTGGCGTACAGATTTTACCTGGGTTTACTCTGTTATTTGGATCAAATGCCGCTTTGATTTTTCTAAGTTGTGTAAATAAATGCTCGCCGAAAAATTCAGGGCCATATTCACTTCGATACCCTTTGCCATGCTCTCCCCACATCAAGCCGCCATATTTGGCAGTCAGTTTAACGACTTCATCTGAAATATGGCGAAGCAATTTTTCTTGTTCAGGGTCACACATATCGAGTGCAGGTCGTACGTGTAAAACACCAGCATCAACATGGCCAAACATACCATATTGAAGGTTGTGGTTATCGAGAAGTTCACGAAACTCGACTATAAAATCGGCTAAGTTTTCTGGTGGTACTGCAGTATCTTCAGCAAAAGCTAACGGTTTTTGACTGCCTTTTACATTTCCTAAAAGGCCCACTGACTTTTTACGCATTGCATAAATTTTTAATATATCAGCTTTGTCATTCGTTAACTGATAACCGATCACGCCATTAGTTTGTTTTTCAACACATTCATCGAGTAGCTTACAAAGAGTGTCTACTTTATCTTTAATGTCTTCTGGTGAAACCGCATTAAACTCAACCATGTTGAGCCCTTGCATATCTTTGTTTTCAACATCGGTTATTAAGTCCGATACTGAATGCCAAATGATATCTTCTCGAGCAAGGTTAAGTACTTTGCTATCGACTGTTTCTACAGAAGTTGCATTTGCTGCAACTAGAAACGGTGAATGACGAAGTGCAGAATCAAAGCTATCGTATTTAATATTGATTAATGTTTTAAATTCAGCAATGGGCGTAATATTTAGTTTTGCTTCAGTAACTATACCTAATGAACCTTCGGAGCCAGTAATTAATCGGCTCATATCAAAGGTTTGTAAATCATCAGAAAAAATATGTTCTAAATCGTAGCCGGTCAGAAAACGGTTTAAACGTGGGAATTTTTCTAAAATAGCGTCTCGATTCTCAAGGCCAATATCAAGAACTGTTTTATATAACTTACCTACTGTCGTGTTTTGTTCAGCAATTACTTTTGCTTTTTCAATAGGCATAGGGGTTGTTGACATTTCAGTGCCATCAACAAGATAAGTTGTTAGGCCTAAAACGTGATCACTTGTTTTGCCATAAACCAAAGAGCCTTGACCTGATGCATCTGTATTTATCATTCCACCGATTGTTGCACGGTTACTTGTTGATAAATCGGGCGCAAAGAAAAAACCGTAAGGACGCAAAAAGTCGTTTAATTGGTCTTTTATTACACCCGTTTGCACGCGCACCCAGTTTTCTTCGACATTGATTTCTAAAATTTCACGCATGTAGCGAGATAAATCAACAACTATACCTGGGGTTAGCGATTGACCATTAGTACCTGTACCACCTCCGCGTGGACCAAAAGTCAGTGATAAAAACGGATCACGAGAAGCAATTTGCATAGCAAGTTGTATGTCTTTTGCTGACTTTGGAAAGATGACACCTTGAGGTACCTGTTGGTAAACGCTGTTATCGGTTGATAAACTTAAACGTGTAGAAAAGCTTGCATCGGTATCACCACTAAAACCTTGTTTTTGTATTGTATCTAAGTAATTAGAAACGAGTTCTGTGGTGGCTTGTTGTTGGCTTATTGTTGCTATCATGACGGTGATAAATTAAGGCATTTTGCAAATTATATCATGCTAATAGCTAAGATAAATTGAAGATTTTACAGTTTGTAACACTCTTTTTATCGATTTCGGGGGCAATACTTTTATACTGTGTATTAAAGCAGCAAATGAGATAGTCAGATGAAAAAAATTGCATTAATCAGTTTAGGTGCCTTGTGCATGTTATTGGGTTTAGTTTTTGTTATTATTCCCGGACCGTCGCTGATCTTCTTTATTGCAGGACTTTTCTGTTTATCTTTTTACTATCCTAAAGCGCGTGATTATTTAACCTTGTGCCAAAAGGCTCTGACTAAGTCATGTGCTTATATCGATAAAAAACTTGCTCGCTGATTTAAAGGGCGTGTTGTCCTTTGTAGATTAGACTTTGTTCACTCTAGGGGCGATTTAATCGCGGCGCGAGATTTGTAACCTAGTGGGCTAAGTAAAAATCGAGCAAAGCTACCGCGTCCTGCTCACGCCCCTTACCTACATCCATGTAGGTAACAAAGAGTTAATCGCCCCTAGAAAGAACCCGAAGGGCAGCGCGTGTTCGGCATTGATGCTGCGTTATTACCTATTTATGTGGAACAACCACACTACACAGGCTCTGCCTTGCCTAAATACCAAACACAATGCTGCAAAATCAATCATAAAAGGACAACACGCCCTTCGAAGTAACAAAAATGCCAGCTAAGTGCTGGCATTTTTTATATCAGAATCTTTATTTTAATTAAATAAAGTACTTAGTCGGCTAATTTCTTAGCAAGATATAACCAAGTTTCTAATACTGTATCTGGGTTTAGAGAAACAGAATCAATGCCCTGCTCAACTAACCAAGCTGCAAAGTCTTCATGATCTGAAGGACCTTGACCACAAATACCTACGTATTTGCCTTTTGCTTTAGCTGTTTGAATAGCCATTGATAATAGTTTCTTGATTGCAGGGTTACGCTCATCGAATAGATGCGCAATTAAACCTGAGTCACGGTCAAGACCTAATGTTAACTGAGTTAAGTCGTTTGAACCGATAGAGAAACCATCAAAATATTCTAAGAACTCATCTGCAAGTAACGCGTTTGATGGTAATTCACACATCATGATTACTTTCAGACCATTTTCGCCACGTTTAAGACCATGTTCTTCAAGTAATTCAATAACGCGCTTACCTTCTTCAAGCGTACGAACAAATGGGATCATGATTTCAATATTAGTCATACCCATTTCGTTGCGAACACGTTTAATCGCTTCACACTCTAACGCGAAACAGTCACGGAAATCTTCAGAGATATAACGTGCTGCACCACGGAAACCAATCATTGGGTTTTCTTCTTCCGGCTCATATTGCTGGCCGCCAACAAGGTTTGCATATTCGTTTGACTTAAAGTCAGACATACGAACAATGACACGCTCAGGTGCAAACGCACAACCTAGTGTTGCAATACCTTCAACAAGCTTAGAAATATAGAATTCTACAGGTGATTCATAACCTGCCATCATTTCTGAGATTTCAGCTTTTAGCTCGTCAGATTGCGCATCAAAATTAAGAAGTGCTTTAGGGTGAACACCAATCATTCGGTTGATTACGAATTCAACACGCGCAAGGCCAACACCGGCATGAGGTAAGCGAGCAAAGTCGAATGCACGATCAGGGTTACCTACGTTCATCATAACTTTCATTGGTAATTCTGGCATTTCATCAACACGTGATGTAAGCACTTCGTAATCTAAAATACCTTCGTAGATATAACCTGTGTCACCTTCGGCACACGATACAGTTACATCTTGGCCTGCTTTAATTAAATCAGTTGCATTACCACAACCAACAACTGCAGGAATACCTAATTCACGAGCAATGATTGCCGCGTGACAAGTACGTCCACCACGGTTTGTAACAATCGCAGCGGCACGTTTCATAATTGGCTCCCAGTCTGGGTCAGTCATGTCAGTAACTAGAATGTCGCCTTGTTGTACTTTGTCCATTTCATCAATTGAATCTAGTACGCGTACAGTACCTGAACCAATCTTGTGACCAATTGCACGGCCTTCAGCAACAACTGTGCTTGTACCATTTAATTGGAAACGCTCCATAACGTTAGCGTCTTCGTTTGAACGAACTGTTTCTGGACGTGCTTGAACGATGTAAAGTTTACCGTCGTTGCCGTCTTTTGCCCACTCGATGTCCATTGGACGACCGTAGTGCTTTTCAATAATAACAGCTTGCTTTGCAAGTTCTTGAACTTCAGCATCTGTGATTGAGAATTTGTTTGAAAGTGACGAATCTACGTCAACAATTTCAACTTGCTTACCATGTGATTCATCCGCTGAGTAAATCATTTGGATTGCTTTTGAACCAATGTTACGGCGAACTACCGCTGGTTTACCGTTAGCAAGAGTTGGTTTATGAACATAAAACTCATCTGGGTTTACAGCACCCTGCACAACCATTTCACCAAGACCATAGCTTGAAGTTACAAATACAACATCTTCAAAGCCAGATTCAGTATCAATACTGAACATAACACCTGAAGCTGCTTTATCTGAACGAACCATGCGTTGGATACCAGCTGAAAGTGCAACACCACGGTGGTCATAACCTTGGTGAACACGGTAAGAAATAGCGCGGTCATTAAATAGTGAGGCAAACACGTGTTTGATTGCAGTCATTACTGCATCAATACCACGTACGTTTAAAAACGTTTCTTGTTGTCCTGCGAATGAAGCGTCTGGCATGTCTTCTGCTGTAGCAGATGAGCGAACTGCAAATGAAACATCTTGTGATGCGTCGCCATGTAATTGGCTATATGCGTCGCGGATGGCTTGGTCTAGGTTAGGTTGGAATGGTGTATCGATAATCCATTGGCGGATTTCGGCACCGACTTTAGCGAGTGTATTTACATCATCCACATCCAATGTGTCTAAAATATCGTGGATTTTTGAGTTTAATCCAGATTGCTCTAGAAACTCATTGAATGCATCAGCGGTTGTAGCGAAACCACCTGGCACTTGAACACCAGCGTTAGCTAGGTTTGAGATCATTTCACCAAGTGAAGCGTTTTTACCGCCAACACGAGGAACATCTTGCATACCAAGCTCTTGATACCAGAGAACGTATTCTTGCACGGATCTTTCTCCATAAACAAATTGTAGTACTAACTGTGAGAGTTAAGAAAGAAAACCTTCTAAAAAGGTCGTAGTCATTCTACACTGGCAACAGACCTCACGTAAACCGTGAAGCCCCTATTTTGCAGATAAAGGTAATAAAAAGGTTAAATATGAGAACTGCATTTTATATTTCTGATGGAACAGCAATCACCTCTGAAGTCTTTGGTCATGCGACCTTATCTATGTTTCCTGTTGAGTTTAATCACAAAACAATTCCTTTTGTTGAAACAGAAAAAAAAGCAATTGAAGTTAAGAACTTAATTAATTCAACAGCGCAACGTGATGGAGAACAGCCACTCGTGTTCTTCACTTTTGTAAACCACGAGCTAAGTGAAATTATTAAATCGTCTTGCGCGGTGTGTTATGACTTTTTATCACAATACAGTGATAAAATTTCTCAAGAGTTAAAAGTTGCGCCAGTACCAAAGGTTCATAGAACGCATTCGATGCACGAGAAAAGTTATGATTTTCGTATTGATGCGGTTAACTATGCGTTGACCAATGATGATGGCGCTAACATTAAAAACTATGCTGAAGCCGACATTATTTTAGTAGGTGTTAGCAGAAGCGGTAAAACACCAACTAGTTTATACCTGGCATTACAATATGGTATCAAAGCGGCGAATTACCCGCTGACAGAAGATGATTTAGAAAGAGGCACCCTGCCTGAGTGTTTAAAAGCTTACAAACATAAACTTTTTGGTTTAACGATTGACCCTGTTCGCCTTGCCGATATTCGCCAGCGTCGTATGGCTAATTCAAAATATGCGTCTTTAAAACAGTGTCGTATCGAAGTGCGTGAAGTAGAAATGCTTTATAAAAAACAGAAGATTCAATTTTTAAATTCGACTCATCATTCAGTAGAAGAAATTTCTGCAAAGATTATATCTGATACTGGTCTTGAAAGACGTAAGTACTAACTTATTTTAGTATCGGACATTAAAGAAGGCTGCAATATGCAGCCTTTTTTGGATAACTTAGTGTTACTTACGTGCGTCTTTTAATAAATCAGCAACTAAGAAACCTAGTTCTAAAACTTGATCTGCATTTAGGCGTGGGTCGCACTGAGTGCGGTAGCGCTGTGCTAAATCTTCATCAGATAAGCCATATGCACCACCAGTACATTCAGTCACGTGCTGGCCAGTCATTTCAAGGTGAACACCACCTGGGTATGAACCTTCAGCTTTGTGTACTGCGAAGAACTGGCTAATTTCACGAAGAATATTATTAAAGCTACGTGTTTTATAACCTGAGCTCGCTTTCTCAGTATTACCATGCATTGGATCTGAGCTCCAAATAACTTTACGGCCTTCTTGTTGTACTTTACGTACTAGTGCCGGTAGTTTCTCTGGCAGTACATCAGCACCCATTCGCGTAATTAACGTTAAGCGACCTGGAATGTTATCTGGGTTAACTGCATCGATAAGTTTGATTAGCTCATCTGGGTCCATACCTGGCCCAACTTTCACACCAATTGGATTTTTAATACCTTTAAAGAATTCGATGTGTGCATGATCAAGTTGACGTGTACGTTCACCAATCCAAACAAAGTGTGCAGAACAATCGTACCAGTCACCTGATAAGTGGTCGCGGCGTGTTAGTGCTTCTTCGTAGCCTAATAATAATGCTTCGTGTGATGTAAATAAGTCTGTTTCTTTTAAGCTTGGTGCAACAGTTGAGTCGATACCGCACACTTCCATAAATTCAAGCGCATCTTGAATTCTGTCAGCTAGCTGTTGGTATTTCTCTTTAAGCGGATTTGCTGCAACAAAACCCATGTTCCAGCGGTTTACTTGATGTAAATCGGCTAAACCACCTTGCGCGAATGCGCGTAATAAATTTAGCGTTGCTGCACTGTGATGATATGCTGTCATCAAACGCTGTGGGTCGGGTACACGTGCTTTCTCAGTGAACTCGAAGTTATTGATGATATCACCACGGTACGAAGGCAGAGATACACCATCGATCGTTTCGTAATCTGATGAGCGAGGCTTAGCGTACTGACCTGCCATACGCGCAATTTTAACTACAGGGCATTTACCACCATAAGTTAAAACAACGGCCATTTGTAAAAGTGTTTTAAATGTATCGCGGATATTTGCTGCATTAAAGTCACTGAATGACTCTGCGCAATCACCACCCTGTAATAAGAAGGCTCTGCCTTCACATACAGCTTCTAGTTGTTTGTATAAGCTACGCGTCTCTTCGGCAAATACCAGAGGTGGTGCGCTTTTTAATTGCCCTTCAACTGATTTAAGGGCTTCTTGATCTGGGTACTCTGGCTGCTGAAGTATCGGCAGTTTTCTCCAGCTGTCTGGGTTCCACGATTGCATGTTGTTTCCTCATTCCTAACATAGACCATTTACGAAAACTAACTTATTGCACGTACTAAGTTCAAGGACAATATTCAGCTATTTACGATTATTTCGTTATTTGATAAACAGTTTCGATATTAACTAGCAGATACTTAGCATCTTTCCATTTTGAAACAGTGAGTTATAGAGCTTTTTTTGTTTTAACAATTAACCCAAAGGCCAAGAACACATCTTACCTATATTAAGGCCTAGTGTAACCTCTGCTTTACACACTTCTATTGAACAATTTATATCTAACATTGATCAAGTTGAAAACCTGTACTAAGAAGTACAATATAGAACACATCATACTTAAATTGATTTATAAGTAAGGTCAGCATTGAAAATAAATTTATCTATTAATATTAAGAGGATAAGGTTAAAATTGAATAAACGTTAAGTAAGATGTGTTCCTATGAGTACAAAGTTAGAGATACGCAGTCAGTTTGATTTAGTCAGTGAATTGACTCATTTGTTTTGTGAAGAATTAAAAGAAGTGGGTTTTGATAAGGCTTCATATTATCAACTGCCAGATATCGATGTAAACGACGAAAAGAAAGTTCCTTCTTCAATTAGTGTACATAAAATTGAAGGCGATGATGCTCATAAATTAATTCTAAATTCCTTTGGTGATTTTTATAAAAAGTCAGGATTAAGTAGTCGAGTATTAAAAAGGCATCCAGGCTTATTAGTTTTAAAAGATGTCGATAAGCAACATTTCATTGCAAGGATAAATCAATTAAATAAAGCCAAAGCTGATTTTAAAAATAGTGTTATAGCTATCGATAATAATGATGCGAGGTTTGAAGCTGTTCACAATGCTGTTCCAAATCTCATTACCCTTGCAGCATATCGTAAGATCCATTTTGAAACTGAATCGCCCTACTCTGTTCGTTTTACTTGGATGCACAAACACGCAACTAAAACGCTAACAAAAAAAATGGCCTTAGCAATGTTGGATAAATCGGCTAGTTATTCTAACCCAAGAATGATCGACCAACACGCTTGGCAAGCGCTAGTTGCACAAGAGCAAAGTCGTGTTGCAAGTTTAGGTGATAAAGAAAAATTGCGAATTCGTAGACCAACAAGAGTTAGCCCACAAGTTAATGTAAGATATACAGCTAAAAATCGATATCATGTTAGTGCTGCTTTACCTTTTATTTTGATAAACCCAGAACCAGATGTAAAACTTGGTACATTAACTGATTATCAAAAACCTGAAAGCCACCCTCGAAAAAGAGAATATGATTTCTTAGTTGATAGACTTTACTTAGAACAAGTGACAGATTGATTATGTTAAAAAGGCCACATATGTGGCCTTTTGTATATAGTAAGTAAGTAAGTATAAAAGAAATTAGTCTTCGACTATTTCTTCAATTTTATCTTCATCGATTAATACCGCATTCTCAACAATGCGTTTCCCACCTTGAATTTCGATTCGTTTATTATGCTTATTAAGCGTAAGAATCTCATCACAAAATTGATCAGATGGATGCATTTCATATGTGTAATCAATAATATTACCCGTTTTGTCATCTTTGACATTGGTAATGTTATATTCAGAGATTGCACCTTTCTCAATTAAGTCTTTCATTGTCGTAGTCATATCACGACGCAAAGCTTTTAATTTATTCTCGGTAATTTCGTCTGTTGAATAAATAGAGCCATATTTTTCCATAATCGATAATAGTCGGAAATGGTAGGTCTTACCCGGTGCCGCATAACGCCATAAATGATATAAACGAAGCATCATCCAACGAGATAAACCACGTTTTAATTCCTGAGCACTATTAAAGTAGTAACCTTTGTATTCAAGGTTATCGATCATGTTATGAACGAAGGCATTCAAACAAGCCACACATTTTACGTTACCACCTTGACCTTTTTTTCCACTAAAATGAAGTGACGATAAAAAGTTCATGTTCGATTCGTAAAATGAGTCATCAATATCAGAGTTACGCGTATCTGTTGCTGAATATTTGAAAGAAAGTTTAGAACCTTGTAATGCTTCTAATGATTCTTTGATTTGCGGATAAGGCATTGACTGGCCAACCGCTTTCAGTTCTTGCGCTAATTCATTCATTGAAAAAACAACTGCGTATTGAATGCCAGACTTAAAATTGATTTTTACAATTTTACCTTTAGAGGCTAAACGAATTAAGGCACGTTCGACTTTTTCTTCTCGATCAGATGGCCAAACAAGATATTCAACATCTTCACCATCTTTTCTTGTGCTTACTACCGCAGGTGTAATTTTGATTTCGCCATCATAAAGAATGCCGTCTACTTTTTCAGAGATTCTTCTTGTGACGATGGTTTTCTTTGGTGCTTCTTCAACCGGAAGCTTCTTATGACCAGAACGGACAAAACGTCCCCATAAATCATAATGATTAAATGTATTTGAGTAAGCTCTCAAACCATGTGCAGCATTTTCAATTGAAACACGCACATCTTTGTTGTCTGTAAATAGTGCAAGACTTTCATTATCTATTGCACTTTCCACCCCGTGGATCTGCCCGCGTAATGTATCGGGTAAGTTATCTACCGAGATGTTGACCTTTCGGCTCATTGTTCTTATTTCCAATTTTTCTTCGACAGTTAATAACAACACATAAAACTTCAAAAGTTAAATGTTTAAGTTAGTATAAACTTGATCCGATCATAATTTATTTCTTCGGATCAGTTTTATACTAACTGTTTCGTAATTGCTGATTTTCAGATCAGATTTTTACTAAGTTATAGTTGATAGGTCGCAATTTTACTAACTCAGTTCAATTTATGTCCTGTTAATCACCTTTTTAAAGCAAATTAACACGACAAAAATTGCTTTTTTAAAACAGCATGTGGATAAACAGCTCTTTAGTTAGCATAGATCTGATCTGTACCAACTATAGATCAGATCCATACCAACTTATTGCGCATTTTAGTTATCCTCTCAGTGTATAACTTTATAATTTAGTTAGTAAAAGTTTGATCTACACAAGCATTTTTGTGTGTAAAGCAGTGACTAAGCTGTGCATAAGTCGAAAGCTCATTTTTTGCTTAGTAATATGCTGATCTGCGAGTCATTATAGATCTGATCTTTACCAAGTAAAAACACGATCTGGCTTTTTAGTAAATATTCAATAAAATCAGTGATATATTTCACTATTTTAGCATCTTAACCTTATATACCTATATACTTAACCGATATTAAACTTACTTATTTATACTTAGCATCAGTAAAGTTACAAATTTTTATTAAATGTCTTATAAATAAAAGGTATGTCGTCTTAAATACTTGTTTACAGCAATTTGAATGGACATTATACTTAAAGCATAACTTTGAGGAAGAAAGTATGTCTATCAATAATAATGCGCTAGCCACTTACAGGTTACTAAAAGCGACAGCAGAAGTTGCTGAAAAATCGCTAGAAGGACGTATTCAACATTATCGTGCCCATTTAAAGTCTGAAGAAAAAGAACTTCGTACTTACACGCAAAAAGCAGCCGCTGACTTATTAGGCTGTAATAATCGCACCTTGAAACGACGTCATGATAATGGTGACTTTGATGAACTAAATATCAAACGTGGTGCTAATGGTCACTACGCATATACCTTAGTAAATATATTTGCTATGGCTGATATCATGGATATAAAGCCAGATCACCGTACCGTTGATGATAAATTACAAGTTATCGTTATTAACTCATTAAAAGGTGGTTGTGGTAAAACGACCAGCATGGTGAACATAGCCGCTGCACTTGCTACTACCAACATTAAACGATACAGAATTGGTATCATTGACCTTGATCCACAAGGTTCTTCATCAAGCTTTTTCCCACCAAGTGAGCCAGACCCAATTACTGTGGGCGATTTAATGCGTGACTGTATTGAACTCGATGAAAACGAAACCTGGGATGAATTAGTATCAAACTCTTTCTTACCTACCCATATACCTAATATTCGTATTTTGCCTTCTGGTATGGATGACTTTTATTTTGAGCATGAAACAGCAACTTTATTAAAAGATAGCTCTAGTTATGATAAAACTCGTCACTATCATAAATTGCTCGAAAAAGTTATTGAACCGGTAAAAGATCAATTTGATATTATTCTAATTGATACAGCTCCATCACTTAACTTTATGTTTTATAATGCATTAATGGCTTCTACATCGATGCTTATCCCTGTTCATCCTGAAGCTGTAGACTTTGATGCAAACAATAAATACTTAAAGCGATTAGGCGAGATTTACCATACAGTTGCTGCGCTTGGCCACCAAGGTTGGGACTTCATGCAATTCTTAGTAACTAACTATGTTAAAGGGAACCATTCACAGCGCGACATCGTTAAAGATGTTCGTAGTGCATTTGGTCGTCAAGTAATGAGTTATCCAATCAATCATAGCTCGGCAATTACCGCCAGCTCATCTTCTTTTAATACCATTTTTGATCAAAAAACGTCAGATAGCTTAGCTAGTCGTGAGTCACTACTTCGTGCGCAAGAAAATATCAAAGATGTGGTTGATGAACTAGAAATGTTGATCCGATCTAATTGGCAGTCAACTCAATCGTCTCTAAATACAGCTAAGTAAGGTAATTAATAAAAATGGCTAAAAAACGTAAAAACGATACCAGCTTAGACCCTTTTTCAACGTCTATCGAAAGTAGCAGTTTAGATGCTTTGCTAGAGCAAGCTTCAGCTGGTGATGTTATCAGTATGCCTGCTCCAAGTGATCCTACTCGTCAAATTACTTTGGTGTGTAAGGTTATTCCAAGCTCAGAAATTGAAGCTAAAACAAAGGTCTATGGTAAAAACCGCCGTGTACAATCATTGCTAAATGAAAAGTCAGTTGCCGATATCCTTCCTGCAATTGCCGAAGACGGCCGTAACCAGCACCCTGCCCTATGTTGGGATAAAGGTGACGAAATGCTTGTATTAGCAGGTTCTCGTCGTCGTAAAGCATGTATCTTAAGTAACTCTGATTACTTAGTTTTAAGCTCGGAAGACTTTACAGATCAAGATGCTAAAATACTTGCTGTATCATCTGATCAATACATTGCCCCGAGCCTATGGGAGCTTGGTCAAGCATATCAACAGACCCGTGATGAGCTTATTGCTGAGGGTAAAAAAGGCTCTTATCGTGAGATTGCGGCAATTGAAGGTGTATCACACACTGCTATTGCTGATGCTATTAAAGCGTTTGAGAATCTACCTTCTGAGGTTTTAAGTCTTTACCCAACAGCAAATCATGTTGGCCGTGAAGTAGCTAAAAAGCTTATTAGTGCCAAAGAGCGTGATGAGCAGTTGTTTACCAAGCTTGTAAATGACGTTAGTAGTGATAGCGAATTAGCGCAAATCAGCAGCGATGATAAACGTGCTCTTGCAATTACCAAGCTATTAACTGCTGAGCCAGCAGCGCCAAGCCGTCGTGAAGCACTTATCGACAGTGAGTTTGTCAGCGTACAACGTAACATCAAAAGCGGTGATTTATCTGTGAAAATCGATAATAAAGTGATGACAGACAAACGCTTAGAGCAGCTAACTAAATTGTTAAATAGCTTTAATTAGTTAGTAAAATAATGATCTCTCACGCTTTTACAGTTAGTAAAAGCGTGATCTCCCCCCTCCTTTCGTTAGTAAAATAGTGATCTTTGGTTGGCTAATTTGGTCATTATTACACTCTCAGATCAGTTTTTTACCAACTAATCGCCCCTTTACAGTTCTGTTACCCTGTAAATTTGTTTGCTTAGTAAAAAATCGATCTGTAAAGCCCCTTCCTTGTTATTAACCTGTTTATATCTTGTGCGATTGTTGTTTGTTAAATGCTCAGTATGTCACTTTTCAACTTTGATTTTATTTTAAAGCACTTTTTTACTAACTAATCAGCTCCAACCAGTCCAATATTGCTCAATAGTGCTTTAGCTCTGGGCCGATAGATCATATACTGGCAGAATTATTTTTTGTTTTTACTGCCAAAAGCGTTATGTCTGCTAACTTATCCAAAAATGACTTATTAGCTATCTTTGAAGAAATCAAGCAAGAGCAAGAAACTCAGTTTCCTCTGTCTGAGCGCTTCATCAAACAGCTGTTTAAGCCACATGTGTTAAGTAAAGCAAAAGAGTATCATCAGAACGGCCAAATCAATTGGTTGGAACATAACAGTGATTTTAGCGTTATTGATGCATCTATGTTTGGTAACGAAGGAAATACCTTTACTCAGCATATTGAGATCAGTAAATTACCAAGTGGTTTTTCGGTCGATTCGCATTGTACTTGTGGCTCTAAAACTAAATGCCGTCATATTGCAGCTGTGCTCTTAAAGCTCAAAATTGAACATTCAGGTGACTACGGTGAAGACTACATCATTAATGATTGGTTTAGTGAGCTAAAAACGCTTAAGCAAGTTGCTAGTGACAATGCCAAACAGGTTCTATTATTCGTCCTTGATGTAGAGAAGTCTGTAGTAACCCTTACCCCTAAAATTGCTAATTACGATCCTGAGCATAACTATACACTTGGTCGTAACCTAACCGAGCAGCAGTTAAATAGTTTTGTAACTCCCACTGATTTATTAGAATCGGATTTTCGTTTATATAGCTGGATCCGTTCTCAAAATGCCCTTGGTAAATTAGAGCTAAAAGGCCAATGGGGTTTTGCAGCACTGCAGCAATTAATTGCTACTCAGCGTTTGTTTTTAGGTCGCTCTCGCCAAGGAATTAAAGCTGATAGCATGCAAGCACTAGAGTTTGATTGGAAACAAAACAAAGACTTAACGTCATTGAGCATGACGCTTGCTGGTCAAGATAATTGGTTATTGTTAAAAACAACCCCCCCTACTTACCTTGACCCTGAAAAACTAAAAGTGGGCCGAATTCGTACTCCGTTAACGGCTGATGAAATAGCGTTACTAGCCAATATGCCTGCAATTCACACAGAGAACTTTGATCGCGTTTATCAACAGCTCAATGATAATTTTGGTGAAGGTGTGATCCCTCATGCATTTAAGGAAAGCAAAAAAAGCCTAGCTCGAACTGTATTCCCTGTCATCAGTATTAATAATGACGAGGGCACAATCCGCTTAGGATTGCAGTTTAATTATCAAAACTCTTTGTATGATTTAAGCCAGGCGCCAGCTGATATATTAAACCAGTCATTAGAAAACACCGTTGTAAATGAATTAACTAACCTTGGCTTTGAATTATGTAAAGGGGCTTTACAAACTGATTTTATCTTTAATAAACAATCATTTATTCATGAGCACTGGTTAAAGTTTGAAATAATTCCAAACTTATTAAAACGCGGTTGGAAAATTAATGATGAGTTAGACGTAGGCAAAGTTCTAAAACAACTTTCACTGCAAGTTGAGCGAGGTAAAGGTCATCAGATAGTTAGTAAAATCGTGATCTCTGGAGTTAAAACTCAACAGTTGTTTGTCACTGATAACAACACTTATCAATCTCTCAACAGACAAAGTGAACGCTTTTATTACTTTACTGTAGGAAAACGCTTTGCTGTGGTTGAAAAGGCCGCGATGATGCAGCTTAATGATTATCGTGAACGTTTTGAGCATATTAAAACCCGTGACGAAATCTTAATGCCTTTGTCGTTTTTGCCTAAGCTTATCGAGCAAAAAGCAATTAAGGTTAATATTGTTGACGATGCACTCGATGCTTATTTATCTGAACTGAATAGCTCGCAACAGCTTATTAAAAAGTCCGATATTCAAGGCTTAAATTCTGGTGTGCAATTACGAGAGTATCAACAACACGGTGTTGATTGGCTCAACTTTCTAAAACGTCACCAACTTGGTGGTATTTTGGCAGATGACATGGGGCTAGGTAAAACCTTACAAGTTATCGCCTTTTTAGCTAATGCCAAGCAATCACCACAAGCTGGCCCCACGTTAATTGTTTGCCCGACCAGTTTGGTTGGTAACTGGCAAAGTGAAATTAATAAATTTGCGAGCAACTTAAAAATTACGACTGTCTTTGGTGCTGCGCGCAGCGACCAATTACAACAGTTGTCGCAAGCAGATTGTATCTTAACAACTTACCCACTATTAAAGCGGGACATTGCCTTTTATTCGCCGCTGTATTTTGAAAACATCATTCTTGATGAAGCGCAATATATCAAAAACGATGCCGCACAGGTTTCACGCTTGGTTAAGCGTCTTAATGCTGACTTTAAGCTTTGCTTAAGTGGCACGCCTATTGAAAATAACTTATTTGAGCTTAAATCTTTGCTCGACTTTGCAATGCCTTCTTTACTTGGTTCGCAAGCACATTTTAAGAGCTATTTTCAAACGCCTATTGAGCGTGATAACGACGTTGCCCGAGCTGATGAACTTAAGTCGTTGATCATGCCATTTATCTTGCGTCGTACTAAAGCACAGGTAACGCAAGAGCTCCCAGAGAAGACTGAGCTAGTTAAAGAGTTTGAATTTGAGAGCAAACAAAAAGAAATTTACTCAGGTATCACTGAATCTTTAGAACAGAAATTAGTCGACCTATTTGCACAGCAAGGTGTACAAAAAAGTAAGCTAGCCTTTTTAGATGCATTATTAAAGCTAAGACAAATCTGTTGTCATCCAAAATTGATCGATCCTAGTTCACAGGCTGGCAGTGCTAAGCTTGAGTGGTTATCAAAGCATTTGCCTATTATGCTTAGCGAAGGACGTAAGGTGATTATATTTAGTCAATTCACCATGGCACTTGATGTGATAGCTGAGCGATTAAATGAACTTGGCATCCGCTTTAGTATGCTTACAGGGCAAACGCGACATCGCGACCGTGTAATTGAAGAGTTTACTCAAGGTGATACATCCGTATTCTTAATCAGCCTTAAAGCCGGCGGCACCGGATTAAACCTAACTCAAGCCGATACAGTGATTCATTTTGATCCTTGGTGGAACCCTGCCGTTGAAAAACAGGCGACAGATCGTGCCTATCGTATTGGCCAAACTAACCCTGTGTTTGTTTATAAATTGATTATGGCTAACTCAATCGAACAAAAAGTATTTAAAATGCAGCAGCATAAACAAGCCCTTGTTGATGCATTATTTACCGAGAAATCAATGAGTTTTACTCAGTTTGATGAAGAACAAATGCTTGCACTGATAAAAAATTAAATTTTTTTAAAGTTTTTTTGAACTAATCAAATTTTGGGGCGTCTATTATTATGCTTGTTGTTAAATTGCAGTTTACATAAGCATTATGTTGATTTCCCATTTGGTTACTAAATTTTAGTAATGTTAGAGCCAGCTCACCTTGAGCTGGCTTTTTTTATGCCTAAACCCCCTACTCTGCTGAGCGCTAATTCGTTATGATGATGTGTCTTTAAGTTATTGAGTTTTCATTATGATTACAGAGCTAATTGCACAGATTAATTGGCAAAGTGGTGTGCTTGGTGCTGCTGTAGGTGCTGTTGCAAGTGGTGTTATTTTTGCCCTACAAAATAGTCGCTTAAAAAATCAGTTAACCGAACTTCAAAATAGCCAGCAAATCCTGCAAAATCATTTAGAACAAAAGCAGCTGCAACTTGAACAAAGCCAGCTTACACTTTCGCAGTTACAGCAAGATTACGCAGAACAACGTGATGAGTCTCAACACTTTAAAACCCGCTTTGTAGAACAAGAAAAACAAGCACAACAATATAGTCAGTTTTGGCGCAAGGTCGAAGCTGAGCTTGCTGATACAAAAGCTGCACTTAATCAGCGCGATGTTGATTTAAGTACCTTACGAAGCACCGTTGAGCAAAAAGAACTGCATTTTAAAGAGCAGCTTAGCCATATCAAAGAAAGCAAAGAGCAACTCAAAAAAGAATTTGAAAATCTCGCTAATCAAATCCTTGAAGAAAAATCGCAACGTTTTAAAACCTTAAATCAAGAAAGTATTGAGCAACTATTAAAACCTGTTCAGGGTGAGCTAAAAGGCTTTCGCGATAAGATGGAATTGATCCACGTCGAAGATCTAAAGCAGCGTGCAGCGCTAAAAACTGAGTTATTGCATTTACAGGCTAAAAGCCAAGCTATCACTGAACAAGCCGATAGGCTGAGCACCGCATTACAGGGGCAAAAGAAAACCCAAGGTAATTGGGGTGAGTTAATGCTTGAAAATGTACTCGACAGCGCTGGGCTGCGTGCTGGAGTAGATTATCAGCGAGAAGTATCGTTTAACACCGAAGATGGCCGTTTACGACCAGATGTTGTGGTGTATTTGCCTCAGCAACGTCATTTAGTTATCGATGCTAAAACCTCTTTAAACGCGTATACACGCTATGTAAATGCCGATACAGAGCTTGAGGCGCAGCAAGCGCTAAAAGAGCATGTTATGGCGGTGCAATCACGTATAAACGAGTTAGCAAGCAAAGCCTACGACAGACTACCCGGTATTAACTCACCAGAAGTGGTGATCATGTTTGTACCAATAGAGTCGGCTTTTGTTGAAGCGCTTAAGTACCAGAGTGATATTTATCAGCAAGCAATCGAAAAAAACATTTTAGTTGCTACGCCAACGACCTTATTGACTAGCTTGAATATCGTAAAACAACTGTGGCGTTTTGAAGAGCAAACTAAATACTCAAAAGAGCTTGCCGCTCGTGCAGAGCGTTTTTACAACAAACTCAATGGTTTCTTAACCAGTATGGAAGGGGTTGGTAAGCAATTAGACCGCGCCAAAGAAAGTTATGATAAAGCGTTTTCTCAGCTGTACCGCGGTAAAGGAAACTTGATTAAGCAGGCCTCTGAGTTCAAAGAGTTGGGGGTTTCTGTTCAAAAAGAGTTACCCGCGGAAACTGTTGAAAAAGCCCAATTAGAGTTAGATTAATATGCAGGTTTTAAAGCTTATCGGGTTTGTTATTCTCGCATCTGTATGTTTTGCAAGTAGTGTCAAAGCTGAAAATTATGATTACGACAGCCAACTTAATAAAGCGTTACACGCTAATAAACTCGTTGCGATTGGTGATGTTCATGGCAGCGAGCATGTTGTTACTAGGCTTATAAAATACTTAGATGAGCCTAGTAACTGGCAGCAGCTTGATGATCTTGTCGTTGAATTTGGCAATGCGCGGTATCAAGATTTAGCTGATCAATATTTGTTGAGCAAACAGAATATAAGCATTGATGACGTAAGGCACATTTGGCGCGACACCTTGTATTTTATGGCATGGCAATATGATGTTTATGAGCAATTAGTTTTAAAGTTAAAACAGCTTAATAGTACCCGTTTACATAAAGTTCGTCTCGTCCTTGCTGAGCCTGCAATGAACTGGCAAACCCTCTCTAAAGAGGATTGGCAAAAGCTAGAGCGTAGCCGTGAAACTGGCTATTTAGAGTCAATAAATCAGCATGTTGTCGCTAAGCAGCGCCGTGCAATCTTACTCTTTGGTGCATTTCACACCTTTAAGCAGCCAGTGGTTATAAGTACTCAAGCTTCGCCTTTTAATTCAGTTATTACATTACTTGAACAGCAAAAGCCAGGTTCCACATACACTGTTTGGCCAGCGATGAAAAACGATGGTATTGCATCATCATACCCTGCGGATAGCTTGATCCCTTTATCGGCTTATAGTTCGTTGAATAAGCCGTTAGCGTCAATGTCTAAGCGCTTTGCTACAAGCAATAGTGTTAGCCTTGCGGATGTTGCGGACGCTTATTATGTGCTAAAAAACACAGATAGAAATGCGCCATTAAGTGATGCGGTTTTAAATGATCAGGCATGGCATAAAGAATTAAAACGCCGTGCAGAAATAGTATCACCAAGAAGTGCTAAACAAATCCACTCTTGGCTTAAGCAACATCACTAACAAAAAGCCAACGCCATGTTGGCTTTTTTGTTATACCAATTCACTTAATTAAATATTATTGCGGATCGGTATTAATTAATAAGTTCAGCTGACACGATATCGTTAAGCATTAAAAAGTGGTTAAGTACAGACTCTTCAAGTTCAAATACCTGCGCTATTTTTTCGCCACTTGCTGACATTCCTGTTTGCGCACCTGCAAACTCGATATGTAGCCCTAAACGTTTTAGGGTTTGGGTATCATAACTATAAATAGCCGCATCACGTTTCTCGGTAATACCTGGCATCATCCCTATGATAGTAACCGCTTGTTCAACATTGATGATATCGAAAAATTGTCGCTCTGCAGTTTGCCATTTAGCTATATAACTAGCTACCTCGGGCGGCTGCTCCATGGGCACGTATAATGGCTGTAATGAGCCGCCATGCCAGCCAATAACGGCTTGTGCTTCAACGAGGACATGTGGACTTGCTGTAACGACATAATTGGCGCAGGAGGATGCACAAAGCTCACGCACTACAACATTGAGTTGATATTCATGAACTAAGCCTCCGAAATGGAGACCTGCCATCACATCACCACCTTGGCTATTAATTATTAAGGTGTTGATTTGTTGATCGCTATTTACTAATAATTGTTCAAACTTTTCAACATTTTGCTTTGATGTTTTGCCGTGAAAATAAATAGTGCCCGGCGATACTTCACTAATTTCAGCAACGCTTTGCTGTGTTGTTTTACAACCAACCAGCAGCACGCTCAATAATAATAAAAAACGCATTAACAATGCCTTGAAGTTTTGTTTGTATACAGTGCGCAATTTAATAATATGTCATTAACGAACTGCAAAAATGGCATAGTACGTTTTTTTACTTGAGAAATAAATCCACATAATAGGAACAATTGTATGAATATTGGAATTTACATCTATGATGATGCCGAAGTGCTCGATTTCTCAGGTCCGTTTGAGGTGTTTAGTACGGCTAAGCGCCTAGCGAATAATGACTGGCAAGTGAGTTTAATTGCCGAAAATAATAGTCCTGTTCTTGCCCGCGGCGGTTATAGTGTAAACCCCCATTACAGCTTTGCTGACTGCCCTTTGCTTGATCTGCTTGTTGTGGTTGGGGGTGACCATACACGAGAGCTAGAAAAAGCAGAGGTTATTACTTGGTTAAAACACACAGTCACTAACACCAAGCGTGTTGCGAGTGTTTGTACGGGGGCGTTTTTGCTTGCTAAAACTGGGCTTTTAAGCGGTAAAATGTCACGACTCATTGGCAAGATCAACCTGAGCTGGCTGCTATGTTTTCTGATCTCAACGTGATTGCAGAAACTCGTTGGGTCACCGACGGTAAGTTTATCAGCTCTGGGGGGATTTCTGCAGGCATTGATATGAGCCTAGCATTAGTCGCTGAGTTTATTAGTTACGAACACGCACTACTAACTGCTAAACAGATGGAATATAAATGGCAGACGTTATAATTTCTCAGTAATGTAGTCGGTTATAAACTGCTTTAGAAAGGCAGCCTTTTTACTCAGTAAACGTGCGCTTGGCCAGATAGCATAAATGTCGCGGTTTTCCCCTCGCCAGTGTGGCAGTACTTGAACTAACTGTTGAGATTTTAATTCATCTATAACCTCAAACCGAGGTAACAAGGCGATACCTTGCTCATCACAAACTAAGTATTTTACAAATCCAGTATCGTTAAAAGTGGTAGCAAATCGGCACATGTGAGTATAAGTTGCATTCGTTTGTGTATTGGTTAGCTGCCACTTATTTCGCAACGTGGTACCAATTAATCTATGTTGTTTTAAATCAGCAGGCTCTTCTATGGCAGATGCCGAATTAAGGTATGCTTTAGTGCTTACAAATAAGGTATCAACACTGCCTAACTTTTTCTGATGGAGCATAGAATCAGCCTGCGGCCCGACTCTTATTGCTAGATCAGCTTGGCTTTTACTCAGATCTTCAAGTTTATTATTAAGCAATAACTCAAGTTGAATATCAGGGTACTGTTTAGTAAATGCGAGCCACATCGGCTTTAAGAAACCATGACTAATATTCAGAGGTGCTAAAACTTTAAGCTTTCCTGATAATTGTGCTTTTTGATCATTGAGCTGGCGGTGAGTTTGTTCAAACTGCTCAATTAATTCAACATAACTTTGAAAATATACCTCTCCTGCTTGTGTTAACGTGCATTGCCTTGCTGAGCGAGTTAAAAGCTGCTCGCCTAGGCGTTGCTCAAGTCGTTGTAAGCGTCTCGATACTGTTGCGGTAGGCAACGACAAGCTCTCAGCCGCATTACTTAGGCCGCCTTGTTTAACAATCTGTATGAATAGGGCAATATCGTCAATCATGTTCTCATTTATGCAATCATAGTTTGTTTATCTTGCTATTTTTAGCATTTTTGCAATTAGATATCATGTCTTTTATTAAATCATTTAAGAGCATCTAATTATGAGTGTTAATGATATTTATGTGATAACTTTTGTAGGCATAGCGGCGACTTTGTTCATTGATCTTTATGCTTTTTTGCTGGCTAAAGTGTTTAAGATACCGTCATTAAACCTTTGTTTAGTTGGCCGTTGGGGCTTGGGTTTATTAGCTGGAAAGTTTAAGCACCTGAATATAGCAACTAGTCCAGTTAAGCAGTTTGAGTGCGTGTTTGGCTGGTGTTTACACTACTTTATTGGTGTTTTATTTTCGTTTCTATTTATATTATTGGTCGGTATTGCTTGGCTTGAACAGCCCACCTTAATCGCTGCATGTATATTTGGATTAGCTAGCGTATCTATGCCATTTTTTGTTATGCAGCCCGCTTTAGGGATGGGGATAATGGCTACGAAAACAGCAAACCCACTTCAAGCCCGCTTAAAAAGTGCTGTAACTCACCTACTTTTTGGTGTCGGAATATATTTATCAGCTCAATTCATTCAATTTATTTAGGAGTATGTAATGGACGCAAAGCATTGGCATCAACGTTGGGAAAATAACGAAATTGGTTTTCATGAAGGAGACGTTAACCGTTATCTAGATCAGTTTTTTACTAACTTAAATTTACAGCAAGGCGATACTGTTTTTGTGCCACTGTGCGGAAAAACTCACGACATTCATTATTTGCTCGCGCAAGGTATGCGTGTTGTTGGGGCAGAACTTAGTGAGATAGCCATTAAGCAGTTATTTGATGAGTTAAAGCTAGAACCCGAAATTAGCCAACACGGCGAACTATTACGTTATCAAGGCGCAAATCTAACCGTTTGGGTAGGTGATATTTTTGCACTTACCGCGAATGAACTTGGCACTATCAACGCGGTTTATGACCGTGCTGCCTTAGTTGCGCTGCCAAAGCCCATGCGCATTCGCTATACCCAGCATTTACTAGAGTTGACCAATAGAGCTAAACAGTTAGTGGTGGTCTTTGAGTATCAGCAAAGTGAGTTTTCGGGTCCGCCGTTTAGTGTGGTCGCCGATGAGCTACATCAGCACTACGATGCTTTTTATCAACTAACATTACTGTGCAAAGAACCTCTCGAAGGTGGCTTAAAAGGGCAAGTCCCGGCTATGAACGTAGCTTGGCATTTAAGTTAGTACTTACAAACTAGTGGTGTGTAAATTCACACCCTAGTTGTGCGTTTTTGTCGCTAGTTATTCTACCTCTGTGCGTGCACTATAGTGATTACTGCATTTAAGGAGTACATTTATGCAAAAGCCACGCGTTTTATTTGTTTCACATGGCGGCGGTCCTATGCCTTTACTTGGCGATCCAAGTCATGCTGATATGGTTACTTGTTTGCAGTCTATTGCTGCAAAAATTCAAAAGCCGTCAGCTATTTTGATGGTGAGTGCGCACTGGGAAGCGAACCCAATTAGCATCACTTCGAGCGCTGCTCCTGAGCTAATTTATGATTACTATGGTTTTCCTGAGCCTGCTTACAGTATTGAGTACCCAAGCCCAGGTGAACCAGCCCTTGCCGAAAAAGTACATCAAGCATTGGCAAAGGCTAATATCGATAGCACTTTAAACCCATCTCGTGGCTTTGATCACGGTATGTATGTGCCTTTGAAGATTATGTATCCAGAGGCAGATATACCTTGTGTGCAATTGTCGTTACATCCAAGCCTTGAGCCAAACTTACACCTAGCGATAGGTGAGGCTTTACAACAGCTTGATTACGATAATTTATTGATCATTGGTTCTGGCTTTACTTTTCATAATATGCGCGCATTTTTCACCCCTGAAACAGCTGAAATTAAAGCGCAAAATATGGCTTTTGAGCAATGGTTAGTCGATGTCTGTGGCAATACTGAGCTGAGTGAACAGCAGCGACAAGCTAAGTTATTAGAATGGCAAATGGCCCCTGCGGCGCGTTTTAGTCACCCTCGTGAAGAGCACTTATTGCCGTTACATGTTTGCTATGGTGCGGCGATGCGCCCTTGTAGTGATATCTACGAACTACGTATTGCCAATAAGCAAGCCAGTATGTTCTTGTGGGACGATTAAGTTTAAGTTCAACCCCCCTGATAACACGATAAAGGCTCAGATTTTATAAGTTTATTTTGGTACGCTAGGTAATACCAATCTGCAATAATACGTAATCATTTTGAGGGATTAAACCTGTTGCTACCTGCGTTAAAAATTTCTGATTTAGAACAACTAAATAACGAAATTTTTGCCTTGTTATCAACGAGGTTTTATTGCCTCAAAATAGACCACTAAATTAAGCGAATTGGTATAAGTTAAAACCTAGGAACAACAAAATGAACTTAATAAAAACATCAACCCTTGCGTTTGCTGTGGTTGCGGGTTTAGGTTTGCAGGCATGCTCAACGACAGAGCAAGCGAGCACCCAATCAGCAACAGTGAACGCAACGGCTAATCCGCTCTCGCTTGAACAAATTTATAAAGAAAAAGACTTTAAAGCTGAGCGTAGTACCTATTTTACGTGGCTCGATGATGGTACTGGTTATACGGTACTTGAAGAGCGCGAAAGCGATAAAAACAACCAAGACGACAAAGCTGAAGACGATGAGCACGGCGTAAAAGGCAATGATATTGTATTTTATAACGCCGATGGCACGGGTCGTAAGGTACTTGTTAGCTACGAAAAATTAATTCCCAAAGGTGATAAAGAGCCACTCACCGTTGAAAGCTACCAATGGTCTAAAGATGGTAAATGGCTGATGGTTTTTACCAATGGCGAGCAAGTGTGGCGCTCACGTAGCCGTGGTGATTTTTGGCTTTTAAACCTCGAAACTGATTCGCTATATCAGTTAGGTGGCGAAAACATCGAAGCGAAAAAGCTGATGTTTGCTAAGTTCTCACCTGATAGCTCAAAAGTAGCTTACGTGCGTGATAACAATATCTACATGGAAAAAGTGGGTAGCAAGGCTGTGACTGCCTTAACCACTGATGGTAACGACACCATTGTTAATGGTAATTTTGACTGGGTATACGAAGAAGAATTTACTATTCGTGATGGTTTCCGCTGGAGTCCAGACAACAAATCAATTGCCTATTGGCAGCTTGATACCAGTGGCGTTAAATACTTCACCATGATCAATAACACCGATGATCTCTACCCTACCCTTAAAGAGTTTCCGTATCCAAAAGCTGGCGAGATGAACTCAGCGGTTAAAGTGGGTGTGGTCAGTCTTAGCGACAAGAAAACCCGTTGGGCTGAACTAGGTGGCGATAATCGCGATCGTTATATTCCACGTATTAGCTGGGCAGGCACAGGTGAATCTTTGATGATCCAAGATCTTAACCGCCCGCAAAGCCACAATAAGGTTTGGTTATTCGACTGGCAAAAACAGCAGCTGACTAAAATTCTTGAAGATAAAGACGATGCCTTTATTGAGTGGTTTTATAAAGCAAACTGGTCAAAAGACGGTAAGTTCTTTATTTGGCACAGTGAGCGTGATGGCTGGCGTCATTTGTACCGTGTATCTCGCGATGGCAAAACGGTTGTTGATTTAACACCGGGCGAGTACGACATCATAGATATGTTAGCGCTCAACGAAGATAAAAACGTTATGTACTTTACTGCATCACCGGATGATCCAGGCCAGCGTTATTTATTCCGTACCTCGCTTGATGGTAGCACTAAACCGGTGCGCGTAACGCCTGCGTCATTCGATGGCTCAAGCAGCTATTACATGTCTAAAGACACCTCTTGGGCGATGCATACCTTCTCTAAATTTGGCACCCCACCAATGAAAGAGATCATCAAAGTAAGCGATCACAGCAATGTGAAAACCTTAGTTGAGAACAAAGCATTAAAAGAGAAATTAGCGACTGAGCAGTTACCGACTCACGAGTTCTTTACGGTTAATGCGCGCGATGGTGTTGAGCTTGATGGTTACATCATGTTCCCAGCGAATATGGATAAAAGTAAAAAATACCCAATCGTTTTCTATGTTTACGGTGAGCCGTGGGGCTCAACAGTACAAGACCGCTGGGAAGGTAACAGTTACTTATACAAGTCGTATCTAACTCAGCAAGGCTTTATTGTTGCCTCAGTTGATAACCGCGGCACGCGCGCACCAAAAGGCAGAGATTGGCGTAAGTCTATCTACAAAAAAATAGGCTCTATTACCGTACGTGACCAAGTTGACGCCCTCGATGCAATGGCAAAACGTTGGGATGTCATTGATACCGACCGTGTTGGTGTATGGGGTCACTCAGGTGGTGGTAGTTCAACGCTTAATTTGTTATTCCGCCACGGTGATAAATATAAAGTTGGGATTGCCTCAGCCCCAGTGCCAGATATTCGCTTGTACGATACTATCTACCAAGAGCGCTATGCAGGTAACCCAAATACCGATCCTGAAAGTTACGACAATACGTCTCCGATCAGCTTTGCAAAAGACCTGCAAGGTAAGTTGCTACTGATCCACGGTACCGGAGATGATAACGTTCACTACCAAGGCTCAGAGCGCTTAATTAACGAATTAGTTAAGCAGAATAAACAGTTCGAGTTTTTTTCTTACCCGAACCGTTCTCACAGCCTACGAGAAGGTAAAGGCACTACCTTGCACTATCATACTATGATGGCTAACTTCTTCGAAAAGCATTTACTTAACAAGTAAATATGCTCTATAAAAAATACCGCAGCTTAGAGGTTAAGCTGCGGTTTTTTTATGCAAACTGTAAACCCCCGTTACACAAGATAGCGATTAGATGAAAGCTATCAAATGTTTGAAGTAAATTATCAGTGCTAGCAATGGCGGCTGCGAACTATTGGCTTATCTAATGAATATCCTGTATTACAGTCAAGTCGGTGAAAGGAGTTAACTAATACTCTGTTACAATTGTCTTATTAACTAATTTTTGTAATTGAAGTAGTGTCATTAAGTTATTGATTAAGGCTATAAAATGGCATTACTAAAATTTAGATTTCAGTATTTAGCTTGGTTTATTACATTTGTTTTGCTAGCTACAGGCTTGTATTTCGCGGTGAAATACCAACAGCATTATAGCTCACGCTTTATTGATGTAGATATCAAGTCCAATGCGCTTTCAGAAATGCGCAGAGTTTTCATTCGCTTGCCCAAAAACTACAACCCTAACAAAGCTTATCCGCTCATAATTAAAACTGACGGCAACTTTAACCTTGATACTTGGGATGACGCTTTAAGTATTCTTGAAAGCACTGATGACATGCATGAGGTTATATTAGTGTCCATCCCGAACCTGTTTTGGCATGACACACGGAATCGTGATTTAGTGCCACCTTACGCCCGTAAGGATGTGGCGATAGAAGCGCGCCCAATTAACCAAAATCAACGAGAAATATTTGGTAAAGCTGATGTGTTTTTAAAGTTTATTGAAACAGAGCTAATACCCTATTTAGAGGGAACATACCGTATTAGCGGGCAGCGCACGCTAACAGGTTTTTCAGCGGGAGGTAGCTTTGTGTTATATACCATGGTTACTAAACCAGAGTTATTTAATGCATACTTTGCTTTTAGCCCAGCGGCTTGGTATGACGATAATGTTGTTGTAAAACAGTTCAGTAAAAACTTACCTAATACAGTAGGCAACACTCACTATTTTTATGTCACATTAGGTGGTGATGAGAATCCAATCATAACTGGTGCATTCAATGGTTTAGTGAATGCTCTTCAAAAGCATGCACCAAACGACCTTATCTGGCAGCACCACATCAACAAAGGTGCTGACCATGAACAAAACGCAAAACAATCCGTTCGCAGTGCGCTAGATGGGGCTTTTAATCATTTTGATATGGCTCAGTAATGACGAAAAACAAAGCTACAAATAGGCGTTAAACCAATTAACTAACTCTGTTTCTAGCTGCTTTTTATGGTTCATTAAAAACTTTATAATTTAAATGATGTTTACTTTTACATTTTTAAGTTAGTAACCGCTCAAGCCATTCAATCACAGCGTTATGTGCTGATGTTTCGAAGCGAGATTTTTCGGGAATGTAGTAACACAGTTTTGATTCAACTTCTTGGTTATTAAACGATGTTAGTAACCCTGCATCTAGGTAAGGTTGTACTAAGGTTTTTGAGCAAAACACTACACCTTTATTGGCGAGCACCTGATTTATACCAAACAGCTCTTGATCGAATGTTTTTACCTTGAAACATGAATCACTTAGATTATTTACTTTTAGCCACTGCGTTAGAGGTGGGGCTGGTAGGGCATTATTTTTCCATTGGCTGGTGTATAATGTAACCTGTTTATCAAGCCAAGGGGCGCTTTGTTGTGTGTTTGCCGCAAACATATCAAAGCGCTCATATTTGATGATATCTTCTTTGTTTACTTCCTCACTATTTCCTAGCCGAACAGGCAAGGTATGCAGTTGCTTATCTAAAGTTTCACTGGTTGATATATCGAGCTGTAAATGTGGTTTTTCGCTATTTAGCTCATCTAAAGCGGGTATTAACCTTAGGGCTGCTAGAGACGATGTTGTGGTGATGCGTACTTGATTATTTGCTTGGCTCAATTGTTCAATTGCCGTAAAAATAAGTTTAAAGCCGCTAGTTGTGTTTTGACTCAGGTACTCGCCTGATGGAGTTAAGGTAATCTTTCTCACTTCGCGATGAAATAAATCTGTATTCAAGCGGCTTTCTAGATTTGCAATGTGGTGCGATACCGCTGTAGGCGTAATCGCAAGCTCAGCGGCGGCTGCTTTAAAGCTACCTAATCGCGCAGCTGATTCAAAGGCTTTTAAAGCTTGTAATGATATATGCATATTTGAACCCACCTAAATTTATAGATGAGTATAACTTACTTATAGTGAATAATAACTCGTTTGTTAAATAGCCTTCATTTATTGATGATACCAACACATTAACTAATGAGGTATTTACTTATGAGCACTCTATTACACATTGATGCTAGTGTACGTTCGGCTAAAAATGCAAACCCTAACCACGACTCAATCTCTAAAAATATTGCTAAGAAATTTGTAAATCACTTACAGCAAAATAATGCTATAGCTGAGTATATTTATCGTGATGTTGGAATGAATCCACCTTCATTTATTAATCAATCTTGGATTGGTGCTGTGTTTACGCCTGCCAATAAGTTAACGCTAGAGCAAAAAGAAGTACTGGCCGAATCAGATGAATTGATAAATGAGTTGGTTAAGGCTGATACCATCGTGATATCAACGCCTATGTATAACTATGGCATGCCTGCACAATTAAAAGCATGGTTTGATCAAATCGTTAGGATCAATAAAACGTTTGATTTTGACTTGCAGCGGGGAGATTTCCCTTTGCAACCCTTGTTAACTGGTAAACGTTTGCTGGTTATAACCTCAACGGGTGAGTTTGGCTTTGAGGCAGGTGGTATACGCGAGAGTATGAGCCATTTAGTGCCGCACATTAAAACCTTGAGTAAGTATTTAGGTGCTGAGCACATTGATGAAATAGCCTGTGAGTATCAAGAATTTAACGACCAAAGACACCAACGCTCTTTGACTAATGCCTATGCTAAAGCAGAGCAATTAGCGCTGAGATACGCCAATTAATATACACAACAAAGCCGCAACAAGCGGCTTATTTTGTAATGGGGCTTTACACTAAAAAATGGGTTTAGTGTTATTCAACCGAAATGAATACCTCAACTTCGTCACTGTTTTTATAAAACTCATAGTCAGTTTTATATGCTCGAATGTGCGGGCACTGTTCATTACTAAAGTACTGCCAAACTTGACCCCAAACATCGATAACGGTTTGTGGCATTGCCCCTTTGCCGCTAAAGCGAAGGTAGTTACCTGTGGCGAGTGTCGTTTGTTCTATCTCTGATGACGTGACTTGCAGATCAGTACACGCAAACACATCAAACTCCCCTGTGACATCAGATTCATAATGAGTGTACACGCCATAAACTTGGCTCGATGGGGTTAATTTGGGCGCTATGTCTGTATAAAACTGCTGCCATAAGCCAGCGATTTTGGCACCTTCACCACTCATTTCATTCATATTACAGGTACGAACTTTGAGGCCAAATAAGATCGTAGGGTTGTCTATATTGATTTTCGTTACTTGCTGATCCATTGCATTTATCCTTGTTAGTTTGCTCCCAGTAAAATACCAGAGCATGTGTACTTTAACCTAGCCTTTTTAATTATTTATTTTAAAAAAGACTATATTTTGTCAACGGCCTTTACAGCTTAAAAAACAGTCATGGCATCCTTATCTGCATCAGGTTAAGATGGGTAAAATAACAACAAAATCAGCGGGTGTTTAATGAATAAAATCAATGCGCTTATCTACTTTTTAGCCTTTAGTAGTGGCTTTTGTATTATGGGAATTGAGCTGTTAGGCGGGCGAATTTTAGCGCCATATTTTGGTAGTAGTGTGCATATATGGGGCAGTATTATCACCGTCTTTATGTTGAGCTTATCTATCGGCTATTTACTTGGCGGCAAGCTCTCTACTCGCAATCCTTCGTTAACTAAATATGGACTCATTTTCTTTGTAGCAAGCATTATGGTGGTGCCAATTGTATTGTTTGCTGAGCCAATTATGACCTTTATTTTCACCCATATTGAAGACAGTCGCTACGGCTCGTTATTGGCATCAACGGCGTTGTTTTTTATTCCTACAACAATACTCGGCATGATCTCACCTTACTCAGTGCGATTATTGGTTACCGATCATGAAAAAAGTGGCCAGGTTGCCGGTGGTTTGTATTTTGTGAGCACCCTAGGAAGCGCCCTTGGCACGATTATTACCTCTTTTTATATGGTGCTAGCGTTTGATGTTAACGACATCATTAAAACCTTTGCAGCGGTTTTAGGCGCGCTTGGTTTGCTTGCAATTGTTGTTAGTCAAATTAAAACAAAGGAGCGTGCTGTATGTTTAGAATCTTAATGCTTTGTTTACTCATGACATTGCCTTTTAGCAGCTTAGCCGAAGTAATACATAAAGAGCGCTCGCTTTATCGCAATATTTTAGTGGAGAAGACTGGCGATTTACTGTGTTTAAAATTCAACGAAAAAACCCGTAAAAGTACGCAAAGCTGTATGTATGAGAGTAAGCCTAAAAAGCTGGTGTTTAATTACACCAAAATGACGTTCGCAAGCTTACTATTTATTAATGATCCTCAAAATGTACTGATCATAGGTTTAGGGGGAGGTTCACTCTCTAATACCATTCATGAGCTTTACCCTAGCGCTCATATCGAAAATGTCGAAATTGATCCTGCGGTGATAAAAGTTGCCCGCGATTATTTTAACTTTATAGAAACCGATAACGTGACGTCAAAAGTGCAAGATGGGCGTATTTTCATTAAGCGCGCCGCACTTAAAAAACAAAAGTACGATTGGATTATTCTTGATGCCTTTAATGGCGACTATATCCCTGAACATCTACTCACTAAGGAATTTTTTGCAGAAGTAAAAAGTGTTTTAGCTGATGGTGGAATTGTCGCTGCAAATACCTTTTCATCAAGCAAGTTGTACCAGCATGAGTCGGCAACTTACTTCGATGTGTTTGGTGACTTTGTGAATGTTGTGACCGATGAAAATTCTAATCGCATTATTTTAGCGGGCTTCGAGACTATGCCTAGCCAGAAGCTTTTAATTGAGCGCGTCAACAAACTCGCAAATAAGTTAACCCCTTACGATGTTGATTTGCAGTTACTTAGCGAGCATTTGTTTTATACTAAGGGTAATCAAGATTGGCCAGCGGATACCAAGGTGCTCACTGATCAATATTCACCAGCGAATTTATTAAATTACCAATGATCAAATACGCCTTAATTGCATTTCTTTTCATTACGAGCTCTGCTGCTAAGGCAGAGCGTCTTTCGAGCCCTCCTTTAGCTGCAAGTCAGCAGCAATTGTCTAAACTACTGAATCAATACAAAGGGCAAGTCGTGTTACTCGATTTCTGGGCGTCTTGGTGCAGCCCGTGTCGACGGTCGTTTCCTTGGTTTATAGCCATGCAGAGCAAGTATCAACAGCAAGGGCTTAAAGTGATTGCTGTAAACATTGATGTTGAGCGTAGTGATGCCGATGCTTTTTTAACTGAGTTTGCAGTGAACTTTAATATTATTTACGACCCAGACGCTGTTATTGGCAAGCAATATCAACTCAAAGGTATGCCGAGCAGCTTTTTAATTGATAAGGAAGGCATAGTACGGTTCCAACACACAGGATTTGTTGCTGATAAATTAGACCTCTATGAAAGTCATATCAAAGAGTTAATCGCTAAATAGTGTTATCTAGCAGATAACTTTTGCAGTTGTTCGCTTTTATCGAACAAAGCTATCTATTTAATTAATTGCACTAATATTTACTTAGCATGCTAACTACATTAAAATACTTAGCATGCTAAGTAAATGGAGCGCATCATGTCTTCCACTCCCCCTTTTCACGAAACTCTTGATTTAACATTATGCGGCAGTATGGGCCGTGTGCATCGTTTATGTCGCGATGCTGTCACTTTGGCGGTTGAGCCTTTGGGTCTTACCCAATCTCGCTGGACCGCGATGATGCACCTGTTTCATTTAAACCAAGGTTGTACGCAACAAGAGTTAGCAAATAGCTTAGGCATTGAAATGCCTTCACTCACTCGTACGATTAAGCAGCTTGAGCAACAAGAGATTATTGCTCGCAAAGCTGACGCTGAAGATAAACGCAGTAAACGTCTGTACTTTACTGAGCAAGGTCTACAATTGTTAGACACATTGCAGGTGATTATTGCTGATGTGAAACAGCATCTTTATGCCGACTTAACCACTGATCAACTCGATACCATGGCGCATGGTTTAATTCAGATGGAACAGAATGCTCGCCAGTGTATCCGCCATTATTCAGGAGATAAGTAACGTTATGACACCAGATCAAAAGTTTGCCCGTTACGTAAAAATCTCTTTAGCGGGTTTTATTGTTTTATTTTTATATTTTGTGATTGCCGATTTGTATATGCCTGTTACACCGCAGGCCCGTGTGTATCACCCAGTGGTGCAAGTGACCCCGCAGGTAAGTGGTCGCGTGACTGACGTACTTGTCACCAATAATCAAGCCGTCGAAAAACAGCAAGCCTTGTTTAAGATTAATGACGAGCCTTTTGAGCTTGCCGTGCAACAAGCTGAACTTGCATATGATGATGCAAAACTACAAAACCAACGTTTAGATAGCAGTGTGAAGGCAATAGAAGCACAGCTTGCAGCTGCTCAAGCTAAGCTGCATGAACAAACATTACTGTTCGAACGTGGTGAGTCGTTATTGAAAAAGCGCTCTATTTCAGAGCAAGAGTACGAAACAATCAATGCGAACTATCAATCAAGCAAAGCCAATGTGGCTGCAATTGAAGCCCAGCTTAGCGAGGCTAAATTAGCGCGCGGTAAAATGGGGGATGACAATTTAGCGCTTCGTCATGCTCAAAACCAGCTTGAACAAGCGAAGCTAAACCTGTCTTACACCACAGTGACAGCTGATACCGACGGTAAAACTGCAAACTTACAAGTAACACCGGGTACGTATGCTAATAAAGGCCAACCGCTAATGGCGATTGTTGCTAATAAGGCTGATTTGGTTGCTGATTTTCGTGAAAAGTCGTTAGTTCACGTGCAAATTGGTAGTACTGCAAAAGTCAGCTTTGATGCGCTACCGGGCAAAGTGTTTACAGGCAAAATTATTAGTTTTGAAGCCGGTGTGAGTGATGGTCAGCTTAACGCGAACGGTTTACTCAGTGCGACTGAAAGCAGCAACCGTTGGGTACGAGATGCACAGCGTCAACGTATCCATATTCAACTAGATGAGCACCAGATGCTGGCTAAATTTCCAAGTGGTGCGCGTGCAACTGTACAACTTCTGCCTGACTCTAGCATCGGTAGCTGGTTTGCAAGTATGCAAATTCGCTTCATTAGTGTTCTGCACTTCATTTACTAAGGCTGGGTGAGTTATGTCAGTATTGCAACTCGATGGTAACGGCTTACGCCAAGCGCTACGCATTGCTACGGGCTCAGCACTAGGGTTTACACTGGCAAAATTGATGAACTGGCCTAATGGCATCTTTTTTACTGTTTACCCTATGCTATTGCTCGGCTTAGTGCCTGTGCTTAACATGCATATTATTCGTCAGTTTTATGCAGGCGCGGTGTTCAGTGCGCTGTTCGTATTGGTTGTACAAGGTTTGTTTTCACACCTGCCTGTTGTTATGACAATGATGTGCTTTATCGCATTTGCTTTTTTGTTTTATCAAATGAGCCGTGGCGCTAATTTTTTATTTGGCGCCACAACGGTGGTGAGTTTGTCTATTCAATTGCACTTTTCGACCTACACTGGCAGTGGAGTGAGTATTTATCCGTTGATCATTAGTAACGCTGTTGCCGTTGTGGTCACAGTGGTGTTCTCGATGCTAATGCATGGTTTATTTCCTGATGTAGCACCACGCCAAGGTCGGGTAATGCCAGAAAAAGCAAAAGAAAGTGTGCGTCATGAAGTATTACTTTGCTCAACTGTAGCTACCTTGTCATTCGTTGTTTTTCAGGTCTTTGATTTACAAGATTCAATCTCTGCTCAAGCGGCCTCGGTACTGATATTGTTTTCGTTGTGCTGGAAAGCGGCAGGTATGGCGGCATGGCAACGTGCTATAGGCACCTTAATTGGTTGTAACTTAGCGTTAGTGGCACAGTTATTTTTGTATAACCATACCGATATTTTAATATTTCCTGCGTTAATTCTGTGGATTTTGACCTTTATCTTTAGTCGTTATCACATAATTGGTGGCGGTATTCCGGGTGTAGGCTTTGGTATTATCACCACATTTGGTATTTTGTTTGGCCAGTCATTAGGGCCGGGACAAGATCTCGTATACAGCGCTCTGTATCGTTTTTCGTCAGTGTCTGTGGCAATACTATTGAGCTTGTGTGCGGTGTATATAATGCATCACCTCTTAAATCGCTTTGAAATGACAAGGCATCATACGTTTGATTAAAAATAAAAATGCACAAAAAAGGGAGTTAATCAGAACTCCCTTTTTTATTATTTGGTTCGAAAATGGTGGGTAAAGACTTAAGTAAATCGTCTTGTTTCTTTACAACACTCTGTACACAGGTTTTTGAGGCGACATCTGCAACCCAAGCCCCCCATTGCGAACTGCCAGGTTCTTCACCTGGAGTTGCCCACCATCTGGCTTTATAAAGAATCTCGTTATAACAGGTTTCACTACCTTGGGGATACGCGTTTCCGGCTTGCCATGAATCTACAGCAAAGCCCGACATAGGCAAAGCTGACAGCGTTATCATTGCAGCGGCAACAATGCGTGATTTCTGGCCCATAAGCGGCTCCTTCATTAGTGGTGAGTTTGTATGACTATTATAGTCGCGGTAGGATTAACCATCAATTAACTTTGTTAACAAGTTACACTTCTTTACAGTTCTGCTTATTTTTGACACGATCTTCTGATGTGAAAGTTAGAATTTTACGTTTTTTCTTAATACTTTTGTTTGTCCCCTTTTGGTTTTACTATCCATGCGTTTTCTCTGAGAACTTTTGCTTGGTTTTGTCGCTCTGCGCGCCTTTTGTACTTGTGTGGCATTAACGATTAATTCTTTCAAACGATTAAGCGCATCCTCTTTGTTCATCTCTTGCGTGCGATGACTTTGCGACTTAATAACAATAACGCCCTCTTTGGTAATTCGAGAATCATTCAAATTAAGTAAACGTTGTTTGTAAAAGTCAGGTAACTTTGAGCGTTTAATATCAAAGCGAAGGTGAATAGCTGTGGCCACTTTGTTGACATTCTGCCCGCCCGCGCCTTGCGAGCGGATCGCACTAAAGTCGAGTTCCCATTCATCAATTGTGACGGTATTAGAAATAATTAACATCAGGTTCAGTTAGCTATGGTAAAAAAGGTATTGTAACATTTGTAATTGGCTAAACATAATAGCTCGACTATTTGCGCCGGTTGCTAACCATTTTGAAAGAAAGGAGATCACGATGAAAGCACTACTTATTTCTATGAGTCTACTTGCGATGAGTTTTTCTAGCTTCGCAGAAGATATTTCTGAAAATCAGCTACAGCGTTACATTAAAGCCCTTCCTGCAGTCGTTAATTGGTCACAAAGCCAATCTGAGTTAGATACTGTAAACCTTGGTGGTATGCTAGGTAGTTCTGATGGTGTTGATAGTTCGGCAGTGATGTCTGCATTAGGTCACATCAAAGAGCATGAGCTTTATACTGAGTTTGCAGCCCTTACCAAACAATATGGTTTCACACCAGAGCAGTTAGTCACGGTTGGCTCAGAAGTATCAATGGCGTATTTAGAAAATCTTAAAGCGGGTATGTCTGAAGAGAACAAGCAGCGTGTAAACCAAGCAATGAGTGGTTTACAAAGCCTTACAGCATCATCATCTGATGCGGGTACTCGCTCAATGGCTGGTGCTTTAGAAGGTATTAAAGCAAGTACTGCAACAGCAGATGTTAGCGAAAGTAACGTTAACTTAGTTAAGCAGTATATGCCGCAGTTAAAAGAATTGTTCGCAATGTTGCAGTAACTGCAAAACGAAAAGAAAGCGGCTAGGTAGCCGCTTTTTTTACGCTTACTCGAATACCACAGCGTTTTTTAGATGCAGCTTTTGTTCTGCAGTTGGTAAAAATCCAGTTTGTACAAACTCGTTAAGGCTTGGATGACGTTCAAAGTATAAAATATCAAGGGCGAAACGATTCATGCCGTACAAGCCCCGATGGATCATGTTTGCCGAAAATATCAGTAAGTCACCTTTTTTGAGTGCCACACTTTTACCACGAACGAGTGAGTCACTATTTCGAGCGCCCTGCTGTTCTAATCTAACTGTTAACTCTTCATCTGAATCCCAGTCTTTATGACTACCCGGTATAAGTTCTATTCCTGGTTCATCTTCAAAAGCAACGCGGCAATGTAGTACTTCAGGGCCGTTAAGAGCTACTTTTTGCGCATCAAGCTCTAAGTGATACTGCATATCGCGATGCCAATAATTTGCCTGTTTAGGGTTGTAAGGGTTAAAGAATAGTTGAGTATTCATAAACTGAGGACCAGCAACAATACCTTTAACCTGTTTCAATAGTGTGTTGGCGCTGACAAACTCAAAAAGAGTAAACTTTTCCTCAGCACTTAAACATGCAGCGCCAGTCAAACCTGAGCTATTAATACCTCTAGATTGATAAAAAGATTGGTTTTCTTGCAACCAGTGTTGATGAAATTTATCGAGAATTGGCCTTACATTGCTAAGCTCACTTTCTGTGTAAAGGCCCTTTACATGGTAGTAGCCGTTTTCAGCAAAAAAGTTATTTTCCATTTTCTACCTTGCTAAAATTGCACGTATTTTACTATTAAGCTCAGGCAATACTTGTTGCTCAAACCACTGATTTTTCTTTAGCCAGATATTATTGCGAGGGCTTGGGTGAGGAAGTGGCAAGTAATTTGGCCAATATTCACGCCACGATTTTACTAACTCAGTTAAGGGTAGCTGCTTAGTGTGAGGCAAATGATATGCCTGCGCGTACTTACCTAAGATAATGGTGAGCTCAATATTATTTAGTTGTGCTAAGAGCTTTTCACGCCATGCAATCGCGCACTCTTTTCTTGGCGCTAAATCACCTGATTTTCCTTTGCCCGGGTAACAAAAGCCCATCGGCAAGATAGCAAAATTGCGTTCATCGTAAAACTCATCGCTCGTTACACCAAGCCAAGAGCGAAGCCTTTGCCCGCTTGCATCATTAAAAGGTTTGCCACTTTCATGCACTTTAATTCCCGGTGCTTGACCAGCAATTAAAATGCGAGCCTGTGGATTAAACTGAATAACGGGCCGCGCTCCGAGTGGTAAATGAGGTTCGCAGATCACGCATTTACTAACTTGTTTTAATAATGATTGAGTACTCATGAGTTAGTAAAAATATGATCTATGCTTGTTTTGACCAAACTGCTAACTCGTTACCACTTGGCTCTGTGAAGTGAAACCGACAGCCTCCAGGAAAATCAAACAAGGGCTTAATAATTGTTCCACCATGTTTTTCTACCTGCGCTTGCGTCTCTTTAATATTATTTGAATAAAGCACCAGTAGCGCGCCGCCATTATTGGTTAAGCTAGCTAATGGGGCTTGATAAAACCCGCCATCAAGCCCCGCAGATTCAGCGCTAAAGGCCGTGTATTCAGGGCCATAGTCGGTAAATTGCCATTTAAAAACCTGATGAAAAAATGCCTTTGTTGCGGCTAAATCTTTAGCAGCAAATTCAACATAATTTAGGCTATGGTGGTTCGACATGGTGAGCTCCTAATTTAAACTATTCTCAAGCGCCATCGCGCAATGAAGTGCTGTACTATCAAGTAATGGAATCGATGTATCTGCTTGTTGAACTAATAAGGCTATTTCGGTGCAACCAAGAATAATGGCTTCAGCACCTTGCTGAGTTAGATTATCAATAATGGTTAAATACTCGGCTTTAGATTGTGGGCTGATGATGCCTTTACATAGTTCATCATAAATCACACGATGCACTGTTTCACGCCCCTGTGCATCAGGGATTAACACGTCTATGGCGAATTTATCTGCTAAACGCTGCTTGTAAAAGTCTTGTTCCATAGTGAACTGGGTACCCAACAAAGCCACTTTTTTAAAGTTATGTTGGATCAGGTTTTCACCAACTGCATCAGCAATGTGTAATAAAGGAATTGCAACCGCAGCTTGTACTTGCTCAGCTAGTTTATGCATCGTGTTGGTACAAATTAATAAATAATCCGCGCCCGCGGCTTCAACTTGCTTAGCGGCCTTAATGAGTATCTCGGCCATCTGTGGCCAATCTTGTTGCTGTTGAAGCATAGCTATTTCGGCAAAATCGAGGCTAACGAGTACTATCTTGGCACTATGCAGCCCCCCAAGTTTGTTTTTAATGCCTTGATTTAAAAGCTGGTAGTAACTTTGTGTAGACTCCCAACTCATGCCACCGATTAAGCCTATTGTTTTCATTGCAGCTCCCTTTTATTTACTTAACACCATATGATATTGCACAGAACAAAGCTAGCAGATCATTATTTTACTAACAGATCGACTTAGTTGGTTCAGTTTCACTATTTAATACGTGCATGCAAATGATAACTACTATCTTTTCTGTTTGTCGGCGATATAATACGGGGTTTTCTTCTCGTGTTATTTTTTAAGGGATTATCATGCATTCTCAATCATTAGATGCAGTGACTACCAATCGCCCTAAAAATACAGCTAAAAAGCGCTCTGTGAGCCTATCTTATCGTGTTGCTGTGTTTTTGCGTTTCGTTGCAGCCATCATTGGTGGTTACGCCTTTACCAGTGTGCTTATTTCATTACTAGCTGTGTTATTACCACTTAATAAACTCGACAGCGTGCTGTTAACCACGACTCTATCGGTATTTTTTTACTGTTGTGTGTTTATTTGGGTGTTTGCAGTTAAGTCTTTAAAGACTGTTTGGATCACTATTTTACTAACAACTGGTGGGCAATTACTGGCCCTTTCATTAATTAAGGGATGGTTATGAAAGAGAGCTTTTTCCGCTCAATGACTTGGCTTCATACCTGGGTTGGCTTACTAGTATGCTGGTTATTGTTCTTAATATTCTTTGCTGGCACCATCAGCTTTTTTAAAGATGAAATCACTATTTGGGCTAAACCCGAAACACACAATGTGCAGCATCAAGCACTACGGGTTCAGTCTCAAGCCGAGCAAATTAATTATGTGTTTGCGCAATTACAGCAACAGGCACCTAATTCATTATCTTGGCGGATAAACTTACCTGAGCCACGTAACCCTGTTTTAAGCTATGGGTTTGCTGAGCCTAAACTGCCAGGCCAGCGCCGAGCACCTTTCAACTATACACATCTAGACCCTAATACCTTAGAGCAATTACCCGAACCTCGGGAAACTAAGGGGGGTAACTTTTTCTATCGCTTACACTTTGATTTACATTACATAGATGTATTTACTGCACGGATAATTGTTTGTTTAGCCTCGTTATTTATGTTGGTAGCGCTTATAACAGGCATCGTGATCCACAAACGTATTTTTAAAGATATGTTTAGCTTTAGAGCAAACAAAGGCAGCCGAAGCTGGCTCGATGCACACAATGTTTCGTCAGTGCTGGCACTGCCATTTCATATTATGATTACCTACACGGGGATTATCACGCTTATATTTATGCTGTTCCCCTACCCTGCCGAGACTGTATATGAAAATGGCTTAAGGCAAATGTTTGATGAGGCATTGCCTATTAATAAACGTGCAAAGCCCAGTGAAGAGCAGCGCCCTATGGTGGCAATCAAAGATGTGTTAGATCAGATTTATACTAAGTCACCGAATGCCGACATTAGCTATGTGTTTGTAAGAAATGCCAATACAGCGACCTCACAAATCGTGGTTTATTTGGCAACCGGCAAAGAGGTTGTAGATAACGGACCACGCTACTTATTCAATGGTGTAACGGGCGAGCTTGAAGCGAGTTCTGGCGAAGATTGGAGCGCTTCGGCGCAGTTTTATGACTCAATGACGGCATTACATAGTGGTCGCTTAGCGGAGCCTTTACTGCGTTGGTTATATTTTTTCTGTGGCGTAGCTGGCTGTGCCATGATCGCTACAGGCTGCATTATGTGGGCAAAACGCTTACGCGAGAGGCTCAAAGCAGACCAAAAACCAAGCTTTGGTTTAAAGCTTGTTGAAAGTCTTAATTTAATAACTTTAATGGGCTTACCGCTAGCAACTTCAGCGTTCTTCATTGCTAATCGTTTATTGCCTTTAGAGTTAGCTGGGCGTGCCGATAAAGAAATACTCGTGTTTTTCTTAACTTGGCTTGCGGTGGCGCTTTCGGCTGTGAGCAGTATAGAAAAACGCCACTGGCGCTATAATGCATGGCTCAATGCAATAGCTTGCTTTCTCGTGCCCGTGGTAAATGCACTGACAACAGATGGTAATTGGATCACGTATTTACTAACTAATCAATGGGCCTTATTCGGTGTTGATAGTGCGTTTATTTGTGCTGGCGTATTGTTTTTACTACAAAGCAAAAAAATAGCTAGTCACAAAGCTGTTATTAACAAGGCAAAACCAAGTAAAAATAGGGTGTTAAAGGAGCAACAAGGATGATGGAGTTACTGCAATTTAGTCTCTGCTTTTTAGGGTTTAATTGTTTTGCGCTGGCAAAATTCAATCATTTTCGTGATGTATTTAAAAAGAAATTAACCGAAAAACAACGAAATAGCTTTTTAGCCAGTGGCTGGATCAGTATTTTACTAAGTTTGGTACTTTGTGTGCTGTCTGATGCTGGGTACGGCGCATTGCTGTTTTGCGGCTATATGGCTTTAAGTGTGCTTATGCTCATGATTTTATACAGTTTTACTGTTTCATGGGTAAAGCATGTCAGTGTATTTACTATGTCTATTTTACTGTTGAGTGGCTTTTCGGTGATGATTTTGTAGTTTAGTTAGTAAAAAACTGATCTGATAGCAATTTGCAATAATGCTTAATTGATCAAATTTGTTTAAAAAAATGGGTAGGCAATGCCTACCCTAGCAGGGGATTAAATTGGGGGATCACATGTTGCTTCAATTTAACGACGCTAAGTTTGCCTAGCATCCATTACAGTTGTGTTGCACATTCGTGATAGTTTAAAGACAGTTGTAAAGCCCCTTTACAAGCTATTATGGTCAACATAGATAAGTTCATCTGTTTTAAAGCCATATTCTTTTGCAGTGTTTATAAAGTCCTGCATTTGCTGTTTTGTCACGGTCGGTGTGCGCGACAAAAACCATAAATACTCTTTGTTATAACCTGTGATATAAGCGTATTGATAATTTTGCTTATCTAATTCAAACACCACGTAAGAGCTGTAAAATGGTCCAAAGAATGAGACTTCTAAGTGGCCTATGTTTTGTTGCTCTGCAAACTTCGCTTTACCTTCAGCTTGCTGCCATTCTTTATCTTCAGCGCTGTAACCCTTGTTGATAACCTTCACACTGCCATCTGGGTTAATTGAGTATTCGGCGGTAATGCCCTCAAGGCCGCGTTCAAATGAATGATCTAAACGTGCAATTTCGTACCATGTTCCTGTGTATCTGTTTAACTCAAAATTATCGACGGGTTTGATGTTGTCTGGCACGCCTGTACATGCAGATAAAATGACTGTGATACATAAAACCCCGATTAATTTTAATGATGTTTGCACGTTTTTACTCCCTTTAAAAATTAAACAAATTAATACGTTAATAGCACTAATTTAGTTCAATTACGGTAAACTATTAATGTCTAAAATTAAAGATTGAGAACAGCATGAAGATTTGGGTTGATGCAGACGCCTGCCCCGTCGTTATTAAAGAAATATTGTTTCGTGCCGCAGAGCGCACACAGACCTTTACCACATTAGTGGCGAACCATGCGATGCGAGTACCACCCTCAAAGTTTATTAGCCGTTTGCAGGTATCTTCGGGTTTTGATATTGCCGACAACGAAATCGTTAAACGTATTGAGCCGAATGATTTGGTGATCACTGGTGATATTCCCTTGGCTGCAGAAGTCATCGAAAAAGGCGCACAAGCGCTTAATCCGCGCGGTGAATTATATACGACCGAAAATATTCGCTCACGTTTAAACGTTCGTGATTTTATGGAAACAATGCGCTCAAGTGGCGTTGAAATGGCCGGTGGCCCACCGCCGTTAAGCCAAGCAGACCGCCAAAACTTTGCAAATAATCTTGATCGAATCCTCGCTAAACAGTTATGAGTGTCGTTAATAGTGCGCCACTGCAGGGTTTTGGTGATGATGCGTTTAAAGTCGCTGTTTATATAGAAAAGCGCCCGCCGATGCCTGCTTGGCAACAGCTTGATCATTTGCATGCAATGCAACCCGGCCAAATAAACGAAATAAACCAAGCATGTGGAAATGGTTGGCGCAAAGTTTTTAACGTGTATGGCAAAGTGCTGTTTGCACTACCAAGTGAGTATTATAATTTCGCTAAAAAAGCAGCTGATTGGCAGAGCTATCGCGATGAACAACTGCTGCAAGCACACAGCCAAACTACATTACTGTTTAGTCCGCCGATATTAGGCAAACCAGAGCAATTGCATATAATTGCAGGGCGAACACATGCTAAACAGCTTATAAATGACGGACTTTTGCATTGCCAATTAACTTGGCTTGATGATGAATTTGCTATTAGTAAATCAGATAAAGTGATTGTCTGCCCGTATTTTGACTATCGCCAGTTAAGTAATATTAAAATTGCACGACTTAGCCAGCTTGTTGCCGATATTTTTTCTTAGTTTCTAGTTTATTGCGTTATTGGGTTAGCAAACTAAGCTTTAAATACTGTAGAGCTCAATAGGAGTTTAGATGAAAACTCTGATCGAATTGTTAAAGTGTGAAAAATGGAGCTAAACCGATGTTTAAGCATTTACCAATAGTGAGTTTGTTTACAGCTAGCTCTGTTATGGCGAGTGCTGAACAATTGACTTTATATACTGAAGTGTTCCCACCCTATAATTTTGTGGAGCACAATCAGCTCACTGGTATTAACACCAAAATCATGGAATCTTTGTGCGAAAGAGCCAAGTTGAGTTGTACGTTTAGTGTATTGCCTTGGAAGCGCGCAATGTCACTAACCCTTGCCCAACCGAATGCAGGAATTTACTCTACTTCACGTACCGCAAAGCGAGAAACTCAATTTTACTGGGTTGGCCCTTTGGTATCTGGGCATTCATGTTTCTATCGCTTAAATGATCGAAACGACATTAAAGTAACGAGTACACAGTCGTTGCAAAACTACACCATTGGCGTATCTCGTGGTGATGTATATCAAACCGTTCTTGCTGATTTTAACCTTACTGAAGGCCAGCAATTTTTAACTTACTCAAAAAAGTTTGAAGAGCTAAAAATGTTTAAGCAAGGTAAGCATGATTTACTGATTGGCTCCTCTCTCACTCTTTCATCACAGTTGATGAATGTAGGTATGAGCCCAGACCAAGTCACACCGGTATTTGAGTTAAAGCACCCTGCTTTAGTGGGTAATTATTTAGCACTTAACAAAAACACATCGCCGGAGGTAGTTACTAAGCTGCAACACGCCCTCGATACCATGAAGCAAGAAAACCTGATTGACCCTTTTGTTGATCAGTTTGTCGAAGAGGATAGGCACTCTCATGGCGAAGCATCCAAAGTATCAGAGCAGTGCTTAAATGGCTCTGCCATTTATTAAACTGGAGTGATTTTAGGTAAATTAGCCGCTATTTTTCTTATTTTTGAAGTCAATCGCGATTTTTCGCGCTCGAACGCAAAGCCATTGCCTCATCTTAAATTGCTTTTTATAGTGATAAAAATAACAAAAAGGGCAAAAAACTATGAAACCAACTCCACTCTTTAAAAGTTTAGTGCTAGCAGTATGCTTAGGCGCAACAGGCGCTGCTCAAGCTTACGATCGCATCACAGGTCATAATTTTGCTAGTCGTTCTGAAGTCATCGCACAATCAGGGATGGTTGCAACATCACAGCCGTTAGCTACGCAAGTAGGCTTACAAGTTTTAAAAGACGGCGGTAATGCTATTGATGCGGCTATTGCAGCAAATGCAGTACTAGGCCTAGTTGAACCAACAGGATGTGGAATTGGCGGCGATTTATTTGCCATTGTTTGGGATAACAAAAGCAAGCAACTTTACGGTTTAAATGCCTCTGGTCGTTCACCACAAAGCTTATCTTTTGATACTTTAAAAGCACAAGGTGACTACATTCCTGCTTATGGGCCATTGCCTGTGTCGGTACCTGGTGCGGTAGATGGTTGGTTTGAGTTACATAAAAAGTTTGGCAAAACACCAATGAAAGCCTTACTCCAACCTGCTATCGACTACGCTGAAAATGGCTTCCCTGTGTCTGAACTGATTGCCTATTACATGCAAAAAAGTGTGGCTGCGCGTGGTAAATACCCAGGCTTTAAAGATGTATATATGCCTGATGGGGCAATGCCAGAAAAAGGAGAGATCTTTAAGAACCCTGCCCTTGCAAACACCTATCGTAAAATTGCCAAAGGCGGCCGCGATGCTTTTTACAAAGGCGATATTGCTAAAGAAATTGGTCGCTACATGAAAGAAAACGGCGGCTACTTATCGTATGACGATTTAGCTGCCCACCATAGTGAATGGGTTAAGCCTGTGAGCGCCGATTATAGAGGGTATACGCTTTGGGAATTGCCACCAAATGGCCAAGGTATTGCTGCACAGCAAATTCTGAATATTCTTGAAGGTTACGATATCAAAGCTATGGGCTTTGATAGCCCAGAATACGTACACACCTTTGTTGAAGCGAAAAAGCTCGCGTTTGCAGATCGTGCAAAGTATTACGCCGATCCAGCATTTAACACCATTCCCGTACAAACACTTATTTCGCAGCAATATGCTGACCAAAGACGCAAACTGATAGACCCTAATAAAGCTGCAAAACGTGACCACGCAGGCCCAGTAGAAGGCGATACCATTTATATGACGACCGCCGACAAAGACGGCAACATGGTTTCGCTTATTCAAAGTAATTACCGTGGCATGGGCTCAGGTATGACACCTGCAAAATTAGGCTTTGTATTGCAAAACCGTGGCGAAATGTTCGCCCTTAAAAAAGGCCACATGAACCAATATGAGCCAGGCAAACGACCATTTCATACAATCATTCCAGCGTTTGTCACCAAAGATGGCAAGCCATATATGAGTTATGGCGTAATGGGCGGCGCAACACAGCCACAAATGCATGCTCAAATACTTATCAACATGATTGATTTTGGCATGAACCTACAAGAAGCCGGTGATGCACCACGTATTCTGCACACAGGTTCATCGCAGCCAACCGGCGAGATCATGGAAGACGGTGGTTTTGTTAGCTTAGAGTCAGGTTTTTCGATGGAAACCCGCCGTGAGTTAATGAAAAAAGGCCACACCTTACAAGACGCGGTTGGCCCATACGGTGGTTATCAAGCAATATTGAAAGACCCAAAAACCGGCGTTTATTACGGCGCATCAGAAACCCGTAAAGACGGCCAAGCCGCGGGATATTAGGCTTAGGAGCTAACTCCCAACCACATACCCAGCAAAACCAAGCACTTTAAAGTACTGTTTAGGGGTGCTGAAGCGGGTTTCATTCATTAACTCTGAAAAACGAATTCGGTCTAATGGGTAAAACTCGTGCTCTAGGTTGTGGCGCATGCGTTCTACGCCGACTTCGGTTAAACCTAACTGCGTACAGAGCTGTAGTTGAGATTCGCGCTCAAAAGCGGTTTCTGGGCGCATTAAATCGGCAATGTATAAGTTGCTCGATTTTTTAAGTTTGCTGTGAATCGCTTTTAATAGCGCTTTTTTATCGCCGTTATCTTCAACAAAGTGCATTACCAGTAAACACAGTGCGGCGTCACATTGAGTGTCGATGTCGTTGATATCACCGCAGTGTACTGTTACGCGATCGCTAATGTTATGCTGGCCAAACTGTTGCTCGGCAATATCGAGCATGTCTTGTGAAATGTCTTGAGCAATAAATTGCCAGCTTGGTTTTAGCGCCGCTAATTCAATGATTTCTTTACCTGTTCCGGCACCAATCACTAAAATGCACGCTTCATCGCTCAGCGTGGCTGCAAGTTGTGCCGCGGTTGCTTGATGTAATAGCTCATAACCTGGAACTAGGCGCAAAATGCGTTCGTCGTAATGATTTGCTTCTTCGTGGTTAAAAGTTGGCATGCTAATCCTTTAAATAACTGAGATGGTCGAATAACCACCTGGTTTTTTCGCCACATGCACTTGCGTGGCAACGCGTTCGGTCATTTCTGATACGTGCGAAATAACCCCTACTTTGCGGCCTTGTGCTTGTAGTGAATCAAGAGCATCCATCGCGATGCTTAACGTTTCACTGTCCAACGTACCAAACCCTTCATCGATAAACAAAGAGTTTATTTGCACTTTATTCGACGACAACGAGGCAAGCCCTAGCGCCAGTGCTAACGATACCAAAAATGACTCACCGCCCGATAATGTATTAACAGAGCGCTGCTCATCGGCCATGTCTTTATCGATAATTGCGATATCGAGCGTTTGCCCTATGGCTGTTAATTTGTAGCGTTTATTTAGTGTCTGTAAGTGACTATTCGCGTAGTGCAGCAGTATTTTTAAGGTTTGCGTTTGCGCTAAATTACGCATGGTTTTGCCGCTGGCATCCCCTAAGACCTTATTGAGTAAATGCCAGTGCTCATAGCTTTTTTGCTGCTCAACCAATTGCTTTTGTTTATCAGCCAGCGCTTCGCTATTTTGTTGATGGGTTTTAAGCTCAGTCGCAACTTGCAATAATGCGTTATTTTCTTGTACTTGTTGCTCTGTGGCTTGATTAAGCTGTAATTGCAGCTGATCTTCACCGAGAGCTGGCTTGTCTTTTTGGTGCTGAGCCAGCGCCTGCTGTCGCTGTTTTAAAAGAGCCTCAGCGTCTTTTAAGCTGCTCTCGGCGGTGTGGTAATCTGCCAGAGTTTGTTTAATTTCAGCGGGACTTATCGTTAATAGCTGACTAACTGCTTGCTCATCCAAACTTGGGTGCTGCGCTTTAAAATCATTAAACCAAAGGCTAAATCGCTCATTAAGCGCCGCTTGCTCTGCGGTGAGCTCTTTTTCACGCTCGTCAATATTGGCGATTTGAATGGCTTGTTCGTCACGCGCCTTCACCGCATTACTATGGGTTGCTTGGGCAAGTTGCAGTGCCTGCTGCGCTGAATCTATCGCCTTTTCAAGCTCTGCTATAAACTCATCTACCGATATCGCCGCGTTACTAAATAAGCCCTCGCGCTTTGATTTTATCTGCGTGAGTTCGTTTTGAGTTTGGCTTAGTTGCTCGTTGCACTGAGTTAAGGAGGTATGTGCTTCGTTTAGCTGCGGCGTTACATGTGCAAGGTGCTGCTCAATGGCTTTGAAGCTAGTTTTAAGCTCATCAGCCGTTTGCAGCGAAGCTTGATAAGCCTCAACGTGCTCTGCAATGTTCTCTAAAGAAATGCTTTGTGTATTGAGTGCCTGCCACCAAGGTGCACTGGCGAACTGTTGATTCAGTGTCGTGTAAAGCTGCTGATGCTCATCATTGAGCTCGGTTAAACGTGTTTGCTGATTATTCAGCTGTTGCTGTAATTCGTTTAATTGCTGCTCTTTGCTATGTAGCGCTTGCCCTTGCTGATTATACTCAGTTTGCTTAGCCGCAAGCGTGTTTTGCAGCTGCTGTTGCTGTTCAAGAGCTTTGTAGTATTGCTGTTTTTGCAGGCTGAGCTGTTGTTGACGCTCGTTTAACTGATCTTCGGTTAAATCATTTAGCTCAGTACGATTAGCTGCCATGGTTTCTTTGAGGTTCTGTTGTTGAGCGCTCAGTTCTGAGATTTGCCCAGTTAACAAGCTTATCTGTTGGCTGCATGCCGCCAGCTCATTACTTTTAGCTTGCTGTAATGCTTGCTGAGCTTTTAAGTGCTGTTTGGCGTTAGTTAGTTGGTTGGTAAAGTCGTTAATAAGTTGACTAAATTGCTCGTTAACCATTTCTTTATGCATAAAGGGGTGCTCTTTTGAGCCACATACTGCACACGGCTCCCCTGCCTTTAAAGTGGCGCGTAACTGGCTAACCCCTTCACTGGCTCTTAACTGCACTTGCTGTAAGTTTTGCTCACAAAACGAAACCTGCTGCTGTGCTTGCTCTGCACCTTGCTGCGCATCTTTTAATGCTGTTTGTAGTTGCTGCTCCGTTTGGCTTAAAGTGTTTAGCTGGGTTTGCCAATTTTTTAACTGCTGCTGATTAGTTTGCCATACTTGGCGCTTTTCAATCAGGTGTTTAATCGCATCAAGCCTAGCGTCGATATCTGCCATTGATTGGGTGTTTAAACTCGATTTAAAGGCGGTATCTTGCTCATTTAGGCGCTTAATTTCTTGCTCAAGGGCTTGGTATTGAGTTTTACACTGCTGCGCAGCTGCTTGCTGCTCATCAATTTTAGGTTGAAGAGCTTTTACGTTTTGCTGTGATTGGCTAATTGTGTGCAGTTGCTGGCTAAAGCGGCTTAACTCACTTTTAAAGAATGACCAGTCTTTTGCTAATGGTTGCCATTGTGCATGTGTTTCTAAATAGCTATTTATTTGCGCTTGTTGATCGAGCTGTTTTTGCTGCTCTGCTTTATGGCTGTTTAGTGTATTAGTCAGCTCTTGATGATGGTGCTTAGCTTTCTCTACTTGTACTTTTTGCGCCGCTGCTTGCTGGTTTAATACAGCAAGTTGCTTATCTAACTCTCGGGCCTGGCTAATAATAGGCTGCGCGTCTTTTTGTGCTTGCTTTGCTTGGTTTAGTTGCGCGGTTTGCTTCTCAAGCGTTTGCTCAGCGTCTTTGATCACTGTTTTATGATCAACATTTAAAAGCTGCTCACGGTTTTTAATAAGTTGCCCATGTTGAGCAGCAATCGAAGTAACGCGCTCGCGGTTATCTTTTATTTCTAGGCATTGCTGGGCTTGTTTCGCTTCAGTGGCTTTTTCAGCAAGCGCGTGCATTTGTTGCTGTAATTCTTGCTTTGCTTGCTCTGCCTGGTTTAGCTGTTGTTGCTGCTGAGATGCTTGCTTGTACCACCCTTGGTACTGTTCAAATTGTTTTATTTGCTTTTGCAACTCAGCAAGTTTAGCTTCAAGCGCTTTTTGTTCTGCTTGTTTCGTTTCGACCTGTTCAGGGCTTAAAACCTGATAATTACTTAAACTTAACTTTAACTGCTCTAATGCTTGCAGCTGCTCACGATGGCGTTCAAAAATCCGCTGACCAATACGGCTAAATTTATCGGTGCCTGTTAAGCATTCAAGTAGTTGCGCACGCTCATCTCCGGTCGCTTTTAAAAATGCCGCAAATTCATGTTGCGCAAGAAGGACTGCTCGTGAGAACTGCTCAAAGCTCAAACCGATAATACGCTCGATTTCTTTACCTGCCGCGCTTCGATCGGCGATTAGGGTTTCATCGGGTAATGAGTGCAGGCTATGTTGTGCAGGTTGTAACTTGCCATCGGCTTTATTACGCGCTCGGCTAAAGCTTAACCTTGCTCGGTACTGTTGTTTATCTTGGCCAATAAAGTCGACTTCTGCATAGCCCTGCCCTGCCCCGCGGCGTAATAAGTTTCGCGAGTCATTGAGTTTGATATTGTCGCCGTTAAAGTCAATTTTATTGCCTGTATCGCCGCGTAACCTTGCTGTTTTGTTATAAAGTGCTAAGCAAATGGCATCGAGTAATGTGCTTTTACCGGCGCCGGTATCACCGGTGATGGCAAACAACCCTGCTTCTTTTAAAGGCGAAGCGCTAAAGTCGACTTCGGCGTCTAAGATAGAGGCTAGTTGGTGAACACGAATCGCTAAAATTTTCATAGTAGGTCCTCTGCATTCAATTCATCGATCACTTGGCTTAGTAAGCTTTCTAATTCTTTTGGCACCGCCTGCCCTGCCATATCTTTATTGTTTGCAAATGCTTGCTCTAAAAGTGAATGTGGATTTAGCGCTTCAATTTGCGAGACATCTTCAAATAGGGTTTGTTCATCGTCTTGCTGGTTGCTTTGCTGACGTACTCTTTCAATGCCACAAAACTTAACCTGCTTACCTTCAAGGGCTTGTTCTATTTGTTCTCTGAAAGTGGTGTCAGTGTCATGGGCGCTCAATTTAACCCGCAGATATGGCGCTAAATCTTCATCTGTTAAATCGAGCTGTTTTATAAGCTCACAGAGTTCGTTCAGTGGCACACAGTCTTTTTCTGGTAGTAACATGACTTTACAGAAGCTAGGAATGTAAAGGGGGTTTACAGAAGTACCTGAGTCAGTAAGCTCGACTATTACAACTTGATGTTGGTAACGCCTTTCAGAAAATGACATCGGCATTGGCGTGCCACTGTAGCGAATGGTCTCTTTCTTCGCGACGCTTTGAGCCTTATGAAGATGCCCTAGTGCGACATAATCAGGTTGATCAGTAAATATGCTTGCCGATATCGCATCTTCACCACCAATAACTAAATTACGTTCAGAATCAGATGAGATGTCTCCACCTTTTGCATGCAGGTGGCCCATAGCAATTAATGGCGCGTTTGGTAATTCGCTTGCTGCTTGTAATGCATCTTTGTAGGCAAGAGCAACGGCCTGATTGTATGTTAGCGGTTGCTCTTGTTGGCGGTTATAACTGCTTAAATCACTGCTACGTAAAAATGGCATGGCGACAACATTCGCATCGCCATTTTTTGTACTGATTGGCAGTACAACTTCATGAGGAACATTGCTATCAAAGCGGCCAACAACATAGGTATCAAACTGAGCCAATAAAGGCTTTGCCGCCATAATACGATTTGCTGAATCATGGTTACCAGCAATAATCACTATGTGTAAGTCAGGGCAATGCTGCTTAGTGGTTTTAATAAATTGGTAGAGTTGGTTTTCTGCGCTGGCAGGTGGCGTTGCCGTATGATAAATGTCACCCGCAACCAGTAGTAAGTCAATCTTCTCTGACACAAGCGTATCGGTTAACCAAGCTAGAAATGCTTGATGCTCATCGAATCGGGAATGCTCGTAGAATTGTTGGCCTAAATGCCAATCAGATGTATGAAGGACTTTCATTAAACGCTCTTATTATTTATTAAGAGCGTCAATATACCTAAGCTGAGCCAAGATGCCCAGCCTGGTTTGTTAACTTAAGCTATACCAAGCAAAAACCACCATTGGCAAAGCTAACAATGCCATTATCATAGGTACTTTAAGCGCTTTAGTTTGCTTAGCTTGTAAAATCTTAAGGGCATTTGTTTCATTACATGCCGCTACTTTGTCGATATAAAAATACCCTGAATCTAGGTACTGTTTACAATTTTGTTCGTCCGCTGGAATTGCAATTAGTTCTTGTTGTTTTTTTAGGATATAGAAATCCATACGCTCACCGAATTCTATGCTGATTACCAAACATTTTGGGGGTTAAAATGCATGCTGCGTAGACCCCAAAATCAAAAAAGTGGGCGATTTTAAATATAAATGGCAGTAAATTTCAATAGCAAATGCTACAAAAATTACTTAATTGCAAAAAATAATTATGGATAGGGTCAAAATAACCAAAGAAGATGACCAAATTAGCCATTTGTTAGCTCTTTTAATCTCTGGTTTTGTTCGTGATAGGGCGTCTGATTCATCACATGCATTGATGACCTCAACAAACTTAAAACCACGTTCTTGGTACTCGTTTAAGATTGATTCTTGCGCAGGAATGGCTGCTAAACGAGAGTCTTTTTTTACAATATAAAACTTCATCTAATCACCCTTTCATCATTAACTAGAATTTAAGTCGATTACCTTCTCTTTAACTGTAATGCTTTGGAATGAATTAGTGCTGAATTAAAATTAATCAGTTTTTGTAAACCCCCTTTACAAGATATTAATTAAAAAAAGCAACAATTAATCTTGATTAGTAATAACCGATGAATACTACCGGAAAAATACCGCAATTTATCGTGATAATGTTGCAACTTTGTTTTTAGTTTGCGATGTTACGGTTGCAAACTAATTACAGGATAAACAATGAAAAAAGCAGTTCTCAAATTGAGTGCTTTGGTATTGCCTTTAGCAGTATCTTCAGCTGTTATGGCGTCATCTGTTGAGCAAACTAAAGGCTCATTCGTTGACAAGTTCCGTCAGCTAGATGAAGCACTTCCAACTCCAAACGTATACCGTAGTGCGGCCGGTGAGCCTGCTGAAAATTATTGGCAACAGCAAGTAAACTACGACATCGATGTAAAGCTTGATGAAAAGAAACGCCGCTTAACAGCAAGCCAAACTATCGAATACAAAAATAACTCGCCGCACACCTTAAAGTATCTTTGGTTACAGCTAGACCAAAATATCTTTAAATCTGACTCAATTGCTGAAATGACATCTACTTTCAATGGTAAAACATTGCAAGGTGATCCTCAGCCAAAATCAACTAAACTGAGCTTAGGTCAGCTACGTCGTCAGCAATTTCTGGCCGACAACGAGCTGGGTTATCAAATCGCCAATGTTAAAGACGAAGACGGAAAAGAGCTTAAAGTTACTGTAGTAGATACCTTAATGCGTATCGACTTAAACGAGCCGCTTAAACCGGGAAAAGACGTTGAGTTCAGCATGGACTTCGCCTTTAACATTGTTGAAGAAGACGCCGTTGGCGCGCGTTCAGGTTATGAACACTTTGAAGAAGATGGTAACGATATCTTTTTATTAGCGCAGTGGTTCCCTCGTCTTGCTGCATACACTGATTATGAAGCGTGGACTAACAAAGCTTTCTTAGGCAGCGGTGAGTTCACACTTGAGTTTGGTGATTACGATGTAGAAATTACAGTACCTGCTGACCATATCGTATCGGCAACGGGTCAGCTTGATAACCCAAGCAGCGTTCTGACTAGCACACAGCGTAAGCGTCTTGAACAAGCTGAAGATGCTAAGCGCCCTGTTTTCATCGTGACTGAAGAAGAAGCGTTAGAAAACGAAAAAGAAGGCACAAACAAAACGAAAACATGGCACTTTAAAGCTGAAAATGTACGTGACTTTGCGTGGGCTTCTTCACGTAAGTTTATGTGGGATGCAAAAGGCTACCATCAAGGCGGTAAAGATCAGCCGTTAGTAATGGCGATGTCTTTTTACCCTAAAGAAGGTGGTGACCTTTGGAAGAAGTACTCTACTGAGTCAGTAGTTCATACAATGGAAGTGTATTCACGCTTCTCGTTTGACTACCCTTACCCAGTTGCTCAATCTGTAAATGGCCCAGTAGGCGGTATGGAATACCCTATGATCACCTTCAATGGCCCGCGTACAGATCTACAAGAAGATGGAACTCGTACCTACTCGCAAGCAGAAAAACGCTTCTTGATCGGTGTGGTTATCCATGAAATTGGCCACATTTACTTTCCTATGATCGTCAATTCTGATGAACGTCAATGGACGTGGATGGATGAAGGCCTTAACAGCTTCTTAGATGGTGTTGCTGGTCGCGAATGGGACCACACTATTCCTTGGGGTGTTGAGCCTCGCGACATCGTTGAGTACATGAAGTCTGAAAACCAAGTGCCTGTTATGACACAGTCAGACAGCGTATTACGTTTAGGCCCTAATGCTTATACTAAGCCTGCTGCTGCACTTAACATTTTACGTGAAGTGATCCTTGGCCGTGAGCTATTCGACTTTGCATTCAAAGAATATGCACAGCGTTGGAAATACAAGCGCCCTACTCCTGCTGATTTCTTCCGCACTATGGAAGAAGCGTCAGGTGTTGACCTTGATTGGTTCTGGCGTGGTTGGTTCTACACCACAGATCACGTTGATATCTCGCTAGACAAGGTTTACCAACTTCGTTTAGATACCAAAAATCCTGATATCGACTTTAATCGTTTACGTGATATCGAAGCTGACAAGCCAATGCCGTTATTCGTAAAACGTAATAAAGAAGAAGGTAAAAAACTGTGGGTTGAAGAAAACCCAGATGTAACTGACTTCTACGACGAAAACGACCGCTTCACAGTAACTAACAAAGAGCGTAACGCGTATAACAAATTCCTTAAAGGATTAGAGCCTTGGGAGCGTAAAACGTTTGAGCGTGCAATCAAAGAAGATAAAAACTACTACGTACTTGAGTTCTCAAACTTAGGTGGTTTAGTCATGCCTATCTTGTTAGAGCTTACTTATGAAGATGGTACGAAAGAAGAGCAGTACATTCCGGCTGAAATCTGGCGTCGTAACCACAAGCATGTACAAAAGCTAATTGTTACAGAAAAAGGTAAAAACCTAGTGTCTGTTACAGTGGACCCTCGCTGGGAAACAGCGGATGTTGATGTAGAAAACAATAACTACCCGCGTCGTATTATTCCATCACGTATTGAAGTGTACAAACGTGAGAAGAGTAAAGCGAAAGTCAGCCGCGATATCATGCAAGATATTAAAACTGAGCTGAAAAAAGGCGACGAAAATGATGCCCAGGAGCAACAATAATGCGCTTTATAGCCATTATTTTTGCTCTATTACTGAGTGCGCCAACCATGGCGCACCAGTTAAAAGCGTCTGTGACTACCGTGTTATTTAACAAACGCACCAACAATATTGAGCTGATGCATCGTTTTTATTTACATGATACAGAGCACGCCGTTGAATATTTGTTTGACGGCAATGCTGATATCTTAAGTAATAAAGAAGATCAGAAGCGTTTTGCTGATTATGTTGAGTCACATATTGCTCTACAAACTTTAGATGGCAAGCCGCTTGAGCTTAAAGATGTGGGTGCGCAAGTTGATGGTAAATTCTTTTGGGTTTACCAAGAAGTCATGATCCCTGAGGGAATTCATGGTATTCGAATGAGCAACGGAGCACTTCGCGACCTATGGCCAACACAAGTGAATATGGTAAATATTGAGGGTAAAGGTAAGGTAAAAACGCTGACCTTTAGCCAAGATGATACTTGGCTTGAGGCTAGATTTGAGCCGGTCAATCCAGAGTAATAGCAGTCCTAAAGGATTAAAAAAGTTACTTTTTTAATCCTTTGATCCTTTAATAAACCCATTTCGTAAACTATCTTATTAATGGGCATCAACATTTTCCCACTTCTCATATACAGGGATTTATATGACTATCCATGACAACAATATCCGTGGCGTAATCTTTGACTTAGATGGTACTTTGGTTTCATCGGAGTTGGATTTTTCACTGATCAAAGCACAGGTAGGCTGTCCTGTTGAGAATGACTTACTTGCTTACATTGCTTCGTTACCTTCGCCTTACATGCGTGAAGAAGCGATGAATATTGTTCATCAGCATGAACTTATTGATGCGCAGCATGCGCATTTATTGCCAGGCGTTGCTGAGGCAATTAAGAGGCTGAAAGAAAATAACATCCCGATGGCGATTGTGACTCGCAACTACGACCGTGCAGCTGCCATTAAATTAAAGAATAACCCCTTACCAATAGAAACCGTGTTGACTCGCTCTGATGCGCCTGCTAAGCCTGATCCAAGTGCTTTAAATGCGATTGCGACATTATGGGAGCTTGATCAGTCTGAGTTACTGTATGTCGGCGATTACTTATTTGATATACAAGCAGCTCACAATGCCAACATGCGTGCTTGCTTGTACGCGCCAGATGAAATTCCTGAGTATGCAAATCAGGCCGATTATGTAATGCATCATTTTTCAGAACTACCTACTTTGGTTGACTCATTCCAAGAAAATAAAGTGTTATGTTAAATAGCTTTGTTTTTTATTTTTCCTGAGATTTATTGTTAGTTTTTTATTTTTCAAGATGCCCTAGTACTAGCCCAAGCGGTCATGAGTTGCTAAAATATCGGCAATTATCAAATGTATTCATAGAGGCATAAGATGGGCAGAGCATTTGAAGTCCGCAAAAACGCCATGGCTAAAACAGCCAATGCAAAAACTAAAGTAAATTCTAAGTATGGTAAAGAAATCTACGTTGTTGCTAAAAATGGCGAACCAGATCCAGAAGTAAACCAAGCGCTAAAACGTATTATTGAGCGTGCAAAAAAAGACCAAGTTCCAGCACACGTAATCGATAATGCAATCAAAAAAGCAGCCGGTGGAGCAGGGGAAGACTACTCTCCAGCACGTTACGAAGGCTATGGCCCGGGTAACTGTATGGTTATTGTGGACTGTTTAACTGATAACCCTAACCGTACTATTAAAGATGTACGTTTACCGTTCACTAAAACAGATTCAAAAATTGGTACACCGGGCTGTGTAGCGCATATGTTCGACCACTTAGCTGTTTTAGGCTTTGAAGGTGATGACGACGAAGTTGTACTTGAAGCGCTAATGATGGCTGATGTAGACGTAACAGATGTAGAAGTAGAAGACGGCAAAGTATCTGTATTCGCTCCACATACTGAGTACTACAAAGCAAAAACAGCTCTTGAAGAAGCATTTGAAGGTATTAACTTTGAAGTAGACGAAATCACGTTTGTTCCACAAGTTCATACTGACATCACTGATCCAGATGATATCGCAAACTTTGAAAAGTTTATTTCTATGCTTGATGACTGTGATGACGTGCAAAACGTTTATCACAATGCGATTGTTAAAAACTAATTTTTAAAAAATTAGTACGTATTAGTACGTAAAAAGGGGCATTTGGTAACAAATGCCCCTTTTTTAATAGATTTTCATTATGCCATGAATGGTGGCTATTCACTGTCGTTATGAGTTTATACCAATACGCTTAATTTAGTGGTCTATTTTGAGGCAATAAAACCTCGTTGATAACAAGGCAAAAATTTCGTTATTTAGTTGTTCTAAATCAGAAGTTTTTAACGCAGGTAGCGACAGGTTTAATCCCTCAAAATAATTAAGTATTATTGCGGATTGGTATCAGTTGATATTAGTCAAAAAAAAGCAGCCCTAGGGCTGCAATGAACGACACATGAAACTCGAAGGGGAGTTGTGTAGTGGCTAATTTAACGATTTATACTTTATACGGAACGCATGCAATAATGGTTCAGTATAGCCACTAGGTTGTTTAACTCCCTCTAATACAAGGGCTAAAGCTGCTTGATAAGCAACACTTTGTGCTAAAGTTTCGGCTGAATCAGCCATATTATTGTAGGCCGGATCACCTTCATTTTGACCATCAACAACTTTCGCCATACGTGCCATGGTTTTTCTAATTTGCTCTTCAGAACAAACGCCATGATACAGCCAGTTGGCCATATGCTGGCTTGAAATACGCAGTGTGGCACGGTCTTCCATTAAACCGACATGGTTGATGTCTGGTACTTTTGAGCAACCAATACCTTGGTCAATCCAACGCACAACATAACCTAAAATACCCTGAGCGTTGTTATCAAGTTCGGCTTGAATATCTTCTTTGCTTAAGCTGCTGGCATCTTTCATAAGCGGCGGAGTGAGTAAGCTGGTAAGGCTTGCTTCTTTGCGGTCCATAAGCGCTCTTTGGCAGGCAAATACATCAATATCATGATAATGCATGGCATGCAGTGTTGCAGCAGTAGGAGAGGGCACCCAAGCGGTATTTGCCCCACTTTTCGGGTGACCACTTTTTTGTTCCATCATTAACGCCATTTTATCTGGCATTGGCCACATACCCTTACCAATCTGTGCTTTACCACTAAGGCCAGTTGCAAGACCAATATCTACGTTGCGATCTTCGTATGCGCTGATCCAAGGTTCAAGCTTAATAGCGCCTTTTGGCAGTACTACACCTGCTTGCATTGAAGTATGAATTTCGTCACCAGTGCGGTCTAAGAAGCCGGTATTGATGAATACAACACGCTTTTTAGCTTCGAAAATACAGGCTTTTAAGTTAGCTGAAGTACGACGCTCTTCATCCATAATACCCATTTTAATGGTGTTTGCAGGCAAGCCTAACAGCTGCTCAACGCGGGTAAACAGGGTATTAGTGAAGGCAACTTCTTCTGGACCATGCATTTTTGGCTTAACAATATTAATACTCTTAGCCGTTGAATTTTTAAGGCTACCTGTAGCTTTTAAGTCATGAAGTGCAGCGGTGCTAGTGATAATGGCATCCATAATGCCTTCAAACACGTCATTGCCCTCACTATCTTGGATAGCTGGATTAGTCATTAAGTGGCCAACATTACGTACAAACATCATGCTACGACCTTTTAGCGTGATTGTTTCGCCATTTACACCTTGATATTGGCGATCTTCTGCTAAACGGCGTTCAATGGTTTTACCTTCTTTGTTAAATGCTTCTACTAGGTTTCCTTGCATTAAACCAAGCCAGTTTTGATAGACGTTTACTTTGTCTTCGGCATCAACGGCAGCAACGGAATCTTCACAGTCCATAATCGTTGTAAGGGCTGCTTCTAGTAGTACATCTTTAAGGCCTGCTTTATCTGCTTGGCCTATTGGGTGATGATGGTCTATTTGTAGCTCAATATGTAAGCCATTATTTTTCAATAAGATAGCGCTTGGATTTTGCGCTTCACCTTGGTAACCAATAAGTTGTTCAGGGTTTGCTAGGCGAACCTGACTACTATCACGTAATGTGATTAAAAGCTCATTATTAACCACTGCATAGCTGGTGCTTTCGATGTGTGAGCCGTTTGCTAAAGGCAGTGCTTTATCAAGGAACTGGCGGGCATAAGCCATGACTTTAAAGCCACGCACAGGGTTGTATGTAGAGCCTTTCTCAGCGCCGTCGTCTTCACTTAATACATCTGTGCCGTATAGCGCATCATACAGTGAGCCCCAGCGCGCATTTGCGGCGTTTAAGGCAAAGCGTGCATTACTCACTGGCACAACAAGCTGTGGCCCAGCTGTGTTTGCGATTTCAGGCTCTACTTGCTCTGTTTCTATGCTGAAACTAGCTGGCTCAGGAACAAGGTAGCCAATGTCTTCAAGGAATGCTTGATAGTTAGCAGCATCCCATACCGGCTGCTGCTTATGGTAGTCATCAATCTTTGCTTGTAGTTGTTCGCGTTTTTCTAAAAGCGCACGATTGATAGGTGTTAGTTCATTGACGATATCAGCAAAACCTTGCCAAAAAGTGTCTGTGCTAATGCCTGTTCCTGGTAAAAGTTGCTGTTCAACAAACTGTGCAAGTTGTTGATCAACGCTTAAACCGTTAAGTGAGAGAGTGGTCATAATAATGTCCTTTAAACGAGCTTAAATTGATCATTCATGGCTCAACCATATCGTAAAAAAGGCTAATAAGCAGGTTATTTGCCATTCACTAAAAATATAGTGGCAATAACAACTATAAATTTACTAAATCCAAAAAATCCGCCTAATGTTGAATTAAGCGCTACGAAGCAAACGCCAAGTAGCCACTCTCACTAACAAAAAATAGATAACCCGTTCGAAGGATTTTTATTATGACAACATATCAACGCGAAACCGATAACTTAGCTACTTTATGTCAATCACAAGGCAAAACGTGGCAGTCAATCAACCCAGAATACGCAAGCCGTATGCGTTTACAAAACCGTTTTCGTACGGGTCTAGACATTGCTCAATATACTGCAGACATTATGCGTGCAGATATGGCAGCTTATGATGCTGACCACAGCCAATACACACAATCACTAGGTTGTTGGCATGGTTTTACTGCACAGCAAATGATGATGGCAATTAAACGTCATAATAAAACAACTAAACGCAGCTATGTATACCTAAGTGGCTGGATGGTTGCGGCACTTCGCTCTGAGTTTGGTCCATTACCTGACCAAAGTATGCATGAAAAAACGTCTGTTCCAGCGCTAATCGAAGAAATCTACACTTTCTTAAAGCAAGCTGATGCACGTGAGCTTGACCACCTTTACAAAGACCTAGACGAAGCGAAAGCAAACGGCGGTGACGTTCAAGCAGTGCTAAATAAAATCGATAACTTCGAAAGCCATGTTGTGCCAATTATTGCTGATATCGATGCGGGTTTCGGTAACGAAGAAGCAACTTACCTACTTGCTAAAAAGATGATTGAAGCGGGTGCATGTGCTATCCAAATCGAGAACCAAGTATCTGACGCAAAACAATGTGGTCACCAAGCTGGTAAAGTAACTGTACCGCATGAAGATTTCCTAGCAAAAATTAACGCGGTTCGTTACGCATTCTTAGAGCTTGGCATTGATAACGGTATTATCGTTGCTCGTACTGACTCATTAGGTGCAAGCCTTACTCAAAAAGTGCCAGTATCTAAAACTCCTGGCGACCTTGCTAGCCAATACACGTCGTTCCTTGAAACAACACTAGTAAACAGTGTGGATGACTTAAACGAAGGCGACACTGCAATGAAGCTGAATGGTCAGCTTTGCAAACCAACACGTTTAGATAATGGTTTATACCAGTTCCGTGAAGGCACAGAGAAAGACCGCGTAGTTCTAGACTGTGTAACTAGCTTACAATCAGGCGCAGACTTACTGTGGATTGAAACAGAAAAGCCAAACGTTAAACAAATCGCTGAGCTTGTAAACCGCGTTAAAGAGCAAGTACCCAATGCTAAGCTGGTATACAACAACTCACCGTCGTTCAACTGGACACTTAAATTCCGTGAGCAAGTATATGCTGAGTGGCAAGAGCAAGGTAAAGACTTATCAGCTTACCCAAGCATCGATGACAATAAGGCATTAATGGCGCCAGAAATGGATGACACAGAGCTTGCAGCGGCAGCAGACGTACTTGTGCAAAACTTCCAAAAAGATGGTGCACGTGAAGCGGGTATCTTCCATCACCTAATCACGCTACCAACTTACCATACTGCGGCGCTAAGCACTGATATTCTATCAGAAGGCTATTTCGGCGACCTAGGCATGCTAGCGTATGTTCGCGACGTACAACGTCAAGAAATCCGCCGTGAGCAAGCATCAGTGAAACACCAAGACCTAGCAGGTTCAAACATTGGTGATACTCATAAAGAGTACTTCTCTGGTGAAAATGCGCTTAAAGCCGGTGGTGAAGCAAATACCATGAACCAGTTCTAACCAAGTTGTAATGTAGTTTCTTTTATAGCTATTCAATAATGTTGTTAGGGGCCTTCGGGCCCTTTTTCGCTTTTTAGCTATCAGCTTTCAGCCGTCAGCCATCAGACTCGCATCTCTCACCTCGCATCTCGAACCTCGAACCTCGCACCTCGTATCTCGTATCTCGTATCTCGTATCTCGTATCTCGTATCTCGTAGTTCGGATCACTCTTTAACCAAGTCTTGGATCAGCCATTTACTAGCTTTATAAAAATACAGATCACGCATTTACCAGCCTAAGAATTTTAGATCAGGATTTAACTACCTCCGCCGTATAAGCCTTAATTTAGGGCCTATTGCCTAATTACAGCCTCTAGAATGGTTTAAATTGGCTCATATAAACGGCAATTTAATGTTGTTTTGTAGAATCTAGCGATTTACAAACCGATTTTTTATTAACTCACTCAAGCCATAAACCGATTTTTTACCAACTCAACACCCTTACAAACCAAAATTTTACTAACTGAAGCTAGGTTTCTAGCGGCACAAACCGATTTTTTACTAACTCAAGTTACTGATTTTGGCTATAAACCGATTTTTTACTAACTGCTTTTGGATTAATGTCCGATATTTGAGAAATGTATGTAAGGAGTTACTCATATTTTGACTGTAAAGGGGGTTTACAGAAAAGAGAGCTGTCAGCTTTCAGCCGTCAGCTATCAGATTGAAATTCAAAAGTTAGAAAATAGCAGCGGGTTTATCCCGCGTTATGGTTTATATATGGCGCGGCATAAAGCCGCACCTAAACTATTGCTCGCAACCCGCAACTACTTACTATGTTTATCAAACCACCATTGAATATAGCCGACTTTGGTCATCAGGTTTGATGGGCGCGCGGTAATACCATGTGAGGCATTAGGAATACGCACCATCGCTGTATCAACACCTTGTAGCTTTAACGCTTGGTAAAATTGCTCGGTTTCAGAAATCGGCGTGCGATAGTCTGATTCACCAGTTAACAGCATAGTGGGTGTTTTTACATTGCCCACATAGCTAATTGGAGAGCGCTTCATATAATGCTCAATATTGTCCCATGGTTTACCTGGGAACCAATAGTCAGCAAAGAAAGGGTAGAAATCAGCAGTTAGTACAAAGCTGATCCAATTGATAACAGGTTTAGCAACAACAGCGGCTGCAAAGCGGTCTGTATGACCCACAATCCATGCAGTTAAAACACCGCCACCTGAACCGCCGGTGACAAACAACTTACTCTCATCAATAAAGCCCTTATTGATGACAGCATCAACACCTGTCATTAAGTCATCAAAGTCATTACTTGGGTAGTTATGATGAATTGTTTGCGCAAACTCTTTACCGTATGAGTCACTGCCGCGCGGGTTCATATATAGCACAACATTACCTTTGGCTGCGTATAATTGAACTTCAGGACTAAAATGAGGGCCGTAGTTTGCAACAGGACCGCCGTGGATTTCTAAAACAAGTGGGTACTTTTTGTTTTTATCAAAACCCGGTGGGTAAGCAATCCAACCTTGAATGGCCAAACCGTCGTGGCTTGATTTAACCCAAATTTCTTCAACCTTAGCCAGCTCTTTGTCGCCCAGCGCATCTTCGTTTAATTGTGTTAAACGTGCCGTTTTACCACGCTTAATTAATGCTACATCTGCTGGACGCTGGGTATCTGCAAGTGTGAATGCAACTTCACCATCTTCGCTCACATCAAAGTCACCACCTGAATATGGGCGACCAAAGGCGACACTACCAATCTCTGAGGTAATCACCTTATGTTTACCACTACGCGGCTGGTAAGCTAGATGAGTTTTACCTTCACTATCGTAGCTAAAATAAAGACCTCTGCCGCTATCATCCCATTTAATGCTTTCGACACTACGGTCTAAATCAGCAGTGAGTACTGAGGTTTTACCTGATTTTAAATCAAGTAAATAAATGTCGTTATTTTCATAGTTAGTTTTTTTGTCGTCGTAGCCTGTGTATGCAAGGTAACGACCATTTGGCGAGACTTTAGGGCGTGAATCTGGGCCTTTACGGTCTGTTATTTGGGTAATTGAACGATCCGCTAAGCTAAGTTTATAGATTTCAGATTCAGTTGGGTGTAATTCATTGTCTTCATAGCGATTAGCCGAAAAATAAAACGCATCGCCTTGTTCGTTAAAGCTAATAGCACCACCATGATCAAAATCACCAGAACTCAATTGACGTGCATTGCCGCCCGTTGCACTGATGATAAAAAAGTGACGATAACCTTTTTCAGAGTAGCCACCGCCATCGGCACGGTAATAGGTATCGTCAATATATTTAGCTGGCTCTGCCCACTTAGCGCCTTCTGGCTTACCCGGTAAAGACACTGGGCTTGCTGATTTTGCTGGCACAAACTGGCTAAACACCAATTGTTTGCCATCTGGTGTCCAAGTTAATCCGCCAGGGCTTTGCGTTAGGTTACTAATTTTTGCTACGTTACCGGTTTTTAACCATTTTACATAGATTTGGCTGCTACCATCTCGGGTAGAAATAAACGCTAAACGAGTTTCATCTGGTGACAACACCGGAGAGTAATCCATATGCACGCCAGACGTTAGCGGTAGCATGGTTTTACCATCTGGGTTTACTGACCAAATATTACTGACTTTACGGTCGCTTTTGATATCCATGCGATTACGCACAAAGTAAATTGTATCGCCATTTTTTGTCATTTCTATTTGGTTGGCGTATTCAAGATCAAAAACATTTTCAAGTTGAAAGGTATTGCTAGCTCCTGCATGGCTGTAAAAGCTGGCTGCTGCAAGCAGTGCTAAAGACGTTTTAAACTTCATTTTATTTCCTTGTTAGTGAGCAGAAATTAGGGCGTGTTAACCTGTTATAAAGTAACAACCATCAGAAATATAGTCCATTGCGATGAATGGAGAAATCAATAGACAGATGGTCATTTCCCTTTTATGTTGAGTACAGACACTTTTAAACGTAAGGAGCACACAATGATAGGTTACACCATGTTAGGCACTAACAACCTAGCTAAAGCAGTAAAGTATTACGATGAATTGTTCGCCACTTTAAACGCCGAGCGCTTTTTAGAAACTGACCGCTTTGTCGCATGGAGCACAGGTCAAGATAAGCCCGGTTTTGCGGTTACCAAACCTTATAACGATGAAAAAGCCACAGTAGGTAACGGCACTATGATTGCTCTGGCAGTAGAAACCCCAGCCCAAGTAGATGCCTTTTATAAAAAAGCCATAGAACTAGGTGGCACAGACGAAGGCGCCCCCGGTCCACGTGAAATGCCCGGCTTTTATGCGGGATACTTTAGAGACTTAGACGGTAACAAACTTAATGTGTTTTGTTTTACGCATGGGGGAGGGGAGTGAGCGAGGGAAAGTGAGCTGTAAGCTTTCAGCCGTCAGCTATCAGATTGAAAGTTAACAGGCGCTAGGCTCTAGGAAACAGGGCCTAGCTTATGTAGCTTTATGCCGCGTAACTCTTAACTCTTCTTTGCGCTATGCTCACATGGCACGCCAGTAACATCGCATACCTACCGGCTCTTCGCGCGAAATAAATTTCACGCCTACAAGAAAATTGTAGGGTAATCTTAAGCTGTGATTAGGAAGTTGTTGTTCGGCGCTAAAGCACCTCCTACCTCACATCTCGGTCCTCGCATTTCGCACCTCGAATCTCATACTTCGCATCTCGAATCTCGTACTTCGCACCTTAAAAACACACATCACAATACGGTTGTATTTATTTTAGGAAATAGTTGTCTTTTTCACTATTTATTGGTGAAAATATCAACTATGCTTTTGTGTGAATAATCCATTTTATTGATTTATATGAGGTTACATTGTTGGTTCGATAATTGCTCCAGTCTTTTTACCAACACTTTTAAAGGAAATAAAAATGAAAAATACGCTAACGCTTACCCTTCTTGCTGTACTGCTTTTAGTTCTGTATTCACAGTTCACAGAATTAGCCTATAAATTTGGTTTTGCTGAGCTCAAACTAAATGCGGTTTTGGAAAACAGTGAACATATGAAAGTAAAGTGTGATGCATACTCACTAGGCTTTTTTGATGAAATAAAACTTCAAAATAAATTTCAAAAATGCATCAATGATTATGAAGCCAAAGGCTACGAAATCGTGAGCAGAACAGACCAATAATTGTTTTGAGTAAGCGCCATGCTCGCATGGCGCGCCGCTGCACCGCACAACTGCCAGCGCTTCGCGCGAAATAAATTTCACGCCTACAAAAACTGATGGCTGACGGCTGAAAGCTGACAGCTAGTTCCCCTACCAACTTCCGCTTATTTTCATTACACTGCGCCAATACAAAAATAATTATAAAATTGAGAATAATCATGACGTCGAAACTGTTTAAACCTCTGTGCTGTGTATTTGCACAGAGCCTTTTGGGCTGTGGTGGAGGTGAGGTGTTTACTGCCCCTGCTAGTAGTGAGTTTGCCCATGGCAATGAGCTACTAAGTGCTACGGCACTAACCGAGGATGCTAGTCACGCGTTAGTGGCAACCCAATCTGAGGTGTGCGTTTGGGATAATCAGTTAAAAGCGCGTCTATACGATTGTATAACAGGGCAGGGCGCTGAACATGTTGAGCTTGTGGGCTTTAGTGCTAACAAATCTCGTTTTTTCCTTTCAAATCGATTATCGGTGATTTTATACGATACTCGCACTGGGCGTAGTATTGGTACTTGGCTCACCGGGCAAGAAATCGCAAGAGACATCGCTATTTCAGCCGTAGGCGATACGTTGGTTATCGCTTATCGTAGCGGCAAGGCTGAGGTAATAAATACTCGCACAGGTGATACTAAGCGTTTTGATATTCATCGCTTAGATATTAATAGCGTGGCGTTATCGGCTGATGGGCAGTGGGCGTTTACCGGCTCAAGCGACAAGTACGTTAAGCTTTGGTCAACAAGTGATGGCAGCACTCGCTTTGAAGAGCGTTTAGCGACTAGAGTGAATCACGTTTCTTTAAATAAAACAGCAAGCTTGGGCTTTGCAATTGACTCGGTTGATGATCGTGTATTCTTTGATTTAGCCAATAAAAAAGAGTTATCAGAAGTGGCCTCATACTCTAACTTTATTGAGTTCACCGCATCGCAATTTATTAATCGAGATAAATGGCTATTAACTGGGTCGCCAAAAATGAAGATGCGTTTATATCGCGTTGCAGATGGTGAACTAATCGCTGAGTACGAAGCTAAACAACAGCGCCAGCGAACGTCAGTACTGAGTGTGGCTTACGATGGTAAGCAGCTATATTCAGAAACCAGTGACGGCCTATTGCAAGCTTGGCCTTATAAAGCAAATAAAAGCTAAAACAAAAACGCCTACTTGCAGTAGGCGTTTGTTTTTGAGTCCGATTAAATTAGTAATCAAACTTATGCTTGGTAAACAAGCTTTGCACTTGTTGCCAAACTGCACCAGGCTTACCATCGCCAACTAACTTGCCATTTACTTTTACAACTGGGCCAACTTCTTTAGTGGCGCTAGTGATCCATACTTCGTCGGCATCAAGTAACTCGTTTTTACTAATAATGCGCTCTTGCACTTTAAAGTTACTGTAACTGTGAAGAATATTGAGGATTAACCAGCGGGTGATCCCCGGTAAAATTTGGTTATCAAGTGGTGGCGTACTGATCACAGCATCTTTAACAATAAACACGTTACTTGAACTAGCTTCGGTTATTTCTTCTAAGCGGTTAAAAAGAATGGTTTCTTTGTTGCCCGCTGCTGCACCGTGCTGGTAATGGATCACATTGCCAAGCAGTGCCGTTGATTTAATATGGCAACGTTGCCAGCGACGGTCTTGCTCAAGTGATACGGTGTAAGTTGTTGCATTGTCGATATCGCTTTTTGGCTCTGCCGGAATTTCAAAAGCAAATGCAAATACGGTCGGGGTAATATTAGTTGGGTAGCCGTGGGCTCGTTTAGTGTCGGCGCCGCGGCTAACGTGCAAATAAATCCCTAGATTATCACCTTGGTTTTTCTCGCATAAATCATTACAGATTTTACGCCACGTATCGGCACTGTAATCGAGCTTAATTTCAAGTTCGTTTAAACCGTTATTCATACGCTCAATATGTGCGCCAAAGCCAAGCATTTTGCCTTGGTATGATGGGATCACTTCATAGATGCCATCGCCAAATAAGAAGCCGCGATCCATGGGTGAAATCTTTGCTTCATCAGCGCCAAGGTATTCACCGTTTAGGTATACCGTGCCCATTGTTAAACCTCATTCTCTGTCGTAAAGCCGCCAATTTGGCGAAGCCGAGTTATTAATTGTTGACCATGCATTGCATGCAGGCCGTCTTCGGTGAGCTCATTTTTATGGGTGACGCCATCGACACTACCGCGCTCACTTAGGTAATGTAAAATGTTGAGTGGCTCAATATCAGCCAACAAATCAGTGTTATGCCAGCGACTTAAAAAGGCAATGAGCCCGTATGCTGCCCAGTTAGATACATCGGCGAGTAACAGCTCATCACAGGTTGTTAAACAAGGAGTGATGTTTAGCGCTTGCATATGCTGTGCAAGGTTACCCATGCCTATTTCGTTACCGCCATCACCAATTGCTATGGTGGGGCAAGGTGCTTCTGTCACAAAAAAATCAAAGCAGCCGCAATGCTCCGAAATATCAATACCGCGCATATTATAATAACGCTGATGCTCGTTAAGCCCCGGGCGTTCTATTGATAAAACACACTCAGGTTTTAGCTGCGCAAGGGCTTTAATGCTAAAAGTGTGTGCATTATCAATGCTATTTATAGGTAGCTCAAAACAGTTAAAGTCATTTTTCAGGGCACTGTAAAGGGGGTTGCCAGTAACCAAAATAGGCTGTTTACCAAGCTTTTCGAGTACCTTGTAAAGTGCAATTGCACCAACCGGACCATCAGTCTCGAAGGTATTGTTGACCGCAAAGCCCGTACCTATCAACACAGTACCTTGTGCTTTATAAAGGTATTTTGCTGCGCGTAAATACGTACCCGTTAGTTGTTTTGCGTATAAATGCAGCATACCACGTGGGTTTTGTTCAACCATCATGGTTTCAATGTGTTGGCTGAGCGCAGCGTCGCTTAGGCTTGCTGACATAGTGCTTTGATCTCTTGAATGAGTGCAATACCCGCTTCATTATCGCCATGTACACACAGGCTATCGGCATTAAGTGCCAGCTGCTGACCACTTCGCGTTGTAACTGTGCCATGTGCAACTAACTGTTTAACTTGCGCCATTAGCGCCGCTTTGTCGTGTAAGCTGCCCGCTAAAGAACGTGCAACAAGCTTACCTTCGTCTGTGTATTGACGGTCGGCAAACGCTTCTAAAATGAGTTCTAGTTGAAGCTCGTTTGCTTGTACTTTGTGTTTGGCAGCTTGGTTGGTAGCTAAAATCATTAATTTTAATGGCTTTGCATAACTTGCCACTGCGCGCATAACGATATTCAGCGTTTGCTCGTCACTCATCATGTCGTTATACAGTGCGCCATGTGGCTTAACGTATTCGAGCGTTAAACCATGTACTGCAGCCATACCATCAATTGCAGCAATTTGATAATGCAGGCAATTGGTCAGCTCTTTTTCGCTCATAGCCATTGAGCGGCGACCAAAGCCTTGTTTATCAGGGTAACTTGGGTGCGCGCCAACCATTACTTTGTGCTGCTTGGCGAGGGTTAGGGTGTTTGCCATCACATCGGCATCGCCAGCATGAAAGCCACAAGCAATATTTGCCATATCAATATGTGGCATAACTTGCTCATCTAAGCCCATTTTCCACATGCCATAGCTTTCACCAAGGTCGCAGTTTAATTTCATCGTCATTTATAACGCTGCCATTTTACTATTTGGAATATCAGTGATCAGCATGTGTCCTGGACTATGCGTGATACAAAAATCAGGAGCCGCGTTGGCAATCGCGACTTGTGGAGTAACACCACAGGCCCAAAATACGGGCACTTCGCCTTCTTTAATGGTCACCGCATCACCAAACTCAGGTTTGTTAATATCTTTAATGCCAATTGCAGCAGGGTCGCCAAAATGCACTGGCGCACCATGTACACTTGGAAAGCGGCTGCAAATTTGGATAGCGCGAATGGCATCGGCAGGTTTCATCGGGCGCATACTCACAACCATATTGGCGTGGAAAATTCCCGCACTCTGGCACGCCATATTAGTCACATACATAGGCACATTCTTTTGCTCGCTGATGTTTCTGATTTCAAGACCTGCGGCAATCAGCGCTTCTTCAAATGAGAACGAGCAACCAATTAAAAAGGTGACTAAATCGTCGCGCCAATGATTCGTAATATCGGTAACCTCTTCAACCATTTGGCCATGTTTGAAGACGCGGTAACGAGGTAAATCGCTACGAATATCAATGTCTTCACCAACACTTGGCATATCGGCAACGCCCGGTAAGCGACTAGAGGCAATAATTGGGCACGATTTTGGGTTTGCTTGACTAAACTGCAAAAAATCAAACGCGTACTGTTTGGGTAAAATGACTAAATTAGCCTGCACAAAGCCCGGTGCAAAGCCCGATGTATTACCACTGTAATCTCCTGCGCGAACCATTTTTCGTATAGCTGCGGGAGTGGTTAATGATGCATTTTTTTGCATATACCGATCCTTACCAAATGCTTAACTGATAGTTTTACAATAACACTCAGTTCAGATCATTAATAGTAACGGGTAGCTGTCCTTTTGCAGGAGCTTTTCCTAGTAATACTTTTGCCAGTGCTGTGAAAGCTGGCCCTGCAATTTTCTCATCAGTATCTACATCAATATTGTAAGCATAAGTAGCAAGTACAGCGTCGCTAAATTTCCCGAATTGGGCAATATCGTAAGGGGCACGTAAGCTTACAAATATAGTCTTCTTATGGGCTAATTTTGCTTGTTTTAGCAATGACTCTAATGCCGCAGATTGGTCGGCTTTAGCAATTGCAAACTCCGGGTTGTCAGCTAAGTCATCCATCCCACCGACTTCAACAGCACTTTGTTTTGGTGACGCATTGGCGGCAATGATTATATCCGATTCGTTAATTTCTTTTAATGTTGCAAGCGGCTCATAACCTTGCAAACTTGTGCAGCTAAAGCTGATTAACTTATCGGTGTTGTCAATTAACGCCTGCTGCAGAGCATAGCATTTACGGGTATCTGGCATAATAATATGCACTTTGCTGCCCGATTTAATGCTAAGCGGTAGAGTGCTTTTCTCGTTTTTCACTTCGGTGATAGCAGCTAATGCTAATTCGGCTTCTACTTTTCTATGGCTTTGATCACCGAGTAAAAGCTGCGCTTTTTTGATGGCTGCTTTGTCATCAAGCAACGAAGTGAGCTTAAACTTTTCTTTAAGTTTTAAAATGCGTGTAGCAGAAGCACTCATTTCGTTGGCATTTAACGTGCCGCGTTGTACTTCTTGTTCTAATCGCTCAATCAGGGCTTCAAGCACAGCTAAGTCTTTAGGGCTTCTGATTTCGATTGGCATCAGAGCAATATCAACACCCGCTGCAAAGGTATTTACGACCGCTTCAATTGGTTCAAAAAAGTGGCTGATCCCCGCCATATCAAGAGCATCTGTGATCACCACACCTTGATAACCAAGTTCGTCACGTAATAAGTCGGTGATGATTTTGCGCGACATCGTTGCAGGCTTGATCATGGTTTTGCCTTCTTTACTGACAAACGTGCTGTCGTCGAGGGCGGGGTATTGGATATGTGCAGTCATGATCATACCCGGTTGTTGGTTTTTAATAATTTCTTTAAAAGGTGGTAAGTCTTGCTGCCAAATGGTTTCTTTATCATGCATTACTTTTGGCAGACCTGTGTGGCTATCTACATTGGTATCGCCATGCCCCGGAAAGTGCTTTAACGATGAAATAACGCCGTTGTTTTCAAACCCAGCTACTTGGGCACCACCTAGTTTTGCAACCAATTGCGGATCTTCACCGTAAGAGCGCACGTTAATAACGGGGTTATCTGGGTTCATGTTTACATCAACCGTGGGTGCATAGTTAACATTAACACCCAGTGCCAATAGCTCGTCGGCAATAATGCGGGCAGACTCAGTTGCGAAGTGGGTACCATGTTCTTTATAGGTCGCGCCAATCGACATGTTACCGGTAAACGATGTACCTACATCACGAGGAATACGGGCAACTCGGCCGCCCTCTTGGTCTATCGAAATAAACAGCGGTAAGCCTAACTCTGACTTAGCGGCGGCTTTTTGTAGGTCATTGTTAAGTTTGATCACTTGCGGCACAGTATCGATATTTTCTGCAAATAAGATCACCCCACCAATGTTATGTTTAGTGATGATATTTGCTAAATCGGCCGGCAGTTCTGTCACCGGTGTACGGCATTTTTGCTCACCCGGGTCTTGCTCGCAGTAATAACGTAGGTCAAGCATGAGCTTTTGCCCTAACTGTTGTTTTAAAGTTAATGCAGACTCAGCAAATGATGATTGTAATGGCATGAAACATCCTAATCCGATAACCAGTGACGATAGTGCAAACTTATTTAACACAGCAAGCTCCAAAGCAAAACGCTTATTTAGTTTTTAGAATAAATTATTCTTGATGTTAATGGGTTTTTAAATATAAATACAGTATTTTTTTGCTACCCTAGCGGTTTTTGAGTCCGACTGCAAAAAGCTAAGTTAGATCACCAAATAGGGCTAATAAGCTTAAGTAACCAAACCTTTATACTGATGAAAAGTGTGGCAAGTTGATAATTTATCAATTTAATGGGTCGCTTTTTAGTACAATTTAAAGTAATAATATATTCCATAATCATCAGCGTAAATATGACAAGCCTGGGGGCGAGATGGCTTTAACTCGATTGCACGCATTTAAACAGCAAATTAAACCTTTTTTACCAGAGTCTGCATTAATAGAAGATTACTCGCGCCGTTATGCGTACGGGACTGACGCTAGCTTTTATCGATTAATCCCTGAGTTAATTGTATTAGTGAGCAATCAAAATCAAGCACGGCAAGTGATCATTACTGCCAACGAGCTACAGGTTCCCATTACTTTTCGCGCCGCTGGCACGAGTTTATCTGGGCAAGCAATTACCGATTCGGTATTAGTTTTATTGTGCGATAGTTGGAGCAAGTTTGAGATTATTGATGACGCCGAGGCAATCCGTTTACAACCGTCGATCATTGGTGCTCGAGTAAATCAAGTATTAGCCCCGTTTGGTAAAAAAATTGGCCCTGATCCTGCTTCAATTAATAGCTGCAAAATAGCCGGAATGGCGGCAAATAATTCATCGGGTATGTGTTGTGGGGTGGCGCAAAACAGCTACCACACAGTAAAAGATATGACCCTCATTTTTGCCGATGGCACTGTGCTAGATACGGCTGATAGCCAAAGCTGTAATGCCTTTTTACAAAGCCATAGTCTTTGGGTTGATGAGCTAATGAGCCTTGTTGATAGGGTAAAGCAAAACCCCGATTTGAGTGAGCGCATCGCCCATAAATACCGTTTAAAAAATACCACGGGTTATGGTTTAAATGCACTGCTGGATTTTTCTGATCCAATCGAAATCATTAAGCACTTAATTATCGGCTCTGAAGGCACCTTAGCTTTTATCGCCGATATCACTTACCACACCGTGGTTGAGCATAAGTACAAACACACAGGTTTCTTTATTTTTGATGACATTAGCAAGGTGTGTGAGCTGGTGCAAAGGCTGAGTGGAGTTGATGTTGCGGCCGTTGAGCTGCTAGATAAACGTGCCCTGATGTCGGTATCTGAGCATGCCATAATGCCAAAAGAAGTGGCCAGCTACCCTGAGCAGTCAGCGGCACTGTTAATCGAGTTAAGAGCTGAAAATGCACAGGCTCTCGATGTGCTCACTAAGGTCACCGAACAACTTCTTGCTGAGTTTAAGCAAAGCCAACTGGCAGCGATTGAGTTTTCAGCAGACAGCGCCCGTAATGCGGCACTTTGGAATATCCGCAAAGGCACCTTTCCTGCGGTTGGTGCAGTGCGCGAAACTGGCACTACTGTGATTATTGAAGATGTTGCCTTTGCTCTTGATAAATTAGCTGAGGGCGTAAATGCGCTGCATCAATTATTTATCAAATATGGTTATGATGAAGCCATTATTTTTGGGCATGCCCTTGCCGGAAATCTGCATTTTGTATTCACCCAAGCTTTCGATACACCAGAGCAAGTAAGCCGATACGAACAATTTATGGCTGATGTGGCGAACTTAGTGGCGGTTGAACTAAAAGGGTCATTAAAAGCTGAGCATGGTACTGGGCGTAACATGGCACCGTTTGTTGCCACCGAATGGGGAGACGATGGCTTTGCGGTGATGGTTGCGCTTAAAGCATTATTCGATAAACAAAATATTCTTAACCCTGGGGTTATTATAAATCACGACAAAAATGCTCACACTCAGCATTTAAAAGTCATGCCAAAAAGTGATGATATTATCGATACCTGTATTGAATGTGGTTTTTGCGAAGTTGTTTGCCCGTCAAAAGGGCTTAGCTTAACACCGAGGCAGCGTATTACTTTATGGCGACACCGCACCGAGTTACACAATCAATTGCTAACAACCGAAGATTTAGCAAGCAAGCAGAAGTTAAATCAAAAGCTCAGTGTTATCGAGGCCGACTTTAAATACTTAGGTATTGATTCATGCGCGGCAACGGGCCTTTGTGGCCTTAAATGCCCGGTGGGAATAAACACGGGCGAATTTATAAAATCGCTCAGAGCAGAGCAAGCCTCATCAAACAAAGTTGCGCGATCATTATCACGTTTTGCTAGCAAGCATTTTGCGGTTGTTGCTAAGGGTGCACGGTTTGGTTTAACTGTGATGCAGGTGCTCGAAAAAGCAATCGGCAGCAGTAAGCTAAGAAGCCTAAGCAAGCCTGCCAATAAGTTGCTTGGTACACCGCTTTATTACTCGGCATGGCCAAGAGCTGAGCAACCAATTAATAAGCAATTCAAGCAGCTCCAACAAACGAAAAAGTTGGTGTATATGCCAAGCTGCGCCAGCCGGATTTTTGCCCCCGATAAGTTTGCGGATGATAAGCGCCCACTGCTAGATGTTATCTATTCACTCGCAGCTAAAGCAGGCTATGAAGTGCTACTTCCGCAACAAGTAGATTCACTTTGTTGCGGTATGCCATTTGCTAGCCAAGGCTTTAATGAAGAGTCTAAAAATAAAAGTGAGCAGTTACTTACTGAGCTCGAGACGCTTTCAAATAATGGCCAATATCCCATTGTTTTTGATGCCAGCCCTTGTGCACTTACTACTTTTAATGCCGCGCAAAATACAGCACTCAAAATTTATGAAAGTGCTGACTTTGCAGCCCAGCATTTACTGCCTAATTTGCAGGTAACCCCCGTAAATGAGCCCGTGATGCTCCATGTTACTTGTAGTTCTAAGCGATTAGGTAAAGAGCAAAACCTAGTATCACTTGCCAAGGCATGTAGTAATGAGGTGATTATTCCAGCTGATATTGAGTGTTGTGGTTTTGCAGGTGATAAGGGCTTTAACTTGCCAGAACTCAATGGCAATGCGTTAAAAACCCTTAAACAACAAGTACCAAAAAATTGTAATCGCGGCGTGTCTAATAGCCGTAGTTGCGAAATTGGTTTAACTGAACACAGTGGCATTAGTTATCAATCAATTTTGTATCTACTCGATCAGCAAAGCCATGCAATAAAACAGGCTTAATTGCTAATTTGATGAGCCAGTTGCTGACTGGCTCATCTATTTTTTAAAGCTTACACTTTCCAAAAAATGCCTTTGCGGTAGCAGCCGTACATCACACCATAAGACACCATTAAAAACAGCAGTGAAAAGCTAAATGAAGCGAGGTGATCATTGCTGATCACTAATTGTATTAAGCCATAAATACTGCCTTTTAAACTGCTATCGCCGAGCGGGATCATAATTAATAGCCGTGCAAACACGCCCGCAAACATAAAAAATAATATCGCATTCGCACCAAATACAATAAACGGAGCGCCCCAACTACGCAGCTTATAAATATCTAAAATAGCACTGCACAGTGCATAGAAAATCGCTGCAAGCCCTGAGCTGAGTAGCACATAGCTCGGCGTCCATAAGGCTTTATTGATAGGTGTTATTGGTGCAATCGCATAGCCAGCAATAACGGCTAATGTGCCCAGTAAGATAAGTGTACGGGCTTGTTTTTTAAGGTCGGGTTGCTTAGTTAAATAAACCGCAGCCAATATGCCGCTTAGCGCACTTGCAATGGCAGGCAGTGTTGAGAACAGTCCTTCAGGGTCAAATGGCAGTGGCTTAGCATTGGCATAATACAGGTGATGACTACCAAGTACGGTATTGTCTATGAAGGCACTTAAGTTATTGCCATGTAACCATAAACCACTCACTACCTCGCCGTTTGGCAAGGTATACGGGATATAAAGCATGGCAGCGCCGTAAAACAATAAAAGAGTGATGCAAGTTATGGCTATTTTCTTAGGTGATAAATAAAGATAACAACACAGAGCTACTAAATAGACCAAACCGATACGTTGCAGCACGCCTAACACGCGCAGTTGCAATAACTTGTCATCAACCCAGCTAAAAGAAGGGTCTCGAAAGTTGTAATAAAACAAGGCTAAAAACCAACCGAGGGCAATGAGTTTAATGGTACGAATAACCCCTGCTTTTAGTATGTGTTGATCACTGATCCCTTTAGCACGCAAGCTATTTACTGATAGCGTGATAGACATGCCGACAATAAAAATAAAAAACGGAAAAATTAAATCGGTAGGTGTCCAACCATGCCAGTCAGCATGCTTTAAAGGCCAATACATCGCTCCCCAGCTGCCAGGGTTATTCACTAATATCATTGCGGTAATAGTCAAACCGCGCATTACATCTAACGCCATCAGGCGATGTGAAGGGAGTTTATTGATGATCGCAGAACTATGTTTAAACATGAAAAATTTCTATATTTTTTCTTTATTGTAATAAATTATTCCTTTTGGGCAAGTTTATTTGTCAATATAAATTTTGATTTTATTGCATCATCATTGAGCTAAATCAAATTATGACGAAAGTTTTATAGAGGCTGTAGTGATAAATTGCTAGTATAAATGTATTAGATGTACCCGATATGGACATTGGGCTTTGATGTGAGAATTACAGTGCTTAATGGTCTTAAGGCAGGTTTAAATCTGCGCCGCTTAATTTTATTATTAGCGTTTTCGGCAACGCTAATCACCTTTCTAAACAGTTATTACTCGAGCTATCAAGTTCAAAAGCAACAACTAATAGATAAAACGCTTGAAAATCACAAAGCTTACGCAGCTAAACTGGTATCGGCCACCGATAATTTTTTATTGGCGGCGCAGCAGCAACTGGCTTATGTAGGTAAAATTCTTGAAAATGACTTTAATAATCAAGGGTTGATAAATGCTGAAGCAGAACGATTGAGATTACAAACTAACAGTTTTAACTCGACCATTATTGTTAATAAACAAGGCGATATCTTAGGGGTATCACCGCAATCCTTAAAACTTAAAAATCGCAAAGTTGATAGTTTTGGGACTAAAGCTGCGCTTTCTTATCGAACCCCGATGATCAGCGAACCGTATATTTCGATGGCGGGAAATTTGCTGATTTTTATTTCTCAGCCTTTATTTGATAAGCAAGGTGAATTCATTGGCTATGTCGGCGGTACATTATATTTGAAGCGCACAAGCATTCTAAACCAGCTTTTACAAGTTCACTATTATCGCGATGGTTCATATTTATATGTTGTTGATGAGAATCATCGCTTGCTTTATCACCCTGATACAAAAAGGATAGGGGAGCAAGTTTTTGAAAACCCTGTGATCAAGGCTGTTTTGAAAGGGCAAGCCGGAACTGAACTATTAAGTAATAGCAAAGGGGTTGAAATGTTGGCTGGCTTTGCTCCTTTAACCGTTGCTCCTTGGGGAGTCATTGCACAACGACCCCTTGAAGACACATTAGCACCGCTTGATAATTTAATGTGGCAAGTCTTCATAAAAACGGCGCCTGTGGGTGTCATCACTTTAATATTAATTTGGGTATTAGCTAGAAAAATAGCGAGCCCATTGAGGCAACTTGCTGAAACCGCAAATACGTTGGATAGGCCAACCACAACACGCGAGTTAATGCTAATTCGTTCATGGTATTTTGAAAGTAATGAGCTTAGAAAAGCAATGTTAAAGGGAGTTGGTTTATTACACAGTAAAATTGGTTTGTTACGTCAAGAAGCACAGACAGACTCACTAACAGGGTTACACAACCGTAGAAGCTTTGATGCGCAGTTAAGTCATTTTATTGCACAGCGCTGCCCGTTTGCAGTTTTGGCAATCGATATTGATCACTTTAAGCGGGTAAACGACGAATTTGGGCATGATATTGGTGATGTGGTATTGCAGTCGCTTGCTAAAATTTTGTTAGATGTAACTCGTGATAGCGACGTTGTTGCTCGTACTGGTGGAGAAGAATTTATTGTGATCATGCCAAGAGTTGAGGTCAAACGGGCGTATCAGCTTGCAGAACGCTTGCGGATGCGGATATCTGAAAGCTACATTGACCCTGTTGGCTGCATTAATGTATCTATTGGTATATCTGGTTGGCCGATTGAGCAACTGAACATTGATGAAGTACTTAAGCTCGCTGACCAAGCCTTATATCAGGCTAAAAAAACGGGCCGCAATCGTTCTGTAGTTAATGCAAGTTATGGGCAAGATTTCGCAACTATTTCTGAGTCTCCAATCTTGGAATAAGTTATTTAATGTGCAATAGTGAACGTTATTAAGTTATTTATGGAAAACCAAAATGGCATTCACTTTTTTGACTCGTTTAACTAAATCCATTTCCTTGTTAAGTATTGCTGTTATTTTAACAGGCAATGTTTATGCAGACTCAAGCGATGATAAACGTAGCGAATTTGTGGATGTTGGTGCTTTGCTACCTAATGCTGTGTTAGATATTCGTTATTTTGGCCATCACAACTTTGTTGGCAAACCAGTTGATGGTTACAACGCGCCAAAATGTTTATTGCACAACAGTGCTGCTACAGCCCTTAAAAAAGTGCAAGTAGCAGCGCAAACCCAAGGCCTGAGCTTGAAAATATATGATTGTTATCGCCCGCAGCGCGCTGTTGATCACTTTGTACGTTGGGTTAACGATTTAGAAGATACCCGCACTAAAGCTGAGTTTTATCCAAACTTAGGCAAAGACAAACTGCTTGGTGATTACATCGCTGCTAAATCGGGTCACAGCCGTGGTTCAACGATTGATTTAACGTTAGTTGATGCAAAAGGCGAAGAGCTCGATATGGGCTCACCATTTGATATGTTCGACACTCTTTCTAACACCGACGACCCACGCATTAGTGCAGAGCAAAAAGCCAATCGATACAAATTAAAAAGCCTGATGACTGAGGCCGGCTTTGCGCCTTATTCAATGGAATGGTGGCATTTTACTTACAAACCGCAAGCATACCCCGCAACCTATTTTGATTTTGTGGTGGAGTAGGTAAAACAGCTTAAAGCTTTCAGCTGTAAGTTTTAAGCCGAAAGTGTTGTTTTTGAATGTTGAGTTAGCTTGATTAAATGGCGTTGAATGTTAGACACGCCATGCAAGCATGACGCCTACGGTTTGATGTAGGCGTGAAACTTGTTTCACGCGTCTGACAGCTCCTTCTAGAACCTAGCGCATCATGACGCGGGCTAAACCCGCTGCTACAGGCTGACAGCTTCTTCACGTTGGGTTTCGCTGCGCTCTACCCAACCTACATCACCTCTTTTACCGGTGAATAATCAACTTTAATTTCAACAATATCGACATTGGCATTTTGTTTAAAAGCGTTTTGCACTTGCAGTAAATCAGTGTCTTTTTCTGCAAGGTAACGGTAGCTTTTGTTGGTCATTTTTTTCAGCGCATATTGACTGCTAAGCTCTACCGGTAAGCTATTTTCTTTTAGCGTTAAGTAAATTGCACCCGTTGCAATGCCGCGCTCTTGCATTGCGTGATTAAAGACTTCTGTGCCCTTGGTTAAAGTAGGTGCATCAAAGGTAATTTTTTCGCCATTATTACTAAAAGCGTTCGTAAATTTTTGCTTGTTGATTTCGACTGATTTTTTAACATCTTTAACTGAGATTTGTTCTTTTTGTGAACTGGTTGTTGGTTGTTGTACTGTATCTTGCTCGCTTATTTCATTTTTTTGACAGCCAGTCATTAGAGCTAAAGTCAATATAATGAATTGTATTGTAAGTGTTTTTTTCATACCTCACCTGTTTTTTTGTTACTTTTTTTTACAATTAATTCTGTTTTTTAATTGTTCTATTAGGTACATTGGAATTGGTTATGATTGTTAACCGAAAATAAAAATATAACAATAGGGAACGTAAATAATGTCACAATTTAAAGTAACAGCAGTTGCTACTATGGTAACGGCTATTTTGGCATCATCTCAAGTACAGGCAAGCGAACAAACTCGTTTTTATAATACTTCAAGCGTTAGCTCACAAGTGCAATTCAACCCCCAAGTATCTCAACAACGTGCATTAGCTGAGCGAAGAACTGTTTCGGGTCACAAATCAATTTTCGATGAGCAGTTAGGTAAAGCTACGTTCTTATGGAAAGCAGTTGGTCAAGCTAAACCTGATATGGCGATGGTGCTTCCTGAGCAACGTAATGCCTATGCTGCAGATTTTTATTTAAATGCCTTAACGGGTGTTAGCACTGCGAAAAAAGGTTTTTCAAGTGCTGTATTAACAGATTTATCTGAGCAAAAACTTGGCTCAATCACAGCTAAATACAAGCAAAAAGTACTCGGCGTTGAAGTTTTCAACCGTGAATATAACCTGATTATGGACAAAGAGCATAATTTAGTTGCTGGCTCTGGGTATTTCGCAAATAAAGTGACGAGTTCAGTTGCTCCTCTAGGTGAGTTCACAAGTGCTGAGCAAAGCATTAAACGTGCAATTAAAGAACTTGCTGATATCAATGTGTCGTTAACTAAGTCAACTGAGCAAGGCGACTATGTTAAATATACTGTGTCTAACCAAAGTGGTGACAAAGTTGTATTAGGTCAGCCACGTGCTAAGAAAGTATTCTTTGAAGTAGCGGGTGAGCTGCAATCTGCATACTATGTTGAAGTAGAAGTTGCTGATAAAAACAGCCTAGAAAGCGATTACTTCAGCTACGTTATTGGTGCGCAAAACAGCAAAGTTTATTTCAAGAAAGACTTAAAAGCACACGCGGCAGACTTTAACTACCGTGTATGGGCTGACGAAGATGGTTACCCGTGGGAAGGTCCACACGGTGACGTGATCCCAGCTGATGGCCCAGATCAAATTGATGAAACTGAAATCCTAGATGCACCACTTGTAAGCCTGTCTTACTACAAAAAATTAAGCACGATGGATCCATGGCTTGCTGATGATGCTACAACAACATCAGGTAATAACGTATTTGCTTATGCTGATGTTATCGCACCACAAGGTTTTACAGAAGGTGACTTCACAGCTGAAACCACATCAGATTACACATTTGACTACCCTTATCAAGTTGATCAAGTAGCAAACAGCTACGACAACCGTAAAGCAGCTATCGTTAACTTGTTCTATATGAACAACTTCTTACACGATTTCTTCTATGACCATGGTTTTGACGAAACATCAAATGTTGCGCAAGTATCAAACTACGGCCGTGGTGGTGTAGAAGGCGACCCTATCGAAGCGCAAGCGCAAGATAATAGCGGTTTAAATAACGCTAATATGGCAACCCCTGCTGACGGTGCAAGCCCACGCATGCAAATGTATTTATACAACTCGAAAGATGCGAAAGTGGGTGTAGATTTTGGTGTGGTTGTTACATCTGACGAATCAATTGGTCTTCTAGAGTCTTCTAAAGTATCAGGCTTTGGTCAAATGCAATTTGCTGATATCGCAGGCGAAGTTGTTCGTCTAGTTGATGGCGATGATGCCGATTCTGGTAGCGTAACAGATGGTTGTCAACCAGCAACAAATGCAGCTGAACTTGCTGGCAAAATTGCGCTAGTTGATCGTGGCTCTTGTAACTTCACAGCAAAAGTACTACACGCTCAAGAAGCGGGTGCAATTGGTGCAATCGTTGTAAACAACAACCCTGATACAGATGAACCAGCGCCGATGGGCGGTGAAGATGATGCCGTTATCATTCCTAACATGGGTCTGAACTATGCTGACGGTCACGCACTTTACGATGGTATCGCTGCAGGCGACACTGTTACTGTGAACATGTTCAACAAAGCAACGTTAAAAGACGGTACGCTAGATAACGGTATTATTGCTCACGAATGGGGTCACTACATCAGTAACCGTTTAGTGGGTAACTCATCAGGTCTTATCAACTTCCAAGGCCGTGCGATGGGCGAAGGTTGGGGTGATTTCCACTCACTTATGTTCATTGCTAAAGCTGATGACATTAACATTCCAGGTAACGACAAGTTCCAAAAAGCCTACGGTAGCGGTACTTTCGTAGAAGATTTCTACTACGGTATCCGTCGTGTTCCATATTCAACTAATATGGAAGTAAACCCGCTGTCTTTCCGTCACATTACTGAAAATGAAGGTACTGATGTAGGCATTGCACCAACAAGTGTTGCTTCACCACACGCAGCAGGTGAAATTTGGGCAACTATGCTTTGGGAAAGCTATGTAGCACTTATCAACGAGCACGGCTTTGAAGACGCACAAAACCGCATGGCTAACTACTTAGTTGCTGGTTACAAGCTAACTCCTGTTGCTCCGCTATATACAGAAGCACGTGATGCTATCTTAGCTGCAGCGTACGCAGTAGACCCAGAAGATTACAAACTAATCTTAGGTGCATTTGCTAAGCGTGGTATGGGCTTAGGTGCTGTAGCACCAGAGCGTTTCAGCGAAGATTTAACCGGTGTTGTTGAATCAGACAAAATGAAACTTGCTAGCTTCACATTGAAAGATGTGGCAATGAATGCAAACTACAACGGTGCTGAATTAGGTTATTGTTCAAACGATAACGTGCTAGATAAAGGTGAAACAGGCACATTAACTGTTAGCATCATGAACACAGGTAGTGAAGTACTAACGGGTACACAAGCACAGTTAACAGTTGTTAGTGGTCACGATGTAACGTTCGAAAATGATGGTTTAATTACATTCGACGATACAAACCCGTATGCTTCACAAACAAGCGCGCCTATCACGTTTACGCTAAATGATGCAGGCACTGCTGATACACTTGAAATCGAAGTGTCATTCCCTGAACTGTCTGCTGATGACGAAATTGTTGAAGCAGCAACCGATAAAGTATCTTATCTTGTGAACATGGACTTTGAAGATAAAGCACCAGTTAGTTCACAAACTGCTGACGATATGGAAATTGCAGGTGCATCATTACGTGACTGGAAAGAAAACGTAATGACAGGTGATGACCTAGCCGTTGGCACGCAAAGCATGGCAAAAGGTGGTTACGTTCCATTTTTTGATAGCTTTGGGTTTGGTCTTGGCGAGCAAACCATGTACCTAAATAATAATGACTTCCAGTCTGATGTTGCAATCGAATCAAGAGAGTTTGATATCGGTTTTGCGGGTGACTTTGAAGTTTCATTCTGGCACTTCTACCTAATCGAAAACGAGTGGGATGGTGGTGTTGTAGAAATCAGCGTAAACGGCGGTAACTGGGTTGATGTTACTGAAATGGGCGGTACATTTGATGTTGGTTACGATGGCCCTCTAATCGAAAACGACGCGCAAGCACTACAAGATCGCGATACCTTCACAGGTAACAATGTTGATGAAAACGATGTGTATGGTAACTACGAAACAATTCGTTTCGGAACTGAACTAAACGGTAACCGTGCCAAGCTTCGTTTCCGTATTTCATCTGATAATGCCGTTAGTAGCTTTGGCTGGTGGATTGATAACGTAACTGTGAGCAATGTAACGACACCAATCTTCTCAAACGTGATTGCTGGTGATACATTCGCTTGTGATAATGCACTACCATTACTTTCGGTATCAGGTGATGCGACAGTGTCTGAGTCAGCTTCAGGCACATTAACAGCAACAGCGTCAGACCGTAACAGTGATGACACACTAAGCTATGCATGGACGCAACTAAGCGGCACAACTGCAACACTTACAGGTGCTGATACTGCGACTCTAGGCTTCACGCCTGGTGCTATCTCAAGTGATGACGAGTTAGTATTTGAAGTAACAGTGAGCGATGGTACAGACTCTGTATCTGAGCAGTTCACTGTTGCCGTAACTAACGAAGCTGAACAAGAAGAAAGTAATGAAGAGAAGAAATCTAGTAGCGGTAGCTTTGGTTTCTTAACACTACTACTTGCACCACTAGCGCTTATCGGCCGTCGCCGTAAACGTAAATAAGACTTTTAAATAGTGATAACAAAGCCCTTACAGTTCGCTGTAAGGGCTTTTTTGTTTATAAGTTAGCGAGAGTAAAGTTAGCGAGGGGAAAGTTAGCAGCGACTTTACATCGCGTCCTAGAGCCCAGAACCTAGCACCTTTTCGTAGGCGTGAAACTTGTTTCGCGCGTCTGACCGCTGATAGCTGAAGGCTGACAGCTTCTTAATGTTGGGTTTCGCTGCGCTCTACCCAACCTACGTGGAGAGTCAACAGGTTGAATGCTGTGGGGTTATAAACACTCGATAACCCCACACTTCTGACTTACAGCTTAAAGCTTAAGGTCAGCTATTGAACGGTTGCTTTTAGGCCGCGGCGTTTTAATAATGCTGATGTGTCTGGCTCTTGACCGCGGAATGCTTTGTACGATTCCATTAGGTCACGTGAGTTACCGACTTCTAAAATTTCTTTACGGTATTTATCACCGATTTCACGTTTTAGACCGCCTTGCTCTTGAACAAAGGCAAAGGCGTCTGCCGCTAAGATTTCACTCCACATATAAGCATAGTAACCCGCTGAGTAACCGCCGCCCATTGAGTGTGAGAAGAAGGCTGACTTATAACGAGGTGGTACAAATGCTACATCAACTCCATGTTTTGCAAGCGCTTGTTGCTCAAACTTTTCAATGTCTTGTAAAGGAGCATCAGCTGAGAGTGAATGCCATTCCATATCAAGTAGTGCAGCAGCAACGTATTCTAGGGTATCAAAACCTTGGTTGAAGCTACGTGATTGAATTACTTTTTTCAGTAGCTCATCAGGAATTGGCTCGCCAGTTTTATGGTGTTTTGCATAGTTAGCGATAACTTCAGGGTACATGGCCCAATCTTCTTCAAATGTTGATGGGAACTCAACGAAGTCGCGTGATACTGAGGTGCCAGATAGAGTAGGATACTTCACGTTTGAGAACATGCCGTGTAAGCCATGGCCTAGCTCGTGGAAGATCGTTGTTGCTTCATCATAACTGATAAGCGTAGGTTCGCCATTCGCGCCTTTTTGAATGTTCATTACGTTTACGACAACTGGCTTTTGTTCCTTAAGGCCAGATTGTTTAACGAAAGAAGTCATCCATGCACCACCACGTTTACCTTCACGCGCGAAGTAGTCAGCAAAGAAAATGGCTAAGCTTTTACCATTTTCATCAAATAACTCATAGGCTTTTACATCCGGGTGATAAACCGGAATATCGTTACGTGGTTTAAAGGTGATACCGTATAAACGGTTCATGGTGAAGAATACGCCGTCTTCTAAAACACGGTTGAACTCGAAATATTCTTTCACTGCATTTTCGTCAAGGTTGTATTTATCTTTACGCACTTGCTCTGCGTAGAATAACCAATCCCATGGCTGTAATTTGAATTGCTCACCTGACTCATCAATCTTAGCTTGAATTGCAGCGGCCTCAGCGTTGACGTTCTGCATTAATGCAGGGATCATACTCGCAAACATATCAAATACAGCTTGTGGTTTTTTCGCCATTTGCGACTCTAAACCAAAATCAGCCCAGCTATCGTAACCTAATAGTTTCGCTTTTTGAGCACGTAAGTGAGCAAGTTCTGCCACGATATCACGGTTACTATTTTCGCCCGATAATGCACGCTCAGCTGATGCACGCCATACTTTTTCACGTAAATCGCGGTTTTTCAGTGTTGCCAGAATAGGCTGACGCGTGGTGTTTGTGATCTTAATTAGGTATTTGCCTGGATGGCCAGCTTCTGCAGCGGCATTGGTAAGCTGCTCAATTTGACCTGCTGGTAAGCCCTCAAGCTCTGCTTTGTCATCCACTAAAACAACATTTGTTTTAGTCAGCGCTAATAAGTTTTGTGAGAACTGAGTTGTTAAGCTCGAGTGCTTTGTATTGATATCACGAATTTGTTGTTTTTGCTCTGCACTTAATTTTGCACCAGCACGCACAAAACGTTTGTAGTAAACGTCTAATAAACGCTTTTCTTCAGCAGTTAAGGCAAGGCTGTCAGCTTCGCTGTGAATAGCCGCTACTTTCTCAAAAAGTGCTTTATTTAAGAAAATGTTGTCGCTATGAGCCGCTAGTTTTGGCGCTAACTCTTTTTGTAATTCACGACGTGCCGGGTTTGAATCCGTACCCGCTAAGTTATAAAAAATACTGCGTGTGCGTGTTAATAGCTCACCACTTTTCTCAAGCGCAACAATCGTATTGGCAAAATCAGGCTTTGCTGGATTGTTGATAATAGCTTGCACTTCAGCCATTTGCTCAGACATGCCTTTATTAAATGCCGGCATGAAATGTTCATCTTTAATCGCACTGAAATCAGGCGTTTCGTATTGTAATACGCTTTTCACAAACAGTGGGTTAGCTTGCTCATTTGCAGCAACAGGCGCTGATTGCTCTGATTTAGGCGTTGATGTTGTTGTTTGCGGTTCTGAACAGGCTGTGAGTAACAGCGCAGAACTGATCGCGGTTGCGATTAGGTGTTTCATAGTTTTTCTCTTGTCATTTTTAAAATTAAATTGTGTCGATATAACCTTGCACATACGTTTTATAAGCTCTTGATTTGCATAGCGGTTAAAACGAATTACAAAAAGTGCTACAAAAAAGCACTTATATGAGGCAGGTATCACCATGTGATCAATGAGCCCAGCATACTGTGTCTTATTACAATTGACCTCATACGTTGCGATAAGGTGATTATTGGCTGCGATAAGCCGTTAAAATTCTCTAAGATCGGAAAGCCACTTATAACTTTACAGCTTAAATAGCTCGACCCAATTGATCTTTTTGACTCATAACAGTGTCCAAATAAAAACTTTGTGGTATGTTATATTGTAACAATTTAGTCTGCAATCAATCTTGCCATGGAGTGCATTTTTTTACGATAAGTTGCAAATGTTGCTGAATAAGCAAGGAGTCATATGGCTATCATAATCAAACACGCCTGCGTTGTTAATGAAGGACAGCGCGAATTAAACGATGTACGAATTGTTGGTAATCGAATCGCTGAAATTGCCAAAGATATCAGTGCCAAGGCCAATGATGAGGTAATTGATGCAAGCGGTCTGTTGCTATTACCAGGCATGATCGACGATCAAGTTCATTTTAGAGAGCCAGGCCTTACTCACAAAGGCACGATTGCCAGTGAATCTGCCGCTGCAGTGGCCGGTGGCATTACAAGTTTTATGGAAATGCCCAATGTCTCACCTTCGACTACCACGGCAAAAGCACTTGCAGATAAATACGCGATAGCGGCGCAAACGAGCGCTGCGAATTATGCGTTTTACTTTGGCGCAACCCCAGACAACCTTGATGAAATTAAAGCTCTTGATGCTAAAAATGTATGCGGCGTTAAAGTGTTTATGGGAGCATCAACAGGTGATTTACTGGTTGAACACCCACATGCTCTAGAGGCCATTTTTCGGGAAAGCCCAGTACTCATTGCAACCCATTGCGAGCAAGGGGAGGTTATTCAACAAAACCAGCGCCGAATAGAAAAACGCTATGGTGAGTTACGAATAGAACATCACCCGTTAATTCGTGATGAGTTAGCGTGTTACGCATCATCATCGTACGCCGTATCGCTGGCAAAACGCTATGGCTCGCAGCTGCATGTTTTACACCTTACAACAGCAAAAGAGCTAGAGCTATTTAGTAACGCACCTATAGAGCAAAAACACATAACCGCCGAAGCTTGTGTGCATCATTTGTGGTTTAACCAAGATGATTACACACACTATGGCAATCAAATTAAATGTAACCCTGCCATAAAATCTGAGCAAGATCGCCAAGCGCTACTCGCAGCAGTACGCGATGGTCGCATTGATATTATTGCCACCGATCATGCACCTCATACTTGGCAAGAAAAGCAGCAACAATACAGCGCTGCACCAGCTGGCCTCCCGCTCGTCGAGCATGCATTACTATCGTTACTTGAGCAGGTAAAACGTGGTGCGTTGAGCCTAGAGCAAGTCGTTGAAAAAACAGCGCATAACGTGGCAAAGCGATTTGCTATCGAAGATCGAGGGTTTATCAGAGAAGGTTATTTTGCAGATTTAGTCCTGGTTGACCCAAGCGCAGAAAAGCACGTTGAGCACACAAACACACATTACTTATGCCAATGGACCCCTTTCAATGGCACTACTTTTTCACACCGAATAACACATACCTTTATAAATGGTGAGTGTGTCTTTGATGGACAGCACGTAACCCCGCACAAGCAGGCCGCTAAGGCCTTAACATTCAATCGTTAAAAGAAGTTGATATGCAATTACCCGATATTACCTCGCACTCTAATGTAGATTTTCAGTCGCCTTTAAAATGGGTTGGCATGGAAAAAATAGCATTGCCTTTGAAACTTGCACAACCTCATGTTGATGTGCACCTGAATGCCAAAGCCGATATTTTTGTTAGCCTTGATAGTGATGCTAAAGGCATTCATATGTCGCGTCTTTATTTATTACTTAATCAGCTATTGGCTAATCAAAGCTTATCGACTAAGCGTATTAACGAGTTTATGGAAGCCGTTTTAGCATCACAAAAAGGCTTAAGTAAAGGCGCAAAACTGGTGCTGCATTTTGATTTACCCGAGCTAAAACCAGCACTCCTTAGCGACAATGCCGGATACAATGCTTACCCTGTTGTTTTAACGATAACTAAGAAGCAGTCGATGGCTATCAACTTAAAAGCTGATATAGCCTACAGCAGTACCTGCCCGTGTTCAGCGGCATTATCGAGGCAGCTTTTGAGCGAAGCAGTCGATAAGCAATTTAGTGATGAGCATATAGATAAAGCCTCTTTACTCAATTGGCTTGCAAGTGAACAGGGCTCAATTGCAACTCCTCATAGCCAGCGCTCTTACGCTTATATTGATGTCACTTTTAGTAGTGAGAAGCTACCTGATATTGGCGGCTTTATCACAGTATGTGAGCAAGCCATAGGCACCCCTGTACAAACCGCCGTAAAGCGTGAAGATGAGCAAGCATTTGCCGCCCTTAACGCAAAAAACTTACTGTTTTGCGAAGATGCAGCAAGGCGATTAAAGCAGTGTTTCGAAGCCATGCCGGGTATTGCTGATTACCAATTTAAGGTTGAACACCAAGAAAGCTTACATGGCCATAATGCCGTGGTTCATGAATCTAAATATTAAGACTCATGAGTCTAAGTGTTAGGCTCATGAACCTAAAATGGTTTACAAATTTTGACATTAGCGGTCGCAAAATATTGCTATTCATTTTCACAATGATAATGATACGAGCGCTAAAAATGATAAACATAATAATATAAAGGACGACTATGCGTTTTAAATTTATTGCTGCTGCAGTGGGTCTCGCTGTAGCAAATGTTGCTGTTGCCGACGAAGGCATGTGGCAGCCTCACCAGTTACCAGAGCTTGAATCAGTGTTAAAAGCGAAAGGCTTGAGCATTGATGTAGAGTCAATTTCAAAATTAACTGAGTTCCCGATGAACGCGGTAATTAGCCTTGGTGGATGTACTGCTTCGTTTGTTTCACCAAAAGGCTTAGTTGTAACTAACCATCACTGTGCCTATGGTTCGATTCAATATAACTCGACCACCGAGAATAATATTTTAGAAAATGGCTTTTTAGCTAAAACAACAGGCGAAGAAGTGCCTGCAGCGCCGGGTTCTCGTGTTTATGTAACCGAGGAAGTGGTTGAAGTAACTGATAAAGTAAACCAAGGTACTGAAAAGCTAACCGGTAAAGCACGTTTTGATGCTATTCAAGCAAATGAAAAAGCACTTGTTAGTGAGTGTGAGCAAGACCAAAGCTACCGCTGTAATGTGTATACTTTCCACGGTGGTCTTGAGTATTACCTTATTAAATCGCTAGAAATTAAAGATGTACGTTTAGCGTATGCACCTGCTATGGGCGTCGGTAAATACGGCGGTGATATAGATAACTGGATGTGGCCGCGCCACACAGGTGATTTCTCGTTCTATCGCGCGTATGTTGGCAAAGATGGCAAGCCTGCTGAATATTCAGAAGACAACGTGCCGTACCAAAGTGATGCGTTTTTAAAAGTAAGCGCTAAAGGCGTTCAAGAAGGCGATTTTGTGATGGTGACCGGTTACCCAGGCAGCACAAACCGTTACCGTATTTCGCCTGAAGTTGACTATGTGTTTAACACGGCCTACCCATTAGCGCGTAAGTATAATTCGAAATATGTCTCGTTAATCGAAGAAAATGCACCAGAGGGTTCAGAGGCACGTATCGCTTACGAAAGCACGATTGCGGGTTATAACAACTACATTAAAAACTACGGTTCAATGATTGAGAGCTTTAACAAAGGGTCAATGTATAGCCGTAAGCAACAATTCGAAAAAGATCTCACCGCGTGGATCAATGAAGATAGTAAGCGCAAAGCTAAATACGGACAGGTACTTGCTGATTTATCTGCGCTAGTTGCACAGTCGCAAGAGCATAACCAGCGTGACCGTATGTTAGGTTACGTACACCGCTCACAAATGATTTCAACTGCTCGACGTTTATACCGTTTAGCTTACGAAAAACAAAAGCCAGATGCTGAGCGCGAAAGCGGTTATCAAGAGCGTGATATGCCACGTATCGAGTCTCGTTTAAAAAGCATGAGCCGTCGTTATGATGAAGCCGTAGATAAAGCTATTTTACTGTATTTTATTGAGCAGTATGCAGCATTACCTAAAGACGAGCGAGTTGCAGAGGTTGATAAAGCACTGGGTCTAACAAACGGTTTTGATAAACAAAAACAACAAGCCATGCTTGATGATATGTATGCTAAATCGGTTCTTGCAGATGAAAGCAAACGTTTATGGATGGCAGATCTTGACCTTGCTCAGTTAAAGCAAAGTAGCGATCCATTTATTCAATATGCGCATGCAATTTTTGCGGTCACAAAAGATATTGAAGATGCGAAAAAAGAACTGGCTGGTAAACAGCAAGCTGCTCGCCCTGCATTAATGGAAGCAATCATTGCTTATAACAAGGCACTTAATAAGCCTGTTTATGCAGACGCTAACAGCACCCTGCGTGTAACTTACGGTACGGTAGGCGGCTATTCACCGCAAGATGGCTTAGTGGCAACCCCCTTTACATCGTTAGAAGGACTACTTGCTAAAAACACCGGTGTTGAACCATTCAACTCACCAGAGAAACAAAACGAGTTAATTAAGCAAAAGCTTTATGGCGATTATACCGGCGGTATGAATACTGTTCCGGTTAACTTTTTATCGAACGTAGATACCACAGGTGGTAACTCAGGCTCTCCAACGTTAAACGGTAATGCTGAGCTCGTTGGTTTATTATTTGATGGTGTTTACGAAAGCATTATTGGTGATTGGGATTACGATGAGAACTTAAATCGCTCAATTCACGTTGATTCACGATACATGTTGTGGGTAATGGATAAAGTTGATAATGCTCAAAACCTACTTAAAGAGATGACTATCGTTAAGTAATCTAAGTTTAACGTTAATTTTAGCATTAAAATGCCAGTCTAGCAGACTGGCATTTTTGTTTTTTATAAAAATAAAAGCATTAAATATCATGAGGTTGAAAAAAATTTATAAAAATTAATTTTTCTTAAGTTTTATTTAAGTTTCGCTCGATAAATTTTACACATAATCTAAGTGGAGCGAACAATTATGCTTTCAGTTCAACAATCACATCAAACTCAAGTTCAAGAGACGGCTTTTGTTTGCTCTCGTGAAGGAGGTCAATTCCGTGACCGCCTTGAGAGTAATATCAAGCAAGGTTTTGCTGCAGCTTATGATGCGAAAATTTCGCAGTTCATGCCGCTACTGTGTGAGCTTAATGTTGATGATGAAGTATGTACGTTAGGTCTTCGCTCTGCATCACAACCTTTGTTTATTGAACAATACCTCCCTGCGTCTATTGAGCACTTTGTCGGTGCCAAGCGTGAGCACATTTTTGAGCTAGGTAATTTATGCTCAACGCATCGAAAAGCCACCTTGGCACATTTTGTTTTAATGAACGAAGCACTCTATCAAGCAGGGGCAAAATATTTAGTGTTTTGTGCAACCCGTAAAGTGAGAGCGCTATTAAAAATGCTGGGTGTAAATTGCAAAGAAATCGGTGTTGCAAATGCGCAAGCACTTCAAGATCCAGCAAGCTGGGGTAGCTATTACGACAATCAACCAACCATTTGTGTGGTTGACCTAAACGAAGCTCATCAACGTGTTTTAAATACCCCCGTTTTATTCAATATCAAACAGCAGTGTTTACAGTCATCGCTTGAGCTTGCTGTATTTTTGGAGGCGTTATGAGTTGGTTAACACAGTTATCACATAAAGATAGCGATACCTTAATGATTTGCCACAAAAGCGATGGTGTGCGCTCACTAACTAAACAAGAATTTACTGAGCAAGTAACTCGTTTACTACCTACTTTGGCAGAATTTGATGCCCAAGGTGTGGCTTATCAATTAGATAACACACCTGCTTGGTGTGTATTAGAAGCTGCGCTTAGCGAGCTTAAAAGAGTGGCCATTCCGCTACCAACGTTTTTTACGGCTCAGCAAGTAGCGTTTGGTTTGCAAAATAGCGGAGCAGGGCTATTTGTATGTGACCGTGCTTACGAAGGTGAGCATGCTAAATTAGTGGCGTTAGTAGATGTATGTAAGCATTACCCTTTATATGTTTACCAATTGAGTAATACACAGCCTGTGCCATATTTTTCAAACACGCAAAAGATTACCTTTACGTCAGGCTCAACAGGCACACCGAAAGGCGTGTGTTTATCGCTTGAGAGTCAATTGCAGGTGGCAACATCACTTTATCAAAGCATTGATTTAGAAAAGCCAAACCATTTGTGTTTACTGCCGCTACCGGTTTTGCTTGAGAATTTAGCCGGTGTTTATGCGCCGCTATTAGCTGGTGGCACGGTTAATTTAGTGCCTTTAGCTGAACTTGGTTTTTCTGGTGCACAGTTACTTGAGCCACACAAATTAGTAGCCGCAATTGAGCGCACTGAGCCAAATACCCTTATTTTAGTGCCTGAACTACTGACTTGCTTAGTGGCTTTCGCAAAGCAAGGTTGGCAAGCACCTAAAAGCTTAAAGTTTATTGCAGTAGGTGGTGCTGTTGTAAGCCAAGCGCTTATTAAGCAAGCCCGTGAGTTCGGTTTACCGGTTTATCAAGGCTATGGTTTGTCTGAATCGTCATCGGTAGTGAGCTTAAACACTCGCGATGATGATGACATCGGCACCGCAGGGCGAGTACTTAAGCACATTCAATACAAAATTGAAAATGGCCAGCTTTATATCAAGGGTTCATTGTTTTTGGGGTACTTAGGTCAAGCCGGGCAAAATGCTGACGATTGGTATGCAACCGGCGATCTCGTTACTGAGCAAGCAGGTCGCTTGATTATACAAGGCCGCTTGAAAAATCAGCTGATCACCAGCTTTGGGCGCAATATCAGCGCCGAATGGCCAGAGTCGTTATTACTTAGCCACAGCCAGGTACAACAAGCGGTGGTGATTGGCGAAGGCCAGGCATTTTTAGCTGCGCTTATCTATGCAAACCAAGCGATGAATGACACTGAACTTGCTGCCCATATTACGGCACAAAACGCGCAACTACCCGAATACGCACAAATCAGAAAATGGCATCGAATGGCAGAGCCTATGAGCCACACGCAAGGTTTATTAACCAGCAATAGTCGCCCAAAACGCGATGTTATCAATCAATTTTTTGCTGCAGAGATCTCTGCACTTTATCAAGAGGCGACGAGCATGAGTCAATTTTTCAATACATTACAAGCCGAAACACAAACAGAGCGTGACTACCTTTTAGCTGCGCCGATTATTGGCCGCGTTTTTAAAGGTGAAGTAAGCCTAAGTGAATATGCATCGTTCTTAACGCAAGCTTATCACCATGTTAAGCACACAGTACCACTGTTGATGGCAGTCGGTGCAAAGCTGAGCGATAAACAAGAGTGGCTGCGCGAAGCTGTTGCAGAATACATCGAAGAAGAGTTAGGCCACCAAGAATGGGTGCTAAACGATATTGCAGCCTGTGGTTTTGATAAAGAGCAAGTGCGTCATTCTCGTCCACAGTTTTCGACCGAATTAATGGTGTCGTATGCCTATGATGCAATTAATCGCGGAAACCCATTAGCATTCTTTGGCATGGTTCATGTGCTTGAAGGTACTTCGATTGCATTAGCCGATAATGCAGCAGGGCAAATTCGTGAGGCTGTAGGCTTACCTAAAAAGGCGTTTACCTACCTTACTTCGCACGGTGCACTGGATATTGAGCATGTGAAGTTTTTCGAAAACCTCATGAACAAAATTGATAACGAGGACGACCAGCAAGCCATCATTCACGCCGCAAAATGTTTTTATAAATTGTACGGCAATATTTTCCGTGACCTCGATTCAGAACCTTTCTTTAGCGAGGCTGACTTGGAGCAAAGCGCATGAGTAGCCCAGTATGTGTGCTAACCGGTGCAACAGGGGGGATTGGCCGTGCTATTGCCCTTCGCCTTGCAAAAGAAGGTTGGCGTTTATTACTTGTTGGTCGAAATGTGAAGCAACTTGCTGCACTGCAATTGGAATGTGGCAATGATGCTGAGTATTTTCAGGCTGACCTAAGTAACAGTGAATCTCGCGATGACCTTGCTAAGTTTGCTCAGCAAATTGGCGGGGCAACGTTACTAATCAATAACGCAGGCGTTAATGTAATGCAGGGGTTTAGTGAAATTAGCGAGCAGCAAATTGATCACCTGTTAAATATTAATCTGCATGTGCCTATTAAATTATGTCAGCTGTTTTTACCACAAGTGACCCGCAATAAAGGCACGATTGTCAATATTGGTTCGTCGTTTGGCAGCATTGGTTATCCATATCAAACCTTGTACTGCGCTAGCAAGTTTGGCCTAAGAGGGATGACCGAAGCCCTTGCTAGAGAGCTCAGCCACAGCGATGTCAAAGTATTGTATTTAGCGCCTCGTGCGACTGACACCGCAATTAATTCGCCGCAAGTACGTGCGATGAACAAAGAGCTGGGTAACACAATGGATCCGCCAGAAAAAGTGGCTGATGCATTAATAGATTTAATTAAATCAAAAAAACGACGTCGTTTTATTGGTTTTCCAGAAACATTATTTGCCCGTATTAACGGCGCATTTCCATCACTTGTTGATAACGCAATAGCAAAACAACTTCCTAAAATTAAAAGTTTTTTTGCCAACTAAATTGATTAAGGTGAATGATTATGACTAAACTAAATTTAAAAGCCCTAATGATGTTAGGTGTTATCATGGCTGTGCCTGCAAAAGCCGACTTTAATAGCGATTTAAGTTCGGTGCAAAAGCAGTGGGCAGTGGTTAATTACGAATTAGTTGACGATGCGCAGTTAGATGCATTCGAAAAATTAGCGAGCGAAACCGCAGAGTTTACAAAAGCGAACGACCAGCAAGCAGCCAGCCATATTTGGTACGGTATTGTGCTATCGAGCTATGCGGGGGCGAAAGGAGGTTTAGGCGCGCTAGGTCTTGCAAAAGATGCGAAAGCACAATTTGAAAAAGCGCTAAGCCTAGATCCAAAAGCGCTTGATGGCTCAGCATACACGAGCCTTGCAACCTTATACGGTAAAGTACCTGGTTGGCCAATTGGGTTTGGTGATGACGATGAAGCGAAAAAATTGTTTAAGCAAGCGCTTGAATTAAACCCGCGTGGTATCGATAGCAACTATTTATATGCGTCATTCCTATATGACGAGCGCAAGTATAAATCAGCTAGAGAGTTTTTATTGGTTGCACAGCAAGCGCCAGCACGCCCTGATAGACCAAAAGCAGATCTTTACCGCCAACAAGAAATTACTAAGCTATTGGCTAAGGTAGAGAAAAAAATAAAGAGATAAACTATGCATTTATTGCTCGTTGAAGACGACCACTTAGTGGCAGAAGGCCTGTGTCGTTCTTTACGTCAACAAGGATACAGTGTTGAACATAGTTCGACCGTTAAGTCAGCGATGCAATGGCTGAAAAATGATGAAATTGAGCTGGTAGTCCTTGATTTAGGACTACCAGACGGTGATGGCATCGACATTTTAAAACACATCAAAAAGCATCGTAAAAACTTGCCCGTGGTGATTTTAACGGCTCGGGGCAGTATTGATGATAAAGTCATGGGGCTTGATTTAGGTGCTGATGATTACCTAGCAAAGCCTTTTGATCCCGCAGAATTATTTGCACGTCTTCGGGTTGCCAGCAGGCGTGTGACCCAAGCTCAGACCAGCACTTTAAAAGTCGGTGATGTTGAAATGGACACCGCCGCTTTTACCGTGAGCTTTCAAGGTGAGCCAGTAAACTTGCCGCGCAAAGAGTTTATGCTCCTTAAAGCCTTGCTAGAAAACCAAGGTCGCGTGCAATCAAAACAGCAGTTAGAAAGTAAACTGTACGAATGGGGCGAAGAGGTGGGGTCTAATACCATCGAAGTACACATTCATCACTTGCGTAAAAAATTCCCAAAAGAGTTTATTAAAACCTTGCGCGGCATTGGTTATGTGGTGGGTAAACGCTAGTGTCAATTCGTAAAAGGCTGACTCTACTTATATTGTCTATGGTGATCTTAACCTGCTTTTTGGCATTTACTAAAGGTTACCGTGAAAGTATGAATCAGGCTGAAGCACTGCTCGATAACGAGCTGGTAACGCTGGCACATGTGTTAATCGAGCAGCCACTCAGTAAAGAAACTCCAGCTTATACGAGTGATTTACCGCAGTTATTATTTCAAGTTTGGGTTGATGACAGCTTGGCCTCAAGCTCAAAATCATTGCAGCATAGCCCTAGCAATCAAAGTCAGTGGCAAACCGGGTTTAGTGTTGAGAACTTGGCTGGGCAACGCGTCAAAGTGTATCGCTTATGCGAAGGTAATAAGCGGGTGCTTATTGCTGAGCCTTTGAGTAAACGTGTGGCGCTAACCGAAACCGTGATTCTATCGGCCATGACGCCGCTGTTGTGGAGTGTGCCTATCCTTGCCCTCCTTATTAGTGTGTTTGTAAAACAAGGGCTTGCGCCACTAACTCGGTTATCAAATCAACTTAAACATCGTCAAGCAAATGACTTTACTGCAATCCCTTGGCAAACCCCAGAGCAAGAAATAAAACCCGTAATAAGCCGCTTAAACGATCTATTCAAACGGGTTGAAAGTGCCTATTTACGAGAGCGCTTTTTTGCTTCTGATGCGGCCCATGAACTGCGTACCCCGCTCAGTAGTTTAAAAATCAATGTGCATAATTTAGTGGCTCAAGGTGTTGAGAGTGTTGAGCTTGATGCGATGGAAAAAGGCGTTGATAAACTGAACAATATCGTTGAGCAAATGCTGATTTTGGGGCGTACTTATCCAGAGCAATGGCAAGCGCAATTTAGCCCCGTGTCGGTGTTAGAAATTAGCCAACAAGTTGTTGCACAACTTTATGATCGTATTGACGAAAAAGAGCATACCATAAGCATTGATGGCGATGATTTTATCATTGCCGGTGACGAATTCACCTTAGTTACTTTGTTTGGCAATTTACTGAGTAACGCCATAAAATATACCCCAGCTATGGGAGAAATTTGTATTACGCTGAAAACCGAAAATAATCGTTTTATTTGGCAAATAGATGACTCGGGTCCAGGTATTGATGAAGCTCAAAAACAGCGCATTTTTAACCGCTTTTACCGTGTGGGTGGTGATAAACATCCATCAGGTGAACAAGGAGCCGGGCTTGGTATGGCCATTGTTGAACACATAGTCTCGATTTATAATGCTGATATTGCTTTAGCAGATAGTCACCTTGGTGGCTTGCGAGTGAGTGTCTCTTTTATGCAAGGAGATGTCAGTGAATAAATGGATTTTAGCGCTTTCTATGCTGCTACTATGTATGTCGTCTTGGCTTGCCTATGCCAAAGAGTACAAGCTGATTTTAAAAGATCATTTGTTTTACCCCGCTGAAATAACAGTACCTGCCAATAAAAAGCTGCGATTAGTTATCGAAAACCAAGATGATACCCCAGAAGAGTTCGATAGCTTTGACTTAAACCGTGAAAAAGTGCTCTACCCAGGTCGTAAGAGTGTCATTTATATCGGACCGCTCAGCCCTGGACGTTATGATTTTTTTGGAGAATTTTCGCCTAATACAGCCAGAGGAACTGTCGTGGCTACGGAGGTGAATGATGCTGATAACTAGTTTATTAATGAGCATTAATCAGCTTTTACCTGTGGTTATTTTAGCTGTGCTTTTGAGTTTGATCGTGCCTTTAAGTCAGCGCCAGCTGAGTATTTATGCCGTTATTGGTACCCTGATGAGCTTAGTATTTGTACAAGCCGCTGCTTGGCTGAGTCAGTTATTTGATCACCGAGGCTTAGAGTTCATACAAATGCTGCTGTGTATAATGATTTTTGTCGCTGCACTAATGAGTTGTCAGCATCGAAAAACGGCGGCTGCACTGGCCTTGATTGCAACCATGACCTTGTATTTAAGCCATTACATGATCTATTTGGTCAGCTTTTGGCACAGTAAAGATACCGCTGAGCCATTGATACTCGGTACATGTTTAGGTGTGGGCATTTGTATTAGTTTTGGTGTGTTATTGTTCTTTTTACTGGAAAGTATCGTCAGACGTGCAGGTGTGCAGCCTTTAGTCGTGCTGCTTGCCTTTAATGCAACAGCAAAGTTATTGATATTTCTCGATTTAGCAAGTCAGGTCGACTTACTAGACGTGACCTCAAATTATTTAGATTGGCGTGGATTTTTAGTTGAAAACTCAGAGCTTGGGCGCGTATTAAAAGCCTTAGTGGGCTACGAAGCCACGCCGAGTAAAACTGCGCTCTGGGTGTATGTTATTGCTGCTGTAGTATTTATTGCCTTAGCGCGCGTTTTAAAAATTAAAAAGACAGAGGAGCCAGTATGCGGTTCTTAATAATTAGCTTAAGTTGCTTGTTGTTAGCAAGTGTCAGCCAAGTCGCGCAGGCAGATGGCATGGTGGTTGATAAAGTATATCACCCTTATGTGATGCCGTTTGAACGTGAGGTCGAGTGGCGTTTAGTGTCTCGGCAAACCGATAACGGTAATGTCCTTGCACAGCGTGCAGGCTTTGGTGGCGCAATTAACGACACCATGAGTCTTGAGGGCTACTTAGTTGGCGAACGAGATGATAACGGTGATTTTGGCTTATCTTCGTATGAGCTTGAGTTACGTTGGCAGCTGGTTGAGCAAGGCCGTTTATGGGCCGATTGGGGAGCGTTATTTGAGCTTGAAAAGCAGCATAATATCGATGCATACGAAGCAACAACTGGGTTTTTATGGGAAAAAGAGTTTGGCCGTACAAGCCTGACTATGAACGCATTTTTAGTGTATGAATGGGGCGCTGATATTGCAAACGAGTGGGAAAGCGAGTTTCGCTTACAATACCGTTATCGCTATCGTTCAGCCTTTCAACCATCGATAGAAATCTATGCGGGAGAGGACTTTTTTGGGGTTGGTCCAGGCTTTATTGGGCTACACAGATTTAGCCCTAAACGCCAGTTAAAATGGGAAGCGGGTTTTATTAGTGAACTTAGTCAATCGGGCAAAGATCACAGCTTTCGTTTAGCACTTGAGTTTGAGTTTTAAGGACTGTTTTAGTTACTTTAAAGTAGCTTAAGTGCCCTGTTTATATAGCCTAGCAAACGATAGTATTTGACATATTCTGGCAACTCTATATAGTGAGCGGTAGCTAAAAAGCGTGTAATTAATAAATCTTTATTTCGTTGTTGTATAAGTAATACTTGTAGTACCGTCCTGAAGTTTTTAAGTTCCATCTGATTTTTTGCTACACCCGCCCACTACGGGCAATATTTAATTTTTTATATCAGGAATATGACTATGTCTAACGTTGTTTCAGGTACAGTTAAGTGGTTTAACGAATCTAAAGGTTTTGGTTTCATCGAGCAAGAAAATGGTCCAGACGTTTTCGCTCACTTCAGCGCTATCCAATCTGAAGGTTTCAAAACTTTAGCTGAAGGCCAACGTGTAGAGTTCACTCTATCACAAGGTCAAAAAGGCCCTCAAGCGGACAACATCAAGCCGCTATAATTTTACTGAAAAGTAAAATAGAGAAGAAGCAAGCTACGGCTTGCTTTTTTTATGTCTAAAAATTGACTGGACTAGTTAATATTTCTATATTTAATGCAGCTGTGTCATTAGAGTGTATTAATTATTTTAAAATATTTGTTGTTAGCGTGCCTAAGCTTTGCACCTGTAGTGTTTGCAAAAGAAAGTGTCACCATTTACACCGAGCATTTCCCGCCATATAACTTCTCAAATAAAGGGCATTTAGAGGGTATTAACTTAAAGTTTGTTAAGGCCATGTGCATCGATGCCAAAATTAAGTGCAATTTTGAGCTCTTACCTTGGTCAAGAGCATTCCACTTGGCGCAACAACAGCCCTTGTCAGGGTTAGTCTCTACAGCCCGAATTACGCAAAGAGAAAAGCTATTTAACTGGGTAGGGCCGTTGGCCTCATCGCGAAATTTCTTTTATAGATTAAAATCAAATGAGCGTATTAATCCACTTGATCTACCCCAGGTAAAAGAACATAGCCTATGTGTTGTGCGTAATAGTATCTATGAGCAATTTGTAGAAACAATTGGTTTTAGTGATGGTAAAAATTTGCTGAAAGTGAGTCATAGTTATGAGTGTCTTAATTTATTTTTCAAAAATAAAATCGAGCTAATTATTGGTTCAGATCTATCATTTGATTATCAGCTAACTCAATACGGGCACCCTGGACGAGAAGTCGTTAAGCTAGTTGAGCTTCCTCTTAACGATACATTAGGGAATTATTTAGCATTAAATAAAAACATACCCATCGATGTAGTTGAACGTTTGCAATCAAGTTACGAAAAGCTAATTGCTCAGGGTAAGTTAGACTTTTTTATTGAGCAATATAGTAATACCAATACAAAATAATTTTTATTAGTCATCGTTAGCCGTTGAAGCTATCGGTAGCTGAGTACTACTATCATGGTGCAGTGTAAAAGGCACTGGGGGTTGTTCAGAGTAGCAAATAACGAATTTTTCTTGCTCTTACTTAAGGCCTATTTGTTCGCATGACCTGACTATATAGCGTTGATGCCTGAATCTCAGCAAACGCATTTTTTAATGCATTGATATGGTGTGGGTTAGTATTTTTGTTTGCAGCTAGGAACCCTTTCATCGCTAAAAAATCAATTGCAAAGGCAAAGTGTAAGCGCGATTCATCAAGGCCTAATTCATTAGCCATAGCGGCGATATAGTTTTTATCGTCAATGATTAAATCAACCTTCCCCGACATCAACAACTGATATGACTTATTGATGTCTGAAGTATACACAACAGTGTAACCGCGCTCAGTTAAGCGTTGTGCTGCTAAGTCATGACGCTGAACTGCTATCTTGTATTGTTTGGCTTGCTCATTAGAGGTGATGTTTATATCGCGGCGTTCGCTTAATTTCACAAAGCCCATTTCATAGGTGGCTACTTCACCAATCCAATAGAAATGATGTTCACGCTCTGGAGTTTTAGCCATGCTGTAAATGAAAGTATTCGGCTTTTTTAGTGCCATATTATAAGCACGGGCCCAAGGGTAGAGCTCTATATTGGCATTTAAGTTTGCTTTGGCAAAAATAGCTCTTACTAATTCAGTGCTTTTACCAGCAACTTGGTTATTGATCAAGGTTTGATTGGGCGGTGATAGTTCGGTAACAACGGTTAGGGTCGGCTTGCAAAGGGCTGGCCAACTTAAGAAAAAGGTTAGTATATAAATTCTAAAATAGTTCATTTATGCACTTAAAAGGATTTAGTAAATAAATCTTAGCACATAAAACGATAAAAGGGCCTTGCGGCCCTTGGTGAAGTATCGTTCAAGTCAGATAGACCTTTAACCCCTTAAAGTCCTATCCTATTGTTTTGCAACTACGGCTCATCTCATTAAGTTTCTAAGCTAGCGAGAGGAAAAAACCTGCAATTGCTGCACTCATGAGGTTAGCCATAGATCCTGCTAACACTGCTCTGAGCCCTAAGCGTGCGATATCCTTTCGCCGACTAGGCGCCATACCGCCTAATCCACCTAGTAAAATTGCTATCGATGATAAGTTAGCAAACCCACATAACGCGAATGTGACAATCGCTTGTGTGTGCGCACTTAACGTATCGCGATAATTAATAAAGTCGAGGTAAGCAACAAATTCGTTAACTACAACCTTCTGACCTATAAAACTGCCTGCGATTACTGCTTCGTCCCAAGGTACACCTAATAACCATGCAACTGGAGCGAATACGTAACCTAAAATTTCTTGTAGCGTTAATGTTGGATGATCAAACCAACCACCAATACCGCCTAATAACCCATTTAGAAGTGCAATAAGTGCTACGAAAGCAAGTAACATCGCACCTACGTTCAGTGCTAGTTGCATACCGTTTGCGGCACCTGATGCGGCAGCATCAATTACGTTTACCGGTTTTTCTTCTTGTACGTCTAAATCAGCTAAATCTTCTTTTGGTGTTTCGGTCTCTGGCACAATCATTTTTGCCATTAAGAAACCACCTGGTGCCGCCATAAAGCTGGCTGCAATTAAGTATTTAAGCTCTACACCAATTGTTACGTAACCTGCCATAACAGAACCTGCTACGGTAGCAAGGCCACCTACCATTACCGCAAATAGCTCTGACTTAGTCATGCTGGCGATAAATGGCTTAACAATCAATGGTGCTTCTGTTTGACCAACGAAAATATTGGCGGTTGCAGAAAGCGATTCAGGGCGCGAGGTTTTCAATAGCTTTTGTAAGCCACCACCTAGAATCTTGATTATCCAATCCATCACCCCGATGTGATACAACACAGCAACGAGTGCTGAGAAGAACACGATAACGGGCAATACTTGTATCGCAAAAATAAACCCTAGGGTATCTTGCGATGCCAGTGAGCCAAATAAGAAGCTAATTCCGTCATTGGCATAACCAATAACCGATGAGACGCCTCGCGACATACTTGCCAGTACGTTTTTGCCCACTTCGAAGAACAAGACAAAGCCACCAATTAACACTTGAAGTAAAAAGGCGATGCCTACAGTTCTTAAATTAATTGCTTTACGGTTCGTTGAAGCCGCAAAAGCAATGCCTAGTAGCACAACAATGCCTACTAAGCTCATAAATGTTGTCATACTGACTGTTTCCCGTTGTTATTGTTGCAGTAAATATTTTATTTTACTTTTAATTATATCAATGGCAACGCGATTCATACCGCCGCGTGTGACTACGAGATCAGCTTTGTGCTTAGATGGCTCAATAAACTGATAAAACATAGGTCGCACTGTCGCTTGATATTGATCAACAACGGACTGTAATGTTCTGCCACGCTGCTCCATATCTCGTTGCATACGGCGCATAAGGCAGATATCTAACGGTGTATCAATGAACACCTTAATATCAAATTCTTTTCGAAGTGCCGGATCACTCAGTAGCAAAATACCTTCAACGATAAGTACTTTTGCAGGTGCCACTCGACGCGTTTCATCGCTTCGGGTATGCATTGCATAGTCATAAGTTGGTACGTCTACTGATTCTCCAGCGCGCAATTGAAGTAAGTGCTCATGCAAAAGCTCATGCTCGAAAGCATCAGGGTGGTCGTAATTGGTTTGCGTTCGATGGTCAAACGGCAAATGCGACTGGTCTTTGTAATAAGCATCTTCTTCGATCACTGCGATCGCGCCCGGTTCAAGCTCATTGACTAATTCGTTATAAATTGTCTTGCTAAAAAGAGACTTGCCCGACGCAGATGCGCCAGCAATAGCTATAATTGTTCGTGTCACTAAAGTTCTCGCCCACACAGAAGGAAACATTGTTAGGTAGATCACAATAGCAAAAAAGACACGATTAATCTCTTTTGCTTCGCTTAGAAATGCAAATTTATAATGTTTCCGTTTTATGAAACAGGACTTATGTCCTGTACCAAAAATTCAAAGAGCATATAAAGTATTCACATATTGATAACGAGGTACCCATGGCAAGAGCACTCATCTTAATGGCAGATAGCCTAGGAATTGGCGCAGCACCTGACGCAGAAAAGTTTGGTGACGTAGGTGCAAATACCTTCGCTCATTTACTTAAAGCCTATGCAGAAGAAACTGGTGAGCACTTATCGCTTCCTAATCTTACCCGTTTAGGTTTAGCTGATGCATGCGAAGCCGCAGGTAAAGAACCTTGTTTAGTCAGTGACCGCCAAGCACCTATTGGCGCATGGGGTTACGCTAAAGAGTTATCAAGTGGTAAAGACACGCCTTCAGGACACTGGGAAATGGCCGGTGTACCTGTGTTATTTGATTGGGGTTATTTCCCAAACACACAGCCGTGTTTTCCACAAGAATTTGTTGATGAGCTAATTGCTCGCGCAGAGATTCCTGGCATTTTAGGTAACTGTTATGCCTCAGGAACGACCATTTTAGAACAGCTAGGTGAAGAGCATATGCAAACCGGTATGCCGATTTGCTACACCTCAGTTGATAGCGTGTTTCAAATAGCCGCGCACGAAGAATCATTTGGACTGGAGAAACTTTATCAGGTTTGCGAAATCGCACGGGCGCTGCTTGATGAAATGAACATAGGAAGAGTGATTGCGCGGCCATTTTTGGGTTCGAGCCGTGACGATTTTGCCCGTACAGGCAATCGTCGTGACTATTCGGTGTTACCTCCGTCGCCAACCTTGCTTGATAAATTATCGCAAGACGGCGGTGAAGTGATCAGTATTGGTAAAATTGCCGATATCTATGCGCACCAAGGCATCACCCAAAAATACAAAGCGCCAGGGCTAATGAACTTGCTTGAGAAAACCTCAGAAGTAATCGCAAGCGCACCTGACCATAGTTTGATTTTTACAAACTTAGTTGATTTTGATGAAAAGTACGGTCATCGCCGTAATGCAGTTGGCTATGCTAAAGCATTAAAAGAGTTTGATGATTACCTACCGACCATCTTAAATCAGCTAAATAGTGATGATGTGTTAATTATCACGGCCGATCACGGATGTGATCCAACAGCAGCAGGCACTGACCATACACGTGAATACGTGCCAGTACTTGCATACCAACCGGGAATGACAAACACCCCGCTTGGAGAACGAGCTAGTTTTGCAGACATAGGTCAAACCCTTGCCCAGTGGTTTAATCTTCCTGCACTTGAATACGGTGATAGCTTTAACGACAAGCTATTAGCGAACAAAAAAGGAAACCAATAATGAGTACTCCTCATATCAGCGCCAATGTAGGCGAATTTGCAGAAACGGTATTAATGCCGGGTGATCCGCTTCGCGCTCAATACATTGCTGAAAACTTTTTAGATGACGCAAAACAAGTAACAGGCGTTCGTAATATGTATGGTTTTACCGGTACCTACAAAGGTAAGCCAGTGAGTATTATGGGTTCTGGGATGGGTATTCCATCAATGTCAATTTATGCCCGTGAATTGATCGTTAGTTACGGCGTTAAAAATCTAATTCGTATTGGTACCTGTGGCGGTATTGGTAGCGATATCAAAATCCGTGACGTTATCTTTGCACAAGGTGCAAGCACAGATTCAAACGTAAACCGTGCGCGCGTACGTGGTTACGACTTTGCCGCAATTGCTGATTTCGGTTTACTACTTAACGGCGTAAACGCAGCAAAAGAATTAGGCATTGAAGCAAAAGTAGGTAATGTATTTACAACAGATACATTCTACCAAGCAGATAACACATTCTATCAAGAATTAGACAAGCTAGGCGTACTTGCTGTTGATATGGAAACAGCTGGCATGTACGGCGTAGCCGCTGAATACGGCGCAAAAGCGATGGCACTATTTACTGTAAGTGACCACGTAATCACTGGTGAAGCAACACCAAGTGAAGAGCGTCAAAGCACCTTTAACGAAATGGTTAAAATTGCTTTGGAATCAATTTAAATAAGTTCCTTGGTAACGTATTCACTGAAATTTGGAAACACGCCCAAAGTGAAGTGAGACTAACCTCAAAGCCGCATTTATGCGGCTTTTTTTATGACTATGTATTTATGCTCGCAACCGCCCCTTAAAACTTGAAAATTCAAGCAATTGTTGCCACTTTTAGTAGAGGAACAACAATTAAGGATGTGTATGTCTAATTGGGTTGAAGCTAAAGTTAAAGATGTTAAATGGTGGACCGACTCACTATTTAGCTTAATTGTTAATGCCGATGTTGAACCATTTGTAGCAGGGCAGTTTACAAAGCTTGCTATGCAAGTGGGTGATAAACGGGTTGCACGTGCATATTCTTATGTTAATGCGCCGAATAATCCCGACCTCGAATTTTATCTGATTAATGTTAAAGACGGTCAACTTTCTCAACAACTTGCGCAATTAAAGCCGGGTGACTCAGTGACTATAGAGCGCCGCGCGACAGGCTTTTTTACCCTTGATGAAGTGCCAAGCAGTGAGCAGCTTTATATGCTGAGTACAGGTACTGCGCTTGGGCCTTTTATATCAATATTAGAGCAGGGCGAAGTGTGGCAAAAGTTTGAGCATGTTCACTTAGTGCATGGAGTTCGTTTTAATGAGGACTTAAGTTATCAAGCGCGCATTAAAGCACTACAGCAGCAGTACCCAAATCTTTACTACTCACCTGTAGTCAGCAGAGAGTCAGCCACAATCGGTTTTAATGGCCGGATCACTGACGTAATAAAAGACCGTCGCTTATTTGATGTAGTAGAGCTTCCTGTTAAACCTGACTCGACACAGTTCATGATTTGCGGTAATCCAGAAATGGTAAAAGATACCACGGCCATTTTGTTAGAGCTTGGTTTTAGCCGCAACAGACGTCGTGAGCCTGGGCAGATCACCGTTGAGCAATATTGGTAAAAAACTATGCCAAACTGTGAGAATTTGCTACCTTAACGCCTTAAATCAGGCATGATGTATTTAGGAAAAGTATGAAACCGTTATTTTTGGCAATTAGTTTATTATTCTCTTGGCAGTCATTTGCTAGTGAAGAAACCACTGAACAAGCCGAGCCTCAAACTAGCCATGAACAAAAAGCCGAAAAGAAAGACGTACCTAGTTTAGAGTTTATTGAAGAAAAGCCAGTAACAGAGCAAAAAGTAATTTCTGAATCTAAGAAAGAGGTCGCAGAAGTTGATGATAGTAAAGTACTCGGTACTCAAACGCCTACACCTGCCGAGCAACCAAAAACAGTTGAAGAAAAGCAGCAAGCAGTTGATGAGGCTGAAAAGGCCGTAAAGCAAGCAAAAGAGGCGCTAACAGCCAAGCAACAAGAAAAAGCGCGTCAGTCACGAGAATCAATCGCTGTAATTGAGCAATTAATAGCAGCATATAATGCTCGTAATATTGATGCATTTATTAAAATGTATGATGAAAACGTCGAGTTTTACACATTCCCAAATGAGTTAATGTTCACAGGGAAAGAAAAGCTTATAGCTCGTTATGGCATCATGTTTAAAAAGCTTAAATGTATAAAATCGTCTCCAATTAAACGAATTGTGCATGGAAATATTGTGATTGACCATGAGCTATCAGAGACTTGTTCACAAGACCCTAAGGTGGTTGATAAGCGAGCTGAATTTGTCACTAGTTATAAAATAGAAAATGGTAAAATAACCAAAGTGTTATTCTTCCGCTAGAAAAAGAGCAGCCCAGCTGCTCTTTTTTTATGGGTGAAAGTTAGTGGGTTCAAGCTAGCGAGTTTCGAGATATGAGGTAGCAGCGATTTTACATCGCGTCCTAGAACCTAAATCCCAGCGCCTATGACGCGGGATAAACCTGCTGCTACATGTGGGCGTGAAACTTGTTTCGCGCTATTAATCTTCATTAATTTCAGGAATTACACCTTTTAAACGGGTGATATCTTCATCACTAACGTCTGCAAAATGTTTAAAGTGAGTCGGCCAATCTTTGCAATATTCTTCAATCTCTTTAATGATGTTTTTTGCTGCTGAATTTGCTAACCCAAATCGCTTAGCCTGAGATAAAAAATTGCTTTTACTTGCATAACGGCCATCATCACCAAAGCCAAGACCATGTTGTTTTGAGTTGTTTATTGGAGTGATGTCATAGGCTGGACTTAATCGCCAATTTTTTTGTGAAAATGAATATAGGAATGCATGATTGCGAGTGTGATCATCTGTATTACCAATATACGCATTGAACACCATTCGCTTAAACAACTCTTCAGCATCACCTGCATTTTGCATTGTTTGATGCCTTATAAATTCAGCTAATTGACCATATGAGTAGTCACTTGAAAGATCACTCATAGCAACTTTGGGTTTTTGCAGTAAGCTATTCGCACTTAAAAAGTGGTGTGTTGGTAACCCATTACTAACATCAAACCGCTCAACAAGTAGCACATCACCGGTATGTGTTTTATGAATAAAGGTAGGAGCCGTTCGAATACCAAGCTGTTCCGCCATTTTCATTGCAGCATGTTCAGCTCTGACTAGATTGAATAAATCATCTTGGCGATTGAATTTTGCTAAGTAGAGTTTGTTGTCAATTTGTATAGAAGTTTTTGGTCTAGCTCCCCCCATGCTTTGGCCAAACTCAAATGCTTTCTTAGCTTCATCAGAAATTGTTTTATTCGCCAGCAAGTCATCTTTAGCTTGGTCTAGCAAGGCTAAATCAGACAAGGTGTTTTTGTTAGTTTTATGCTTTGAGGCACTTCGCGAGAGGCTAAAAACAAGCGCTCCTACGCCATATCCAGACCCAGCTAATAAAAATTCTAACTCGTTTTTGGGTTTTGTAGTATGAAGCGAAAGAATTAACTTGCGCCCCCACGAGTCAGCTCCTGCATCACTCAATACGCCAAATACACCTCTGTTTGCGCTGTAACTGAAAATCCCCGATTTTAATGGCAGATGTATTGGATCTAGAGCAAAGGCATCGCTTCGGGCTAAATAGCTCTTACCATAGTTGAACTCACCGCGACCTGATTGATTATCTAATTTAAAGTAACCACAGATAACGGGTTTTTCTTCTAAACCATCTATAAAAACATAGCACTCAGAAGTCATCATTGATTTCCTGTGGTGAATTTCGTTTGCGTTGGCGAGCATTGTATCCACCTACGTCGGCCGCTAATTCATTTATTTCATCGAGAAGCGATCCCTGTAAGTTAAGTACAACCAGCGCTTCAAAAAGAATGTCACTTTTCACAACATCACCTTGCTCCAACTTTTGTACAGTTGAACGTGATACCCCAATCATTTTCGCAAATGTACTTTGCGTATAATGAAGTGTTCGGTGCTGGCGTATCAAATCGCCCAGCTTTTGTGCCATTTTTGCAGCCTGTTCAGAACGCATATTGATTACTTTTTTAATCATTAGATACTTAATGATTAGTTTAGCGGTATTTGGTTTTTTTGCAATAGAGGGGGATTAAGTTAGTGGGTTCAAGTTAGCGAGAGTAAAGTTAGCGAGTTTCGAGGTACGAGGTAGCAGCGATTTTACATCGCGTCCTGGCGCCTAGGACCTAGAACTCGCCTATGACGCGGGATAAACCCGCGGCTACATGTAGGCGTGAAACTTGTTTCGCGCGTCTGATCGTCTCTATATGTTGGGTGTCGCTCCGCTCGACCCAACCTACCTGGAAAGTGAATAGGTCGAATGCTGAGAAGAACAATCGACCTTAATAATCCCACATTTCGGCTGATATCTAATATCTGACCTCTAAAGACTAGAAACCAGCGATTTACATCTCCCAGCGCCTAAAACCTAAACCCTAGTACCTATGACGCGGGATAAACCCGCTGCTACATGGGGTTCGGCTATGCCGATTCATTTAACAACGAATTAAAGCTGTCGTTGTCGTGTAGGCTGGCAAACGCGCTTTCGTGTAATAGCTCGTTACGTAGGTTAGGAGAATATTCAAGAGCCATACGAATATCAGCCATTGCATCGGCGTGTTTGTGTAGTAATGCATAGGCACAAGCACGTTGCCAGTATGCGTAGCCGTAGTCGCTATCAATTTCTAATGCTTGATTACAAAGCTCGATAGCCTCACCTGTTTCGTTAATTTCTAACAGAGCATCTGCTTTATAGGCAATGGCTTCTACGTCTTCTGGTTTACGTTTTAAGATCTCGTCAAAAATCTCAATCTTATTCGCAACATCGCTTTCTAAATTGGCACGCATCCATAAAGAATGAACTTCATTGGTGATTGAGATCTTTTGTTGGTTTAATAAGATCTCTTCAGATCGCTCACGTAGTTTTTCTTCGAGTACTTTTAGGCGCTCTTCATATTCTTTTGTAATCGCACTCACGCGTGTATTAACAATATCTTCTACTTTATTTTTCACATCACGTAGGGAATTCCAACCGACTAAGACCAAGATTGAAGCGGTAATGGTAATAATGAAAAACACATTATTAATGGTGTCGGTTGTATAAGTTAATGCACGGTCGGCAGTATCAAGTTGTGTATGAGCAACTTGTTTTGTCACATCTTCGCGTAGTTTTTGTTGGTCTTGGCGCACCGCTTTTAATTCATCAAGAATATAGCGCTCTAACAATGGTTTATACATAGGTTCTTGAAGCTTATCGAGTCCTTGCTGTTGCTCTGCTTCAGTTAATGCTGGGCGGTTTTGTGGCTCATTTTGAGCTGCTACAAATGGGCTAAAGCTCATTAAAAAAGTGATTAAAATTAGGGTATAACGCATAACATATTAATTTTTGGTGATTACTGAGGTAACTGTAACATGCGTGAGCACTAGGGACTAGGCAAAAAAAACCAGCTCGGGGGAGAGCTGGCCAAACTGCTTAAACAACATAAAGTCGTAAGGGGTATCAACAGGAGTTAGGTACAATATACTCATTTTTATCTGAACAACTACTTAATACTTAAAGAGTTTCTAAAAAAAATTAATCTATATGCGATATTGAGTTTGTTCGTCTAAACTTAAAGGATACTAAAACTAAAAGGTGAGAATATGCGCCAGCAACTAGTACAACTGCTTTATGGTGTATCAATTTCGTCTGATCTCGATAGTGGAAATGTTGAATTAGCTGAACGGCTAATCCTTAATGCTGTACTCGATGGACTCGAAATCGGGCGTGCCGGCATTTGGTTACTTAATAAAGAAAATACAGCAATAGAGTGCCGTTTATTACTCGACAGAGAAAATGGTAAAGAAATTCAAATGCTAGTGCTTCCCCGGGACGCATACCCTGACTATTTCAAAGCACTTGATACGCAACGCACAATAACAGCGGTTGATGCGCATACTGATCCTGCTACCTACGAATTTAGCGAAAGCTACCTAACACCACTTAATATTGGCGCTATGCTCGATGCACCAATTCGCTATAAAGGAAAAATGATCGGTATATTTTGTTGTGAGCACATTGGTAGTGAGCGACATTGGACAGAAGATGAATGCTCATTTATAGGCGCATTAGCAGATCTATACGGCAGAGCGCTATCAGCACAAGAAAATGAACGTATAAACGCAGAGCTTGAACGCGCTAATCAGCACCTAGAGGAGCGTGTTGTTGAACGCACTCGAACGCTCGAGAAAACCTTATCTGAACTTACCGAGATGCAAGAAAAACTAATTGAAGCAGAAAAAATGGCTTCATTGGGTAATCTGGTTGCTGGAATTGCACATGAAGTTAATACGCCAATAGGTATCGCGGTGACTGCAAACAGTTCGGCAAAAGACAAACTCTCTGAAGTTGATAAGCTTATACAGTCAAATACGTTAACTAAGGCTGCGCTGATAGAGAGTATTAATCATTTAAACGAATGTTTTAAAATATCATTCACTAATTTAGAGCGAGCAGCAAAATTAATCAGCGACTTTAAACAAACGGCAGTAGATCAATCTTCACTCGATTTATTAGAAACCAACATTAAAGACTACTTAGAAAACATTCTACACAGCTTAATGCCTTTAACCCGTAGCCATAACGTCAGTGTAAATGTGAATTGTGTCGATGACTTTGAGTTGATCACAGTCCCAGGAGCTTTGAGTCAAATCATAATGAATTTGGTTAATAATAGTTGCGTTCATGGTTTTGTTGGACGCCAAGACAACCAAATAAACATATCGGTTAATATTGACGAAGCACAAGGTGTTTATTTGCTTTGCTACAAAGATAATGGCCATGGCATGGATACAGAAACTTTGCATAAAGTGTTTGAGCCCTTTTTTACTACGAAGCGCGGCTCAGGTGGAAGTGGATTAGGAATGTCAATCGTTTATAACCTTGCAACGCAAGCATTACAAGGTGAAGTGAGTGCTGCGAGTTCACCTTCTAATGGCATGACAGTTAATTTTAAACTGCCTATAAAACTCGCATAACTAATTAATATTTATACAAGTTGAGGGCTAAATAATCTGGTGACTGGGTAATAAAATTAAAAATTAATCAGTTTGCTTAGCGAGACATGATATATCGGTGCACTTGTTGTTTTTGCAAAACTGCTTTATGCGTTTTTTCGAGTATAAATAATTAATGCTTAAAGGTGTAACCAATAGCGTCAGCCAAAACAATAATGAGCTTCTAAACGTTAACCCCACAAGCGAAGCAACTACCAGCCCTGTTAACATTAAAATAGGTAAATTGGCGATAAAAAAGTTAATGCTTAATTGTCTAGCAACATCAGGATTAATTGTTTTCATAAGGGCTACTCGCAGTAAAAAGACCTTTATAAAATGGACTGTTTTGTAAAATGAATCAAATCGTATTTTTCTATCGAATCAATCGATTTAAAACCATGTTCAAGATCTAGCTTTATTTATGTAGTGCTCCTATAGTTTTAAACAACAGGAACTTTTGAGTTATTAGTTATTCAAAACCAATAGAAATCTTTATTTATGATGATGCTAAGTAAACTAGCTTTCGTCGTATTTTAAGCTTATGAGGAGCAAGCAATGAGTAATGGAAAAACGGGCCAATGCCCAGTAATGCATGGTAGTAACACTGTCACCGCTCAATCAAATACTGACTGGTGGCCAAACGCACTCAATTTCGACATTCTTCACCAACACGACAGCAAAACGAACCCTTACGGCAAAGATTTTAATTACGCTAAAGCATTCAAATCTCTTGATCTTGAAGCCGTTAAAACCGACTTAAAAAACTTAATGACCGAAAGCCAAGAATGGTGGCCAGCTGATTGGGGCCATTACGGTGGTTTAATGATCCGTATGGCGTGGCACTCAGCGGGTTCATACCGTTTAGAGGATGGACGCGGTGGCGGCGGTACAGGTAACCAACGCTTTGCACCATTAAATTCATGGCCAGACAACGCAAACTTAGACAAAGCACGTCGTTTACTTTGGCCAATTAAAAAGAAATACGGTAACAAGCTTTCTTGGGCCGATTTAATGATCCTAGCCGGTAATATGGCTTATGAGTCTATGGGTTTAAAAACCTTTGGTTTCGCGGGGGGCCGTGAAGATATCTGGCATCCTGAAAAAGACGTTTACTGGGGCGCTGAAAAAGAATGGCTAGCACCAAGTGACGAGCGTTACTCGAATATTGAAAAACCAGATACCATGGAAAACCCATTAGCAGCGGTACAAATGGGCTTAATTTACGTAAACCCAGAAGGGGTGAATGGTAACCCTGATCCACTTAAAACAGCAGAACAAGTTCGCGAAACTTTTGCCCGTATGGCAATGGATGACGAAGAAACTGCCGCACTTACAGTTGGTGGTCATACCGTGGGTAAAACCCATGGTAATGGTAGCGAAGAAAACGTTGGCCCTGAGCCAGAAGCCGCGGATGTGTTTGAACAAGGTCTTGGTTGGAACAACCACAACTCACGCGGTATTGGCCGCGATACCATGACCTCGGGCATCGAAGGCGCGTGGACTACTCATCCAACTAAGTGGGATAACGGTTATTGCTACTTATTGCTTAACTACGAATGGGAACTTAAGAAGAGCCCTGCAGGTGCGTGGCAGTGGGAACCAATCGATATTAAAGAAGAAGACAAACCAGTTGATGTTGAAGATCCATCAATTCGTTTAAACCCCATCATGACCGACGCCGATATGGCGATGAAGATGGACCCAACCTATCGTAAAATTATCGAGCGATTTAACGATGATTTTGAATACTTTAGTGATGTGTTTGCACGCGCATGGTTCAAACTGACGCACCGTGACCTAGGCCCTAAATCACGTTATTTGGGTGCCGATGTACCAAGCGAAGATCTGATCTGGCAAGATCCGATCCCTGCGGTTGATTACACATTATCTGACAGCGAAATTAGCGAACTTAAAACCAAGCTACTTAACTGTGGTGTAAGCCAAGCAGATTTAATCGCAACAGCATGGGATAGTGCGCGTACTTACCGTGGCTCAGACCATCGCGGTGGTGCAAACGGTGCTCGTATTCGTTTAGCACCGCAAAAAGATTGGCAAGGTAACGAGCCAGAGCGTTTAGCTAAAGTATTAAGCGCACTGGAATCAGTGAAAGCGGGTTTAAGCAAACCAGTAAGCCTCGCCGATTTAATTGTACTTGGTGGGTCAGCAGCGGTTGAACAAGCAGCAAAAGCAGCGGGCGTTGACATCACCGTGCCATTTGCGCCGGGTCGTGGTGATGCCACAGACGAGATGACAGATGCAGACTCGTTCGACGTACTTGAGCCAATTCATGATGGTTTCCGTAACTGGTTGAAGAAAGATTACGCGGTATCAGCAGAAGAGCTAATGTTAGAGCGTACGCAATTAATGGGCTTAACAGCACCAGAAATGACCGCTCTTGTTGGTGGCATGCGTGTACTTGGCACTAACCACGGCGGCTCTAAGCATGGCGTGTTTACAGATAATGTAGGCAAACTTAGCACCGACTTTTTCGTAAACCTAACCGATATGGCTTACACATGGAAGCCAACAAGTAAGGGTCTTTATGATATTGTTGAGCGCAGCACAGGTGCAACTAAATGGACAGCAACACGCGTTGATTTAGTGTTTGGTTCAAACTCAATCCTTCGCTCTTATGCAGAGTTTTACGCACAAGATGACAACAATGAACGTTTTGTAAAAGACTTTGTCGACGCATGGGTGAAAGTAATGAACGCCGACCGCTTCGACATTTAATTTAAAATTCCGTTAAGTACAAAGGCCACACAGTTTAACTGTGTGGCCTTTTTTATTTAGAGAAGTTAGCGAGTTACAAGGGGAAAGTGACGAGATGTAGGTGGCGTTTTAACGCCGAACAAGTAGCAGCGATTTCACATCGCGTCCTAGCGCCCAGAACTCGCTGATGACGCGGGATAAACCCGCTGCTACAAAGTAGGCGTGAAACTTGTTTCGCGCACCGCTGTAAGCTACTTTATTTCTCAATCCCAAACCAATAGCTATTTTGAAAAATACTCTCTTTTAATTCTCTTTCGCTGTAAGCATACGTACTTTGCCAAAACAGGCGGTCAAAAAGGTATTTATTACCGTCTTTAGCAAGAATTTTGAAATTAAATAATGATGAATAGGCAACTTCTTGATTTGCTAATACTTCATCTTTACAGCTAGCGTAATCAACTGCATTTGGGCACTGCGACATCATTGCAAAGCTAATGCTGTTGTCAGCTTCTAATTGCCAATAGCTACTTGGTGTAAAGTCAGCTCTATTTTCAAGGCCATATTGGTCAGCATAATAGAAGCTGCCTTTACCATCATCATTTATATACCAGTATATTTTCTGGCTACTGCTGGTATAATTTTGACGTAAGTAGCTAAATAGATGCTTATAGTCATCGAGTGTGATGCTTGAATCATCAACTACTTCTATGAACTCATACCCTAAGCGAGCTTGGCGCTGCTCTTTATTACGCTCGCGTGCCATGATCATTTTGCCATCAGGCTGAGTGAAAAATTGTAAGCTCGTTTCTAGGCCATTACCCATTACTTTAACGGTTTCGCCGTTATTGTCTAAGTTGTAATGCCATTTAAATGAGTCAGTACTTTTAGGTGTATTGAATGTGACCGTTGCTGTGTCGGCTGCAGTGATTGTAAAAAATGTGGGTACATAACGGAACGTTAAACCTTCGCCCGTATCTGAATTTTTATTATTTAAACGACCAGTATATGATTTACCTACTGTCAGCTCAGGAACTGTAACAGGGGTAAGTTTTCGAAGTGCGCTAATCGATGTTTTTTCTAGCAGAGCTTCAGCCAGTTCGGTTGATTCATTAATAATATTCTGTGCACTTTCATCTTTATAAGTTAAAACATGACGTAGTTTTAGCACTAAAAAGTCATCAAACTGAGCAATAACTTCTGCATCAATTAGATTAAGATCAAATGCGACATCTACTTCATGACCAAGGTTACTAAATTGCTTTGTGTTTTGAGTCGTAACTAATGTATCACTGTTAATTTTTAATGCTTTACCCTCTAACGTTGCCGAAAAGTCAGCATAAGTATACGACGTAGTGCTTCCTGAAGCCGTTGGAATATAGCTTGCTAGCGATACTTCAAAGTAACTTTCCTCGCCCGTTGTACTTAAATAATTAACAGAGTGGAACGAGCTTTGATCCACATCAGCGTAGTACTCAGAGCTAAACTCTGCATTTGATTTATAAAGGGTGACAACTTCGCCTTTATCGGTTGAAACATTAAATAGCTCAACACGAATAGCATCATCGCGCTTAGCCAACACTTCCATTTCAAGTAAGGCTTGTTGATTACACTCATGCAAGCAATCAATCGCTTGGGTATTTAACGCAATGACATCAGGGTTCGACCATTCAAAACGACTTAACTCACCATTTTGAGCGATTACACCTGCATCTTCGCTAGCAAATACCAACTGTACACTGCCATCGCTTGATTGCCAGTTACCTATCACTTCGTTATTGCTAAGCTCAATAGGTTGCCATGCTGCACGGTTTTCAGCGACATTTACGGTTAAAGTGTATTGATTACTTGCCTTACCGTCAGACACTTCTACAGTAAAAGAATGGTTAGCTACTTCAAATAGGCTCGGCTCAGCATTAAAAGTCACTTGATTGCTGCTGGTCGTGACACTTAGCCACTGTGGCTTATCAATAATCGTGGTTGTCACACTGTCGTTTTGCTCATCTTTAATATCAACAACTAAGTTGGCTGATTCAAGTGCTTTGGTAGAGAGTGTGAGTGATCCAGATAGAGTAGGGGCGGTATTTTTTGTCGCTTCTGCATCTGGCTTTTTGTCTGTTGATGACCCGCCACCACAGGCTGTTAGAGCCAGAGTCAGTGCCGATACGCTAAGTAGCTTATTCATTTACATCCTTTAAAATGTTGTTTTCTGTGTAAAAGAAATGCAAATTACCCAAATAAGGTAAGTCAGTCAAAGGTATTATGTAACTGAACGTAAACAAATAGGTGAGCAAACTTGCTCACCTATTTGAAGAGGGGGTTATTGCGCTTGTTGCGCGACATGATCCATATATTCGTCAAACGTTCCCTGAAAATCGATAAGCTGTTGATCTTTAATATCGATGATGCGAGTAGCTAATGACGATACAAACTCACGGTCGTGGCTCACAAAAATAAGTGTGCCTTGGTAATCTTTTAATGCGTTATTGAGTGCTTCAATGGCTTCCATATCCATATGGTTGGTTGGCTCGTCCATAATGAGCACGTTGATGTCTTGCATCATTAACTTACCAAACAATAGGCGGTTCTTTTCACCACCCGAGCAGTTACGTGCTTTTTTGTTAGCGTCGTCTGCGGTAAATAATAAACGGCCTAACATAGCACGAACCATTAAATCGTTGTGTTTAGCGGTGCGCCACTGCGACATCCAATCAAATAAAGTTAAGTCGTTATCAAAGTCTTTGCTGCTATCTTGTGGGCAATAACCAATGCTGGCATTTTCAGACCACTTAACCACACCTTCGTTACTTTGTAATTCATTCACTAGGCAGCGTAATAGGGTGGTTTTACCAACACCGTTTTCACCAATAACCGCAAGCTTAGCGCCGGCTTCTAGTAATAAGTCACCACCGCTGAACAGAGTTTCGCCATCAAAACCATGACCTAGCTTAGTAAGCTCTAATGCTTGGCGATACATCTTTTTGCCTTCGTCAAAACGAAGTGACGGGCTAATACGGCTTGATGCTTTTACTTCATCAAGCTTAATTTTATCCATGCGCTTAGCACGAGAGCTGGCTAATTTTGCTTTTGATGCATTGGCACCAAAGCGATTTACGAACTCTTGTAGCTCGTCTATTTCAGCGCTCTTCTTTGCGTTTTCAGCAAGTAGTTGTTCGCGTTGCAAGCTTGAAGCTTCGATCCACTTTTCGTAGTTACCAGGGTAAATTCGTAGCTCACCGTAATCGATATCGGCCATATGTGTACATACCGAGTTTAAGAAGTGACGGTCGTGCGAGATAATAATCATCGTACACTTACGCTGGTTAAGCTCGTTAGCTAGCCAAGTAATGGTATGAATATCAAGGTTATTGGTTGGCTCATCAAGAAGTAAAATATCAGGGTTTGCAAACAGCGCTTGTGCTAAAAGCACACGAAGCTTCCAGCCCGGCGCAACGTTTGCCATTAAGCCGTAATGAAACCCTTGCTCAATACCCGCTTGGATCAAAATTTCTTCCGCGCGGCTTTCTGCTGTGTAGCCATCCATTTCGGCAAAAATGCTTTCAAGCTCAGCGACTTTCATACCGTCTTCTTCACTCATTTCTGGTAGTGAGTAGATACGGTCGCGCTCTTGTTTAACTTTCCAAAGTTCTGCATCACCCATGATCACCGCATCAACCACAGTGTATTGCTCAAACGCAAACTGATCTTGGCTTAGCGTACCTAGCTTTAAACCCGGCGCAATCGACACATTGCCAGACGTTGGCACAAGAGCACCACTTAGAATTTTCATAAAGGTCGATTTGCCGCAGCCATTCGCGCCAATTAGGCCATAGCGGTTACCGTTACCAAATTTAGCTGAAATGTTCTCAAACAGAGGCTCTGCACCAAATTGCATGGTGATATTTGCGGTTGAAATCAACGAATTATTCCTAGAAAAATACTGACAGGGTTATGGGCGCAGCAACTGCGAAAATAAACAAGCAATAGGGTAAATAATAGGCCGCGGATTATACAGTTCAGCCCTTAATAACGCTATTAAAAAAGAGAAAGTTGCAAGGGAAAGGGTAAAGTTACGACAATGTTTGGCCAGGAATGGTTTAAGTTAGCGAATCTCAAGTTACTAGATGCGAGGTAGCAGTGATTTCACATCGCGCCCTAAAACCTAATGTTTCCCCGTAGGACTGGCTTTAGCCGGGAAATGACTAAGTTAGCGAGTTTCAAGTTACGAGGGGAAAGGTGCGAGTAACGAGATGTGAGGTAGCAGCGATTTCACATCGCGTCCTAGCGCCTAGAACTCAGATCCTAGCGCCCATGTTTCATTCGTAGGCGTGAAACTTGTTTCGCGCGTCTGAGAGTTGAAGGTTGAAAGCTCATTATTTTTGGTTCGGCACTGAAGTACCTTCTACAAGACTTCCACAAACTGAACGAATTACGAAAAAAACCTGAAAATATATAAATATAGTTAATACTTTAGGGAAATCGGGCGATAATACTAAGTAATATGACAGCAAAGGTGGATTCAATGTCTGCAGGTATTTCTTTCAATAACTTGAGCATCACAAAAAAAATACACGCCATAACATGTATTGCCATTACGGCATTCGTGATCATAGTAGTAACCAATTTTATAGCCATGAATGACAACAAGATCTCGCTCGACGAGCTGGAAAAGTCATCATATCAGGTCGTTAAACTCACTTCAGCAAACGTTGCGCTACTCGAAAAACTAGATGAGTTATACACTCAAGCGGTAACATTTGGTGAGTCAGATTTAGTTGATAGTGCAGCGCAAACGTATAAAACGATTAATGAAAATCTACAAAATATCATCAGTATCAACGACAGCTACGTGCATGCCGATACCAAAAAACAATTAGAGCTTTATGCACAAACCTCGTCAAGCATAGCAACTTCAATGATCGACGGCACCGCTGACTTTAGTAAAATTCAGCAACAAGCACAGCAAAAAACGCAGCAGTATGAGGCCGTTCTAGCTGGCTTTAAACGAGCACAAACCCGCGCAGATGATCGCTTTTTTGAACTTGTACAAGCAACCAAAGCGCGTTCAGACAACGCACTAAATTTAATGCTTGTAGTGTCTGTAGTATCACTTATTTTATTGGTTGTTACCTCAATTTGGATTGCCCGTGGAATCGGTTCATCGGCCAGCGCAGCGGCAGATAACTTACGCCTATTAGCAGACGGCAAAGGCTCTCTAAGCACACAACTTGAAGTACACGCTAAAGATGAAATCGGTCAAGTTTCGATTAACTTCAACGCGTTTATACAGCTGTTAAAAGCTGCGGTACTTGAGGTTATAGCGGTTTGTGAGCCATTAATGGAGAACTCAACACGACTTGTACAAGGCATGGAGCGTGCCGAGCGTGCCACAACTAAACAAACATCAGATGCTGAAATAGTTAAGCAATCAATGGAAGAAATGCGCCAGAGTGTCGCTGATATTTCTCATTCAGCAGCAAATGCATCACAAGCTGCGCAAACAGCCGAGCGAGAAGTTGAGCAAAGTCGAACGCAAATACAGCGTTCTGTGACAGAATCAAAAACACTAAGTGAAGAGATAAATCAAGCAGCATCAACTATTAATCAACTGGCCACTGACACCAAGAATGTGACGCAAATTTTAAACGTTATTACCTCGATTGCAGAACAAACTAACTTACTCGCGTTAAATGCTGCGATTGAAGCTGCACGTGCAGGTGAACAAGGCCGAGGCTTTGCGGTTGTAGCTGACGAAGTGCGTGAGCTTGCTTCAAGAACATCGCAGTCGACGAATGAAATCAGAGAGCTGCTTTCTACATTAACCACAGCAGCAAGCCATGCAGTAAATGCAATGAACTCAGCCCGAGATATGGCTACAAATAATGCAGAGGCCGCTGAAAATACAGGGCAATCGATTGATAAAATCTCTGAACAGATATTAGAAATTAACGGTATGAATTCGCAAATTGCCGCAGCTACCGAAGAGCAAACATCTGTTGCTAGTATGGTAGTTGATAACGTGACGAATATGCATATGTCGTTTGAAGAAACAATGGATTCATTATCGGCAGTACGTGATGTAGCGAAGAACCTTCATTACCTCTCTGATTCGTTACTCGACGCCACAGCTAAATTTAAAGTCGAGTAATTTTAGCGCATAAAAAACCAGGCATCGCCTGGTTTTTTATTAACCGTAGTCGAACTTAAAAAGTACCAACCACTTTAACTTTATCAGTTACTTTTGCTGCATCGATATAACCAATACCATCAGCATTACCTGCAACAAAGTCAATCACAGCTTGATCATTAGCTAGTTTCTCAGGTGGAGTACCTTTACCTGTAAATACCAGTTTTGACCAATAAGCATTTAGCTGGCTGCTCGATTTACCAACCACCTTATCGTTAAACTCATCGCTTACGCTGGTGCCATCTTGGTTTACTGGGTTTACTTTTGTGCCATCATCAAACGACTTTGCCTTACCAAGGTAAATCTTTTTGATCATACCTTCGTCAATAGCACTGCTATTTGCTGGGTTCACAATAACTGCAACATCAGCAAGTACAGCGTGCGAGCATAGCGTTAGTGCTGTCGCGATTAACAATTTTTTCATTATGAACTCCAATTAAAAAACTAAATCAACAGCAACAGCTACAACGTCGGTTTCTGTATCTGAAATGTCATCTTTAAAACGGCTGAAATCTACTTTTAAAGCAGCAGATGGGTGGAAGTCATAACGCGTACCAATGGTATACACGTTGCTTTTTGCTTTCACGCCCTCAAGCACTTGATTAATACCCGCATTTAAAGCTGGTACTGCAGGTAGCGCGTTGTAGCGGTTGCTATCGTGTTTGTCGTCATTATTTTCGTAAGTTAAGTGCACAATCCACTCATCCATACGGTAACCAATAGACGTGTAGTATTGAGTTTGTTTAGCAAGAGCACTGTTTTCTACTTCAAACTCAGTGTATTCAGCATCAAATAGAATGTCGTTGTAATCAATTGAAAAGCCCACAGCGAAGAAAGAGCCATCATCTTCGTTTACAGCAATATCATCGGCTTGATCAACAAAACCGGCTGCTCTAAGAGTCTGCTCAAGGCCATTAAGTGCAACACCTGCATCGGTGTCGTTTTCAATATCAATTGTTGTATCTGCAACAAAGTATGCAGCACGAGCGCTAAACCAGTCATAGCTCATTGTCCAATTGATACCAGCAATATCATTAAGCTCTGTATCGCCATTAACCGATACCACAGCAATGTTGCCATCGAAGCTACCGTAAATAACTTGTACGGTTGAATCCCAATCACCTAATTGTGTGTTGTGTAACAGGCTAAGACCTTCATACGTTGAAAACGGAAGGTTATAAACAGATTGCGGTGGACGAACCCAGCGGTAAGTGTAACCAACGTCTAAGAAGTCTGAATAACGGTAAAAAGGTACACGCATTTTACCAGCACTTACTTGAAGCTCATCGCTGAACTCATAAGTTAGATAAGCCCATTCGAACTCAGCATCAAAATCATCACTACCACGCGCCACAATTTGTGCCGTAGCGCTTAGCTTTTCTTGTAAGTCTGCAGAAAGCTGCAATGCAAACATACTTTCGTTTTTAAATGAAATATCGTCATCGTAGCCGTAAAGCGTTGCGTCGTCGTCAAGGGCTTTACCGCCAACAATAGAAGCAAAGCCGTTTATGCGAACCTCTGCCATTGTGTTTGCAGACACAAAAGCAGCACATAGAGCCAATGCAATAGGAAGTTTTTTCATTGTGTATCCCTAGTATTTAGTATGAAAATGTTGATTTCGCTTAATATTATAGTAGTGCGTAGCGAAATGGGCGACACAAGTTACATATAAATTGTAATTACATCAATGAATAAGTCGTTATTTTTCACAAAAACGGTACTAAAAGTGGATAAAATTGCTAGATAAAAGCGATAAGGGGAAAGGGAAGTTAAAAGATGCGAGTCTGTAGCAGCGATTTCACATCGCGTCCTAGAGCCTAGAACCCTGACTAATGACGCGGGATAAACCCGCTGCTACACGTAGGCGCGAAACTTGTTTCGCGCGAGCAACATTAAAATGATAAAGCTTTGTCTAAAGCGCCTTTGAAGCGATCAAAATCCTCGATGTGAGGTAAGTGGCCAATATCATCTAATTCAATTAATTGCGATTTTGAGATCATACTTGCCGCGGCTTTGCCTAACTTATCGTAACGGCCAAGCTCATAGTCAATATTTGCTTTTTTCCAATTGCGGCCAGGGCCAGTCCTATCGCGTGTGCCTATAATTAATGACACTGGCATGCTTAACTGAGCAAACTCAGTTATTACAGGTTGCGTAAAAATCATATCGTAGGTTTTAGCATTGACCCATGCGACCTGCTTGTGATCAGGGCCTTGAATTTGACCACTGATAAAGTGGGTTAATTGCTCGTAAGTGTCATTCCATTTACCGTCATAATAGTTTTTCTTCTGGTAAGCAATAACCTTATCAGGTGTTTTAGCCAATTCATTTTTATAGAAAAAATCGGTGTCTTTGTATTGCACATAATTTAAATAGTTCTCTAAACCAATTGGGTTTAGCAAAATAAGTTTACTAACTTGGCTAGAAAACATCAGGCTGTAACGACTTGCCAGCATGCCGCCCATTGAATGGCCAAGTACAATAGGGTTTTCAATATTTAAAGATGACACTAGCTGATGAGTGTTATTGGCTAATACAGCAAACGAAAATTGATAATCAGCAGGCTTTGACGATTTACCAAAACCAATTTGATCCGGTATCAATACGCCATAGCCTTTGCTATTAAGGTAGTTGGCAGTATTGGTCCAATAATGGCCATTAAAGTTTTTACCATGCATCAGTATAACGGTTGGCATGTTATTGCTTGGTTTAAGGTAAGAATAAGCCATTTTTAATGGCGTATTTTGTGATGAAAAATTAAAAAATTGAACGGGTAAGTCGTATTGATAATTGCTTAATTCAGCATCAAAACTAAGAGGCTGTTCTTTTGCGATTAAGTTAGCAGAAGAGCATAAAACAAGTGCTGAGACTAACAGTATGCGTAAAAACATCATTATCCTTTCTCAATATGCTTAAAGAATATTCAGCCTAGCATCCTAAATAAAAATTTATAATATAAATACGACTAAATACTAAAAGAAGTTAGCAAGTTTCAAGCATGGAATTCGTAGGACTGGCTTTAGCCGGGAATGGTTTAGGTTAGCAAGAATTCAACGAAAAAGAGTAAAGTTATGAGAAACCAGCGACTTTACATCGCGTCCAAGCGCCTAGAACCTAGCACCTAAAACCTAGATTATGACGCGGGATAAATCCGCTGCTACACGTAGGCGTGAAAATTGTTTCGCGCGTTTGAAGGTTGACAGCTCTTGCCTTGTCTAAATTCGATTCTCGTTATAACCACTTAATCCAACTTACTAAAGTCAACGTCTGGCAAGCTCTCAAACCCAGGGTGGGCGAAAAAATAGCCTTGCATTAAGCTAACACCAGCTTGGCGCAACCACTGGTATTCTTCAACTGTTTCTACGCCTTCTGCAAGAGCAACAATATTGAGCTCTTCAAACATGGCTATACAATGGTTAACAATAATTTGTCTTGCTTTGTGAAGGTGTATATCTCTAATTAAATTCATATCGAGTTTAATTATATTGCTCTGAAAATCAGCCAACAAATTTAACCCAGAATGACCTGACCCAAAGTCATCGGTCGCAGTAATAAACCCCAAAGATTGGTAATAATCAACTACACGTTTGATATGTGTAGTATCTTCAACTTTTTCAACCTCGGTAAACTCGAACATAATTTGTTCTACCGGAAAATCATATTGCTTAGCAGCTTCAAGTGTCGTTTTTATACAACGCTCAGGTTTATAAATTGCATTAGGTAAAATATTAATGCTCACGATTGAATCAATTTTCAGTTGGGCAGCAAGTGAAATAGCTTTAATACGGCAAAGTTGATCGAATGTGTAGCGATTCTCGTCGGTTACTTGCGAAATGACCGAATAAGCCGACTCATTATTAAGGCCTCTAACTAATGCTTCGTAGCCAAAAATATGTTTATCGGTGCAATCAACGATTGGCTGAAAAGCCATTGTAAAATCAAAACCAAGTGCTAAATGGTCTTCGCAATGTTTACAACCTGTTGGCTGACATTGAGTTTGCTCTTTGTGCATTTAGCACCTCTGAATGAAGTCTTAATAACTCAATAGTGCTAGTAAATTATCAATTGTGCAATGTTGTTGAGTCAAAAGTATAAAACTATAGAGAAAATATGTTGCTGCCGTTTTACATAGCGTCAAACAGGCATTTATTTACTGTAGGTTCTTTCTTCACAGAGAGAAGTGAACGAGAAAATAATGAGGTATAAAAACTTACTTCTCTGAAGCGCAGCGTCTCTTATCCTCTTTGTGAGTATCTGTTTTTCTCTGTGAAGCGCGAAGCGCCTCTATGTGCTCTGTGGTTCAAATATTCTTATGCACAATGAGAAGTTAATGAGAAAACAATGAGGGTTTATCGTATTTACTTTACGTATGTTTTCATAGACATATTAGATCTTCTCTAACCATAGAGGACATAGAGGACATAGAGAACACAGAGGAAGACAAGGAGGTATTAAAGTGTACTTCTTTAAAGTGAAGTGTCTTGTGAGTATTTGTCTTTCTCTTTCTCTGCGTAGCGCTTAACACGTAGCGCCTCGGTGCCCTCTGTGGTTCCAATATTTTTATTCACAAAGAGAAGTGAATGAGAAGACAAAGAGTGATCTAAATAGGCTGCTACTCGATATGAAACCTCTAAAGCGCAACGTCTCTTATCCTCTTTGTGAGTATTTGTCTCTCTGTGCAGCGCAAAGCGCCTCGGTGCCCTCAGTGGTTCAAAACGTCACGCACAAAGATAAGTGAACGAGAGAATCATTAACTATTAGCAAAAATCATTTGCCACATAACATGTACCCATTTTATTTATTCTTCATTGACTCATTACAGTGATGAAGATAACCTCTAAATAAGGATGATTAGTTAGTATGGATACTACTTATGGCTTTAGAAATTAGAATTTGTATTGATTCAGTAACCGCTGAATTTGTGAAATGTAAAGAAGATAAAGAAGACAGCTTTACCAAAGACAATAACCATATAAAAAATCAAGTTATCACTTCAGGCACGCCATATATATGGCGAAGAGAATACTCTGACTCTTACACTCCGCCTACAAATGAACAGCAAAGTATAGTTCGTCAATTCGATTTATTGCCTGCGCAATCCCGCAGAAACATTGCATATATGCTTCGCGATTTTGGCAGTGAAACGCTTATGGCAATCTCTGATTTTCAAAACCAAGTTATGCCATTTTTGTCTGAAAATACACATGGAATAGTTGGGTCTGGAGCAACATCAATTCAGGCTCGTAGCTCAAAGTTCGCCACCTATGCCAACAAATATGAAGCCGCTTTAAGAGATATTCGTATGGCTCATAAATCAGGAATGCCCAAGTATCATATGGTTGCATTAGAACAAAAAGCATTCAGTATATTCAAAGAGCTGAACGGTCAGTTTCGTGCAGAATTGCAACGTTTTATGAGTGTAAACCGTGCAAGCCGTCGTGGCACGGTTTGGTCTAATCCGAATCGGGGAATCAATATAGCTAAATCAGCAAGGCATTCTGCCAAGCTCGATATAAATAGCACCGCTGAATTCAATAAAATTAAGCGGATTGAAAATACCGGACGCTGGCTTGGCAATGGCATGATTTTACTTGATGGTGCATTTAGAGCGAACAAAGTTTACAACGACTATAAAAACAATAAGGACTGGCAGCGAAGTTTATCTACAGAGTTAGCTAGTTTTGGGGCTTCAACATTTGCAGGTATCATAACAGCATCATCAGTCACCACGGCCCTATCTTCATTTCTAATGTTAACCCCATATGGATGGGTGGTTGCTTTAGGGGTTGGGTTAGGTGCTGGTTTTTTAATGAGCCTAGCGGTTAATACAAAAAGCAAAAAGCTAACAGAAAACATATATGATAGGCAGCCTTTGATGAAAGATTTGTTTTAATGTTGATACTCAACTCAATTCTATACTGCACCATTTTCTTCTTTTTCCTAATGATGATAATGACTGTTATATTCCCGAGAATATCAGTAAGGCATATTAATAATAGGATGCTAGAAAATGGGGCTTCCCCACCTAGTTGGGATAAAGGGCTTGGAGCAAGCGCTCCATTTTATGCACTTGCTATTTTTTTAAAAAGAGCTCGTAAGCCTACACCACTATTTGATGGTAGGTTTGTCGCCAAACATGCAAGGCCAATTGATAAGTTTCTCGCTTTTTTACATCTTCTTTCTACATTTGGCTTTATTCTTAGTATTTCAATTATGGTCTTATTAGAATATGTTTTGTTATAACTAACACCACAAGTTAGCAGCAAGCACACTTCTCATGCTAACGCCTGATGTTTGGGTTGTAGCTATAGGAACTGGCTTATATACAGAATTTAAATCATCGTTTTTTGTGAACGAAAAAGTGAAGTCGCTAACTGAAAAAATTTATGACAGAGAGCCGTTATTATAATGCCTAGTATAGATAAGTTTGCTCTGGCAAGTATGTTCATTTTTATGGCTTTAGCGTTTATTTTTGTGGTCTTACTTGCACGCATTTCTATCAAACACATAAATAAAAAAATGCTAAAAGATAATATTACCCCTCCGCTTTGGGACAAAGGTGTTGGCGCTAGCGCCCCTTTTTACGCTATGGCAATATTTTTTAAACGCTCGCGATTACCCACACCTCTTTTTGATGGCCGTTTTATAGCAAAACATGCAAGGCCGGTAGATAAAGTTTTAGCATTCTTGCACCTTTTCACAATGGCAGGGCTTACAATTAGTGTGTTTACAGCCATGTATTTAGATACAGTCTAAATAAAATAGAACTAGCGAAATGGACTTTAAAATCTTTATTTTCTACTTCCTACTCGTATTTACAGTAGTTACTTTTGCTTCAGGAGTGCTGTTTTATAGAGTATCAGTTAAGTATATAGATAAGCATATGGAAAAAGATGGAGTATCTCCGCCTGGTTGGGATAAAGGAATTGGTGCAAGTGTTTCATTTTATATATTCGCAATGTTTTTCGAACGTTCTCGTATACCGACGCCTATGTTTGACGGCCGTTTTGTCGCAAAGTACACAAGAACATTAGATAAAATTATTGGTGCAATCCATTTGGTTTCTATTATCGGAGCTGTACTCAGCCTATGTATAATAACTTTTTTAAAGCATAGCTAGATCTACGCGTTTATTTACTAAAATATAAGTAACCGAGTGAAGTATATTAAAAAATGTTTATACTCAACTCAATTCTATACTGCACCATTTTCTTCTTTTTCCTAATGATGATAATGACTATATTCTCGAGAATATCAGTAAGGCATATTAATAATAAAATGCCAGAAAATGGGGCTACCCACCTAGTTGGGATAAAGGTTTGGAACAAGCACTCCTTTTTATGCGCTTGCTATTTTTTTAAAATAGCTCGTCAGCCTACACTACTGTTTGATGGTAGGTTTGTCTCCAAATATGTAAGGGCAATTGATAAATATCTCGTTTTTTGCATCATCTCTCAACATTTGGCTTTATCGCAATGTTAAGTGGAATAAAAAGACTCAAGTACATCGAAGTTTAACTTTTCATCATTTTGGTAAATCCAAATGATAAGTAACGATCTACTTTCGTAAATCGTTACTTACTATAATGGCTAGCTAATTACTAATTGATGGGCTTAATTAATAAGCGCCTTCACTGTAAGTTAATTCGTAGCTGTGGCTATAAATTTCTAAAATATTGCCAAACGGGTCTTCCATATAAATCATGCGGTATGGTTTTTCACCTGGGTAATAATAACGTGGTTTTTCCATACGTTTCTTACCACCTGCAGCAACAATGCGTTCTGCAAGCTCTTCAACATTAGGATCTTGAACACAAAAGTGGAAAATACCTGTTTTCCAATACTCAAAGTTATCTTCTGGATTTTGTTGGTTTTTAAACTCAAAAATCTCAACCCCAATTCTATCACCCGTTGATAAGTGAGCAATTCGGAACTTATCCCAGTTAGCACCAAAAACATCAGTACACATCTGGCCAATAGGGCTATCATCTTCGGTTATTTCCGTTGGCTCCATAATAAGATACCAGCCTAATACTTCGGTATAAAACTTAACGGCCGCATCAAGATCTGGAACAGAAATACCAATATGCGAAAAAGTACGTGGGTATGTATTACTCATAATTAACTCTCCTAAATAAGAATGAGTTTATAGTTTACGAGCGCCTAGGTATTAAGTTAAATTATCATTTAACATTCAAATAAGTATACTTTGTTATGATAAATCCGGTTTGGTTAAAAACATTTTGTGAACTAGTCGAAGTCAATCACTTTACAAAAACAGCTGAGCGACTGTTTATGACCCAATCAGGCGTGAGCCAGCATATTAAAAAGCTAGAACAGCAAGTTGGAGCTTTATTGCTAGAGCGACACGGTAAACAATTTACACTTACTCCACAGGGCCAAAGCTTATACAACAGAGGTAGCCAGTTACTAAAAGAATGGCAATTTTTGGAGCAACAAATAAAAAATGATTCACCTTTTGAAGGCCGAGTAAAAATACAATCGCCGGGAAGTTGTGGGCTTAAGTTTTATAACGAATTGTTAAGCTTGCAATCAAAGCACCCAAAACTTTATATAGAATATGCATTTGCGCCTAATTCGGGGGTCGAAAAGGCCATAGCGAGTCATCAAATAGACATTGGTTTTATGAGCCAAGCACCTACAATGCTTGAGGTTATAGGGCACAAAATCGCTAATGAACCCTTGTTATTGATAACGCCTGCCCAGTTCAAAACTATAGATTGGCAGCAACTTTGCCAATTAGGTTTTATTAATCACCCTGATGGAAAACATCATGCACAACAGTTATTAAGTGCGAACTTTGCAGAGTTTGAATCAATAGCTCAGTTTGAGTGCAGTGGTTTTTCGAATCAAATCAACTTAATTTTAGAGCCAGTAAGTTTAGGGCTTGGCTTCACTGTACTCCCTGCTCATGCTGTTAGTGCGTTTCATAATCAAGAAAAAATACACGTGCACACACTAACGCACCCCGTTTGTGAAGATATATATGCATGCCATCATCGCAATAGGCCATTAGCCAAGCGAATGAAAACAGTTATAAATGAAATAAAAAGCCTTTAATCAAGCGATACTAAAATTGATCATCTTTTTTATTCTCACACCTCGTAACTATGATCTCCTATTTCTCTCCAACTAACTTCTAATGCCTACCCTAAAACCCTTGATTTTTAGCATTTAAAATCACATTTCATCCTTTGCGTTACCTTGCATTAATGGTATTTTAGCGCCAAGCAATCTTGCCCCTATAAAGGAAGTAAAATGGCATCCAAAACCGTCGAATACTACAACCAAAATGCGCAAGCATTTGTCGATGCCACACTCGATGTAGACCTCAACGAACTTTACGACGAATTCTTACCGCTGATCCCAAAAAAAGGCGCTTTACTCGATGCCGGTTGTGGTTCTGGCCGCGACGCTTTCATCTTTAAAGAACGTGGTTATAACGTAGATGCATTCGATATCAGCCCAGCTATGGCAAAGCTGGCGTCAGAATACTTAAACCAAGACGTAGCAGTAAGCAGCTTTCTAGAGCTAAACGAGGTTGCCAAATACGATGGCATTTGGTGCTGCGCAAGCCTTATTCACGTAGCAAAAAACGACTTAACCGACGCATTTAATAACCTTGCCCGAGCATTAAAGCCACAAGGCATCGTGTATGTATCGTTTAAATACGGCGACGGCGAGCGCGAACACAACGGTCGCGAATTTACCGATCTAAACGAACAAGCCCTTGAGAGTATTATTAAAGGCACCGATCTATTTATCCTCAAGTCTTGGCAAAGCGCCGACCAACGCCCAGAGCGCGCCACAGAAACATGGCTAAACGCTATTCTGCATAGAAGAACGATATAGTAGTTTATATGCGGTATAGCAGGCTATACCGCAACCCTCCTAATATTGTATGGGTTTTAGAGTATAGCTCTACCTAAAATCCTATATTTGCAATAGCTTTTCATGCTAGATTGTTCCTAAACTAAATCACCAATATTCAAGCTACAACAATGCGTTATAGGCATAAGTGGCAAATATGAGGCGCAAACAGGGAATAGTTCATGAACTTTAGAGCACTTTTTAAAAGTACACATAAGGCTTGATTGATGATGGCCATGCAGCAGCAACTCGATTTTATTGCTTACATTCAGCGTATGCTGGTGGAAGGCGATTTCAGTGCTACCTATAAGTTTGCACTATTGCATGCGTTGGCTGATGTTTGTGTTGAGCAACCAATGATGTATGAAGCTAGCGAGTTAAACATTGATCTTGCTAAGCTTGCTGAAAAGTTAATAGAGCTTTATTGGCACCATGCTGTACCATTTTCTTCTGCTCATAGTGGTGAAAGTGCTTTACTAAAACAAAACTCGGGTGCGCAATCAAAAGTAATTGCGGTGTTATATGAGTGCCAGCAAAACAATATTCGTAGCTTACGCCAACTCAAATTAAGCCCTTACTGGCACACCACTTACAAAGCAGCTTTAGACACGTTAAAAACAGGCCCGTTGTGGCGCTTACAAATTCTCGCCAAACAAGAAGAGTGCTTTTTATATCCGCACACAAAAGGCAAAAGCTATATCACTCTAAATGCGGGCATAGCCGCTTGCTTTAGACGCTTTTATGATTTAGTTGTCTATTTAGCTAAGAATGCATGGCTACAAAAGATTCAAAGCATTAAGCATAACCAAGCGCTTATTGGCCCTCAAAGCCAACTGCATGACTTTTTATTTGGCTTTGACCGTACAGCACTTAATAAAGCAAAACCAATTTTAGTCGAAATACAAAAAGGCCAGTGTTTTTATTGTCAAAAGCCACTCACAAGCGCGATAGAAGTTGATCACTTTATTCCTTTTGCTCGCTACGCTAACGATTTAGGCCATAACTTTGTTGCCGCCCATCGAAGTTGTAATAACAGTAAGCGTGACTTTTTAGCAGCCCAGCTGCACCGCGAACGTTGGCAAGATCAAAATCTAGATCGTCACAGCCAGCTGCTCACTGATGAACTAACTCGCTATTTTCATTGTGATGTAGACAAATCCCTTGCAGTAAGCAACTGGGCATACCAAGTTGCCAGCAGCAATGGCGCAAAACTTTGGCTTGCAAAAGATAGGTTCGAGTTAGCGGGAAGTAATCTTTCATATAGAGAGAACCTTATGTGGGTTGCTAATTCCAGTGATGAATAGTAAAAGAGATATTACAAAAGATTAATTAAGGATTGATTATGACAAAGCTAGACTTACCTTATCAGCATAGTAACTTCTATAAAGAAAAACCAATTTTTAATATCCAAAGAGAATACGCGCTTAAAGATTGCCTTTATAAAGTTAACAAATTAAATAAATGTATTTTCATAACAGGGGAAGAAGGGATTGGCAAGACAGTTTTTCTTTCACAAATAACAGAATCCCTTGAGCAAGATGTTGTTACGCTATTTTTAAACCCTCTTAATAGCCTTTCTTGTGATCCCGAGCTTATTAAACAGGATATTGTTGAACAAATTTCATGGATAGTAAATGGACATGGCATCGAGCAAAAATCATTTTCATCTGTAAATACTTATAGTAGTTATTGTAATTTCCTATCTAAATACTGCGACTCTAATAGAAAAGAAGTTGTATTTATCATTGATGGTCTTGATGATATTGAAAGTGATTTTATTTTTGATTCTATAATTGATTTTTTACCATTTCATATACGTTATTTTAAATTTCTAATATCATCAAATAATCAAGAACTTTATGATAAATTTTTAAAGGCAGATTATTCAATAGATTACTTTTCCGTTCCTCTAATGAATGATGATGAATGTTATTTGTTTTTCAAAGATGTTGATAAATGTGATGTTGATGATATTTTAAGAGCTTACCCTCCTGTTCCAGAAAAGCTGATGTCGATAAAAAGGTTAGTTGATAAAGGTTATACTGTTAGCGATATATTGGATAAGTACGGCGAGCATAATGACTCATTTATTGAGGGTGAATTTAAGTTTAATAAAGAGTTGATAGATAAAAATGAGTTGGTTATTTCATTTGTTGTTTTCTGTCCTATAAAGGTTTCAATAACTGAGATTTGTGAGGTTTTTGGCGTTGAAAAAAATGTTTTTTTAGATGTTTTAAACTCAATGTCAATAATAAGGGTTAATGGAACGCTGTTAGAAATAGTAAGTTCTGCGATGGCAGATTACCTAAAAATTGAGCTGGCAAAAAATAGAGCTAAATTAGATGGGCTTATAAAAGATTTTATTTCTACAAAAAAGACAAACTCTGAAAATATTTTGTCTATTCTAAATTATAAGAGGGATGTTGAAGATTACGAAGGGGTTATAAAAGAGCTTAGTAGTGAAAGCATTGTTGATATATATAGAGATAAGAATAGTTTAAACTCTTTGCAGCAAATATTGAAAATAGGTGTTGATGCATCCGTTGATGAAGCTTTTTATGTTGATAAAATTAAATTTTCTCATTTATCCTCTCTTTTCAAAGGGGTTTCGGAAATTTCCGTATTAAAAAGTGAAATTGAGTGCTACCTAAAAGAAGGAGATTTTAGTTCTGCAATTAGAATAGCTAATAGCATTAATATTATTGAAGATAAAATTCAAATACTGGCAATGATAGCAACAGGTCAAAAATCTTCAGACTTGGTTACTGATGAAGATATTGTTTCTCAAATACAGTATTTATATTCAGGGATCGATATCGAACATCTAGAAATAGAAACAGCAATGGACATATCTGTAGCTATATTCCCAATTTTTCCTGAGTTATCTTTTAACATTATATCTAAAATTGATGGCTCCAATAAAAGTGGTGGAAACAAGTCGGATTATGCATATGCAAGATTATATTTTGAGGCTGTATTAAAAAATTCTGATGAGTTAGATTCTTTAGATTTAGATAGCTTTAATGTTGATGATAAATTTAAAGATTCGATGAGAAAAATTAAGGATTTAAAAGCAGGGGATAGCCTTAGTAAACTATTTAATAATATTAAGTCTTTAGGGATACAGAACGGAGATAAAATTGGATTGATAGCTGAGTCTTTGAAGTTATTTCCTGATTTTGAAGGAGCTCAAGAATTAGTTAGCTATAGTCTAGATTTAATTACAGAAACTCCTGATTTTTCTTCAAATTGCACAGTTTATCGTGATCTATCTTCATCTTTGACGAATGTAATAAATCAAGAAGTAGCTGAGTCAAACTACAGGAAAATAATAAATCAATTACCAAGGCTGGAAAAAATAGGGCCAACTGTAGATTACGTTGATGTTCTATTAAATCTGGCCGAATATGAGTCAAAATATAAAAATTGCACAGATAGACATAGAGACATTTTTAACTATGTAAAAAATAATATAAATGATTTGTTAGTATCAATGCGTTCGATAATGTCTATACAAGCTTCTTGGCATAAGCTTGAATTTAATAACTATTGGGGAGTTCTACAAGAACATAAAAATTCTGTATTTAATGATTTGTTGAAGGTTACTGCCCAGCACTATACTTTACTAAAAGATGTTATAGTTGAAGAGGCTTTAATAAATTTGTCATCCTCAATGGTTTGGTGTAATAAAATTAATACGCAAGAAAGGCGTGATAGAGCAATATGTAACACAGTGGTTAGTTATATTTTGTCAAATGATCAGTTTGATATTGATGAATGCTCAAAATATATAAAAAGAATAAAAAGTGATTTTGAGTTTACCAGAGCTGCAAGAGTTTTAGCTAGTAAGCTATCAACGAAAGAAATTATAAAGAAATCTAGTTTTGATAAAGTCAGAAAATTGAAAAATAAGATTATCAATAATAACGATAAGTCACATTTTATTGCGTATTTAATTACATCTTATTCTTATGTTGATGGTTCAACAGAAGAAGTTAAAGATAATCTAATAAACGAACTAAAGGAGTCTTTTAGTGCAATAGATGCCGATTGGAATAAAGTTAATGCAGGATTTTCTTTAGCTAATATATTAATCAAGAAAGAAGCCGGACTTGCTAATTATTTTAGAAATTGTATTTCTGAAATTAGAGATGATTCAACAATTGATGTTTCCGAGATCAAGTCCGCTTATAGTCGTTGTGTTGACTTGGCAATCCGATGTAATAACTCAATTCTTAAATTTGACTATAAAGAAGATAATGTAAGCTCAATTATCAAAAGAATTGATATGCTGAGTGGTAATATTGAAAAGTCAAGATTGTATGCAAGGCTTATATCTTCAATTCAGAATAATAATTATAACAACCAAGCGAGAGTTTTAATTGAAAAATATATATGTCCTCTCTTAGATTCTTACTGTGGAAACGAAGGTAAGGAGTACTCATTAGTTTTTTATTCTTTATCTCCTGTTGTCTTTAATTATGATAAGGAAATGTTTAATAAATATCTTGGCTTAGTTTCTGATGAAAATCTAAAGAATGAAATGGTTAGCAATACAATATCCAATATTTTTGAGAAAGTAATGGTATTCGAACCTTTTTACTATACAGATAAGCATAGTTATAAAATGTCTTTTATAGAAGTGAAAGATGTTTTTAACTTGGCTAGTTTTATTACTTTTGATTGGCTGGTTTATAGTAATGTTAAAAGGCTTACACTTAGTTTAAAAATGTCATGTAAAAATGATAGCTTTACGCAGACTCAAAAGTTGGAGATCCCTAGTTTTTATGATGCATTAATTAATATGATGCCAATGGATGGGGGAGTTGCACATGAAGGGTACAAGATTTGCCTTGAAGCTTTGAAGCTAAATTTTAAGAATGAAAAAAGTATGGATTCATGGTTTGGGCTAATTGAGAGAGCTAGAAAAATATCAAATCTAGCTGATTCTGTTTACACAGAAAGTTGTGTTTTAGAGTTGGCTACAAACTTGAAAACAACAAAGAGAAAGGAACTTTTAATTGAATTAATTCAAAAAGTTAATAAGGTTGAAGTTTCAATTGAAAAAATAGACTTAATTGAAACTATTTACTCGTCATGTAAAGAAATTGACAGAGCTTTAGTAAAGAAATCTCTTAGAGATGCTCTTTTGTTAACAACAGATGAAAATACTTTTGAGTTTGAAAGGAAGAGGAAAGAATTAATAGATTCATTTTTTGAAGTAGACTCAAAACTTTCTAGTACCTTAACTTCATTAACGGATTTAGATCCACATCGGAGGAAGTTAATTGCTGACAACGTAGAGCAAAAGAAAAAAATCGAAAAACTAAACGATAGTTTTTCAGATTTTGGCTCTTCTAAGCTTGAGGCATTTCAGCAAGATGATTTCTCAAAATTTTGTCATGATCAATTGGCTAAAATAAATGCAAATAAAGCAGTAAAAAGAAAATCTAGTCAGCTATTAGGTTTTTTAAAAAATATACAATGCCTTGACTCAAATAATTTGCATGTTGTATTAAGCTTTTTTGTACAAGCATATGCGGACAATTTCAAAAAAAAGAACCTATTAATCTCTCACATACAACCTATTTTTGATTCTTTTATTTCTAACTCTACTTTGTTTTGTGAAGTTTATAAAATTAAAACTACATTTACAGATGTTAATGTTGATACAGAAGATTCATTAGTTCTAGATTTAGGTAGCGAGCAAGTTTCAAAAGCTAGTGATTTTATAAAAAGGTGGTTTAATAAAAGTAAAGTTGAGGAAATATTTATTTCAGAACCATACTTCTCCCTTGAAGATTTAAGCTTTATTAATGAATGTATTGATAGAGATTATTCAACTGATGTTAAAGTGGTTACGAGCCTTGCTGTTTATGAGAAGTTTAATAAGGAGATGCAGGAGACTGGTGGTTTTACGGATTTAGATGAATATCTAGAATATTTTTGGTCTCAGAATATTTGCCCTGACAGCAACCCTAGAATAGAGATTTTCTTTGCTGGTACAAAGTCTACAAGAGAGCCCCTTTTACATGATCGATGGTGGCTAAATGGTAAGGGAGTTGGTGGTGTTAAGCTAGGTACATCTATAAATGGCATAGGAAGCAAAGTGAGTGGAATTAATATTTTAAGTCCTGATGATGCTTCTAATGTATATAATAGAATGAATGGTATTACAAAGAAACTTGTTAAAGAATCTAAAGGTGAAAAGGTTGTTTATAAGTCCGCTATGATAATATAGTTTTTAGTTTTTTACATTGAGATATTTAGCTTTGAAGAGTAATGCTGATTTTCCCCGTGTTCCCACCCGAAATTAAATTAATTATGAGTAATTAACAGCATGGATGCTGTAAAAAGCGTAGCTTGGCCACGGATGGCCTATCTACGCTGTTTACGTTCATTTAATAAATTCAAATTGAGGGAACAGTGTGAACCTCGGGGCGCCGAGAGATTCCAAAGAGAAGTCGGCGTTTACTTCTCTTTGGTTGCCGTCGCCAACGCGACATTACTATCAAATTTTATTAGCGCTTTATTACCACAACCATTACAAATCATTGAGTAAGTATCTTTACGCTTACTAACTTTCGTATTCTGATCCTTACATTTAATACACGGTGCTTTCATCGGAGTATTCGTATTACAGTTTGAGCAATTGACATAGTACCCATATCGTCCTGAACGAGCTTCAAGAGTGTGTTCATTACTACAATTTTTACACTTTAAGCTTATGACGCTAGGTTCCTCAGCACTTAATAAAACTTCTTCTTTAACTTCACTTTTGTAAATTGATTCGGGTTCATTAAGGGTTACTGGTGACTCCTCGTTTACTGGTTGCTCGGTTGATTTAATATTCTGAGCTAAAAGAAACTGACAAATCTTAGATAGGCTTTCCTCACTAAACCATGGGCGTATGTTAGTTGAAAAAAAGTGCAGTGGGTTAGGGGGGGATGCAGGCAACTTCATTATTTCTAAAAGCTTATCAGCTAAAAATTCAGATTTAATTAATCGATCTTCAAGTGACTTTGGCATGCTATCTCGATTGATTATGGCATTACTCGAAATTGCGCAGATACTATGCCATTCTCGTCCCCCGAAGTTCTGCTGTAGTTTACCGAACATTTTGGGAAGTAACTGCTCTGCATTACTCGTCACTAAACTTTTTAATAAGGCTTGTTGGAGTTCAACTTGTTTTATTGGTGATGGCATTCCTTGCCATTTTCCTCGATAACTACGGCTCCATTCTTGATGCCCATTTATGGCAACTTCGCCTGTTATGCTTTTTGATTCGATTAAAATAAACCCATATGTATAAACAATTAAGTGGTCTATCTGCGCTGATTCGTTATTGTGCTTAAATTTAACATCATTAAATACGAATACTTGTGGGTGATCTTTGAATGCTCGGCGCAAATAAAATGCGACATCTAGCTCTTGCTTGTCCCCAGCTTTAATCTTGATTGATAGTGAGGTTGAAGGTGCTTTATCTTTTAAAATCATGAGAAATCCATTCTGCCATGTATGCGTATAGGGTACCATCGAAATGCAAAATTAAAATATTAAACTTAATGATGGATTTTAGATAATTAAATGCATCTCAGAGATTGGCGGTTACTTTTCTTTGGTTGCCGTCGCCAACGCGACATAACTTAAATAAATCGTTAAAAGGTCACTTTTTCCTAGCCCTAATTTTGGTACAATGTGGCTTACCAAATTACACAGATGTAATGTTATGAATAAATGGATTTTATTACTCGCTACTTTGCTAGCGTGTTTCAACACGGTTGCTGAAGAGCAATATTCAAAAAGTCGCTGCGATAACATTGAGGCTGAGCGCGAGGGCATTCGTAAAAGAATGAATCGTAGCTACACGGCTAAGCAAGGTGAACGGTGGAATCAACGTTTAGATGAGCTTTTTACGCTGCTGGCGAGACACTGTAAACACCCAAAAAGAAGTTCTGGTAATGGCGGTAATTATACGTATCGCTCGAACCCTACCGCACTTTTAAACACCAAAGTACATAACTCTACGGTGTATTCAAATTCATATAATGACGATAAAAAGCGCCAAGCTTGGGGGCAATTTTATCAATTACCAAAACGTTGTAGAGCGAAGAAAATTCAGCAAGCTGATTTTGTATGGTGTAGCGAAAATAAAGCTGAGCAAAAGGCGCTATTTGAATCTGCTTGGAGCGGTAATTCAAAAGCAAGCCATAAAGATATTGTTATTACAGTAAAGCCAACTATTACAGAAATTAATGCAAATAAAACCACAAGCCAAGTTGCAATAAAAAGCCCGATAATCGAAGCACCCGTTAAACAAGCTTCAATTCCTTTAAATGAGAGTGTTGGTCCGCAAGTGACAAAGTTGAATGACCTTAAAATTTGGCAATTAGCCTTGGCTGGCATTGCGGCCATGTTGTTTGTGTTTGGTCTTTATCGTTGGTTTAAAGATTGAGTTATTTGACGGGCTAAAGCCCGACCTACGATGTAGGTCTTAATATGTGACGACAGGGTGGTAGGGTTTTGAAACGCGATATGAAATCGCTGCTACAAGTTTATTTATAAACCTTATTATTGAGTTATTTGACGGGCTAAAGCCCGACCTACGATGCCTCGCAACTACAGTTTCAACACCTCTCCTTGTAAACTCGGTGAGTTTGCAATACTGGTTTGGAGTTGTTCTATCAACAACTGGGCATTTGTTGATGGCGTGCGTGAATGTGGCCAGAGGGCGTAAATTGGCCTTGCGGGAATGTTGTGGGGGGAGTCGATATAACTAAAGTTGCTGGTTTCGTCTATACAGCAAATTTCGCTCATCGGCAGTAAGCCAATGCCATAGCCTGCTTCAACCATTTTTCTGGCGATTGTAATGTCAAAACAAAAGCTTGTATGTTCATACTCGGTTTTTAATTTGTTAAGCAAACCGCTGGGGAGTTGTGATTCTGAATAGGGCAGTATCAGCCTTGATGTTGGGGCATCTTTCTTTTTAATCAGCTTTATAGCGATCATGCCTAGGCGCTTTTGAAAATAGCTTGAGTCTTGTTGTTCGCCGATGCGAATAGCTAAGTCAAAACGTTTTTGGCTTAGTTGGCTGTTGGCATTACTTGGGTAAATGTGGAGGTTTAGCGCAGGGTTTGCCATCGCAAACTGATTAACGGCCCCCATCAGTGGGCCCGCAATGATGTTTTGTGGGCACAAAAGGTAAAACTCTTTTGCGGCGGGTGAGTCATTTAGTTGCTCAAGCTGGCTGTTAAGAGCAAGCACCTGCTCGCCTAATTCGTTATAAAGAGATTCGCCTTTGGCGGTTAACACAATGCCTCGGGCTGTGCGTTGCAGTAATGGCTCGGCGAGTTTTTCTTCTAATGCCTGAATGCGCCTTGATAGGGTTGATAGATTCAGTCCTAAATCTTTTGCTGTTTGGCTCATGCTTTTACGGCGCGCTATTTCAATAAATAAATGCAGATCATCCAGCATACGACTCCCTCAATCTTAGTTTGCATTTTCGTGACTGTTGCCACTTGGCCTGTGCAAATATAGTAACGCCAAGGAGGACATATGAAAATTCATTTTACTTTTACTGCGGCATTTTCGTTTTTAATGTCGTTTTTACTTTCGGCATGGGTCACTTATGTCAACTTAGGGCTGAGCGATACATTTTTTCTAAGTTGGATGAAGGCGTTTGCTAATGCATGGCCTGCTGCGTTTGTGGTGGCTTTTACGGTTGCCCCGCCAATTAGGGCATTGGTTTTAAAGTTATATAGTAAGGAGTCAGTATGATTAATATCGTGGCAAAAATTACCCCAAAGGCAGCATTATTTGACGACTGTAAAGGGCGTTTACAGGGCATATTAGCAGCCAGTCGTGCAGAGCCTGGTTGTAATCGTTTTGAGTTGTTTGCGAGCAAAGAGCAGCGTTGTTTGTTTTTAGTTGAGCAGTTTGAATCGCAAGCCGCCCTTGATGAGCATTATGCTCAGCCTTATACCAAAGCTGTGTTCGCGTTTTATGAAAATGCCTTGGCAGAGCCGGTTGAGGTAGAGAAAGTGGAGGAGCTTTAGATTTTATTTGCACAAAGAGGATTAAGAGGCGCTGCGCTTTAGAGGAAAATAGCTAATTGGTTGTATCTCATTGTCTTCTCGTTCAGTTTTCTTTGTGAATAAATATATTTGAACCACAGAGGGCACAGAGGCGCTTCGCACTACACAGAGAAACTTAATGCACAAAGAGATTATGAGGCGCTGTGCTTTAAAGGTACTTAATTATTTGGCTTAATTAGTATCTCATTGTCTTCTCATTCACTTCTCATTGTGAATAAAGATAATTGAACCACAGAGCTTACCGAGGCGCTTTGCGCTACACAGAGAAACTTAATGCACAAAGAGGATAAGAGACGCTTTGCTATAGAGAGCTCCTTGTCTTCCTCTGTGCTCTCTATGTTCTCTGTGGTTCGAAAAAAGATCTAGCAAAGGGTTCGTTTCTTCATTTAAACGCACGGAACACGTTTCACTTTGATAGGAAAAAACTAGGCTACTGGGGAAGTACTGCTATTCGTAGCCTAGTTTACAAGGTTGAAATGGTTACAGCATATGCAGAATTTGTTTAGCTTTTTCGCGGGTTAAACACGCGGCCATTGGGCGTTTTGCAAACAGTTTGGCTGAGACTGTTTGTTCTTTGCCTATGTATTGGTTATGCAGCTGTTTAAAGTGTGGTTATTTGAGCAATTTGCATTGGATGATAAACAGTTTTACTTTGGTAAGAATTAATATTCAGATTTGTTATTGCTCTTTCACTTTGTGAGAACATAAATCGAACTAGCAATTTATCAGTCTTTCAGGTGAATTTAGCGCAGATTTGTTGCAGTTTTATTTGAAGCTGTTAGTCTGTACCTCTAAATTTTACAGTGACGTAAATTCATGTTTAAACGGACTTTAATGCTTACAGTGCTATTGCTAGTAGCTGTATCTACACGGGCGAAAGAGCCAATCCTTTCTAATGAGTGCAAAAGTATTCAAACTGAGCGCGCTGAATTGCAATCTGCGTTAAGAAAGTCTCATGTACTTGATAAAATAGAAATTTATAAACAGCAAATTCAGAACTTATCAGCTCGATTTGCTGAAACATGTTTTACCAATGAACAAATAGCTGACCGTAAAGCTGCGCTTTTTAATCCTGATATTAGTTTACTTGAAAACCAACTAGCTAAACCGTTGTCTCAAAAAGCTTATTTAGAAAAACAAGCTGCGTGGCAACGTTTTTACGTGATGCCAACACGCTGCTTTAATCAGCCACTTGAGCTTAAATATCTAGATTGGTGTATTGACAATAAACAGTTTCAATTTCAGAAATTTGATACGCTCTGGCAGCAAAAGAATACACAAATCGCGCGTTCTGAAGCTAAGCTGACAGATTCGTTTCATGAGTTTGTGCTGCCAAGTAAAACAGAACGAGCAAAACTGAGTGCGCAACAGCAATTAAAGCGCTACAGCAACACAACAGATTCCTTCTTACCGACCAATATAATTGTATTATGTGTTTTAGCGGTATCAGTGTTTTTTGGGCTGATTTTTATATTTCATTGGTTGATGCGCCCACGTCCTGTGGTGAAGTGAGTATTTAGTAGGCGTGAAATTTATTTCGCGCGCCATGCAAGCATAAGCACTGGGCTTTAGGCGCTAGGACGCGATATGAAATCGCTGCTCCAGGCTCGTCTCTCGAAACTCACTTCTCGTTATTTACTCAAACCATTCCCGGCTAAAGCCAGTCCTACGGGGGGAAACAATAGGCACTGGGCTTTAGGCGCTAGGACGCGATGTAAAATCTGCTACAGACTTGTTTCTCGTTACTTAATCACTCATCTGTTTTAAGCTTTTTAGCGCGTTCTTCTGCATCAATAAGAGCTTGTGATTTTGGCTGTTTGGTTTTACTTTTTATCACAGGCTTTTCGTCAGAATTTGGATCCCACGTAGGATCAAGTGATAAGTTTGCAAATGGATTATACGGCTTATCATCTTGTTGCTCGGTCTCTAAATTTGTTTCTTTATCAGCTTCATCAGAGTCACTAGCCATCTCTTCTAGCATATCGTCGTTACTCAGTTCGACAGACAAATCAACCGTATCTTCAGCAGGTTTTGTTGGTTCTTCAGGGCTAAATGACGCAGGTTCGTCCTGTAGCTCTTGTTCAAGCGCTTGTAAGGCTTTTGCTAAATCATCATCGCTGATGTCGTCGTGATCGTCTGTTGTGCTTGGAGCCGTGACTGTTTGTTTATCTTCAGCAAAATGATCAGCAAACGATAAATCATCACCCATCAATGACGATAAGTCATATTCAGGCACGTCATCTTTAGACGGCTCGTCGTCGGCAATAGGCTCTTTTGTTGAATACTCATCAAAACCAAATGATGACGAACTCGTAAAGCTTGGCTCGTCAAACTCTGGTTTCTCAAGTTCATCAATTTCAGGTTTTTCTAGCGCTTCGATTTCAGCTAAAACAGGTTCATCGTCAGCAATAGGCTCTTTTGTTGAATACTCATCAAAACCAAATGATGACGAACTCGTAAAGCTAGGCTCATCAATTTCTGGCTTCTCAAGCTCATCGATTTCCGGCTTTTCGAGTTCTTCTATCTCGGCTAACACTGGTTCATCGTCAGCAATAGGTTCTTTTGTTGAATACTCATCAAAACCAAACGATGAAGAACTCGTAAAGCTAGGCTCGTCAAACTCTGGTTTCTCAAGTTCATCGATTTCCGGCTTTTCGAGTTCTTCTATCTCGGCTAACACTGGTTCATCGTCAGCAATAGGTTCTTTTGTTGAATACTCATCAAAACCGAATGATGACGAACTCGTAAAGCTTGGCTCGTCAAACTCTGGTTTCTCAAGTTCATCAATTTCAGGTTTTTCTAGCGCTTCTATCTCAGTTAAAACTGGCTCGTCCTCGGCAATTGGTTCTTTAGTTGTGTACTCATCAAAGCCGAATGATGACGAAGCGGAATCTCTCGGTTCTTCTAGTTCAGGTTCATCTTGTTTAGATCCCTCTGCTTTTGGAGCTGTTTCTTCATTGATGCTGTAAGATGAAGCAAGGCTCGATAATTTTAGCTCTTGCTCTAGGCCTCGTTGCTCATCTAAGAAGTCATCATCAGAGTCGTTTACGTCTTTATCGTCGTAACCAAGTTCAAGGTCATTAAATTGCTTGGCGTCAGCAAAATCATCAGCTGTTTGTGTAGATGGGGTTTGTGGCTTTTCACTATCATGCTGTGCACTAAAGTGCATTAGTTCAGAGAGAGCGTCGTTATCATTTTTCTCGGTTAATTCGTTTGTGAAGTCAGGAAATGAATCAGAGTCTTGCTGTGACTGCTCTGAGTTTTCATTTAGTACGGCAGCCGTTGCTGCTTGAAGTTCTTCGGCTTCTTTTTCTGCTGAAGCTTGCGCTTGGGCCGCTGCTTTTAGAGCTTTAGCTTGCATTAAGCTTTGTTCAAGCTCTGAGTCTGCATCAGTATTTTTATTTTGACGAATACGAACAATCACTAAGCCTGCAACAAGTAGTACTAGCAAGACAATTAAACTTGGCATTAATAATGAGCTTGAAGAACTATTTTCACTTTCATAAGGAGCAGCAGGCTCCGGTGTAAATGCTGGCTCAACAGGTTCTGCCTCGACAGCTTTTCTTACATCTGTAGTTTCACTGTTTTGCGAACTGTCAGGCGCTGGGTTATCAAGCTGTTGTTCCATCACAGGAGAGGTTACAGGCTCGGCCACAGTTTCTGTCGGAGTATCAGAGATTATAATGCGATCAACGTCAGCGGGCTCTTCTGTTTGCTGAACTGATGGTGTTAGCTGTGTATTTTGCGTTTCTAGTGGTTCTGGCTCTATTTGTAATTGTTCTGCAGGCTGTTGCGGCTCAATAATCTCTGATGCTTGCTCAACTGTAGGCTGTGTTGGTTCTTCAGGCGTACCTAGTATTGCTCCTGAATGTTGAGTTGAGCGGGTGCTTTTACCCTGAATTACTGGTTCAACGGGTTGTGTTGGCTGTTGCTGAACTTTAAGGTTTGAACCATTATTGAGTGGGGTAGGATTTTGGCAATTTTTTTCGTAATTTCTGGCAGCTGAACGATAATTTTTGTTGCTAGTGTTGTTACGATACTCATGCATTTGTTGCTTTAACAAAATACACATAGCTTCGTTGTACTGTGCTTTTGATGTAAAGCTCAGACTTGCAAGTAATAGTAATAAAGTTGTTTTTATAATTGGCATAGTTTCCTGACCAGTAAGGTTTATCTGGTTACCCAAACAATGAGTTAATTCTAAGCCCAGTAGGGCAATTTATCCACATTCATTAAATAATTTCAGCGAAATAGCAAAGTCAATCGATCACCATGAGCGCTCGGTATTCGTCATAAGCAAATTGGTCGGTCATTCCGCTGATGTAATCTTGAATTAAACGGCAGCGAAAATAGAACTCGTAGGCGGTAAAATGATCCGGTTCGGCTTTTAGAGCATCAATGGCTTTTTGATAGCTATTTAAATGTTTGTTAGATAGTTTTTTCACCAGACGAGTTTCAATTAAGTAGTGTTGATCGCCTTTTAAAACCCGTTTAAAAGCATCGGCGTCAAGGGCAAGTAAGGGCTTGTAGCAATCAAGTAAACCGCTAATGATTCGATAACCTTGCAGCTCTAAGCGCTCTACCTCTTTGTGGCAAAAAACGTACTTTAATGCCACTTGTTTTAAGGTGAGCGTGACGGCGTGCAAGTGACTTCGATCTTCTAATAAAGCCTGATTAAAATCACCATGGTAAATGGCTTCAATATTATTAATAAACCTCTCTGCTGCGTAGCTTACTAATGGGTGTAGCAAGGTCACGCGCAGGTAGATAAAAAATTCGCTGTTAAAATTGTACGGCTGCTCTTGCGCTTTACTTAACGCATAATCAATGGCTTTTTCGGCAAAGTCACTGTGTTTGGTATCGTCAATGGTTAGGTTTGTAAGTGTGCGGGTGTATTGCTCTTTTAGCTTGTCGCAAAGCGACTCAACACTAATAATGCCTTTTTCTACCGCATCTTCTATATCGGCCAAACAATACGAAATATCATCAGCGGCTTCCATTATGTAGCTTGCTGGGTGGCGGCAGTATTGTTCAATTTCGAGTTCAGTTTGCAGTGCTTCTACAAAGGGTTTTTCGCTAAAGTAGTAGCCCACTTTTTTCATTAAGTAGTTTTTATCTTGCGGGCTGTCTTTTTTCGCCATGCTGGCTGGGCGAGTATATTTTAAAATTCCGGCACTTTGGCTGTAGGTTAAGTTTAGTGATAACAATGAATGAATTATGCGAATACCTTGGGCATTACCTTCAAAGCTTTTTATATCTTGGGCTAAGTGTTTAAAAATCACGCTGATGCCAATGCCTTTACAGCGCTCTGGGGTTAGTGAGTCTAAGTGTTTCTCGAACCACTGATTAATGGCTGCTTCGCCAAAGTGACCAAACGGTGGGTTGCCAATATCGTGCATTAGGCAGGCCATTTCAACGAGGCTTTCTAGTGGCCGCTCAAGTCCAGCTAGGCCATATTCTTTTTGCTTTGCATCACTGAGCTTATTAAAAATGGTTTGCACAATAAAGCGGCCTACCTGTTGCACTTCAAGCGAGTGAGTCAGCCGTGAACGCACTGCGGCATTGCGCTCAAGTGGAAATACTTGGGTTTTTTGTTGTAAGCGGCGAATTGCTGCACTGTTAATAATACGACCCCGATCACTTTCAAGCGCAGTGTGTAAATTATTGGTAGAACGCATTTCGCGTGCTGGGGTAATTTTTTTACCAAAATCGATCATTTTTCGTTCCCACAAAGCGGTAAAAATCGGGCTTTTATATGTTGTTAGCAAAACTTTGCTAGTTATTAAATTTAATCTAACAGCTTGTATCTTAAATTAAAATATTCATTTTTATTAAAGTTATTACTTTAAATTAAGTCCTTTATTCATATATTATTCAGTTTCACGCACTTCTTCATTATCTTGAATTAGAAAGGAAAGCCTTTTGGCTGTATAGCAATGATGCAAACTCTGTCTAAAAAAACATGGCTGCTTGCCAGTATTCTTTTGTATTGTATTGGTTTAACTGCTTGTAAAAGTACCCCTGAAACAAGTACTGAAAACACCTTAACAGTAGTCGAAAAAAATGCCATTAAGGCCAAACAGGATGCACTTCGCGCCCGTGGTTTTTACGAAAGTCAGCTAGGTAATATCAATTACGCTACAACGAGGCAATGCAGTAACTTTAATTTACAAAGTCACCGTGGCTCAATTCGCTACGCCGAAAACTCGCTTAACGCAGTAATTGATGCTATCGACAACAACTTTGATGTTGTTGAAATTGACGTGCGTATTACCCGTGACGATGTGTGGGTTGTGCATCATGATGCTCGCACCGGCCGCGAAACAGGCACGGTTGATAATAAGCGTCGTAAAATTGAGTCGATGAACTACAAAAAAGAGTGGGGCTATTTACGTCATCGTAATCAAGATACTGGGCTACTTACCGACAAAATGCCGCCATCATTTAGAGAGCTAGCAGCTACGTTTGCACGCTATCGTAAACCCCATCAAAAACTGAATATCGAAATAAAATCAAAGGCCTCAGTTAACGATTTAAAAATGCTTGATTACTTGGCATATGAGTTTGTTGGCGGCGGAAACTACTTTTTTAGTAGCTTAGAAATGCGCAACCTTACTCGTATGCGCGACATTAACCCAGACATTTATTTGGCATTTATTCAATCACCGGCAAAAGCCTCAATGAATAAGCTAGCAAGTGATCTAAAACGCGGTGCTGGGAGCGATCCTATTTATGAGCGTAACAAAGAAGAACTTGAAAGCTTGCAAGCACTTGGAAATCGTTACCATCGTGAAAAGCGTTACGACAGCCCTGTTAAGCTTGATAAATTGGTAAAGCAACTAAAACGTAACTTTGGCTATGTGCTTGATATTCGTCATTACAAGCAAAGTGCAGCTCGCTTGAAACCAGTTGCTAAAGCGCGCGGCATTATGATTGCTACATATTCAATTAATGGTCACGACTATCATGAGCGCAGCTTATTAGCGCAGTCACGTTCGCTGCGTCCAGACTCGGTGATCATGGACGACACCGTATATGGTTTTTGTTCTGTGTTCGAGTTGCCAAAAATGCAGCCGTTTTTTAGTGATGACCCAGAAGCTAAGTTAATTGCTAGTATGCCTGCAGACCTTGATTTAGAACGCTTAGATGAGCTGTATGCTTATAAAGCTAATCAGCTTTATCCTGCGGTGGGCGGCACGCTTAAATCAACGCAAGCACAAACTTATATTCCCAAAGTAACATCGACTCCTTCAGCGCCTAATTTAGAAATAGGGACTCGCCAAGCCGATGAAGACTTTAGCCTAGAAACAGATCCTGCTGTTGAACTAGAACTACGTAAAAAACAATAAGAACAATACTATGACTGATTTAATAAAGCCGTTTTGGTGGCGCTGCTTGCTACTTGTTTTAGCTACTTTATATTTATTACCCGAAGCAATTTTTAATGCCCAATTAGTGTCATTAGTGGGGTTAGGCACTCCTTCAGCAGAAGATCTTGAACACCTTGAAATTTATGGCCGAGCAGTGTCTGGAGTAGGTGTTGCGCTGCTGTTAGCTGACTTTTTACCTAAAGCCATGGTTGCTAAAGTTGGCCGCGGACTTATCTCGTTTATCGCTTTACTGTGTTTAGTTTGGCCAGTGGTGTTTTTTGGCCAGAAGTATGTAATTGAAAAGACCTTGATTGAGCCCTCTACAGCAGAGCAACGTCAGTTTGCTACGTACAGTGCAGCACTGCGTGATGCTCTAGCAATTAACTCGATTAAAGTGAATGATCTCGATTATAACCCTGAGCAATTACATAGTTCAGAGAACTTAACCTTTTTGGCGCTATTTGGTGGCTTACTGTATAGCGACGCCGCACTTTCAGATAATTTAGAGCAAGATAAACGTAAGATCATCGCTGCTTTTGTGCAGAAGAAAGCGTATCAAGATTTTGATAAACATTATAAAAACTACAGCCAGCTATATGATGAGCTGGTGGTTAAATACAAAGCCTATGCTGATGGCAGTAAAAAGTATAACAACACTTTGGCTGGAATAGGTGAACGTGAACAAGGTTATTGGCAGCAAGTTGAGCAAGAGATCAACAGTGGCTGGAGCAAGTATCAGCAAGCACAAAAAGCCCACATTGCCAAAGCATCGGCACGAGCGCAAAAGTATGGCCCTAAGATTTATGATTACCATCACAGTATAGCTAAATGCCGTGAGCGTTATGATAAGAGCAGCGAAAAAGATCGCCGTAATCGCTGCTATGAGCGCGAAGCAGCAGACTACCGAAGCACTATTTTAAAAGCGGGTATTGGCTATATAGAGCCTGATTACTGGCTTATCGAAGAAGAAATCTCGGCTGCAGAAAATGCCGCAGGCACTATTTTGATGGGAGTGCTCACTGGCGGTGTTTATACAGCTCTGCAAGCGGCAAGTTTAGCAACCGGTGGCGATGGTGGTCTTAAGGATAAACGCTACAAATACACCGATGATCCCGATCATTATCAACTGCGTTTTTTACAGCATCCGAACTTTCATAAGATGTTTGTTAGCGAGACAGGTTACCCGTTTACGGTTGAAAACTTAGTGGCGTTTCGTACTCACGAAACAACGCAAAACAAGCTTAGAGCACACTTTGCTAGTAAAGGTTTACAACTTGAAAGCAATTGGAATGTAAATCAACGCCAAGCGTTTGCTAATGCAGTCGCAACCAAAGTTACCAACGAAGCGAATGCACAATGGCAAAGCGAAATGCGTAAACGTGGCATGAGCTTAGAGCCAAACTTAAGCTGGGTTGCGTTTCAGTTACACCCGCAAATTCAAGCTAAAATTGCCGACAGAATGGGCGATTTATATGTGAAAAACATTCGCGCCGATTGGAATAAAAAGAACTTTAAAGACAAGGTGCTTGATCCAAACATTGCAAAACGCACCGACAAATACCTAGCTATGCTTAATAGTTCAGAAGGTAAATTTGCAGATGGTGGCGAGTATGCTGAGTACGGTAAACAAGCACTCCGTTCGGTGATTATTCCGCCTATTTCGATGTCGTTGTCACTGTTTTTGATTTGCTTAACCTTTAGCAAGCTGCCGTTAAAACTATGGCAATTGATTAAACCTCAGCAAGAAAAGCAACCAACCACTGCTGTATCTGTTTTGCAAAAGCTGATTATGCCAGCGCTGATTTTGATAGTGCCAGTAATGTTTGTGCATAACACCTTTACTGAAGACGACCAAAGCCCTGTTAACTACTTTTTAGACAAGGTCGATGAATCGAGCAATCCGGTGTTTAGTTATGCGATTCGTTGGACTTTGCATGCCCAGCCTTTGCTGCATCCTCTAGGCTTAGAATTTGAAGAAAAACTGCATATTTACGAGAGTTTTAGTCCAGTGAGCCATGCTTTAGCTAAGGTTGATATTTTGCGTCATGGCGATGCCAACTTAAGTGCAGAACAGCAGCAGCGCAGACAATACATGGTTGAGCAAAAAACTAAGTTAACAATCTCCACGAATGCGGCGAATGCCACAATTCGTATCATGAATATCGGCCCGAAGTATCGTCCTGGCATGACGTTAAAAACGGGTGCTTATGATATTCAAGTATCGGCGCCTGGATATAAAACGTATCGACGTTGGCACCAAGTTGATGCTGGTGAACAAACATTAACCATTGATTTAAGCAAGTAATTAGCAAGGAATGAAAATGCAACATTGCCAAAATACGGTGTATGCCACCGACCTCCACTGTTGTGATTGTGGAGAAGCACTTGAGCAAAAAAGACAAATGCACACGGTTGAGGAACTCAACCCTGATTTACTGGTTGATGTAAAAAACTATGCGCCACAAGCGGGTACGATCACAGGTGTTGTGAAGTCAATGTATTACTATAAGCGCCGCTATAAAACCAATAACGACAACATGTTATATGGTTATTGGTGGCTAGAAGTAGAAGACAAAGACGGCATTATTCATGAGTTTAGTGTTGATGCAGAAAAAGATGTAATTGCTAACCTACAAAAGGGTAATGTGATCACTGCTTTTCAGGAAACACCGTTAACGCTTAATTATCGCATTGCTGATGGCAATGCTAGGCGGGTAGTTAAAAATGACCGCTTTATGCCAGTTGTGATTGTGCATTTTGCCGATCAACAATATCGCAGCTGGGACAAAACCATTAGCCGAAACTACACTGGTGGAACGATATTGTGGCTGGTGCTAAGTGTTATTACATTCTTAATCATGTTGTTCGCTGCAAAGCTTGAGTTTTTGCCTGCGCTACTTGCGTCATTGCCTGTGGCAATTGGGGTGTTTATGGCAGAGCAAAACTACCATAAAAAAGCTAAAGCCAAACAAGAAGCAAAGTATGATGCGATTTTAGCGGCAACAGATGTGATGCTATCGACCACCCTAAATCAATTGGGTTATAACATGCTGGCAAGAACGCCGAGTAAGTCAGATGTTATTTGTATCTCGTGTCAGCAGCGTATCAGTCAAGATGCGGCACATTGCTATTGCTGTGGTGCTAAGCAACATGTTGAAGCGATTGCTGCAAACGAACAGTCGCTTGCAAAAGATGATGAGCAAGCTATTAGCATTCAAAAAGCGTTAGAGCCAACTATAACCAAACCAACTAGTATCGCTGAGCTTGAGCATGCCATTATGGATGAATATAGTCTTGCGTATGAAAACGATTACGTGCATAAAAATGTTTGGGCACGCAACGAAAAAGGCACTATTCGTCATCGTGCTGTGCTTGGTAAAGTATTAGAAAAAGAGCAAAGCGCACATGCCAATGAAACACGTGAAACAGTAACCACCACTGAAACAACAACCACCTATCGAGGTGGCATGTATGTGGGTAGCGATGTAAAAGAGCGCGTAGAGGTATATCGCAATCGTAGCACGACTTTAAAAGGCGAAATTATGCTTGAAACGGCCACAGGTGAGCCGTTTGTTTTTAAAGCCGGTGAAGATTTATTGGGCTCAGTTGATATCGGCGATTGGGTGTATTACGCCTACAGCAGTGTAGACACAAAGCGTTATTATAAGTATTACCGAGAGTATGCGGTTAATGTGAGTAAAGACATTGCCTATGGCAACTCATCAGTACGTAGCTTTGGTATGGTACATGGTTTTAACCGTATGGTACTGCTTGGCCTTACGTCAATAGGGCTAGCGTGGTACTTTGATGCTCAAGATTTTTACCCGTTGATAAATACACTCGTACCAGATGCCGGGATTGATTTACTCAATAATTACCCGCAAGTGGTCGAACATTTAGATGGGCTTCCGGTTGTTGTGTTTATTGTATTAAGTGTGGTTACAGGCGTTTGGGGCTTTATTTATAGCCTAATAAACGGCTCACGTTTAAAGCGTAGTGTGAAAAAGCTTGAGAGCATGATCACAAAATTTTCAAAACAGTTTGGTAACGTTTCTGAGCAAATTAAAAAATTGAACTAAAAGGGTTTCGCATGCGTATTTGGCAATTAGTTTTAGCGGGTATATTAATGTTTAGCTCGGCTGTAAAAGCGGAGCAAGAGCAATCTGTGGTCCTTATTTCGATAGATGGCTTTCGTTGGGATTATATTGAAAAACACCATGCAAAACACTTAAAAGCAATCAGTGAGCAGGGCGTACGAGCTAGCAAAATGCGTCCTGTTTACCCGACCAAAACCTTCCCGAATCATTTGTCGATTATTACCGGCTTGTTGCCGGTTAATCATGGCATTGTCGAGAACCGCTTTTGTGATACTGAGCGCAACGACTGTTACAAAATGGGGAAAGGGAAAGATGATAGCACTTGGGTGAGTGGTATTCCGCTTTGGAACCTAGCGCAAATGCAGGGTTTAAAAGCCGCAACCTATTTTTGGCCTGAATCAGATGCGCGCTTTAACGGTATGTTGCCTGATTACTTTTATCATTATTCAAAACACAGTGATTACCAAAAGCGTGTTGATCAAATTATTCAGTGGTTGAGCTTACCAAAAGCGCAGCGTCCACGTTTGGTTATAAGCTACTTTTCGCTGGTGGATAGCATGGGGCATGAGTTTGGCCCAGATGCCAAAGAGACTTATGACGCAGTGCAAAAGCTCGATAGTTTAATGGCTGATTTATCGAGCCGTTTAAAAGCGCTTGATGAAAACATTAACTTGGTGATTGTGTCTGATCACGGAATGACCTCTGTTGATCCAAGCCTTAGCATTAAAATTGATAGCTTGCCGCAAGATGAAAACTTCATAGTGCAAAACACTGGCCCTCGGGTTTTATATTATGCAAAACCAGATAGCAAAGCAGACATCAAGGAGTTCAGCAAAAAGCTTGCTAAAGCCGCAGATGGTCGTTACGTCGTGCTAAGCGAGCAGCAAAAGCGTGATTATCACTATAATAAAGGCCCGCGCGTTGGCGATATTATTTTACAAACCGACGCACCTCGTGTGTTTACCGACAGTAAAACGGCTGGTTACCTAGGCACTCATGGTTACGCTTACAGCGAAGATATGGCCGCAACCTTTATCGCCACCGGCCCCGCCTTTAAACAAGGCCTTCGTTTAGACGAAGTAAGTAATTTAGATGTGTACCCGCTGATCGCTAAAATACTTGGCCTTGAGATTTTAAGCCCAATCGACAGCGACGGTGAAAGTTTGTGGCCGGCTATGAAGCAGTAAGCTTTGAGTTAGTTTGTGCCAGCACATTACTAAGGCTAAATACGATACCGTAGGCGTGAAATTTATTTCGCGCGAAACAAGTTTCACGCCTACGAATTAAGACATTCGGTTCTAGGAGCAGGGCGCTAGGATTAAGGCGCTAGGACGCGGTGTAAAATGGCTGCTACAGATTCGTATCTCGTTCCTCGTATCTCGAAACTCGCTAACTTTCCCCTTTCCCCTTTCCCCTTTCCCCTTTCCCCTTTCCCCTTGTAGCTAGCAACTCGTACCTCGTTACCTACAACTTCGTTACCCACCCGTACTCACCATGGCTTTGAAACTTGTAGCTTTGATTACCGGCATCAAATTGGCCTTGTAGGGTGTTTTCTGTGAGGGTCATCACGGCTTGATGGCCTGCTTTAGTTTGATCATTGACTTTGCCAAACACACTTCTATCGCCATTGCTGGCTTCAATAATGTTACTAATTTCGACGGTGTAACTAAGGTATTCATCGATCACTAAAATAAAGTGATCGCCGGGTTGTAAGGTTTTTAGGGTGTCTAAATCAAATTCGCTGAATGCGGTGTTTGCTAATTGGTCAGGCAAACGGCCTTGTTTATATAGATAATCGTGCGCATGATTAGATAGCTGATTAAGCGGCGCAGTTAAGTTCACAATGGGCTGTGGGGCTATTTGGTCGGCCTGCGCTTTGTAAGAGGCAACAAACTGCTGTGTGCTTGGTTTTGTTTTAAAACCATCACTTTGAATGTGCCATTCATTCAGTGCAAATGCTGTAAGTGGCAGAATGAAGATTAATGCAAGCGTCCTGTTCACATGTTTCTCTTACGGGTTTTTATGTTAACTCATTGTTAGTTTTTACCTTAAGTTAACAACCCGGTCAATAGTTAATCACTAAGTAGTGGTTTTTATTATCGTGTCGATAAAATTAATTTGTTTTACTCGGCTTTGAATGCTCAGCATAATCCGCGTTTTTTTGTCACCGAAACTCAAAGACCAGAGGTACCAAGCATGCGCGGGTGGATCATTTATAAATATAGCCAAGGCTTGTTAAAGCAAGAAACCTATGAAGTAGAACGTTTACTTGCTGCAGCCAAAGAAGAGGGTATAGATTTACAAGTTTACTCGCCAGATCAATTTGACCTGACTATTACCCGTGAAGACGGTAAAAGTATTTTAATTGATGGTAAGTCAGTTGAGCTCCCCGATTTTGTTATCCCTCGCATGGGGGCAAGTACAACTTATTTTGCGCTAGCGATTATTCGCCACCTTGAACGTTTAGGTGTGTACTGTGTTAACAGTTCGCAATCCATCGAAACAGTAAAAGACAAATTATTTGCACAGCAAATTCTTGCAGAGTGTAATTTACCAACGCCAAATACCATGTTGGTTAAATTTCCGGTGAATATTGATTTGGTTGAAAAGCAAATTGGCTTTCCTGTGGTTATTAAAACCTTATCGGGCTCGCAGGGGAGTGGTGTATTTTTATCAAAATCAAAAGAAGAGTTTGATGACTTAATGCAGCTGATTGAGGCTGCAAATCCACAAGCAAACATCATTTTACAGCAGTTTGTTAAGTCCAGTCATGGCCGTGATTTGCGAGTACTTACTATCGGTGGTCGTGCTGTTGCATGTATGGAACGTAACTCACAGGGTAAAAACTTTAAAGCCAATGTTAGTGCAGGTGGCACAGGTAAGTCATTTCCTATTACGCCAGAAATCGAATGGCTTGCAACCCAAACAGCGAACGTACTCAACCTTGATGTAGCAGGCATCGATTTATTGTTTGATGAGCAGCACTTTAAAATTTGTGAAGCAAACTCAAGCCCTGGCTTTGAAGGCTTAGAAGGTGCGTTGGGCATTGATGTCGCTAAAGAGATTTTGCACTTTATTCGCATTCGTTTAGGTATTTTTGATAAGCCCACAAAACCAGAAGCGCAAGAAAAAGCAGCTGAGAGCGCAGCTTAATCTTCGGTTATTTTTGCACAAAAGCCATTTTCTGAACTTAGAAATAAGTTGAGTGAATGGCGGTTGCAAATTGCTTGTACGGTTGCAAGGCCTAAACCAAACCCTTCTTTTTGACGCGCCGGATCGCTGCGATAAAAGCGTTTTGTGAGCTGTTGTAAATCATGTTCGTTGACACCCTTACCATTGTCGACAACTGATATACTTTTTTCAGCAATTATTATTTTAATCGTTGCGCCCTTGCCAGCGTACTTTATAGCATTTTCGACTAGGTTAAAAATTGCTTGAAACAACAGGTTTCGATCACCGCTTAATTGCCAAGGTGAAGAAATAGCGACATCAATTGATTGACCGTTTTGTTCGGCACTGGGTTGTAGAATTTCACTAATATCATTGGCAAGTTGACTACTATCAATTGTTTCGAGCTGTAGCGGAAACTGTCCATGTTCTAAACGTGTGAGCTTTAGCATGGCGTCAAAGGTGTTAATGATACTATTGAGCTGTTCAAGCTCGTAGCCCATTTCTGGCAGCTTTTGTAAACGCTGCTCTAAATTAAGTTTTAATCGTGTCAGTGGGGTTTTTAGATCATGAGCGATATTATCGGTAATTCCCTGTACCAAAGCGAAATTTTCCTCTACTGCATCGAGCATTGTATTGATGTGAGCTGCTAAACGATCAAATTCATCACCTTTATCTTTATGGGATAAACGCGCGCTTAAGTTGCCATTTTGAACTTGTTCGGCTGTTGCATTGAAGTAGTTTACACGACGCAAGTGTCGACGAGAAAATAGGTAACCAAACAAGCCTGTTAACGCTATTGCTAAGATAAAAGTCCAACTAGCGATTGATTTGAAATCGATGATTAAACGTTGTAAATGCTCTGTGGCAGTGGCGAGCACGATATTGCCATAAACGGTTTTAACTTTGCCTGTTGTGAGTAGGCGTATTTGACCTCGTCCGGTATCAAGAACAGGAAAAACAACTGTTTCGGGGAGTGAGGGGATATTATCGGGTAAAAAGCTTAGCTGCTGGCTTTGTTCATAATCACTCTGCCAAAAAATTAAAATATCACCTTCGCTTCTGAAAACATCCAGCTGTTGAAAAAAGCTTTGCTTGTCAAATTCGGAGGCGAGCGCTTCGATACGTGTTTTTTCGGCATCAAGGCGCCGTTCAACTTGACGGCTTTGCTCGCCAAGTAACAGTTGGTAGATTAAAGTAATCGCAAGTAATAAAGTAACAGCGGTAATTGCTGCAAAGGCCAATGTTAAACGCCAAACTGAGCTTTTTCTTGGGTCGAACAAACGTAGGTTATTTTCGTACATTAACTCTCACTAGCTTTTAAGCGGTAGCCGACACCGCGAACTGTTTCGATTTCTAATTGCGCGGACGCTTCTGTGAGCTTTTTACGAAGCCTTGCAATATGCACGTCAATAACGTTGGTGCCAGGATCAAAATGATATTCCCATACCGATTCAAACAATAAGGTACGGGTGACTAATTTGTCTTGGTGATCTAATAAATACCTAAGCAATTTAAATTCTTTGGGCTGTAAATTAACAGTTTTAGTGTTTACTTCAACTCGTTGATTACTGTAGTCGAGCGTTAAATTGGCAAGACTAATTTTAGTGCTCAGTGGGGCATGAAAGGTATGCCGTTTTATTAAGTTTTCGACTCGAATAGCTAATTCAGAAAAAGAGAAGGGTTTTGTTAGATAATCATCACCGCCGGCTTTTAAACCTGTCACTCTGTCGTCTACTTTATCTAGCGCAGATAGTATCAATACAGGCGTTGTTTTGCCGGTTGCTCTTAATGCTAACAATACCTGTAAACCATCAAGCTTAGGAAGCATACGATCTAGAATAATCGCGTCGTAATGTTCACACGTCGCTAGCATAAGCCCTTGTTGACCATCTTCTGCGCAATCTAATGTGTAGCCTTGCTCAATAAAAGCCTTGTATAAAAACTCGCGATTTTGCTGGTCGTCTTCAACTAATAATAGTTTCATTAATTGCCCCAACGAAGCAAAGGTAAGTTCTTACCCGTCTCAAGATCAATCGCTTTTTTGTGACGCCCTTTGCTGGTTACGAATGTGGCGACCATGTATGTGATACCCATGTCTTGCTCTAATTGGGCTTCAATTAGGTAGTGTGTTGGCTCACTATCTAGTTGAGTTACTAAACCATGTAATGTGTAACCTTTACGGCTCATCAAATTAGCAGCTGCTATTTCTTCTTGTTCATCAAGCTCCGGAGCTTCATATTCAAGCTCTATTACCTTTCCCGCACTGTCTAAAAGTAATTCGATAAATCGTTGTTTTTTAGCTTCATATAAAGTGACTTCGAATACGCTTTGACCATTTTCAATTTCCAGCTCAAACTCAACAATAACGGCATTCTTCGCATAGTGTTGTTCTATGTTATATAAAACTTCAGTCGGGGCGGGGGCTGTGCTTGAATCTAGCATATTAAAAATGGCTGAACTTGCAGCAAAAGCAAGGCCAGAAATTAAGCACAGGCAAGTTAAAACTAGTTTTTTCATAATATTTCGACATTAGTTTGGCAGCACGTTTACTGCTGCCATTGTTGTATTTTGTTGTTAATCATCAAGCTTACATGCACGTACGATGTTATCTTGTACCCACTGGCATTCTAGATCAACATATTGTTCTGTAAAACTCGCTAAGCTGTTATCTTCACTGATGTAGCCGAATAAACTAGCCTGTTGCGATTCAGTTACTGTTACTATGCCTTTTAATTCAAGAGGTTCATTGCTGTTATCACGTTCGATTTCACTGACAATATAGCTCTGTCCATCAATAAGACCTTCAAGCTCTAACCATTCACCTGAAAGAGTATCTGCTGTTAACCCATCTTCAAAAACGGTTCTATTTGTGATTTTCAAGCTGATGCCATTAATAATAATGTTGCCATTGCTGTAATTGGCAAAGCCAGAAACACTAAAATTACTGCTTAAATTAGGCGAAGTGTGGCTTTTCTCCAGATCTATTTCGTGGGCTAAAAACCAATTATTAGCTTGCTGCCAGATGGCATCTACTTCTATCGTATCTCCTATGGTTAATGTAGCGCGAGTGGTATCTTCAAATTTAGTTTGATCGGTAATACTCACTTGCCATTGATTGTTCAGGGTAACCAAGGAAGCGTCATTGTTGATGAAGGTAATTGTACCAAAAAGCGCTGTATCTAGATCGTCATCAGCTGTAAAGTTATGTTCAGCGTCAACCTCTTGTGCCATTAATAAGTTACCTTCTAAGCGGCCCTCTACTTCAACGAATTGATTGTTTTCTAATGCGCCGTCGATGTCTGCCTGTTGATATTGAACAGTTAAATCACCTAGTTTAAAAGTATAAGAGGCAGTGTTTAGATCTGTTATGAAACCTTCGAGTTCTAATTCTGCGCTGTTAGATAATGGTTGTTGGTAGGTAACCGTGAATTCACTATGGCTATTGTTATAACCGCTTAATTCAACCAGGCTACCATTTGAAAGGTTTTCGGTATTTAAATTATTTAACTTGAAGCCCGCAATTGTAGCGCCTTGTTCATTGATACTAACAGGCCCTTTAAAACTTGGATCATAATCAATCTGAGTTGCTTCTTTACCATTTGTTTCAACTTCAACCATCATACCCACTTTTAGATCGCTGATTAATGCGTGGTTGTCATCCACCTCAATGTCAGCATTATTTGTGGCTATTTGATGTTGGTTAACTGTAATACTGTTACTTGATATCGCACTTACCTCACCGACTAATAAGCTTGGCAAAGTGAGAGTATTTTGTACTGGTTCCTCACTCTTACTACTACTGCCACAGCCTGAAAGTAGTGCACTGATTGTTGCTAACGAAATAATAGATAGGCGATTTTGATTGATTAGTTTTGTCATGATTGGTCCTTAAATTAGTCAGTGTTTGCAGTTTAACTAAGTAAGGATTGCTTGAAGGTGGAGAGAAAATTAAATTTTGTTAATGTTTGGCATTGCAGTAAATGCCTCTTCTGTATAGTAAATTAACCTTAAAATACTACAAAAGTGTACAGTGCCATCTGGCAAATCATAGGATATGGTAGATTTTTAATTGCAAGGAGTGTGTGTACATGAGTCAGCTCATCAGTCGAGCAACTGCGGGGTTAGTGGCCGTTATTATTGGTTTTACTAGCTCAATTGCACTTATTTATCAGGTCGTTATGGTGTTAGGTGGCACACCTGATTTGGTTGCTAGCTGGGTATTAATGCTTGGTCTTGCTATGGGCGTCAGCTCAATTGCGTTGTCTTACTACTACAAGGTGCCTATTCTTATCGCGTGGTCAACAACCGGAGCGGCACTCCTTATTTCAAGTGCCCAAGGGTATAGCTTAAATCAAGCTGTTGGCGCGTTTATGTTCTCCGCTGCGCTGGTGTTTTTGTCTGGCATTACTGGCGTGTTCGAAAAAATGATGAATAAGATCCCAAGTCAACTGGCCTGTGCAATGCTTGCAGGCGTGTTGGTGAATTTTGGTATTGATGTGTTCAACTTTATGAACGAGCTGCCTTTAGTGATTGGGTTAATGGTGGCTGTTTATTTATGTGGAAAACGTTACTTTCCACGCTTTGCTATGCTCGCAGTGGTTGTGGCGGGATTTTTAATAGCAGGTGTAACTGGGCAAATTGATACCTCTAGCTGGCAGTGGAAAATGAGCGAGTTTGCTTACATTGCACCTGAGTTTGATTTAAACGCCATGATAAGTGTTGGTTTACCGCTGTTTATTGTGACTATGACGTCGCAAAACTTACCAGGTATTGCTGTATTAAAAGCGCATCACTATAAAGCCCCTGTGTCGGCAGCGTTAAATGTAACCGGGCTATTAAATGTATTTATTGCACCACTTGGTGGTTATGCCATTAATCTAGCGGCTATCACCGCTGCCATTTGTATGAGCCCTGAGGCTGATAAAGATCCAAGAAAACGTTATTGGGCAAGCATTGCTGGTGGGGTGTTTTACATTATTATGGCGCTCCTCGCGGCAACCTTGGTTGGTTTGGTAGCAAGCTTGCCACAGGCATTGATTTTGGCGTTGGCGGGTATCGCACTATTTGCCACTATTGCCAGTAGCTTACAGCAAGCTTTAACTGAGGCGTATTATACCGAAGCCGCTATCGTGACCTTTTTGGTCACAGCGTCTAATCTAACTTTGTTCTCGGTTGGTTCTGCATTTTGGGGAATTGTTGCAGGTACGGTGACCTTGGTTATGACACGCAAAGATTAGTGACACGCTTCAATATTAAAAAAGCCCTAGTTACTGTATATAATAGCTAGGGCCTTTTGTTATTTAAGTAGTGGTTTTATCACTTCAAACATTGCATTGATATGGTCATCGCGGGTATTCAATGCTGGAATGTAGCGGTACTTTTCACCGCCTGCATGCTCAAAGTTTTCGCGGTTTTCGCCTTCGAGTTCTTCTAGTGTCTCTAAACAGTCGGCACTAAACGCAGGGCTTAAAATTGCAACGTCTTTAATGCCTTCAGCAGGGTAGCTTTCAAGGGTTGCGTCTGTGTATGGCTTCAACCATTCAGCTTTACCAAAACGGCTTTGAAAGGTTGTTACAGCAAAGTCTTTTTCAAAGCCAAGTTTCTTAGCCACTAAACGGGTGGTTTGCATACAAAAACAGTAGTAAGGGTCGCCGTTTTCTAAAAACAGTTTAGGTGTACCATGGTACGAAAACACCAACTTTTGTGGCGTGCCATGGGCATTTAGATCTTCGCTAATGCTAGCGGCTAGAGCATCAATGTAAGTCGGGTTGTCGTGATAACCATTAATAAAATGCAGCTCTGGCACCCAGCGCCACTTGCGAAGCACATTTGATACTGCATCAAATGTTGAGCCAATGGTCGTGCTTGAATATTGTGGGTACATAGGCAGCACAATCACGCGAGTGATACCTTTTTCGCGCAGCTCTTCAAGGCCTGCTTCAATTGAAGGGTTACCGTAGCGCATGGCCATAACTACTTCGGTGTCGTGGTGTCCTTTGTCTTTTAAAAGGGCTGCTAACTTTTTGCTTTGCTCTCGGGTAATATGAGTAAGCGGTGAGCCGTTTTCAGTCCAGATACTTTTATAAAGTGCTGCTGAACGTTTTGGGCGTAACGTAAGTACAAAGCAATAAAGGATGATCATCCAAATGAAACGCGGGATCTCGACAATTCGTGGGTCTGATAAAAACTCGCGTAAATATGTTCTAAGTGCCGCGGTAGTAGGGGCGTCTGGGCTCCCTAAGTTGGTCAGTAAAATGCCCGTTTTTTTGTTGAATCGGCCGTCGTGCGGCTTATCGGTAATGGCGGAAAATCGCGACACTGAGTGCTCCTGTATGAAGTAATCGTAATATAAATCACATTGTAACGAAGTAAGCTGACTATGTGATCACTTTATTCGCTAATTTTTGATCATGATCCTGAAAGGGTTCGGTTTTTTCGATTCTAGTTGTTGCAGTTTATTAATCGATTTAGGGCCAAATACATGCCCTTTTGGCAACAGTAAAATACCGTCGTAATTTCTGAGCGCGTGACCAAGCACCATGCCATTTTTAAGGTTTTGTGCTGAAAGAATTTTCATAGTGCCAACATTTTGAACACTCGCACAGTTAATTTCTAAGCTATTAAATATTTCTAAAATTTTTGGGTGGTAGTATGTTCCGCTATAGAGCTGTAATTGATCGCGAGCCCTTTCAAAATTACTGCTCTCTGAGCTTGAAAGTTGTGCAACGGTTTGCCAAAAATCACGGGCTACAGCTAATATCATCGCGGCTTTTGGAATCTCATTCCCTTTTAACCCTTTCGGTTTTCCTGTCCCATTATAGTGTTCAAATTGGTAATAAATTGCTTCAGATACATCACTTAAGTGAGGCGCAGGCATGAGCATTAATTGTGCTGTACTTGGGTGCGTATAAAATAGTTTTCGTTGTGTTTCAGTGAGCTCTTTAGTTGGTTTTTTATAAAGCTCTGGCTCCATTGCAAGTAGACCTATTTGTGATAAGTATCCTGCCATTTCTGTCATTTCTATAAGTTGATTGTCTAGACCAAGGCGCGTGGCTAGTTGTTTACAGGTAGCAGCAATATTTTGAGCTTGTGTTCCATCTAGGTAAGGGTTGGCATTTATAAAGTTATATAAAATCTCAAAAGTAGCGCGATGCTCATGCTTCTCTCGTTCATTTACTGTTTCAAGTTGTTTTAATACTTTACGGATTTGTTGTGTGCGCTTTTCTACCATTTGCTCAAGGTTGTTGTTTAGCTCTTTTAGTTGGCTGTTTTGCGCTTTAATTTTTTGCTCTAACTGCTGATTCTGGCGTTTCAAAGATGTTTTTTCTATCGCATCATTTATATTGCTTAGTAGTAATTCGTTTTGCCATGGTTTTTGTATGTAAGTATGAATTTTACCGATATTGACTGCAGCAATCGTGTTTTCTATATCTGAGTAACCGGTTAGCAAAATGCGCTGTGGTTCAGGAGCAATGGTAAGTGCCTGCGCGAAAAACTCAGCCCCATTCATGCTTGGCATACGCATGTCGCAGATAATTACATCAAAACTATAATTAGCTAGAGTTTTAAGTCCATCTTTGGGATCTGAGCAGGCTTTTACGGTGATATTGTTAGCTGATAATAACCGCAAAAGAGTTCGCAGCACTATTTCATCATCATCAATGCATAAAACCTGAATATGTTGTTTGCTAATTTGCTCTGCCATGCCATTTTACTATGAATCATCGTTAATCAATAACATAGCCTTAAATTAAGCCTTGTGCTAGGTTTTAAAAGAGACAAACACAGTTTGAGATTAAAATGGATGATTTTAAACAAGCTTATTTATTAGAGAAAGCGGCCAGAGAAGAGGCCGAACAATTGCTTGCCGATAAAAGCCGGATTCTGGTAGCTGTTAATAGTGAGCTTGAACAAAAAGTTGCTGATTTAGAGCATCATCAAGCTATGTTTATTCAAGCTGAAAAAATGGCAACTTTAGGCACATTGTGTGCTGGAGTCGCACATGAAATTAATAACCCGCTTGCTTATAGTATGAGTAACCTTGATAGTTTGAAAAGCTACTGTGGTTTCTTCGGCAAGCTACTGAAATTATGTAGCGAGTTTAGTGAAAATCACATAGACAAAGAGGCTTTTCATCAACAGCTGGTGGATCTAAACCAAGTACACTCTTTTGCGTTTGTTGCTGATGATTTACCTGATTTAATTGATGATACAGAACAAGGTTTGCAACGGATTAGTAAAATAGTGTCGAACTTGTTGAATTTTTCTCGCCCTAAAAGTCAGGATATGCAGTTTGCTGATATGACAGATGCAGTGACAAGTGCGGTGAAACTTCTTACTAATCAATTAAGAAATTGTCATTTGCAATCGCAATATAGCCCAATATCCCAAAGCTGGTGTAATCTAGCTGCTATTAGCCAAGTAATTGTTAATCTTTTAATTAATGCTAAACAAGCTTGCGATAATCAAGACTCTCAAACAAAAATTACTATCAATGTTTATGAGCTAGAGCAACACATATATATCGACATTGAAGATAATGGCATTGGTATGTCAGCAGAGACCATCGCTAAAATATATGATCCTTTTTTCACTACTAAACCAGTAGGAGAAGGTACCGGCATGGGTATGACGATGGTGTATGCTATTGTGCATGAACATAAAGGTCGAATTGATATTCAAAGCTCGCAAGGAATTGGCACAAGAATGAGTTGCGTATTTCCTGTTTTGAGTCAGGTAACTAGTTGACAATATTTCAGTTGTTGCAAAAATTTGTGGATTCGCTAGTGTAGAACTAAACCCATTTAAAATTATTGAAAAGGCACGTTATGCTCAATCAACAAAGTTCAGATGTTTTTAACAACTATCTCGCCAGTCAAAGTACAACGAATCAAGTGAGTTTGGATCAAGTGCTTGGCTATATGTCTGGTTTGTTAGCCTGTTCAGAGTTTTTTGGAGAGTCAGAGCTTGCCAATTACATTGCTGATAATGATGAAGCGGTATTCAACACCTTAATGACGGATTCTGAGCCACGCGATGCAATGATTGAGCTGCTCGATAATGTGACCGAGGCACAAGTTGAACAAAAGAAGATTTTAGCCGAATTATATCCAAATGAAGTAAACAGCAATGAGCCAAGCCAAGCACTGCAAGATTTTTGTAGCGGCTATATTGCAGCTTATATCGTGAATCAAGAAATTTGGCACAGCGATTTACAATTTTTACTGCAAGCGGATGGTCAACAAGAAAATGAAAGCGAAGATGGTCAATTGTTTATTGATAATTTTGAAGCAACTCTCGATTTGCTTACCACCTTTGCAATGTGGGATCAGGCGCTAGCAAACCACCCTGAACCAGATAAACTAGGCGAAGGGTTTGTGACCTTCTTTAACGCACTAGACGAGAGTTTATCTGAAATTGCCACTATGGCGTTAATGCTTGAAGATGAAAAGCTGGCAATGTTGGAACAAGATAAGTAAATACTCCTCACCTCAGTAGAAATAAGCTGATAGTTGCATTATTTTGCTTATTTCTGCTGTAAAGTGAATAATTCCCACCACTGAAACTCTATTAATACTATAAATAGAAATATTTATACCTAAGTCGTACCTCTTTTTTCTTTCATTTTGTGGATTTGTTGATAGGATGTTTTGTAAAGGTTAACTCGCAGGCTTGAGTTAGCTTTCAAACTTGTGATTTTAAAATCAATAATACGTGCTTAGTGCTTTTCTAAATTTCTCCAAAAGGGGCGTCTTTTGTTTTAAGGAAAGCCAGAATATCAACAGGATACACATGACAACACATTCTTTAAGTATGCTGGCCGTTGCGGTCAGTGTGGCTGTTTCTGCGACTTCAGTGCAGGCAGCTGAGCAAGCACCTGCTGCCAAAGCAGATAAAAACATCGAACAAATCTCTGTATTAGGCTCTCGGGTTGCTAACCGTACGGCTACCGAATCAACATCACCCGTTGATTTAATTGATGCAGATGACCTAAACAAAGGTGGTTTTACTGAGCTCGGCCAAAGTCTGCAAGCGACAGCTCCTTCATTTAACTTTTCACGCACGCAAGTATCAGATGGCTCTGACTTATTTAGACCAGCGACTCTTCGTGGTTTACAGCCTGACCAAACGTTAGTGCTTATCAATGGTAAGCGCCGTCATAACCAATCTATTTTTGGCTTAAATGGTACTGTAGGTGCCGGTGCTGCAGGTACCGATATGAACGCGATTCCGCTTACCGCTTTAAAAGGCGTTGAAGTACTTCGTGATGGTGCTGCGGCGCAATATGGCTCAGATGCGATTGCTGGTGTTATCAACTTATCGTTAAACGATTCAACTGGTGTAACAACGGGCTATGTGCAAGCGGGTAGTACAGGTGAAGGCGATGGTGACACTATTTCAATGGGTTTAAACCGGGGCTTTGATTTAGGTGATGAAGGCGGCTTCATTAACTTTTCTTTAGAATACCGTGATGCTGATGGCACCAACCGCGCAGAGCGTGATACTGGTGGCTCAGTTGATGTACCAGCAGGTACGCTGTCTGACGAGGTTCGTTGGAGGCAAGGTAATGCTGATAGCGAATTTACGTCTGTGTTTTATAACATGGCGTTACCATTTGGTGAGACTGAGCTTTACTCATTTGGCGGATACTCAAACCGTACTGCGCTAGGTAATGGTTTTTATCGTAACTTTGACCAAGCAGCGAAGAACGTGGTGCAAGTATATGGCGATGGCTTTTTACCTCGTATCGATAACGAAGCTGAAGATATTTCGTTTTCACTTGGTTTACGCGGTGAGTTAAATCCAGATTGGAGCTATGACGTATCTGCCGTATATGGTGAAAACAGTTATGATTTTACGTCAAAAAACACCCTAAATGCGTCGTATGCAGCTGAATATGTTGCGAGTAACCCTGATGCAAGCGATGCTGATATTGTTGCAAATGCAGGCCCTAATGGTGGCTACTCAGGTGGCTTTAGGTTTGATCAAACAACAGTAAATGCAGACCTGAATGGTATTGTTGATATTGGCCGCAGTGAGCCTTTATATGTATCAGTGGGAGCCGAATACCGTAAAGAGAATTATGAAATCGTGCCGGGCGAAGAAGCGTCTTATGCGTGTGGTTTAGCTAATTCAGATACTTCATTCCCAGCGGTAAACGACAGCAGCGTATTTGCTGAGTGTGGTTTCCAAGCTTATAACGGTTTACGCCCTGAAGCGTCAAATAAAGAGAGTCGTTACAGCTATGCATTTTATGTGAATGCCGAAACGTTGATCACGGATGCATGGCAAGTAAGTACAGCGCTTCGTTATGAAGACTTCTCTGATGCCGGTGATGACATCATTGGTAAGCTAGCAACGCGCTATGAAATTACCGATGACTTTGCCGTGCGTGGTGCGATTTCGTCTGGCTTTAGAGCGCCATCATTGCAACAAAGTGCGTACACTGCTTACACTACAAACCTAGGTGCTGGTGGTGTGTTATTGCAGTCATTCACAGCAACTGCTGGCTCTGATTTCCCATCGGCACTTGGCGTTGATAGTCTAGGCCTTGAAAGCTCTGAAAACTTAAGTGCGGGTTTTGTTTATAACGTAACCAGCGATTTATCATTAACTGTTGATTTTTATCATGTAGAGATCAAAGACAGAATTACCCTTGGCAGCTTAATGTCGGCGGACGATGTGGCATTTAGTGCCGAGGCTGTGGCTGCGCTTAATGCAACAGGGGCACAGCAAGCCAACTACTTCTCAAACTCAGTTGATTCAACCACTAAAGGGGTTGATATTATTGCTTCGTACCGCACCGATTTATACGACGGTAATTTCTCAGCAACCTTCGCGGGTAACATTAACGAAACTGAAATTGATGATGTAAATGCACCAGAGGGTATTCCTGAATCAATCGCCCTTGATGATTTACAACGTAGTTTCTTAACAGACGGTCAACCAGGTGAGCGTGCAACGCTAACGTTTGAATACGATCGTGGCGATTTCAACAGCATGCTACGCTTTAATTACTATGGTGAAACAGACGTTAAATACTTTGGTAATGACCACATTGGTTTGCCTGATGAGCTATCACCTACCGGTGAGTTTAAAGACACAAGCACGGTAGAATCGGCGGTATTAGTGGATGTTAATGTGGGCTATCAGCTAACTGACGAACTCATGCTATCGGCGGGTATTGATAATATCTTTGATGTAACGCCAGACGAACTAGGCGAAGATGAAGCGCTTGATTTTATTACAAATAAAGCATTCAAATACCCTGTTCGTGCACTACCTTATGGTTTTGATGGTATGACCTACTACGCAAAATTAAGTTTTAGTTTTTAATTCCTAAGTTGATATGAAACTTAAATAGCGCCTAACGGCGCTATTTTTTTGCTTAATTGTAGTATCCGACATTTGTCTTTAATTAGAGAGTTGCAAGGGGAAAGTTTGCGAGTTTCGAGTTTCGAGTTTCGAGATACGAGATACGAGATACGAGATACGAGATACGAGTCTGTAGCAGCGATTTCATATCGCGTTTTATTTCGCTTTTTTGAGTTTTCATCTTCATTTAAGCACTCCAAAATCTATTTAGTAGAATGCTTCCAAATAACAAAATCCAACCTGCAACTATAATTGTGTAGTAGAAAGTCGAATTAATTATTGGCTCTAAAGTGAAGCGTGGTGAAAATAATTTTTTTACCGGTTTAAAGAATAGCTTTGGGTTTAAGCTACCCGCTAAAATTATAAGTGAAATTGCTAGACAACTAATGAACTCTAACCAGTCTAGGCCTTGTAATATAAGCGAATAAACACCGACAGTTAAATTAATAATTGCTGCCAATCCGAACAAAGTTGATAGCAGCTTTTCCTTTTTATTAAGCCTTTCCATGCTGTAATACTCCTTATTACATTATTTAATATCTTCACATTCAGGTAAGTTACGAGAAACGAACTTGTAGCTGCGATTTTAATCTCGCACCTTATAATTCGCATCCATCACCAATGTCGCGGCATAAAGCCGCTGCTACGTAGGCGTTATGCTTGCATGGCGCGCGAAATAAATTTCACGCCTACGTCTAGTCGTTTTACATAGGTGTGGTGTTTGAGAGTTCATGGCTGAAGCCATTCCTACGAACGACATCAAATTTGTAGCAGCGATTTCATATCGCGTTTTATCCTATTCAATGCGCAGCCTCTTTGAGAGTTTTTGTTTTCTCTGTGTACCGCGAAGCGCCTCTTTGTTGTCTGTGATTAAAATTATTTTCACAAAGAGAAGTTTATGAGAAGAAAAAGAGGAAGTGAAAACACCTCCTCCATAATTGTAATATTTTTGCTATTTCGAACCATTAACCACTCGGTCGCAAATCTCGCGCATTTGTTGTTTTATTTCGGGTTCTTTTTCATCGAATATTTTGTTGATCCGCTCGATATAGGCATGGTTTTCTTCGAATGGCACGCCGATTTCGTAGACATCGGCGGCTTCGCGTAGCATTTCTTTATCGAACTCACTGAAAATATCGACCATCTCTTGGGCTTTCTCTTGCTCAATACCGAGTGCTTCAAAAGCTGAGCGGCCCATACGCATGGTACTGTCGTATGTTTCCCGAATAATATCTCGACAGCCGTAAGCCCATAAATCGTATACATGGTGGCGATCAACTGCGCGGGCAACTACATGTAAATGCGGGTAATTTTGCATCGCATAACGAACTAATTTAGTGATTTGTTCGGCGTCATCAAGCGCAACAATCAGCAGTTTTGCATCTTCAATACCTGCAGCACTGAGTAAGTCTGGTCGAGTTGCATCACCAAAGAAATTACGAATACCAACACGCTCTAAGGCTTCGAGTTGCTTGTAGTTGTAATCAATCACAGTCGTTTTATAGCCGCCAGCTTGTAAAATACGGTCAACCAGCCCACCCATTCTGCCTGAGCCTGCAATGATCACATGGCTATCATCGGGAAACTCGTCTGTTTCTTTTCCTGGTTGCTCACAAATGAAACGGGGTGCTATCACACGCTGATAAAGGATATATAACCCAGGTGAAAGTAGCATGGATAAAGTAACAACCAATAAAAGTTGGTCGGCGATGTTGTCTGCCAATACATTATTAGAGACACTGTAAGCAAGTAGTACAAAACCAAACTCACCAGCTTGAGCAAGCCCCAGTGCTAGCAACCAGAGTGCGGCGCCTCTAAGACCAAAAATACGACCTAAAATAAGCAGTACAGCTGTTTTTGTTACAATCAATGCACTGGTTAAGAGCACAATGGTAGCTAGGTTATCTGCGAGTAATTGAAAATTGATACTAGCGCCAACGGTGATAAAGAATAATCCTAGCAACAGCCCTTTAAAGGGATCGATATTACTTTCGAGTTCGTGTTTATAAGGTGAATTTGCAAGCACAACACCCGCTAAAAAAGTACCAAGTGCAGGTGATAAGCCTACTAACGACATCATCAAAGCGATACCAATAACAAAGAATAGGGCTGTTGCAGTAAATAATTCGCGAAGCCGTGCTTGTGCTACAAATCTAAAAATGGGTGCGGTTAAGTAGTTACCACCAAAAACAACGAGCGCTATCATACCTAAAGTAACCAGCGCTGCTTGCCAGCTCTCAAGACCCGCCACCAAGCTTAAACTAGCATGAGTGTCTTCACTTGTATGGGCTGTATCTGCAATGGCTGGCGCTAGTTCAGGTAAAGCAAGCAAGGGAATAAACGCAAGCATAGGAATAACGGCTATGTCTTGAGTAAGTAATACGCTAAATGAGGCTTGACCACCATCTGACTTTAATAGCCCGCGCTCTGAAAGCGTTTGCAGCACAATCGCGGTCGATGAAAGTGATAAAATTAAGCCTATTGTAAGTGCTGTTTGCCAAGCATGACCAAATGCTAAACCAATACCCGTAAAGGCGGCAGCTGATAAAACCACCTGTCCGCCACCAAGTCCAATAAGCTGTTTTCGCATTGACCAAAGCGCTTTGGGTTCAAGCTCTAAGCCAACAATGAACAGCATCATTACCACACCAAATTCAGCAAAATGCTGGATGGCAATCACATCAACATTTAAAAATGTCAGTGTTGGCCCAATAACAATACCAGCGAGTAAGTAGCCAAGTACTGAACCTAACCCCAGTTTGCTGGCAATAGGCACGGCAATAATGCCTGCAATAAGGAAAATATAGGCGATTAAGAGAAAGTCAGTCATCGTAATCCTGTTTGTTTTTAATTAACTATGGTTGGTTTCGCTAGTTTTGCCAGTAGTTAGGTAGTGAATGCAATCAAAAAGCGAATTTAGTCAGTAAAATGACAACAAGGAATGGTGTTTAGTCAAAACGAGTAAGACAAAATAAGGGGTAAAAAATCATCGTTTTTTTATTAAAAATACTTGCGTAGCGCTAGGCTAGGTATATACTCGCAGTACGTTTAATAGGAGTAAAAAATGAGCAAAAAGAAACAACGCGCACAAGGCCAAGTTGATACTGGTCGTGGTGTAATCAACGACAATGTGTACGCCGCAATGGTGACATCTAAGCTGTTCACAGCAAAAGTAGAGAAACCTAAAAAAGGTAAAGGTGCATATCAACGTAAGGCTAAACATGCAGGACGAGAGTCCTATTTAATCGCTGCTTAATTAAGTTGTGATCAAATAGGATTTTTGTGAAAAGCAAACACTGAGTGTTTGCTTTTTTTATGACTAAAATTCGTGTTAAGAATAAATTTCACCCAATTTTAATAGAAATTTTTACCTAAAAACTAATTTATTCGTTATATACCCAGAATCGATACGGTAATTATTTTTGTTTTACCCCACATAACCTCTGACTATTTTGTGCGCAAACCAGATAAACCGTACTTTTGTGGTTAAAATATTGTTAATTTTGTGTTCATTTTTACTCTGTAGAATCATCCTCGTTTTTGCTTTTCAATAAAAATAATTAATTCTTTTTTAGTGTCTATATTTAAATTTTGCATCAAAAAGTGTGTTTATTTTACCCTTTATAGGTAAATACAAGCTTGACGTAATAGCGCTTTGTGTTACATTAAAGTTGGATTTGTAAAATAAATGTTATTAAAACTTTTGGGCGGAGGGAGCGAATGAGCTCGCATAAATTAATAAAAAATGCCTTTAAACTGAGTGCGCTGTCACTAGGTTTATACGGCTTTACAGCACAGGCTGCGATTGATTGCAGCAACTTAGAAGTGTGGCAACAAGGGCAAACACATGTTGGTGGTGATCAGGTTCAAGCACAAGGTAGCGCTTATGAAGCCAAGTGGTGGACGCAAACCAACCCTGTGGAGACTTCTGGTGTCGATCAAGAGTGGCGTTTATTGGGTGTTTGTGACAGCGTTGTCAATGAAGATCAAGCACCTCAAATTAGCAGTTTAACACCCGCAGAGGGTTCTTTATTTACCACAAGTGACAGCGTTGTCATAAGTGCAATTGCCGCTGATCCTGATGGTAGCGTGGCAAGTGTAGAGTTTTTTGTTGATGGTACTTCGCTGGGTGTTGTGACAAGCACACCTTACTCTGCGAGCTGGCAAGCAACCCAAGGCAGCCATGTGATCAGTGCGGTCGCAACGGATGATTTAGGGTTAACCTCTACAGCGGTTGCACATTCAGTGAATGTGTCTGATGACGTTGAGCCGGTCAACCAAGCGCCGGTGGCAAGCATTGAATTTAGCTCACTGCCGTCACAAGTAACGGTGGGTGACAGTGTGGTGTTTGCGCTTTCTGGCACTGATAGCGATGGTCAAGTGACTGCGTTATCGTTAACTGAAAACAGCACTGAAGTTCATCAAGCAAGTGCTGCTTCTTCAAGTTACACGTGGCAGGCTCCAGCACTTGGGCAATTTTCATTTACCTTAACGGTGACCGATAACGAAGGCGCGACGGATACACAAAGCAAAGTTGTGAATGTTGTTGAAGCAACAGAGCCAGGCAAAGATTGTAAACCGCAAGGTTTATACCAAACGCCGGGTGTAAATACCCCATACTGTAGCGTGTATGATGCAAATGGCCGCGAGAAAATGGGCCCAGATCATCCACGCCGCGTTATTGGTTATTTTACGAGTTGGCGAAATGGTGCCAATGGTCAGCCAAGCTACTTAGTTAACGATATTCCTTGGGACAAGATCACCCATATCAACTATGCCTTTGCGCATGTTGATGGTAATAACAAGGTCTCGATTGGTGATCCAAATGCAGCTGGCAACCCAGCGACAAACATGACTTGGCCGGGCGTTACAGGCGCTGAAATGGATCCAAGCTTTAGTTACACAGGTCACTTTAACTTACTCAATAAATTCAAAAAACAACACCCAGATGTAAAAACCTTAATCTCTGTAGGTGGCTGGGCTGAAACAGGTGGTTATTTTGGTGAAGACGGTACTCGCGTAAACAGCGGTGGTTTCTACACGATGACAACCAATGCCGATGGCTCAGTGAACCAAGCGGGGATTGATGCCTTTGCGAAAAGTGCCGTTGAGTTTATTGAAACCTACGGTTTTGATGGTGTCGATATTGATTACGAATACCCATCGTCAATGAATGACTCAGGCCACCCTGATGATTTTCCTATTTCTAATGCTCGTCGCGCAGGTCTTAACGCCTCGTATCGTGTATTGATGCAAAAACTACGTGAAGAGCTTGATATTGCAGGTGAAAAGGCAGGTAAACATTACTTACTAACGATTGCTTCGCCATCTTCAGGTTACTTATTACGTGGCATGGAAACATTCCAAAGCGTGAAGTATCTCGACTACGTTAACATTATGTCTTATGACTTACATGGTGCATGGAATTCACATGTAGGCCATAACGCAGCCTTGTTTGATACCGGTCTTGATTCTGAATTAGCGCAATGGGGCGTTTATACCACCGCTGAGTTTGAAGGTATTGGCTACTTAAATACGGATTGGGCTGTGCGTTACTTCCGCGGTGCGGTCTCTGCAGGTCGAATCAATATTGGTATTCCATATTATACCCGTGGCTTTAAAGATGTATCCGGTGGTACTAATGGTTTATGGGGCCAAGCAGCGCTGCCAGATCAATCAAAATGTGCGAAAGGGACTGGCGTTGGTGATAAAAATCAATGCGGTAATGGCGCACTCGGCATTGATAACCTATGGCACGATAAGAACGATGTTGGTGAAGAAATGCCAGCAGGTTCTAACCCACTATGGCATGCGAAAAATCTTGAAAATGGCATTAACCCTTCTTACCTTGAAATCTATGGTCTAACGCCAGAAACCGATGCAGATGATGTATTAACGGGTACTTATACACGTTTTTACGATGATGTAGCGGTTGCTCCATGGCTTTGGAATGCAGAGAAAAAGGTATTCTTATCAATTGAAGATGAGCAATCAATGGCAATTAAAGTTGATTATGTTATCAACAATGGTCTTGGCGGCATCATGTTCTGGGAGCTTGCCGGTGACTATGATTATGACTCAGCGAAAGGTGAGTACTTCATGGGCTCAAGCTTAACCACACTTGCTTACGATAAATTTAACCAAAGTGGTGTGGCTTACAATACTCATCAAGGCAATGTCGATTTCACCCTGCCAAGCGAAGCGGTTGACGTAAGCTTTACAGTGAAAGACTTCCCAATTGGTGATGATAACTACCCAATCGCACCTACATTCGCATTCACCAATAACTCAGATATCGACTTAAGCGGCGCGAAAATCAGCTTTGATGTGCCAGTTTCTACCTCGGCAATTTTCAAATCAAATTGGAATGCACAAGAAAAGCTCGGTATGGCTGTTGAAGCAAATGGCTCTAATGCGGCTGGCGATAATATCGGCGGCTTTGAAAATGAGTTTCATCGTTTTTCAATCACCTTAGTGAATGAGTGGGGCGGTATCGAAAAGTCATTTAACACAGGTGAAACCGTTGAGGCGCAAGTTATGTACTACATGCCAATTACGGGGCCAACTAACTTCACCATTGAGAAAAATGGCAAAACCTATGCCTTCAAATACGAATACCCAATGCTACCAGATGGCACAGCTGGCAGTGGTGATACTGGCGGTGACACCGGTGGTGATACGGGTGGCGAGGGAAGTTGTAATGGTGTTGATGTAGCAAGTATCCCTGTGTATCCAAATTGGCCGCAAACTGATTGGGCTGGTAATCCAAGCCATGCTGTTGGCGGCGACCTAATGAATCACAACAACGTGATTTACGAAGCAAAGTGGTGGACGAGCACAGAGCCAGGCACATCTGCTGACTGGACGGTGAGTTGCACGCTTTAACCAACTAAGCGGAGCAAGCACTTTGCTCCGCATATCTACAGCGAGAACAACAATGAAAGTAATGAAATCAAAGGCATTGTCTTTATCGGCAGTGGCAACCAGTATGCTGCTTGCCTGTGCATCAAGCCATGTGAATGCCCACGGATTTTTAGAAAGCCCGAAGGCTCGTCAAGCGATATGTAATGCTGATGGTGGGTACTGGTGGCCTGCTGATGGCAGTGGTATTCCTAACCTTGCTTGTCGTGCAGCGTTTGTTGAAGCAGGGCATGTGCAGTTTGTGCAAGACATTGAATTTTCAGCTAATACCATTGATTACACAAGCCTTGATGCAGTAAAGCAAAGCGTGCCTGATGGCCGATTATGTGCCGCAGGCGACCCTGAAAAACGCGGTATGGATTTACCTTCAGCGCATTGGCAACGCAGTGAGGTTATTCCTAATGCGAATGGCGATATTTTAGTGCGTTTTTTAGCAAGTACGCCGCATAACCCGAGTTTCTGGCAGTTTTATTTAACAAAACCGGGCTTTGATAGTGCGACTCAAGTGCTTACTTGGGACGACCTAGAGCTTGTTGAAGAGTACGGTAATCTTGATTTTAGCATTGATGCTAACAACGGCCGTTACTATGAAATGAGCGTATCTATTCCACAAGGGCGCAGTGGCGATGCCATTTTATACACGCGTTGGCAACGAGATGATGCCGGTGGCGAAGGCTTCTACAACTGTAGCGATATTAATATTGTCAGCGATGCGACCCCGACAGAGCCAACCGATTGGGCAGCAATTAGCTACTTTGTTCGTCAAGGACAAGACGCTGAGGTTGGCGGTAGAGTGTCAGCGAGGTTATTTGATGAAAATGGCCAAGAGTTACTCACTCAACAAATGCAGATCACAGCTGATAACCAAGCTAATTGGCAGGCTGAATTTGCAGCACTGTTAAACCTTAATTACGCGCACTTAGTTAATATTGGCGTGCAAAATAGCGCTGGAGATATTGCCTTTGATGCGTCTGATTTAATGACTAATCAGGTCTTTACAACGAATGCAAATTACAGCTTTGCACTAAGCGTACAAGCGGCTCCTGACAATACCGCGCCAATTATTCATCAACCAGATGACCTTCAAGTCGAAGAAGAAAGCAGCACCGCGATACACCTACACGCCTTTGATGATCAACAAAGCACATTAACTTATAGCTGGGATGTACCTGCACCACTGAGCTTTACGGGTAGCGATGCCAACATCACGCTAAATGCCCCCTCTGTAGATGCTGATACAAGCTACACCGTAAGAGTATCGGTGTCAGATGGCGAGCTCACAAGCCAAGTAAGTTTTACCGTGACTGTGCTCAATAGCACTGTGGTCGACCCTGATCCAGTTGATCCGAGCGTGCCTGCTTGGAATAGCACAAGCCAATACAACACGGGCGATAAAGTGAGTTTTAACGGCGGAGTTTACAGTGCGAAATGGTGGAACCAAGGCGCACAACCAGACAGTAGTGATGCATGGCAGCTTGAATCAGGCAGTGCATCAATCGAGTGGAACAGCGGCAAAGCCTATCAAGGCGGCGACGAAGTAACCTATCAAGGACAGCGCTATCGAGCGCAGTGGTGGACCCAAGGAGATGTACCGGGTGCCAGCCAAGTATGGACAGAAATCTAAAGTTTTGTAGTTCAAACTTTATCAATAACAGCGTAACGCTATATAAAAACAGATAAGAGAGAATCATGAATATAAAACAATTAAGCGCAGCCATTGGTATTGCACTCTTTGCAAGTGCAGCGAATGCAGCACCTTCAACACCAACCATTATTTGGGAGCCACAAGAGTACTCATTTGTTGAGGTTGATCTTGAAGGTACAGGCTCATACAAGAGCTTAGTGAACCGCGTTGATGAAGTCACTATCAGCATTGAATGGAACGCATGGAGTGGGGATGGCGGCGACAGCTATAAAGTGTACTTCGATGATATGTTGGTTAATGAAGGGTCACTTGCAGCAGGCACTAAAAGTGGTGTTATTAGCTTCCCGTATGATAAAGCAGGTCGTCACACATTATATGTAGAACTATGTGAAGGCGGTACCACCTGTGCTCGCAGTGAAGGTAAGCCAATTGTTATTGCCGATACAGATGGCGGTCACTTAGCGCCATTGCCGATGGATTATGATCCAAACAACCAAGATATTGGCACCAAAGATGGTCTTGTTACCGGTGCCTACTTTGTTGAGTGGGGTATTTATGGTCGCGATTTCGACGTAACCAATATACCAGCACAAAACCTCAGTCATATCTTGTATGGGTTTATTCCAATTTGTGGACCTAATGATTCGTTAACAGGTGGGCCTAAAAACGCGCTAAATACGGCGTGTGCAGGATCGCAAGATTTTGAAGTGGTGATCCACGACCCATGGGCTGCGATTCAAAAAGCGCTACCAGGTGTTGATAGCAATGACCCAATTCGTGGTACGTATTCGCAGTTAATGGCGTTAAAGCAGCGCTATCCTGATCTGAAAATTTTACCATCGGTGGGTGGTTGGACTTTATCAGACCCATTTGCTTATTTTACCGATAAAGCAAATCGCGACACGTTTGTGGCATCAATGGAAGAGTTTTTAAGAACGTGGAAGTTCTACGACGGTGTAGATATTGACTGGGAATACCCTGGTGGTCAGGGTGCTAATCCAAATTTAGGCGACCCAGTTGCTGACGGCCCTGCATACGTTGCGTTAATGCAAGAGCTGCGAGCGATGCTTGATAAGCTTGAAGCCGAGACAGGTCGTGAGTATGAATTAACATCAGCGATTGGTGCGGGTTACGACAAAATTGAAGATGTCGACTACTCACAAGCTCAACAATATATGGATTACATTTTCTTAATGAGCTATGACTACTATGGTGCATGGAGCAATGTAACGGGCCATCAGGCTGCACTTTATTGTTCATCGCATTTCCGTGTTGGTCAGTGTGATGGCACAGGTGTCGATGAAGAAGGCGTTCCATATAAAGGCCCTGCTTACACAACTGATAACGCAGTGCAAAATCTACTTGCGCAAAACGTACCATCGAAGAAAATCGTGGTAGGTGCCGCTATGTATGGCCGTGGCTGGGAAGGCGTTTATCCAGAAAATGCCACTATCGCTGATAACCCTATGACAGCACCGGGCAACGGCAAACTTAAAGGCACTACAGCGCAAGGCGTATGGGAAGATGGTGTAATTGATTATAAAGGCATCAAAACTTACATGCTGGGCGCTGCAGAAAATGGCATCAATGGGTTTGAAACAGGTTATGACGAACAAGCCGAAGCCGCTTATGTATGGAACCGCAGTAACGGTAAATTAATTACATACGATAACCGTCGTTCTGTTTTGGCAAAAGGTGCTTATGTTAATCAATATAATCTAGGTGGTCTGTTTGCATGGGAAATTGACGCTGATAATGGCGATATTCTTAACGCTATGCACGAAGCGCTTGGTGGCACAGTAACTGAGCCTAGCAATAGAGCGCCAGTGCTATCTGTATCAAGTACCGTATCTGTGAATGCGGGCGAAAGTGTATCTATTAGTGCATCGGCAACAGATGCTGATAACGATCCGCTAAGCTTTAGCTGGACAGCTGACAGCGCGTTAACAGTAAGCGGTGAAAATTCAAATACCCTTGTTATCACAGCGCCATCAGTGACTGCTGATACGCAATACACGGTTGCTGTGAGTGTGAGCGATGGTGAGGCAAGTGTAAGCCGTAACGTCACTGTTAATGTTGTAGCACCAACAACAGGTGAGAACCAAGCACCAGTGGTTGCGGCAATTGCTGATAAAACAGTGGCAGAAGAGGCGAGTGTGGACGTGGCTGTTTCGGCATCTGATGCTGATGGCGATACGCTTTCATACAGCTGGAGTGTGCCAGCAGGCTTAACGTTAGTGGGTTCAGGTGCTGATGTGAGCTTACAAGCGGGCAGCGTTGATGCAGATACAAGTTATGTTGTGTCGGTTTCAGTAAGCGATGGTCAAACTGCTACAGCAGTGAGCTTTAATATTACTGTGACAGATTCTGGTACAACAACTCCGCCAGATGGTGAAACCACATGGGATGCAGCGGCGACTTATGTTGGTGGTGATACGGTGATTTATAACGGCGTAGAGTACACCGCTAAGTGGTGGACACAAGGTGACCGCCCTGATTTAGGCGGCCCATGGGAGGCAACTTCACAACCAACAGATGGGAACGGTGATGTTGTGTGGCAAGCTGCAGGTATCTACAACGGTGGTGACCAAGTCACTCACCAAGGTAATAAATACGAAGCGAAATGGTGGACTCAAGGAGACGAGCCAGGCGTAGCGGATGTATGGAAAGCACTTTAAGTGTAACAACCACATTTAATGCCCATCATTAAAATGTGATTTCCCTTTAAAGCAGCCGCATGGCTGCTTTTTTGTGGGGGAAGTAGGTTGGGTAGAACGGAGTGAAACCCAACATAATCCATGTAAACCTTTTCAAATTTCTTATCTTCAGACGCGCGAAACAAGTTTCACGCCTACGGGGGAAAACATAGGTGCTGGGGTTTAGGCGCTAGGGCGTGATGTAAAAACTCTGCTACAGACTCGTATCTCGCACCTCGAATCTCTTAACTTTACTCTTTCCCCTTGAAACTCGCTAACTTAAGACATTTCCCGGCTAAAGCCAGTCCTACGGGCTGCCACCTCGCATTTCGGAACTTTCCCCTTAAAACTTACTAACTTTCTGTTTCTCATTTCATACACTGATCTTTCAGGCATTATCAACCATACTTGAATAATATGATCTGTAAGTATTTAAGCTAAGGTGGATAAATGAGGTTAAGTGCGTTGTTTTTACTTACCGTTTTTGTATTTAGTAACTCGGTATTTAGCTGCGATAAAACCTTAAAAGTGGGAATTAGTCAGCAGTGGGCGCCTTATGTCTTTACGCAAAACGGTGAACTCACCGGCATAGATATCGATGTGGTCAACTTAGTACTAAATGAGGCAGGGTTTTGTGCAACATACGTCGTCATGCCTTCATCTAAACGCGGGTTTACAGAGCTTAAACACGGTAAAGTCGATTTACTACCTGCCGCAAGTTATAGCACAGAGCGTGACTCTTTTAGTTTTTTTTCAGAGCCTTACCGTAATGAAGTGATGCGCTTGTTTTGGTATCCTCATGGCCGGTTAGAGTCTTTAGACTTGCAAGGTTTGCTCGAACATCAGCAAGTTATTTTAACTAACAGCGGGAGCTACTTTGGATCTGACTTTACTCATTTAAAAGAAGAACCAAAGTATAAAGAGCTACTCGTTACTGTACCCTCTTTGCGCCAGCGGCTAGCTATGCTGGTTGCTAAGCGGGTCGATTTTTTTGTTGATGATGAATTAGCCGGTTTATATTTAATTCAAAAAAATAACCAGCAGGGGATCGAGTTGCATCCGTATATTGTCAATAATGACAGCGTCCATTTTATGCTGAGTGAAACAACCCTTTTAGCAGAAGACAGAGCAGCTATTAACTCAGCAATTATAAACAACCAGCAAGCGATAACCGAGATTATCGCTCGCTATGTTAAGCACTAAGCTAGCCTAATCACTAAATTATCCTAAACGAGTCACACGCAATTTAATTCGCCCCGCATTCGCCCCATAAAAGCGGTTTAGGTCGTTGGCAAAAGGACAAAACTCACCTGATTTAGCAATACGAATATCAGCACCCTCAGCAATTTCAAATAAATGATCGTCGTTGTTATCGATAGCACCAATTAGCGCAAACCATTGTGCGTGGGGTAAACGTCTAAACGGTTCAAGCACGGCCATTGGGATTTCTTTCACCCCAAGTTGGATATTGTCGCGGTGCCAACCTGCAGGTCCGCAACTAATGCCGTCGTCATACCAAGTTTGCTCTGGGTAAGGCGTAAATCGGTACGTGCCACCTTGCTCTAACATTAAGCCTGTGTGATTGTACTTTTCAGCGCCATACACAAACACATCTTTACTTTCGTCTATGCCCAACACCGTCATATTTTGTTTATCAAGCGCAATATGTGGGCTTAAGCCTTTAAATTTCAAGCGGGTTTCATCGCTATAAAGTACATCGTAATGAAGGCTTTTTAACGACTCCGGACGATAGCTCGTTAGGCGATTAATGCGCTCTGCTACTGTGTAATGAATGGTTGGTGCGAGCGTGCTTTGTTCGTTATCAACCAATACACAGCATTCGCGATCTACCAGTTTGAACAACGGGTTAAACCAAAAATAGTTTTGCTGATGACTAAGAGCCAGCGGATCTGGGGTAACGGTTACATCATCTTGTGCAATGAGGTTACGATGCTCTTCTGGGAGCAGAGTGTTGTAATTGATATCCGCGCTGGTAAGTAAGTTTAATGCAACGGTTTGTTCAATCAGCCACTCAATCGCATAGCGCAGACAAATGTCTGCTAAGCCATCACGATAATAGCCGCCACCCACATCAGAATGGGCGCCTGCAAACCAGATCTCTTGCACATGCGGTGCACTGTTTATAAGTGTGGGTTCAAATGCACGGCGTTTTTCATCAAGTGCCACGCAATGAAGGGCAGCTTTTATATTGCTTGCTAGTGTGTAGTTTTCAAAAATGACATGCTCAGCACCGCGGGTTGCTTTTGTTACTTTCGAAAAGCCTATTGATGCAACGGTATCGAATACACATAAGTACACATCATCACTGATAAGTGGCTCTAAACATTTGGCAAAGCGCCTAGCAAGAGCAGCACCGCGGCTAAAACCAGTTAGAAGTATCTTGTCGCCTACATTGTAATAGCTTTTAAAGTCGCCCATAGCCCGGTTTAAAATGCTGGCAACATCATCACCTCTTGGCGCAAGGGCTTGATTGAATAAACGTCGAAAGCGACTACCTTGGGTGCCTATACCTTGATAATAAAAGCTAAGTTGAGTTGGAAATGGTGTTGCGGGTTCGCTATTGAGTGCGCCGCCAAACAATAAATGAAGTTTAAGAATATTAGAAATACTGGCGTCTTCTTTGAAATGTGCGGTGCTGAATTGTTCAGCATCACGAGGCTCACTGCCTGTGCCATCAAAGTTGAAAATCAGCGTTTTAGCGGTCATAGCGTCATTCCTTTAGTGGTTTGTATAAACATACTCCCACTTTATGAAAATTTGAAGACAAAGATTCACCTAGACAAGCATTTTTGATGCTACGCTAACGTGGTTGCTAAATTAAAACTAAGTGGTTTATCAAGAGGTGTATTTTTGTAAGATTGTCAGTAATACTTGGTAGTCTTTTTTTATTTCAAATAATTTCGATTGTATCTCCTCAAAAGGGTGACGCTCATTGGCGATTAATACAATTAATTCGCTTAGGTGTTGATCTAATCTTGTAGCACCTAAATCGCCGCAGGCTCCTTTAAGTGAATAACTGGCTGATGTAGTTGTTTTAAAGTCTCTGTTCTGTATGGACTGAGATAGTGACGCTAATTTGACATGAGAACTATCTAAAAACATTTTGCTTACTCTAATGAGCAAGACCTCATTGTTCATGAGTCGGTAAAGTGCCGCTTTTTTATTCCAATGGTTCAATTCTAAACTTTCGCTTTTCGAGTTTGTTGTTTGCTGCTTCCCTGACATCTCACTGTTCATTTTTTATTTGCCTGTATAGTTATGTCATTTTGAAAAAATCTACAAAAATTTAAATTATTCACTGGTTGCGATAATACAAACGCAGCGATTTCTTCCTTGTTGTTTAGCCTGATATAGCGCTGTATCTGCACTGTTGATTAAATTTTCTGGAGTAAAATTTTTATGATCTGACAGTGTTGCGCTTCCCACACTTATCGAGACTATTCCTGACTCTGTAGTTGGGTGTTTAATAGCTAGATTTTTAATGTTGGCCAATAGCTTATGAGCAATAAACTGTGCTCCTTGAATATCGGTATCAGGTAAAATACAGAGGAACTCTTCACCACCGTAGCGAATAGTTGTGTCTGTTGGTCGGTTAATACTATTTTTGATTTCTGTAGCTACTTTTATTAAGCAGTTGTCGCCTTGTTGATGTCCAAGCTGATCGTTGTATTGTTTAAACCAGTCTATATCAATCATCAGCACAGATAGTGCCTGACTATGACGTTTCGCAAGTAATAGATTTTGCGTCAGAGTCGTATTTAAAGAACGGCGGTTTTTTAATCCCGTTAGGCTGTCTTGCTGTGTCTGTTGTTTTAAAAGATCTGCTTGTTTCTTTAATGTCAGGTGTGCAGTCACTCTGTTTAGAAGGGTTACACCATAGACTGGCTTAGCTACAAAATCCACAGCGCCGGCTTGCCAGCATTGGTTTTGATCTTCTTGATCCATAATTGCAGTGATGAATATAACCGGAATATCTTTATAAGAAGGGTGAGCTTTTAGCTCTTTACACACATCAAGACCACTCATAGACCCTAACATGACATCTAACAATATTAGATCGGGTTTAATAGAGTCACAAACAGACATCACTTCTTCACCACAATTAATCGTGTGGGTTTTAAAATGTGATGCTAGTAGGCCTTCAATGACAGTCGCATTGATTGGCTCGTCATCGACTATCAAAATGATGGAATCATCAATCAGTTTGTTGTTATTTACTTCATTAGATTGCAAATTATCTTCTCCCTGAGTGTTGATTAAGCATAGACTGAATTTTTAGAATTTCTACAACTAAAGAATGGAAAATTATATTTTTTATTGGCGCTACTGATGAGATAGGACTAGAGTTTTTTTAGTTACATTAATTGAGGTCATAGTCTTGCTTTTTTCTCATCTAAATAATCGGCAGAGTAAAATACTCGTTGTTGATGATGAACCTACAAGTCTATTGGTGATGACTGAGGCTCTTGGTGATTTAGGTGAAGTTATTGGATGTGCGTCAGGAGTTGAAGCCTTAGGCGTAGCATTTTCATTCAGGCCCGATATTATTTTACTTGATATTGAAATGCCAAATATGAATGGCTTCGAAGTATGCAAAGCAATTAAACAAAACCCACTAACAGCCCTATCAATCGTTATTTTTGTTACCTCGCATAATGAACAAATATTTGAGTATCAGAGTTTTGAGAATGGTGGAGTTGATTTAATTCATAAGCCTGTAGACTTAAATCTATGTCGGTTGAGAATAGTAAATCATCTAAAAATGAAGCAACAGGAAGCGCAAATAAGTACTGCAAAAGATGACGTTGCGGCACTAATAGCTCAAGTTCCGGTATTTATTTCTTATTGGTCAGTGCAAGAGCTAAACCTTTTTAATAATGACATGACTTGTCAGTGGTTTGCCATAAGTGGCAATGAGATGATTGGTCACAGAGCTAAAGATATTCTTCCTGATGATTTATACCTTGCTTTGCATAATTGTTTAGAAGAGCAAAAGCCGCAGGAAGTGTTAAATGTACCGTTTGTCGATCCGAGCGATAATATTGAGCATGTTAGGGCACAAATTAATTTACAATTTCATGAAGGACAAGCGGTAGGCGTTATATTGACGCTTACGGATATTACATCAATTAAGCGCACTAAAAAGTTATTAGCTGCTGAGTCTGAGCGATTGCGAGTAATGCTCAACTCGATTGGTGATGCGGTTATCGCAACAGATAACGAAGCCCATATTACGTTTATGAATCCCATTGCTGAAAAACTAACGGGTTATTCAGCACAGCAGGCTCAGGCAAAACATATTGATGACGTGATGAAGTTGACTGATGCGTATTCAGGACAAAACCTAGTTAATCCTATCCTACTTGCTTTGCGAGAAAATCGTATTGTTGCTATGTCGTTAAATACCCAATTAACAGCATTAGATAACCGTGTTTATCGAGTCGAAGATTCTGCTGCGCCAATTCGTGATGATGATGGTCGTGTCAGTGGTGGGATCATCGTTTTTCACGATGTTAGTGAGTCAGTGGCAATGGCAGTTAAAATGAGTCACCTTGCTAATCATGACTTACTAACCGACTTGCCTAATCGAGTCTTGCTTTATGATAGAGTCTCCCATGCTTGCAAAGTAGCCAAGAGCAAGGAGCAACAAGTTGCTTTAATTTTAATTGATATTGATCATTTTAAATACTTGAATGACACACTTGGCCATCAACAAGGTGATTTAATAATTAAACTTGTTGCGAAGCGATTAGAATCTTTAATTGATTTAAACTACACATTAGCGCGGATCGGCGGTGATGAATTTGCGATATTAATCCCTGAAATAAAGCTAACATCAATTATTGATGTGATTGCTACTGACATCATTAATACAATGAGTGAACCATTCAAAATTGATGAACAACCTTATATTTTGTCAGTGAGTGTAGGTATTAGCATTTATCCTAGAGAATCAGTGACAGCAGAAGATATGATGACTCATGCTGATGCCGCTATGTATAAAGCGAAAGAGCAAGGACGTAATCGCTTTTGTTATTACTCAGATGATTTAGAGCATCAGTTTAAACAGCGCCAAAGTGTTGAAAAACTGATTCGTACTTCGATAGAAAACGACAAGATAGAAGTTTATTATCAACCCAAGGTCGCACTTGGTTCACAAAAAATAGTCGGTGTTGAAGCACTTGTTCGGTTACGAGATACTAATAATCAAATTATATTGCCAGTTGAATTTATTCCTTTAGCTGAAGAGACTGGACTTATTAACGCTCTTGGTGAGTCAGTTTTAAAGCAAAGTTGTTACGCAGCAAAGGAGTGGTTAGATAAAGGCTTTCGTATCAAGGTTGCTGTCAATATTTCAGCAAAGCAGTTTACGGATAAAAACTTTTGCAACTTTGTGGCGCAAACTCTCCAAATGTCGGGCTTACCGAGTGAATTGCTCGAATTAGAAGTTACAGAAAGTGCGTTAATGGAAGATTTTGAAGTAACTAAGAGCATGCTGAATGATTTAGCGGTGCTTGGCCTGACTATTGCGATTGATGATTTTGGAACGGGTTATTCCAGTCTTTCATATTTAAAGCTTTTTCCGGTCGATGTTTTAAAAGTAGATCAATCATTTGTTAGAGACATGATGGTTGATTCGCAGAGTATGGATATAGTCAAGACAATAATAAGCTTAGCTCATTCATTAAGTCTATTAATTGTTGCCGAGGGAGTAGAAGAAAAACAGCACCTAAATAAGTTGATCGATTTAGGCTGTGAACTTGGGCAGGGGTACTATTTTTATAAGCCCATGCCCAAAGAAGAGTTTGATAAGCTATTAGTTTAAGTCACGGTATGGCTGTATAGGATGCCACAGCCGATAAAAATAAGTGCAACACCGCCAATTGCTTCGGCTTTTTTGCCTACCCAGCCACTCATTACGTTACCAAGTAGCGCGCCGATGGTAACCATAATTGTGGTTGCTAGGCCTATCATGGCGGCAGCTAGGTAAATATTCACTTTCATGAAAGCAAGGCTGATACCTACTGTCATCGCATCTATACTGGTGCCAACGGCAGTTAGTAGTGTGGCAATGAAAGAGCGCTTGGTATTCGGTGCAAGTTCCTCTTCATCGTCGTCATCTTCTTTACGACTCTCAAGCAACATATGAATGCCTAAACCCACTAACAACACAAAAGCAATCCAGTGATCAAAGGCTTCAACGTAATCTGCACCGGCACTGCCAATCAGCCAGCCAACAATCGGTGCGATAGCTTCGATACAGCCAAACAATAAACCAAGCTTGATTGCACTCAGAACACGAGGGTTTTTAAGTGTACTGCCTTTGGTGATTGAAGCTGCAAAAGCATCAGTCGACATTGCAAGCGACAAAACGCTTAGCGTAATAATATTCAATTTTTGCGCCCCACAAAAAGTGGGCATTATACGCGGCTAAGCCGTAAACAGATAGGTTAATTTACAGCTCAAATTAGTAAGGGGCTTAATAAGCGCTGTACAGATAGTTATTCATTACAGTGCCATCTTTGGGTGCAAGTTTTGGCTCAAGTTTAATAAGCTCTTCATAAACATCAGGAACAAAAATTTTTAGACGCTCGGCACGACGAAAGTGGTTAGGCTCATATTGGTCAACAAGTTTTAATGCGCTTGGCATATAGTCAGCGAGGGTTTGTGTGTTATAGCTTTGCTCCAGTGCTTGGTCGAGAATATCAAGCCCAGGTTTAGAAAAGTCATGCGCAACTGCAAGGCTCATTAAAAACTTAACGGCTTCTTTTGAATGCATGCTTGCATAAAAATACATGTCGTTGTTTTGCATGTCTTTTAATGAAAAATCAAAGCCGTTATCAGCTAATGTTTGCCATTGTGCTAATGGTAACTTAGTAAATAGATAAAGGTTTTCAGGTGCAGTTGGAGCGACTCTGTTTTGCCAAATAGACGTCAATTGTTGAGCGTTTTCTATTGTTGCTGCAAGCAACATATTTGTCTGGTGGGTACTGAGCTTTGCTGTTTGGGTAATCGTTGCAACAGTATTAAAGTCTTTTTCGACAATTGCTTCTTTATAGGTTTGATACTGCGTTGAGGTTTGATATTTATACTCATTTGAATGCAAGAATTGCCAATTATGAACTTGTACAGGGTCGATTTCTTGAAGGGTGTCCAGGGTAAGTAAGCCTTGTTGCGCTTCGAGTGTTTCTAATTCTTTGAGTGCTTGAGAGCGTGTTTTTATCGCTTCTAGTGAATTGATCCGCTGATCTATCGTTTCACACTCAGGAGGTATTTTTTTCGCTTGCTGTTTTTGTAGTTCATAGGCGCTGAGTGCTTTTGATATTACAGAGTTATCTTTTTCTTTACGTTTAAATGCTAGGTTATTTGGGATTAGCTTTAAACCTATAAACTGAGAAAAAGCATCATTAGCAACTTGGTCGCCAACAAATAAAAGGCTACTCGGTAAGAATGAAGATTTAAGCATCAGTAGTCTATCGTTCGGTGTGTCGCGCACAAGCTCGCCGTGAGCTCGATAACCTTTCTTTTTTAGATAATTTAGTGTTTCTATGTGTTTGCTCTCTAGTGGCTGGACTTCGCTATTTGAGCTGCCTTTTAGGTTTATAATGGCAATATCCATCGCCGTAAATACATTTGGCTGATTAGTGGGCTCAATACCTCGCTCACTTAATAACTTTAAAATTGGTACGTTAAATTCACTCACAGCGACATCTGCAAGGTTTAAATACAGTTGTTCATCCATAAAGTCATCACTCATTGCTGTAGGCGAGCCGTTTAGCTGTGCTGTTTGAGAGATGAGCGCTGTTAGGTAATCATTAGGTAAGTTGCTTTTTAAAGCCACAGCAATGTCGTTAACAGTAAACTCTTTGCTAGATATTGCGTTTTCAAACTCAGTTAAACTAAGCGCATGAGCATTAACAAGAAACAAAATAGATGGTGAAATGAGCCTTGATGGGCCGATTTTAAACGGCGTTTTTAAATAGGTATTAAAATCATCGTTGTTATCCAATAGTTTGTACAATGCTGTTTTGTTTACTTGCTCAGGTAATGGCACATTAAACATCATTGAGCCAGTATTTTGACTAAGGGGTCCATCAATTGCCGTTAGTTGATTGATTGTATCTATTTCAAAATAATCAATGACCTCAATCCCTTGCCAGCTTTTTAATATGTTTACTGATGAGGCATATTGAAATTGCTGTTCTGCATTCTCTTTGATTGCGTTAATAACTAAGGTATTAAATGAACGGTAAGATATTTTCACAAGTTCCGAATAACTTAAAATATCTTCAAGGGAGTCGCCGTCTTTTAGTGCTTGTTTAATCGCTGCTTCTATTTGACTGTGATCAGCTGCAGCTTGAGTGGCTTTTAAACTTTGTTGCTTACACTGGCGTTTGGCTAGCTTGAGTTTAGCCAGCTCTGTTGCTTTGCTATTAGGCTGATTTGATGGTTTAAAGAGGCTCGTAGCCTTTTTTTGTTCAGCGACAGCAGCAGAAGATGTCGAGACTTCATTGCTTATCGCTTCGATGGGTGTGGGTTTATCTAATATCAGGTAGGCCCCACAGGCACAAAGCACTGCAAAAACGGTTAGCGAAATACCTTTTTTCATCTTCAATCCATGGAGCTATCTTGCTTGAAGTGTATGACTTTGTAGAGTGATGTCAATTACCTAGGGACGAAGTGCATAAATAGCCGACAAACAACTAATTTGCCGGCTTTATGCCGTAGCTTAATGCAGTTTCATTTTTGGCCTAACAACGCGGAGTACTTTTTCGCTGATCCACAGTGCAAAAGTTTTTGCACTGCCATGGATAGCACGTTGATGCATACGATAGAGCGAAATATACATAAATCGCGCTATTTTACCCTCTATAAAAAAGCTATTACTGGTTAGGTTGCCCATTAAACTGCCTACCGTGCTGTAGCGTGACAAATTAACTAAAGAGCCATGATCACTGTAGGTAAAGGCACTCAGAGGCTGGTCTTTGAGTGTAGCTATAAGGTTTTTTTCAACACATTGCGCCATTTGATGAGCCGATTGTGCTCTGGGTGGCACTTGTGTGCCATCTTCTTGAGTAAATGCACAGCAATCACCAATCACAAAAATATCGTCGTTAACGCTACTTTGCAGATATTGGTTCACCTTAATTTGGTTATTGCGGGTGAGCTCAAAGATACCAATATCTTTAATGAAATCAGGTGCTTTTACACCCGCAGCCCAAACCATAATGTCGGCTTTGATATGTTCATCGTTTTTGGTAATAAAGCTGTTTTCTGTGGCTTCTTTTACTTGCGTGCCTTCGCGGACTGTTACTCCTAATTTAACCAGTTCACGCTTAGCTGAGTTTGCAATGCGCTCGGGTAATGCGGGCAAAATTCGCGGCCCCGCTTCAATTAAATCAATGTGTAAGCGTTTCGCGGTCATTTTATTAAGGCCATACATTTTTAGCATGTCTGACACATGATAAAGCTCTGCCGACAGCTCAACCCCGGTTGCACCACCTCCCACTATAGCAATGGTTAAAGAATGCTGTGGGTCGTCATCTTGATGTAAACGGGTGAAGTTATCGAGTAGAGCATGCTGAAAGCGTTCAGCTTGCTGGTTTGAATCAAGGTAAAAACAGTGCTTGTTAACGCCAGGGGTATTAAAGTCGTTACTGACACTGCCTATAGCAAGTACAAGGTAGTCATAACTGACTTGGCGCTCGGGTAAAATTCGGTGGCCAAGCTCGTCTTTTAACTCGCTTAAAGTGATGGTTTTGTTGGTTTGATCTAAGTGGCAAAAGCTGCCGAGTTGAAAATTATAATGATGTTTTGCTGCATGAGCTGAGTATACAACGCCGTCTAAATCGGCATCAATCGACCCCGTCGCTACTTCATGAAGTAACGGCTTCCAAATATGGCTGCGGTTTTTATCGATTAAAAGTATCTCTGCTTGACGTTTTTTCCCGAGTTTGTGTCCTAATTGTGTTGCTAGCTCTAAGCCACCAGCGCCACCACCGACTATCACGATTTTAGGAGGTTGGTTAATCATTACGTTGCCCTCAAAAGTATAATACCTAAACACTCTTGCGAAAAAGCGCTTAGGTATTGCAAGTCCATCCATCAATACCCCATGGCAACGCGCCCATTGTGCGCCTTTTTACTGGTTTTGTCAGTACCTGTTAAGAACAATATAGTGCGCTTAGTTATATCAATGGCCTTGGGAGATTGAGTTAAACACGTTAACATGGCTAATTCGCAGTAAGAGACCTATCATTACCTGAAAAGGGAATGAAAGTGAGGGATCAGGATGACTACACCACTACACACTTCGTTGAATCAATACTTTGGCTTTAATGAGTTTCGCCAAGGTCAGCAACAAACCATTGAGCAGCTATTAAATCAGCAATCGTCGTTGGCAATTTTTCCAACTGGCTCAGGTAAATCTTTGTGCTATCAATTAACCGCATTGCACTTACCCAACTTGACCTTAGTGGTATCGCCATTATTGGCACTGATGAAAGATCAAATCAGCTTTTTAAATAGCAAAGGTATTTACGCGGCAAGCCTTGATTCAAGCCAAACCAGTGAGCAAAGCCATACGGTAATGAGTGATGTGCGAGCAGGGAAGGTGAAAATTTTAATGGTCTCAGTTGAGCGTTTTAAGAATGAGCGCTTTCGTGAATTTATTAAACAAGTGCCTATTTCGATGCTGGTGGTTGATGAAGCACACTGTATATCTGAATGGGGCCACAACTTTAGGCCTGATTATCTAAAACTGCCGCGCTATCGTGAAGAGCTTAATATTCCGTTGGTATTGCTACTTACCGCCACCGCAACTAAAAAAGTAAAGCGCGATATGTGTGAGCGTTTTGCCATTGCCCCAGAATGTGTAGTGCAAACAGGCTTTTACCGAAGCAACCTCGATTTATCAGTGCTCAGTGTTGCAAGCCAAGAAAAACCTCAGCAATTAGCAAATATCATAGCCAGCCAACAAGGGGCAGGGATTGTCTATGTCACCTTACAGCATACTGCTGAGCAAGTGGCCGAAGGCTTGGCAAGAGCGGGCTTTAATGCAGTGGCCTATCATGCAGGCCTTGAGGATGATAAACGCTGGCAAATTCAAGACGATTTTATGGCGGGTAAAATTAATATCGTCGTAGCAACCATTGCTTTTGGGATGGGTGTTGATAAGTCTGATATTCGTTTTGTGATCCACTATGATTTGCCAAAATCGATTGAGAACTATAGCCAAGAAATTGGCCGCGCAGGGCGAGATGGTTCGCCTTCAAACTGTTTTACCCTAGCAAACCTTGATGGCTTAAATACCGTTGAGAACTTTGTTTATGCCGACACGCCCGAGCAAAGTGGGATTGACTATGTCATTAATAACATTCGCAACGAACAAACGAACAACCAGTGGGAAATGCAAGAGTACAGCTTATCTAGCGAAAGTAATATTCGTGCTTTAGCGTTAAAAACCTTACTAGTGCAGTTAGAAATGCAAGGGGCTATTACGCCTTTATATGCCTATTACGCCGATTTTAAATATAAGTTTTTAACGGATCAAAACGAGCTACTTAGCCAGTTTGATGCTGACCGACAAGCGTTTTTACAACAGGTATTCAAACACACTGAGTTTAAGAAAATTTGGGGCACACTTAATTTTGATGCGTTAACCCGTGCCACTCAAGTTGATAGAAAACGTGTGGTTGCAGCGCTCGATTATTTGGCCGAGAAAGGTCATATAGCCCTTGAGACCAAACGCATCACGCAAGTGTATGAGGTGAATAACTCGGTAATAAACCACGCAGATTTAGCACAGCAACTGCACCAATATTTTATCGAAAAAGAGCAGGCTGAAATTAAACGTATCGCCACTTTAGTACGCTTTTTTGAGCTAGATAGCTGCTTAAGCTATAACTTAGCCCGCTATTTTGATGACCAGAATGCACCCCAGCAATGTGGCCATTGTTCAGTGTGTAGAGGCCAGCAAGTAAAGCTTAGTTATTCATTAGTGCATCAAATGCCTGAGCAAAATGTGATTGCCAGCAAAGTTGCTGAGCTTAAACAGCACTTAGCCTCTAAAGGGATTAGTGATGTCAGCATCGATACTCAGTGCCGGTTTTTAGCGGGCATGAGCGTGCCTTTATTTACTCGTAATAAAGTCAGACAACTTTCAGGTTTTGGCCTTTGCGAGCAACAACGATACATTGACATTAAAGCCTTGCTACAGCAGTTGTAGTAAGGTCTTACATTTTAAAATCAGGCTCTGTAGCTTCGGTAAACATTTTTGACAGAACTGTCTTGAATAACTCTGTCAGGGTGTTTTGTAAGTACAACTGAAACTTTTCTTTACCGAGAGTTCTATCGAATACTTCGGTATCTAAAAAGCGTTTCATTTCACCGATAAACTCAGGGCTCGTGGTAAGTTCGGGTAACCTATCAATTAAATGAGAGAGCATGGACTGATATTGCTCAAGTTGATAGTCAGCAACTTTATTTTTAACTAGTTCAATATCTAATTGAGCCCCTTGCTGTTGCAACCAAGCAAGATCCCAAATGTCTCGATGTCGCACATACTTTGTTGTGGCTGGTAATGAAATTATTTTGTCAGCCATCACCTCATCGAGTGTTTCAGCTAAGATCAGTGTATCGCTGTATCCATCAGGCAGAAAATCATAGTTCACATTCAGTGGTAAAGGCTGCTTTGTGTAGGCCGGAATATTGGCAACTTCTAACTTAATTTTTTGTTTGGGTAAATCCTTTCTTTGTGGTGCAGTTACTACTGTAACTTGCCACTTATCAATTTTTAATTCTGAGTATTTAGGGTCTTTTTTTAACTCTTTTGGTTCTTTAACTGTCACCTCAAGGCCGTATCTTTTGCCAATATACTTTTCAATACATGCTTTTATATCTTTTAACATGAGTGAATTGAATTCTTTACCACCAGCAAAATCTAAATCTTCACTAAAGCGATTTCCGCCATAACATAATCTTAAAGAAGTGCCTCCTTGAAATACTAGCTTATCAAGGAATCCACCTCGTTCGAGAGCAAATAGGATGTCGTAATGCAATAACTCTTTTTCTATAACAGCCCGCATATGAGAAACATTTGTGGTTTGCATAGCGAGATTTACCAGTTGCGCAAAGTTCTCTTGTTCAGCTTTCATCTTATGCTTCCTCTGCAATTAAATGAGTATTTCGGCCAACTCTTTTTAAATCCCTTAGAGCAGTATTTTTCGTTGCAAATCTCAAAGAGCGATCCGTTTTAATCGTGTTTTTTAGAATGTCTAAACGGTTTCGCTTAGTGTGAGTAAATTCAATCGTACCAAAAGGCGTTTTATATTCACCCGATCGACCTGTTGTCATAATGGTCAATCTGCCAACGGGGATTTGTGAAATAATTCCATACTCTGAAAGTGCAGACTCTAAACTAACGTAATTGTACTCACCACGGCGGATTGTTTTTGCAATTACCTCCAGCGTATCACTTCCTTTTGACTGAGCAAGAGCGTAAATAAAAATGCCATTTGCAACTCTAATTAAAAAGCCATCATCGATGAGTCGCGAGATCCCCGCTCTCAAGCTCCTATTAGTATCATCAAAAAAAATTTTTTCAAAATCAGACATTGTAAAAATATAACGTCCTTGTTTATCAAATTCTGATAGCTTTTTGATTGCATCTGACTTTTTCAATTTATTTCTCAAGTAATGATTAATGGCATATTTATATGTCATTATTGTAGACTTATTTTAGTGCTTTTCAAGTTCACAAATTTAACACTAAAAAGTGTCAAAATTGTACACTTAACCAATTTGAATACTGGTAGTCGGGTAGGTCAAAGGTTGGCCGTGCTGGCGAGCAAAACAATAAGCAAAGGTTAATGGCCCAACCCGACCTATCAGCATCAGCAGTATGATGATGAGCTGACTAGGCGCACTTAAATCCCCAGTTATACCCCGCGAAAGGCCTACGGTACTGAGTGCCGAAATTGCCTCAAAGGTGATATCAAGTAACGACCCTTGTTCAAGCTTGGTGATGATCATAATGCTGGTAAAAGCGATAAATAAGTACAGTATCATGACGCTTAATGCCTTGATCACTAACTTGTCGCTCAGCTGACGGTTAAACACGGTGACCGTGGTTTGCTGTTTTAAATAGCTGCGCATCGCTAAAATTAGGATCACAAAGGTGCCTAGTTTTATGCCGCTCGCCGTACTAACTGAACCACCGCCAATCACCATCAGCAGCATAGTCAAAAGCGTTGAATCTTGACTCAAGCCATCAATCGGTAAGGTATTGAACCCTGCGGTACGAGGTGTCACCGCTTGAAACCAAGTCGTTAATATTTGCTCAGACGTTGATAGCGGCGCTAATGTCGCGGGATTGGCGTGTTCAAAGAAAAAAATCAATATAAATGCGATGCAGTTGAGCACTAAGGTGGCAATTAGCACCAGGCGGGTATTGGTTGATAGTAATGACCAGCGCTTTTGTTTGTAGATATCAATCAGTACAGTAAACCCTAAACCGCCGATGATAAACAAAGCGGTGATCACTACGTTTACGGTTATATCGCCCTTGAATGCCGATAAGCTATCGCCACTTAGCGCAAAGCCCGCATTATTGAACGCCGAAATCGTATAAAACAGACTGTGATAGGCGCTTTTTAGTGCGCCATAGTCATCGAACCAACTAATAAAGAGTAAGCAAAATGCCACCGACTCAATCACTAATGAATACACTAAAACATACTTAGCAACTTTGATCACCGAGGTTAAATCGTTAGTGTCAAAAGCGCGGCTAGCGAGTAAGCGTTGTTGTAAGCCTAGGGTTTTTCCTAAACTTAAAATTGAAATCACCGCCACGGTCATAAAGCCAATGCCACCTATTTGAATCAGCAGCATGACCACGCTTTGACCAAATACAGTCAGATCAGTACCTGTGTCGATGACCACCAGCCCTGTTACTGTAACCGCAGAGGTTGCTGTAAATAATGCATCGAGCCAGCTGATCGGTTGGGTGCTTGCCATTGGTAGCATAAGCAAGCCCGTGCCGAGCATAATTAACACAATAAAGCCGATAGTAAGCACTAAAGGTGGGTTTATTTTTTGCCGCTTACGGCACTTTACACCGCTAAATTGTTTTGGATAAACGTTGGCTTGCCAGTTAATCATAATGCACGAAACCGTTTTGCTAATTTAGTTAAGTAAGTTTTAGAGCCCAGTAGCACCAGACTATCGCCGTGACGCAGTTCGGTGTCGTTAGTCAGCTCTGTATTGAAGTAATCATCACGTCGTAGTGTGAGTGGTTTAATATCGCTATTACGTTCTTTGAGTAGCCAGCCAATTTTGCGACCTGAAAGCTGCAGATCAATGCCTAGTTCAACAATAAACGTGGATTGGTTAAGCGGGAAATACTGATTAACCATTGGGTAGTTAAGCGCTTGCGCAACCCTCACGCCCATTTCTTCTTCAGGGTGAATTATGCGGTCAACGCCAAGTTTACTTAGTATTTGATGGTGGCTTTTGGTACAGGCTTTTACCCAAATTTGCTTTACGCCTAAGTTTTTTAAGTGCAATACACATAAAATACTGGCTTCAATATTCTCGCCAATGGCCACCAATACGGCTTGGCAACTGGGTAAATCGAGCCGTGCTAATTGTGTTTCATCACTGGCATCAACCACCACGGTAAAACTGAGTTGGTCGGCATAGTGATTAACGGTGCTTTCGCTAATATCGGCGGCACACACTGTATGACCTTGTTTTGAAAGTTCTAAACAGGCGGTTACGCCAAAACGTCCTAATCCGATTACTGCAAACTGAGCCATAGTCTTTCTCGCTATTGTGGGTACGCGCTAAATGCTAATGGCAAAAAAACAGAAGTCTCTAGAGAGCTTGAAAGCTTTATAAAGATTTTATGCCGAGATAAAAAAACTTTATAAAAACTTTATAGTGACAAAATTGAAAACCCTTTAATCTAATAGGGATAAACAATAAGTGAAAAGATGATGCAGTCAGTATTCAAAATACAGTATTTAAAAGCCGCATTTTTAAGTGTGTTTATGCCACTTGTGGTGGTGCTTGCGATATTCCCATTTCGAGAACTGTTTACAACCACCGATATTGTGATGCTTCAGCTTTTGTGGGTGACATGGGTTGCGGTGCGCAGTAATCGCCGTGTTGCAGCGCTTACCACCTTGGTGAGTGTTGCCTGCACGGACTGGTTTTATGTGGTGCCGTATTTCACTTTTCACATCGAAAATATTGAATATGTGGTCACCTTTTTAGTGATGTTGATTGTGGGGTTAGTGATAAGTCACTTAGCCGGGGAGCTCAATACTAAGGTTCGCGATGTGCAAGCCCATGCAAGTAATAGTCGCTTATTGTATGAGTTAGCAAAAAAGCTTAATGATCTCGATAGCCTTGAGGAGCAAAAGCAGCTGTTTTTAACAACCATGGCCGCGCATTTAAAGGTTGCGTGTGATTGGCAGCTAACAGCCTCTAAGCAGTTTATTTATTTAAACGAACAACAAGCTGAATTTGGCGGTATTGCGTTTACAAAAGCACTTAATGCAGAGCAACAGGCTTTGGCGAATACAGCGTGCTCTTTACTGTATCAGGTTCAAGAAAAAACCTTACTGCGAGAGCAATCAGCGGCGATAAAAGTACAGGCGGAGCTAGAGAGGTCAAAAAACACCTTGTTGCGCAGTTTATCCCATGACTTACGCACGCCATTAGCGACCATTATGGGCGCATCAAGCATGTTGGCTGATGATGATATCCAACTAAGCTCTGAGGTTATCAAAGAGCAAGCTGCTAACATTTATGAGCAAAGTAAAATACTTAACCAGCACTTTGATAAAGTCATGGAGCTCAGTAAAGTTAATAAGTTAGCTGAGAATATTAAATGGCAAAAGCTGCCTATTTTGACCTTAATTAGCGAAGCAAAATCTCGTCGTCAGCAGCAACTACAAAACTTTAAACTGAGCATCGAGGCTCAGCAACAAAGCATCTGTTTTGGCGATGAAACCCTACTAGAAATTGCCTTTGCCAATATGCTCGAGAACGCAGCTCGTTACGGAGATGGTTCGGCGAATATGCAATTTATTGAAACACACAATGAATATCAAATTGTGCTAACCAATCCTTTTGCGAATAAGCATGAGGCGAGTCAAGATGAAGGCGTTGGTTTGGGGAGTGTGATCTGCGATGTGGTTGCTAAATGTCATCAAGGGCGCTTTGAATTAACCCTCAATGAGCAAACAAAGCAAGCAACAGCTATATTAATTTGGAGTAACAGTCGTGGCTAATATTTTGGTTTTAGAGGATTCACCACCTCTGCAAAGTTTTTTAAAAACACTATTAAAAGCCAGTGATCATGAAGTTAGTGTGTGCGCCAAAGGGCTTGATGCGTTTGCACTATTAAGCCAGCAGCAGTTTGATTTAGTGCTGCTTGATTTAGGCTTGCTCGATATGGATGGGCAAGATTGGCTGGTGGAGTTTAGGCAGTGGAGCCAGCTCCCTTTATTAGTACTTTCTGCACGCGACGGCGAAACAGAAAAAGTCACCGCCCTTGATAACGGCGCCAACGATTATCTAACCAAACCATTTAGTGCAAACGAATTACTAGCGCGCATTCGGGTGCTACTTCGCACACAAACAACACCCAGCCTAACTTTGCAATGTGGCGATATTCACATCGACCCACATAAGCACGTGGTCCGTAAAGGCGCGGAAGAAGTCAAACTAACTAAAAAAGAGTACGCTATTTTACTGTTGTTGTTTCAGCAAAAAGATAAGGTGTTAACGCATAACGCTATTTTATCTGAAGTGTGGGGAGAGCAGTATATTAACCGTCCTGAATACGTGCGAGTACATATTGGTCAGTTAAGACAAAAACTTGAACAAAATGCGGCGAGCCCTAAACATATCTTAACCGAGCCCGCCGTAGGTTACCGCTTAGTTGAATAAACTATCTCTTTACCTCGCTTTGGGTTGAGTTTGTAACATTCCTTAGGTACTGTTTTAGATAATAATAATAAAGCGGAACTCCCTTCATTGGCCATGCATCAAATTAACAGACAAGGTATTAGTTCATTGTCGAATACACAGCTCGAAGATGTGATTGCAGAAATTGAGCAAGCTATTGAGTGGCACCAGTCATGGTATAAAAACTTATTAAGGTGTCTAATTGCAGATACTCCCGCAAATGAACAAGATTTAGCAGATAATGCTCATAACTTTTGTCGCTTTGGGCAGTGGTTTAATAAGCTACCTGATCAGACTATAAAGCTTCACCCTCACTTTTCTGAAATCGCTTCTGCACATAAAAAAATGCATCAAGGAGCGAAAGTCTTGTTGTCGTTAAAAGAGTCTAAGACTGTTATTCCAGTAAACTTATTAGACCAATTTCATGCGGATTTAGATAGATTACGCGAGTTATTTGACTGCCTTATCGATGAGTTTACTGAAGTGCTTCACACACGCGACCCTTTAACGGGTGCATCAAATCGTACGAACTTATTAGAAAACCTGCAAAAAGAACACGAGCTGTGTAAGCGCAAATCACTAAGCTGCGCACTGATAATGATCGACCTTGATCACTTTAAGCAAGTAAATGATGAATTTGGTCATGCTGCGGGCGATAAGGTGTTAATAGCCCTCGTGAAATGCATTAAATCTCAGCTAAGAAAATACGATCAATTATATCGCTATGGTGGCGAAGAGTTTTTAGTCTGCTTACCACAAACAGAGCTTGATGATGCTAAGTCATTTTCTGAACGGCTAAGAGCTGGCGTTGAGGCTTTAAAAATCGACATTAGCAACGATAATCACATTAATGTTACTGGCTCATTTGGCGTAACGCTGATAAGCGCCGATGATAATATTGAAACGGCAATCGAAAGGGCCGATGAAGCTATGTATCAAGCTAAAAAGTCAGGCCGCAATCGAGTGTGTGTGGCTTAAACTATTCTTTAACGGCGGTAAATGCTTTTATTAGGCCAGCTTGATAAAAAGAGTAAACGCCTGTAAAGCCTGATTCGGCAATGATGTTTTCGATGACTTGAGATTCTTTTAAAGCAACGTCATTTTCATAAGCTAGTTTTACTTTTTCAATTTGTTCAGGACTGACTGTGGCTGATGACATAACGCTTAACCAGTGACTAAGCAGCAGTGGGTAAGTTTTGGCACTTTGATTAGCACTTAAGTCTGCGCTGACAAGTAACCCACCTGCTTTTAAACGTTTGTGAATATCTGCAAAAAATGCCACTCGTTTAGGTTCATCCACAATAAACTGCGATACTAACACGGCTGTCGCTGCATCAAAGGGCATCAAGTTCTTAAGTGAATCTACGTAACCATTATGAAACTGGCAGCGATGTGCCACCCCTGCTTGCGTTAAATTGTGTTTGCATACTTTGATCATTTCACTCGAGGGTTCGACTGCGGTGAAACTAAATGTAGGGAAGGCCTGTGCTAAATGCAAAATTTCATTTCCGGTGCCCGCTCCAACGCAAAGAATATGCGCATTGCTTGGTAGTTTGCTGAATAAAGGTGTCATCATAAAATACAAGGCCTGGCTAATGGGGGCCATGTTTTGCCATTGTGAATCATAATTAGCTGCTTGTTGATCAAATAAGGCGGTGACTTCGTGTTGTTGCATAGTAAAAACCTAGTAGGTAACTTTAAGTGTTACAGAAGTGGATAGCTTACTTTATTTTAGGAAACTTTAAAAGTTACTTAATGGGGCATTCAAATGATTTGGTAATGTATGCATACTCATTTGCTTAATTTTTAGGTTTTAACAATGAAAAAAGGTGCGCATTAAATAAGTGTCCTTTCTTGAACATCGCGTTTTTTAAAACTGCATCTTGTTCGAAGCCTAATCTTTGCAGAACCTTCATTGAGGCAGGATTATCTTCGCACACGTAAGCAAACACTCTGGCGATTGTCGTTTTAGAGAATACTGTTTCGAGTAGCATAGATGCAGCTTTTACAGTGATACCTTGCCGCCAGTACTCTTTTGCCAGCCAGTAACCTAACTCACCTGAGCGATCAAATTCAAACTCACCTGGGTGCACACTCACGCATCCAATAAGTTTATCGTTAAATATAACGGCTTTAATGAGCTGACTTTGACTACCTTCATTAATCCACCACTGAGCATCCTCGTAACTATAAGGAGAGGGGATTTTAGTTGATAGGTATTGTGTAACATTTATGTCGTTAAGAATTGCAACAAGTTGTTTTGCATCTGACTCTACGAAGTCTCGAAGTGTAATCACGCTCATCCTTTGGAGTTTTGTAAGTGTGTGTGCGAAGGCATTGGAGTATGCCTTTGCTTGTCTTTATCCGTATTTGGCTTCTAACTCATTTGCTGTGCGATAGCTCTCATAGGTGTTTAATCGCTCGAAATACCGCTCTATTTCTGCAAAATGAGACAGCATGCCAGACTCAGCGACTTTCTCTATGACGAATGACATCATAAAATCAGCGCCAGTAAGGTTGTCATCAACAAAGTACTTTCTACCTTTCAGATGTTGATTAACATAGCTGAGTATTTTACCAATTTCATGGTCGGCATAATCAGCAATGAAGTTAGTTTTACAGCCATCTTTTGTAATAAATAGTTTTAATAAAAAAGGCACCATTGCTGAGCTTTCAGCAAAATGGAGCCATTGTTGATAATCAATGTAACTCTCACTTTGCTGGTTTGGCATAAACTTACCTTTGCCATACTGAGTTATTAGGTAGTCAGTTATCGCACCCGATTCAGTAATTACTTTACCGTTATCTTCAATCACAGGAGCTTTACCGAGAGGATGAATTTGTTTTAACTCATCAGGTGCTAAAAATGTCTCTTTATTACGTTGGTAGGCAATAATGTCGTAATCAACGCCAAGCTCTTCGAGCAGCCAAATAATCCGCTTAGAGCGTGATTTGTTTAAATGGTGTAATTTAATCATTTGTTATCCTTAATAGTGGCGCAACATTATTTGTTGCGCCTAATTTTTTAAATTGGCTGCTGAACTTGCACCACGGTTTTACCAAAGTTTTCACCATTTAACATGGCGTTAAAAGCATCTAGGGTTTTTTCGAAATCAGTTTCAAGGTGCTCTTTGTATTTTATCTTGCCGTCGTTCAGCCATTGTTGCATATCTTGTGCAAACTCACCGTAACGATCGCTGTAATCATCAAAGATAATAAAGCCTTGTACTTTAATACGTTTTCTAAGAATTAAGCCCATCAACATAGATAGGCGATCAGGCCCTGGTGGTAACTCAGTTGCATTATATTGTGATACTAAACCACATAGTGGGATTCGTGCTTTTGTGTTAAGTAAAGGCAGTACCGCATCTAAAACATGACCACCGACGTTCTCGTAGTAAACATCAATACCTTGATCACAGGCGTCCTTAAGCTGTTCTTCAAAGTTATCGGCTTTATGATCTATGCATGCATCAAACCCTAAGTTCTCAATCGCATGCTTACATTTTTGTGAGCCTCCAGCGATACCAACGACTTTACAACCTTTTAATTTGGCTATCTGACCGACGGTTGCTCCCACCGGCCCTGTTGCTGCAGCTACAACCACTGTTTCGCCTGCTTTTGGTTCACCAATATCTAGTAGTCCCATATAAGCAGTAAACCCTGGCATACCTAAAATACCGAGTGCATAGGAAGGAGTATCTGGACTTTCTCCTAACTTCATCAGTCCTTCTGTATTACTTATCGCATACTCCTGCCAACCAGTATAGGCAAGTACCCATTCACCTACTTTATAATCAGGGTGCTCTGATTGCTCCACCTGACACACTGTCGCACCAACCATCACATCGCCAACTTCAACAGGGTCAGCATATGATTCTGCATCGCTCATACGGCCTCGCATATAAGGGTCAAGAGATAAATAAATTGTTCTTAGTAAAACTTCACCTTGTTTAGGTGAGGCAAGAGTAGATGTTTTTAAAACGAGGTTATTTTCTGTTGCAGGGCCTGTTGGACGTGATTCAAGAATATACTGACGGTTTTTAATTTCAGTCATACTTATCTCCTATGATTTGTTTTAAATCCTGTTTAATAAATAGGTGCGGGCATGTAATTAGAAATCAATGGCGAAATTGTTACCGAGTAGAAAATGATAATTTCATTCAAACGACAATCCATTTTGCACGGTATAGTGTAAAGGTGTATGCTGGAAAAATATTCAAATGGCGAAACAAATTGATATGAAAGGTATTTCTCTTATAGCTTTTACGCTTGTTGCGGGTTTTATGGCAAGGAGTGCGCATGCTAATACAAGTGTTTTATCGGTTGATCCTATCACTCCAGGAAACGTATTTGCGTTTGAAAACGACGCAAGACGTTATCCAAAGCAAAGTGAGTTTAGTATTGTTCACAGTGTTTCGATGAGCAGTGAAAGCGGCCGACGATTAGCTGTGGTAACTGTTGAAAACAAAGCATCAGGATCGCGTATCTTACAAGCAGACCATATTATGGCTTTATTTGCCGATGGGCGTCGCTTACACCCGTTAGCTTTTGATGAAGGTATCAAGTTAGATGATGGTGAAAAGCGCTCACTGACTTTATCTTTTGGTGAAAATGAATACCCCATTTTAGCGGTATACACGAGTTTAGATGAGTAAAAGGCAGGCCCATGAAATTACCTAAGCCACTGGCAATAACACTACTTTTAAGCTCACCGTTAGGTTTTGCTATTGATAGCCAAGACTTTGTTAAAGATAACGTGTTCACGCAAGGCATTGAAGGGCCAACCATGTATAACGGTGCCCTATACGCTGTGAACTATGCCCAGCAAGGAACGATTGGCCGCGTAGATAACATGGGCAAAACATCGTTGTTTGTGCGGTTACCGAATGACAGCGTTGGTAATGGCTTACAGTTTGACTCACAAGGTAATTTATTTATTGCCGATTACGTTAACCACAATATTTTAAAAGTACCTGCTGGCAGCAATAAAGCAGAAGTGTTCGCCCATGATAGCAAGATGAATCAACCCAATGACATTGCTATCACTCAACATGGGGCGCTGTTTGCAAGTGACCCTAACTGGGCGAACGAAACGGGTCAGCTATGGCGTATTAATGCGGATGGCAGCACCCATTTACTCGAAAAAAACATGGGGACTACCAATGGAGTAGCGGTTAATAACGACAATACCAAGCTATATGTGAACGAAAGTGTGCAACGAATCGTTTGGCAATATGACTTAGATGACAACTTAAACATTAGTAATAAAAAAGTTTTGATTAAATTTGCTGATCATGGCTTAGACGGCATGCGCGTTAATAATCAAGGGCATGTGTTTATTACTCGTTATGGCGCAGGGAAGGTGCTTGAAGTCTCGCCTACCGGCAAGCTTTTAAATAGCTATCAATTAAAAGGCCAGCATCCAACGAATTTGGCTTTCAACGAAACGCAAAACAAAGTGTATGTCACCATGCAAAAGCGCGGGGCAATCGAAGTGATTGAACTTTAGCCTTGCTTTGCTCGCGTAATAGCAGCGGTGATTGCCGCTTTTGCTTGCGGACTATTCTTCCAGCAATTTGAATGCAGCATCGACGCTACTCGCTCAGCAATAGTGTTGGCATCAAACCCAGCTAAGTCTTCAAACGATTCAATCCCAACTTCTTCGAACCGTTTTATAACCGTTGGCCCTACACCCTTGAGTGCTAAAAGCGCGCTGCGTTCTTGTTCGTTAAATGGCATGTTTTTGTTCCTTGTTCATTGCGTTTATAAACTGATGAGGGTCATCTAGCCCCAGGAAAACAGTGTTAATATCACCCATAGGTTCATTGAGCTTAATTTTAATATTCGGGTAGCCAGAGTAGTTGTAACGTTTGATTGAACGAGCGCGTGCAATAAAGTCGGTATTTAAATCAATGGATTTGATATTTTTTAAAGCAATATTGTAAGCAGGATAGAGCCCATAGCGAATAATGAGTTGCGATTTACTAATAGAAACAGGGCGCTTTGCAACTGCTCGGTATTCTGCAATGAAGAATAAAAGGCTAAATATAGTTAAACCAGTGATTATGTTTGCTGCTGTTGATGACCACACAAAGTGTATGAAGAAGTGCATCATGGGCAGTTCTAATAAGATAATAAAAATAAAGCCAAGTAAGTTAGCTTGTGCGCCGTCTTTATTATGATAACTAAAATGCTGTTCACCAGTGAAATAACTAGGTTTAATGTGTTTAGCGTAAAAAAAGAAAGCCCACATCCGTGTTTCGAAACATAAAAAGTTTGCAATAGCACTTTGTTTGAAAAGCTTGTTAATTGGCCGTTCGATAGCTATATCAGGATCTGTCTGCTGGCTTAAAGCGGATTTTATTGCCAGGTACACAGTAATGAGAGCACTTAGCTCTAAAATTACAATCAAAGCTAAAAGCCCGTAACGACCTTGCTCTAAGTAATTCATTAAAAATTTGTTTTGTTCGGGAATAATGTAACTCCCCACTAAAATAGCGAGTGAGCACATCATCAATGCTTTAAAAGCCGCTTCTTTCTTATTTTTAATTAATATTAAGCAAAGTACAGGTAATACTATCAGTGCATCAAGCAGGTATAACCATTCAAAATTTGCTTTGCCAAAGTCATTTAGTGGATGCTTTCCCTGATAATAAATGCCCCAAAAAAGACTAATACTGATTAGGAAAATAAATGGAATTTTTGACTTTATTGATTTGAGCATAACACCTTCCTTGCAGTTTTACTGCTTATATCTTAAACAACAATCTATTCACTGTCCCTTTTTATTCTGAATATACTCGTACTTTCTAAAATAAAAAAGCGCACCGGGCAGGGTGCGCTTGAGGGGATCAATCCTGTGTAGCTAAAACAGTAGGATTAATTAGAAGCTTGGGGCATATCTCAGTGAAACACCGACTGAACGGCCAATCACACTGTAATCACTCACGGTGTTAAAGTGGTTTGCGCCTACCTCAGGTGTTGGTGGTTCACGGTCTAATAAGTTATCGACACCAAAGTTAACAGCAAGTTCCTCGTTAACTTGCCATGCAGCAGCAAAATCTAAGTAATTTTGTGCTGAAATTGTTTCTGAACGGTCGACAGCATACTCTACTTCACCTATTCTGCGCCAGCCAAGTTGGAAGTTCATGTTGTCTAACTGCCAATCAATGCTTGCGCGATGTTTGTAGTCAGCTTGCAAGATACTCGCAAAGTCGCCCGAACAGGCGCTGCCATAAGTTCCTTTACAGTCAACTTCAGGCACTGTGCTGTTGTTTTGACGGGTTTGTTTAGTAACAAAGTTTCCTTGGTACGAGAATCTAAAACGACCACCCATTTGCTCTGGTGCATCAATCACATAATTTGCTGCAACGTCGATACCTTCTTGCTCAATGGCGGCTAAGTTAAAGTCATTAACGATGGCTGTGCTAATAAACCCCGTGTTTGGATCGCGAAGTACCGCACCACACAATGGGTTGTTCGGGTTCGGGTCATCAACATAACAGCTTTGTAGTGCCGCACCTGGCTGAATTTGGCTTACCGCATCTGTAACACGAATACTGTAGTAATCGAGTGATAAATCAAAGCCTTCTAAATAGCTAGGTGTATAAACAATGCCTAAGGTGTCTGATTCGGCTTGTTCAGGTTTAATATTTGGGTTACCACCATAGGTGTACTCTGCGGTACTTGAATCGAACTCAGTGCCAACAGGTGGCGCACCAAACGCAGCACATTGAGTTGCATCACCGGTGCCAAGTAAACATGGATCGCCGTTATAACGCCCTGCTAGTCGTGGCACAAACTGGTCGCTATTTTGGTCAAATAACGATAACGAGAGCGCTGTGATTGGGCTGGCAAATTCACCTAAGTTAGGTGCTCTAAATGCGGTTAAGCGGTTGGCGCGAATACGAATGTCGCTGTTTATTGCCCAGTTGATACCTAGTTTGTAAGTGTCTTCTGCTTCGGTATTTGAGTAATCAGAAATACGGTAGGCACCTTCAAAGCTAAGCTCTTCAGCAAACGGTTTATCAACTAAGATAGGCACTAAAATTTCAGCATAAAACTCTTCAGAGCTAAAGCTTGCATCCATATCAAATGCGCTAATGGATGCAAAGCTGGTGCCGTTTCTAAATGCATCGCCCGGTGTTTGTTTACCGGTTTCTTTACGGTATTCGTAACCGATTGCAAAATCGATAGCACCGGCTGGTAATTCAAATAAGAACCCAGAATCACCCGATAGTGTTGCTGAGATCACACTTTGAGTACGGTCGCGAGTGGTATAAAGCAGCGGATCGCTAAAGTCGCTGAAATCATGGTTGGGATCAAAAATATCGACTGAATTTGCAAGGGCAGCAAAACGACTATTACCGCTGTTATCATTGCGGTATGCGTTGTTGTAAATGGTGGCTACTTCGTCCGTTTTGCCGTACTGACCATATACGTCATAACGTAAGTAGTCAGTTAAATCACCTTTTAAGCCCAGTTGAAATTGCATTGAATCACGCACCGCTTCGGTGTGTTGCACGCCTAAACCTAGGTTACGTTCAACATTAACAAGGGCATTGCCTTCGCTATCAAACGTAAGTTGGTCGCGTAGTTCATCTGGAATATACGCATTGTCTTGCGTGAGGGTCACTTGCTCGTTTACAAAAATCGGTGTTTGACCACTGGCACCCGCACCATTTACGGTCACTTTAGAATACATTGCGCGGCCATAGGCAATGGCACTGTCGCTTACATCAACGTCAAATAATAAGCCCGCAGAAAAACGGTCCATCGGTTGAGTTAAATAACGGTCAGCTGTGAAATCAGTTGTTTGACGCTCACTTGTTACAGCACCAGAATCAGCAATACCGATGCTGTTGCCAGAGGCAACGTCAGTATAATAACCACCGCTGTTGATCATTGCCGTTGAGTTTTCAAGCGCATAGTCACGCTCGCCGGCTAATAGCTCTTTTCGTTCGGTGTAACCAATATAGCCAGTGACGTGGCCGCGACCGTCGGCGATATCACCACCAAAAATTGCTTCAAAGTTAAGCTTTTCGTTACCGCCGTCGGCACTTTCGTAACTGGTTGAGAATTCAGCGCCAGCAAAATCATCGTCTAAAACAAAGTTAACAACACCGGCTACCGCATCGGCACCGTAAACCGCTGCTGCACCACCTGTTAATACATCAACGCGTTTTATTAACCCGGCTGGAATAGTATTTACATCAACCGAGTTACGAAAACTAAATGGTACCGCGCGAGTGCCGTCAATAAGTACCAATGTGCGGTTTTGACCAAGGCCGCGTAAATCAATCGTTGATGAGCCAAATGAGTCACCGACTGTGGCGCCGGTGCTATTTGCACCTGCCGCAGCTTGTGGCAGTTTTGCGGTAATATCTTCAACGTTAACTGCACGGTCTAGGTGAATTTGTGCTTCATCAACACTCACCACTGGGCTACTTGAAACCAGCTCAGTACGTTGAATACGTGAACCTGTTACGGTGATCACTTCAGGTTTTTTTGCTTCAGTGCTTTGCTCTGCGTGGGCATAACTAATTACTGAGCTTACAGCGAGAGCTAAAGGTGAGAGCAGCAATAGTGAGCGATGCCTTGTTGATGTATTTGCTTTCATGATGATTCCCTTGCGTTTTATCATTTAAATCAACGCAGGTTGGTGTCTGACCTAGACCATTTAGTTAATTTAATGAGTCATACTTTTTGTTATGATGCTTGTGTGTTCTCCTTTTGGGGAGCTCACCGGTACAGTTTTAAAGCAATTTAAAAGTCTTTGCAATAATTATTCTTTAAATCTATTATTTTAAAATATAAACTATTCCAAGTCGTCAACCCGCTTATTTACATCTAATAAGCTGATTTTAAGTGATTTATTTATGCATCAACATATTGAAAAACTGTATTTAAGCGCAAAAAAAGAAAGAAAATTAATAATTGGTCTAATGAGTGGCACCTCATTAGATGGTCTTGATATTGCGCTATGCGAAGTATCAGGGCAAGGCATGGATACTCATGTCGAAGTAGTAAAGTTTACGACGGTCGACTACGACGATGATTATAAAACGCGTGTAAAGCGAGTGTTCGCCAAACGCGAATGTGACCTTGAAGAAGTCACTTTACTCAATCCTTGGATTGGTCAATTACATGGTGAAATGGTTGCCAAAACGTTAGCCAGCTGGGGAGTAGCAAAAGAACTTATTGATGTGATTGCCAGTCACGGACAAACTATTTATCACTGCCCTAAAAACCAACACAAGCGTGCAGAATATGGCAATGCAACACTACAAATTGGTGACAGCGATCATTTAGCCGTGACTGCAGGTATTACAACCATAGCTGATTTTAGACAAAAGCACATTGCAGCGGGTGGTGAAGGTGCGCCGCTTGCGGTATATGGTGACTACTTGTATTTCACAAGCACCAGCGAAAACCGTATTTTGCTTAATATGGGCGGCATTGCAAACTTAACCTATTTAGCTAAATCGGCAGACGCACGAGCAGTTTTTAGCTCTGATATAGGCCCCGGCAATACCATTATGGATGCTTATGTGCAGCGTTATTTTACACCACTTCATTATGATAAAGATGCCGCTATTGCAGCAAAAGGCACGGTAAGTGAAGATTTGCTCGCAGCGCTGTGTGATGATGCATTTTTTGCTTTAGAGTTTCCAAAAACCACGGGGCCAGAAGTGTTTAATCTAGCCTATTTAGCTGCAGCACAAGCACGCTCGAATACGCAGAACTTATCGCACTTTGATGTGATGGCAACCTTAGTGCAGTTTTCAGGAGCAATGATTGCTAAAGCAATTAACCAATGCAGCGAAGGTTTGACCGATGTGGCTGTATACGCCAGTGGTGGTGGGGTCCATAACCCATTATTAATGGACATTATTTTGGCTAATTGCCCAGCGCTTTCTGAGATAAAAAATACCGATTCGTTGGGGATTAATCCAGATGCAAAAGAAGCTGTGTTATTTGCTATTTTAGCGAACGAATGTCTGTCGGGTGGGCAACAACGCTTTGGTAATACCGAGCAAGGGATCCCCGATATTACCATGGGTAAAATTAGCTTTGCTGACTAGGCCCTAGAAAAAGGCTAAAAAGCTTGCGCCAATATTACTAATGTAATGGCGTAAGCCCTGGTTTTTAGCTTGCTCAGAAGTTAATAGCTCTGGTGATGTGCTAGCTGCAATGCTGACATCAAACTGGGCGCTGTCTTTAAGTGTTGCATGCAAGCCGTGTAGCATTAATTGCAATACAAATTCACCACTATGAGTAACGTTTTCTAAGGTAAGCATTATAACGTGCTGTTCTAGATCGTGTTGCGTTAAAGTGTGTGCAGTAAAATACGCCGATTCGCGCGCATCAGGGCGGGTTGCACTGATAGAGATCACATCGCCTTCATGGGCATCATCTGGTAGCACACAACAAAACACAACACGCTTTTGCTCATTAGCCGCAAAATGCAATTGTTCGTATTCCATAGTATGCGCAAGTGCAGCACATAAAGGGTCTTCACTAGAGGGGAGTGCAAACGAAAGTTGCACCAAGGCACTGTCCATTACTTCTTCATTACGTTAGGTGATTAAATTAGCGTCAATTATTGATCAGTTAAATGACAGAATTATGACTATTGTCATATTGCGGATTATATATTTTAGAAACAGAGAAAAGTTGAATGTTTGATTCGTTTGGTAGGATATTTGAACTAACTAGTTTGTATAATCTCACCAATAAAAGTATTAAAAAAAGGTGTGCCGCAGCACACCGTTTAATTTAGGTATTTACTTCAATACATATTCAATTTTATGTAACTGACCAGTAAAAGCGAATGGTGCTTTATCGTAGTAGCTTCGGGTAACTGTTGAGCCAAGATCCTGACCAACATCAAGCGTTTCAGTGGCAGAATAGCGAACCGGAGGCACTTTATCCACTTTGCCAGAGGCAACCTTTTTACCGTTTACTATCAGTGTCGCTTGGCCGCCGTTAGGTGCTTTTCCTTGTTGGGTATATTCAAGGGTAAGCGTGACCTCGCCAGTAGGTAAAGCTTGTTCAGATTTAACAACATAGTGGTGCTCGTTAAAGAAATTCATCACGTAAACAGGTTTACTGTCTTCAACATATAAGCTGTAGCCAGCGCTTGAACCTCCTACAGCAACTAATACACCTTCTACACCTTGCTTTGGTACATTAAACGTTGCCGTAATAGAATGCGAACGGCCATAAACAGCAGGTGCGCTCCCTTCAGGGATACGATTAGTACCAGCTAAATAAGTAAACTGAGTTTTTCCTTTGGTTACACTGGGGCGTTCAGGATTAGTTGCACGTTCAACAAAGCGGTCATCTAATGGGTAAACATTAAATTTTTTCGCTTCTTGATCAAAAATTGAAATTAAAGTTCTTAATTTATCTGGGTATTTAGCAGATAAGTCAACAGCTTCAGAAAAGTCTTCTTCAATATTGTAAAGCTCCCATTTATCATTATCGAAACCAACAGAACCATTCAAAGCCCATGGTACTCCATGAAACGAAGCAGCCACCCAACCGTCATGATAAATTGCACGATGACCACCGGTTTCAAAATACTGAGTCGTACGTTTGCCTTTAGCATCTTTATCGTTCAGCGAGTACAGCATGCTCACACCAGCCATCGGCGTTTGCTCTACACCGTTAACAACTTTAGGCTCAGGAATGTGGGCTGCATCAAGTATGGTTGGTGCTATATCAATCACGTGATGAAACTGTGAGCGCAAGCCACCATGCTCTTTAATATATTTAGGCCATGACACAACAAGCCCATTTCGGGTGCCACCAAAATGTGAAGGGACACGTTTCATCCACTGGAATGGTGCTGAGCCTGCCCATGCCCAGCCAACAGGAAAGTGGTTCTCGTGCAGCGGGCCACCTAGCTCATCTATTTTAGCTAGTTGCCCTTTGATTGTGTCGGCAATGCCATTTTGCGTCATCATATTGTTAAGTGTGCCAGTGACGCTGCCTTCAGCACTTGGGCCATTATCACCAGCGATAAAAACAATCATGGTGTTATCAGCATCAGGTAACTGCGAAACCGCATCCAGTAATCGACCAACATGATAATCTGTGTGCGCAGTAAAGCCTGCGAACACCTCTTGGTGACGGCTAAATAGCTTTTTCTCGTCAGCAGAAAGAGAGTCCCATGCTTTTATTTCTTTAGGTCGTTCTGTAAGTTTAGTATTCTGTGGGGCTATACCAAGCGACTTTTGCCGAGCTAATGTTTCTTCGCGAACTTTATCCCACCCCTGATCAAATTGACCTTTAAACTTGTCGTTCCACTCTTGTGGTGCATGAAGCGGGGCGTGTGTTGCGCCTGTCGCAAAATACATAAAGAACGGCTTTTCGCTATCGATAGATTCTTGTTGCCCCATCCATTTGATTGCGTCATCAACCAAGTCTTCGGTTAAATGATAACCTTGCTCAGGCTTTTTAGGTGGTTCAACCGGTGTGGTGTTTCTGAATAATTGCGGTTCCCATTGGCTAGTTTCACCTCCCTGAAAGCCATAAAAATATTCAAAACCTAGGCCTGTCGGCCAATGGTCAAATGGACCAATAGGGCTGGTTTCCCAGTCTGGAGTGTTGTGCCATTTACCCCAAGCCGCTGTGTTATAACCATTTTCTTTTAGAATCTGGGCAATACTCGCAGTTTCATCAGGCCAAACACTATGATAGCCAGGGTAGCCTGTTGAAAGCTCAGTAATTGTTCCCATGGCAACTTGATGGTGGTTTCTACCAGTAAGAAGAGCTGCGCGTGTTGGCGAACAAATAGCTGTGGTATGAAAGCGGTTAAACTTTAAACCTTCATTGGCTAGTTTATCGATTGATGGGGTTGGAATTGGGCCGCCAAAAGTACTTGGGTGACCAAACCCAAAATCATCTAATAAAATAACCACAACATTAGGTGCACCTTTTGGTGCTTTTATTGGTTGTGGATAATCTTGTTTAGAGTTTTCAAACGTTTTGCCAATCTTTCCTTGAAACTCTGGTGCGGCTATTGGTAAAACACTTCTATCTATTTCAGATGCGTTCACTTGGCTAAACCCAGAAAGCAATAGCAATGAAATAATACTACCTACTCGTTTTAAACGATTCATCCCTTTCTCCATGGTAATAATTACCGACATGTTGGTATGTAATAGTGAGTATTTAGTCACTAACTTAGTAACTATAGTCCAAGGTAATTGTTTAAATAAAGTACGTTTTGTGTTTTTAAAGGTTGTTTTTAGTGGTAATTCTTTTTGATTAATCCATTAAGGTTGGTTCTTTGGATTTGAGCTTAATAACGGTTTTTAAATTTAATTTGAATCTATTAAAGTTAAGAAAAGACAGTATTTCTGCCGCCTCTTTTTGCTTCATAAAGGTGTAAGTCGACTCTTTTGGCTGCCTGTTCTGACGTTTCGTTTGGTGCAATTTCAATAACACCTAAGCTTATCGTTGCGCTTATAAACAAAGATGTATGTTCCTTTTCGGCAACAGAAAGCCTAATACGTTCAGCAATGTCTTTTGCGTGCTCTAAAGACTGATTCTCAAGCACAATTAAAAACTCTTCTCCGCCGACACGTCCTACACGATCGGAACAACGGACTGTTTGCACAATCGTATTGGTTATGGATATGATTAATTCATCACCAATATCATGACCGTATTGATCATTGACCGCTTTAAAATGATCGATATCGATAGAAATTAATGAGCTGATTTGCTGATTTAGTTTGTTTTGCAGCATGACACTTTGTTTTAAATTTAAAATAGCTCTTCGATTCGCTATCCCTGTTAATTCATCTTTTAAAGCGAGAACTTCAAAGTACTTTTTCTGGCGAACTTGTTTAAATGTATAAACGGCGAATAAGAGTAAACACACGCAAGTTATTATCACAGTTAAGCCTTGCCAAAAAGACTTATCTTCGGCCACTGCTAAAAGTTTTTGTTGTAGCTTTGACTCATGCTCTAAACGAGAAATCTCAAGGTTCTGTTGTTCATAATTAAAGTTTAACCTGGCAGAAATAAGTGTGTTATTTGCGATAGCTTGTTGTTTATCCCTAATTAAAGCGATTAATTGTTGTTGAGATGCTATTTGTAAGTAAGTATCTCCTCTTGCAGCTGCGAGCCGAGAGGTTAAATTTAAATAGCGTTCTCTTAAGTTAGCGGGCCATGATTGATTATGCCCGGCTATCTTCTCATAAGATGTAAGGGCGGCTTGCAATTGAGAGTTAGCTAAGTACCATTCTGACTTAGTGAGGTTGTAAAGAGTCAAAATCCAGCTGTCTGTAACAGAAAGCGTGTTTAACTCAGTTAGATATGAATCAGCCTGAGATAAACTATTAAGTTTTATATTGAGTTCCGTAAGTTTTATCAATATGTAAGCATAGCCGTTGTCGCTTTCGAAACGACGAACATCTTTTTTAATCGACTTGTATAGCTCAATTGCCTTTATTAAGTCGCCTTTTTCTTCGTAGGTATACGCGAGTTGATCCGTTACTTTGTAGTGCTCTTGCTCATTGAATTTCGTTAACGCTAATTTGGCTCGCTGCAGTTGTTCAATTGCAAGTTCATAGTTGTACAACGCTATGTGAATATCGGCAATTTCTTTTAATGCAAGTGCTTTTTCGTAGTCATTACCTGCTTTTTCAAATAGCTGATAAGCAGTTTTAGCAGAGTCGAATGCCTCTTGATAGTTGCCTTTAGTTAACTGAATACGGTTAAGTACTATGTGGGCAGTAGCGATGGTCGACAATTGCTTAGGGGAGATTGTGTTTTCTACTGACGTGGTGTTAATTATTGGTTTTAAGTGTTCTAGAGCTGTTTGATAATTACCTTGTGTATACTCTTGGTTTGCTTCACAGACAGCAAGTTCCTGTATTAAGCTTAAATTGTTTGCTTGTTGAATGACTGGTTTGGCTGTTTCTAGAAACTGTTTGTATTCACTAATCCCGTTTGGAGTTGATACATTAGAAAACCAACATTTAAACGCCATTACTTGCGCATTATCTAGCGCATTTTCATAAGGCATTTGTTTTTCTAATTTGCTTAAGATAGCTATAGCCTCGGCTTTTGTTGTAAAGCCTTGAAAAACTTTGTTTATTTCGTTTTCTACTTCAGTAGCAGCAAGCTGAGAAGAGAATAATAGAAAGCAAAAAATCCTAAACATTTTAAATGTTACTCCGTCAGGAATTATTATCCATAATATTAATTTTGCAGATGTTCTGGCTAGCATTCATAGTGAATGTAGCAGGTTTGTTTTGGTCAAATAGCATAAGGCTGAACTTCATTGAACAGCCTTGTGGAAAGTTGTTAAAGTTAAGAGTTTGGTTCAAGCACTTTACTGTCATCCACTAATTTAGTTGTTTGTAAGTTCGCAGCCGCTTGTCTTTCGCTATATCGGTCTACGAGCCAGTCCAACTTGTCTCTGGTTAGTAAAGTAAATTTAATTAACTCTTCCATCACATCGACAATGCGCATTCTAAACGACGACTCTTTCATATTGCCAGCCTCGTCAAACTCTTGCCAAGCTTTTGCGACTGATGACTGATTTGGTATCGTTAACATACGCATCCAGCGACCAAGAATGCGCATGTTATTTACAGCATTAAAGCTTTGCGAACCGCCAGATACCTGCATTACGGCTAGCGTCTTACCTTGTGTTGGTCTAACAGCACCATCAGTGAGTGGGATCCAATCTATTTGATTCTTGAGCACAGCTGACATATTGCCGTGAATTTCAGGTGAGCACCAAACCTGTGCTTCGGACCATTTCACAAGCTCTCGCAGCTCTTGTACTTTTTGATTGTTTACTGACTCTCCATTATCAAATAATGGTAATCCATCTGGGTTAAATATTTTAACTTGAGCACCTAAGTGTTCAAGTATTCTTGCGGCTTCTTCACTAGCAAAACGGCTAAACGACGTTTCTCGTAAAGACCCGTATAAAATTAAAACTCGAGGTTTGCTTGTGCTTGCATTATCGAAAGTCGGGGTTACGTCAAACTTTGCATCATTTAAGTATTTCATTACATCTCCTGAATGATTGAGGCTTACCTAGTAAGACGTAATGTTTTTCAAAAAGACGAAGTGTTAGCAGAACTTTTTTTGTTTGGGGTGGTAATCAACTAAGTTGCCGTACTTATCGATTTCAAAGTCACAACAACAATCGAATAATGCCTTCAATTTTGATCGACTTTTTTGCAGCCTTGATTTGTAGGTTGAGTAACTGATGTTTAACTTCAAAGCTTCCTCTTTTTGAGAGTATCCTTCGAGATCTATTTTTCTAATTAGATCCGCTTCTTCTTCGGGCATAGCTTGTAAAAAAGGTTCAATGCACTTTATGAGTTCAGCTTTTACGGTTTTGTTTTCTTGTTGCGAAATAATATCATCAAGCTCTATTTCTACATGCTTATTTTGACGCCTATAAAAGTCAACAATAACATGGTGTGCTATTTGAAATAACCAAGCCTTTAAACTTCGCTGATCTTGTAAGTGATGAATATTAAGATGTGTTTTTAACAGAATATCTTGTAAAAGTTCTTCAACATCAGCAGGGTTCGATATTTTGGTGGTTAAAAAAGCACGTAAACTATTTTTGTATTCAAGCCAGATTTGTTCGATGGACATAATAGTATCGTTGTTGGGATTTAATCGTTAGTTTATCAAAAATAGTACAGAGCCTGCATGTGGCAGGCTCATTTTAATTACTATACCAAATAAGATTAGAGCCCGAGTCCTATATCCGTATTTGGGTATTTTTTCATTGTGGCTATGTGTGCTTTCATAAACTTAGTCGCTTGAGGCATGCCCCATTCAAAATATTGGTGCCCTGTGCTTGCCATTTCTTTAGGGTCCATATTTAAATTGAAAACCCAAGGCGCCGTTCCGATATCTAATAAGAATGATGCATCAATGTTGCGTCTTGGCACTGCAGTATTGAACACTTTAAAATGAATTTTGTAGTCTAACCAGCGAAGTGCTGTGAAATCTTCACGGCTCCACATATACACAACTTGACGTCGTGATTTGCCATTATCAGCTAGTAAGAAAGCTGTTTGATCTATGCCATCGAAATACATATTACTCGGAAGCTCATCAATAACACCACCTAATCGTAAAGAAGTCATGTAGATATCGGTGAGGTCCATTAAGCCATTATTGACCTGCCCAGCAGATATCATGCCTTTCCAGTAAGCAATGCCGGGAATTCTAACTCCTCCTTCCCATGTTGTTCCTTTACCACCACGCCACGGCGAATAGCCACTATCTGGCCAAGTATCTTCATTAGGGCCATTATCTGAAGTGAAAATAATCAGTGTATTTTCTAGCTGCCCTTTTTCTTTTAATAGAGCAACAAGTTCACCTGTAATATCATCAACTTCGACCATAGCATCGCGAACGGGCATTGCAGCTGGGCTTGCGCCTTTGTATTTTGGAGCTGGGTAGTTGTCGTTATGGATCTTTGAAAAAGAATGAATTAAATAAAATGGTTTCCCTTCATCAACAGCTTGGTTTATAAATTTTACAGACTCATCTCGCAATACCTGATCAATCATTGAGATATCTTCAATACTATTAATTGGATACGCAACTTCACGCTTACCACCTTTGCGGCCTTTTATCAGGCCTTCAGGACGCAGCTGAGAAGCTTTAGTGTAAAGCTCTTTGTTTGTCATCATGTCGGCATATTGGCGCTCTACCAAAAATTGGGTGTAATCTGATTGAACTGATGGGAGGCCATAGAAATAATCAAAACCTACCTCATGAGGAAGCATTCCCTCAGCTTCACCAACATGCCATTTACCGATTAGCGCCGTTTTATAGCCCACTTTAGATAATAGCTTACCTTGAGATACTTCTTTCTCCCACGGATTTTGTGTCACTTTATCGCCAGTTAGAATAGGGCGAACTAAGCCACTTCTTACGGGTAATCTACCAGTTGTCAGTGCAGCTCGAGAAGATGTGCAAGTTGGTTGTGAATACATTGATGTGAGGCGAAGCCCTTCGTTTGCCAGTTTATCTATATTAGGAGTGGGAGCACCTATCGCTGCACCGCCACCATACACTCCAGGGTCACCCCAGCCTAAATCATCTACTAGTAAAACAAGAACATTTGGTTTTCTGCCTTGCTTAGCTTCGAGATTCTTTAGCTTTGAGGCCGCAACTTTCTCTTGTTCAGGGCGAGGAATGGCTGGCTCCATATTTGGCTTTTCAACGATTGCATCATTGAATACATTTTTTTCTGCAACCACAGAAAATGATGCGATTAACAGACTGAGAACTAAAAACCTTTTCATACTTTACTCCTTGTTAAGGGGGATGAATTCATTCATATATATTAACTGTTTGATATAAAAATAATTATTCTTAATTTTTAGTCTTTATTAAGAATATCAGCTGTTGGAAATATGGCCAGTTTTATTGTGCTAGTTTTGGGAGGAGATGAACTTAATGGCTAGCTTATTAATTCTAGAATGAAATTTTAGTTCGTGTTTTTTTATAATCACTAAAGGTATGGCGTTACTATAAGTTTTATCTCAAAAATATGATTTTTGTGCCTTAAATGGTATTGTCCTCAGTGTAAATTTAATTAAAAGGAATTACTTTTTTATGCTAAATAAGATGCTTCTTAGTGGTGCTTTTCTATTTTCTGTTACTGCAATGGCTGACATGCCAGCCTACTTTAATAATGAGATAGATCAAGAGTATCGCGCGGTTTTAAAGCACATGGATGAAATGATGCCGCAAACCGATTTAGAGCTTGCTTACTTACCCTCTTTTTACCCGTTTAGCATCTTTGATATTCATGCCACAAAATTGAAAAATGACAAAGATAAGCAAGCGTTTACTAACTTTAATTTAGGCGTGCTTGGTAGTCAGTTTTTAAATGTAGAACCGCAGGTTGGAACAAAACTTCCTAATTTAGTTATTTGTAAAAAAGATAAGTGTACGGAACAAAGGCTAAAGCAAATTAGCTCATTTTTAGCTGTATCGGAGGAGCAAATCTTAGCTTTTAAAAATAACATTAGCTTGAACCTTGTACAATTAACTGCGCCGAATGTTTATCGTATTAACAATACTTTTTACTCCCCAACTCAATTATTAAGCTATACACCATCAAAGTATGCGGGTTTTGTACCATCTGCCGATTATAAAATTCTATCACCTGATACAGCCTCTAGTTTGATGGAGCTATCAGCTTATTCTCAAAAGCTCAGAGATTTAATGATTAAACATAAAGTTGCAGCTGTCACAAAAGATAAGAATGACAGCGTAAATGTAATTTTTGGCGGCCTTAGCGATAATCATTGGGGGGTGGTACTTTTAGACAAAAGTAATATACCTAGGAAAGGTGATAGAAATGCAATTGGCCTTGAGTATGACGTAATAAAACCACTCTCTGAGACAAGCTTTTATTATCAAACAAATTAAGTCGATTTTTATCAAAAAGTGTATAAATCATTAGAGTGAATTATGAGCTCATTTAAAAAATATAGATTAAAGAACTCTCGGTTTGGGTTGAAAAGTTTTGGTTTAATAGCACTATTTGTATCTTTAACAGGGTATGCCACCGAGCAGCAAATACAGCAGCAAGTTGATGCGTTTATTCAAAACCAATATAAAGATCATTTTCCAGAGTTAGTCTCTGATGATGAAGTTGGCCGGTTAAAGCGTTTTTATGAGCATATTGATGGCAGAGTCTCTATATTTTGGACTTATCAAGCAGGCAATGTTTGGTTAGAGAAGCTGACTCTTATTGAGGTACAAAATGACGGTTATAGCGAATTGTCGTCTATTTCTTTTAACGGAGTTGTAAAAAGTACAAAAAAGGTAGGCGAAGAGCTTGTCATACAATTACGTACATATGATGAAAATGATCCTCGTTGCTGTCCCAGCAAGAAAACCACGTTACGCTACAGTATTTATAATGGTGAGTTAATTAAGTTATAGCCTGATAATTTGTCACCAGGCTATAAATCAAGAATTAGCAAATATGATATTCACCACGTGGTTTGTTGCTGAACATAAAGGCCTGTAACTCAGATTTGAGTACTTCGATAATATCAGTTGTAAAGGGCGTTCTGATTTCGCCAGAGTCTAAATATCTAAGCAGATCAGTTTCATGCTTGAGTGCCGATTGAATAGAGTAGCTAATAGGATAAGTCACTTTAAACTGTTTGCGCGATATCACGTTATCGTGGTTTTCAATATCAACATAAAAAGTTAACTGTTCGTCTTCTTCGCAAATATCACTGCAGGTGCCTTGTTCGCGAATACAATCTAAGACAATATTTCTGATGAAAATATCAAATTCGTTCATATTAATCCTTTAATCTTTGCCCTTCCATTGGGTACAAATAAAACTAGCAAAAAGTAATTAATTTAGCCAATCCAATTTTGCATCTTTTGGATTAACTCTTTCTGAATGGGTTGATTTAATAGTATTAGGGGGTGGGCAGTAGTTAGTTGATAGAGGATAGGATGCGCGATACACGTTTCACGCCTACGTTGTAGCATCGGCTTTATGCTGTGGCATTGATAAATTTTTACGAGAAACGAGAAACGAGAAACGAGAAACGAGAAATGAGAAACGAGGGGTGATGGGTGAGGTAAAACGCGATGTGAAATCGCTGCTACACAAGCAGGTTCAGACTAAATTTAAAATCTGACGGGCTAAAGCCCGACCTACCATGTAGGTCGCCATTTATGGCGACAAGGCTCGAGGGAGATGCGCACCTCGTAACTTGACCCTAGTAACTCGCTAACTTACTTGCTCAATAATAAAATCATAAACGCGATGTGAAATCGCTGCTACACAAGCAGGTTCAGACTAAATTTAAAATCTGACGGGCTAAAGCCCGATCTACCATGTAGGTCGCCATTTATGGCGACAAGGCTCGAGGGAGATGCGCACCTCGTCTCTCGAACCTCGCACCTCGCAACTTTCCTCTTTCCCCTAGTTACTCGCTAACTACTCGTAGAGCCTAGAGCCTAGAGCTTAAAGCCTAGCTCCTCGCCCCTAAAACCTCGCCTCTTACAATCTCTGCACCTTTACTTAGCGCACTGAGTTTGGCGCTTGCTATGTGGCGAGGGAGGGGAGCCATACCGCAGTTTGTGCATGGGTAAAGCTTGTCGGCATCAACGTATTTCAGGGCTTCGCGTAATGTTTGTGCGACCTCTTCAGGGGTTTCAATTTCATTGCTTGCTACATCAATAGCACCAACCATCACTTTTTTTCCGCGTATGAGTGCTAATAGCTCAATGGGCACGCGAGAGTTGTGGCACTCAAGTGAAATAATATCGATATTCGATTTTTGAAGTTTTGGGAATACTTCTTCATATTGACGCCATTCATTGCCCAGTGTTTGTTTCCAATCAGTGTTGGCTTTGATGCCATAGCCGTAGCAAATGTGCACGGCGGTTTCGCATTTTAAGCCTTCGATTGCTCTTTCGAGGCACTTAATGCCCCAGTCATTAACATCATCAAAAAACACATTAAACGCAGGCTCATCAAATTGAATAATATCAACACCCGCAGCTTCGAGTTCTTTCGCCTCTTGATTGAGGATTTTGGCAAATTCCCATGCTAGTTGTTCACGGCTTTGATAGTGGGCGTCATACAAGGTGTCAATCATGGTCATAGGCCCTGGCAACGCCCATTTTATAGGTTGCTTGGTTTGCGAACGTAAAAACTTGGCGTCTTCAACAAACACGGGTTTGCTGCGTGACACCGGGCCAATCACACTTGGTACACTGGCTTCGTAACGATTACGAATGGTCACTGTTTTACGGTTCTCAAAATCAACGCCATTTAAGTGTTCGATAAAGGTCGTTACAAAGTGTTGGCGGGTTTGCTCGCCGTCGCTCACGATATCAACGCCAGCTTGTTGCTGCTCTTGTAAGGCAACACGCAGTGCGTCTTGTTTGCCGTCGATAAGTTCTGCACCTTGCAATTTCCAAGGTGACCATAAGGTTTCAGGCTCAGCAAGCCAAGCTGGTTTTGGTAAGCTGCCAGCTGTTGATGTTGGTAATAATTTTTTCATTTTTAATCTCATTAAATTGCGTAGTTGGCAGACCATTTTTCAAGTACTGATTGATAAGGCTTAATAAAGTGTTGCTCTGTAAATTTACCTTGTGCAATCGCCAGTCGGCTGCGCTCTTCACGGTCGTAAACGATTTGCGTAATAGAGTGATCGGCGTTTCTTAAATTTGGTTGATAGCAACTACCCGCCACAGCATTGGCGTTATAAATTTCTGGACGGTAGATTTTCTGGAATGTTTCCATGGTGCTAATCGTGCTGATCAACTCTAAGTTGGTGTAATCGTTCAGCAAGTCACCAAAGAAATAAAACGCCAGCGGAGCAACTGTGTTTGGTGGCATAAAATAGCGCACCTGCAAGCCCATTTTTTTAAAGTATTGCTCGGTTAATGACGACTCATTTGGTTGGTATTCAGCACCTAAAATTGGGTGTTGGTTTTCTGTGCGGTGGTACGTTTTGTTATCAGACACGCTTAAACAAATAACCGGTGGCTTTTTAAAGTGCTGTTTGTAAGTTTCTGAGTCAATAAAGTATTTAAAGAGTTTTCCGTGTAAGTCACCAAAGTTTTCGGGAATGCTAAATTCGCTTTTTGCTTTGTTATGATCAAGCAGCAGGACGCTAAAATCATAATCGCGCACGTAAGATGAAAAGTTATTACCAACAATACCTTCGATACGTTCATTAGTTTGGTGATCAATGATATTAGTTTTTAGTACTTCAATTGACGGGAATGCCTCTGCGCTTTGTGCAATTTCTAAATCAACAGAAATGATCTCAAGCTCTACTGAGTAGCGGTTGCCTTGCGGGTTATCCCAGTTTGCTAGCGCATTAAAGCGACTATCAATCATTTTTAAGGCGTTACGTAAATTCTGCTGGCGACTTTCACCGCGAGCTAGGTTTGCAAAGTTTGTAGTCAGTCGCGTGCTATTTGACGGATGATAATTTTCGTCGAGGCTAATGCTTTTAATTGTAAATCTGAAATCGTTGTTCATGGCAATGTATCCAAAAGTCCTGAGATAAATGATTGCTGCTCACCTTCCTTAAATAGCTAGGTCATTAACCTTGAGGTGGCTTGGGTATCTATTTATACGTTCTTACTATCATGAAGAAAAACGTTTTTATTTCAGGTAAAACATGAGACAGATTCATGAATATTTGCTGTTTTAGTAAAACATTTAGGAAGGGATAGTGAAAAAATGCTTCAAAGCTAATTTGGACGTCTGGATTTCTAAATCGGTTTGTTGGAGTTGCAGTAATTTCATATAAAACGTGAGTAATATTCACTAGTTAACAGGACTTTTGAGAGCAACCCCGTACTTTATTGTTGTTATACTCGTCTCCCTAAACCAACAACACAGACAAATACAATGAATGAATTAATCGTGCTTATTATCGCTTGCGCCATACTTGGTAGCGGGGTTGGCTTTTTAGCTGGGCTGTTAGGAATTGGTGGAGGCCTAGTGATCGTGCCTATATTAAGCATGATCTTGCTGTATTTTCAGGTGTTACCCGCAGAGCAAGTGGTGCTGGTGGCGATTGCTACATCGCTCGCCTCAATTCTTTTTACTTCAACGTCATCAGCTATCGCTCACCACAAAAATGGTAATGTGCCTTGGCAATTGGCTCCGTGGGTAATGACAGGGGTTGCACTAGGCGCACTTATCAGTGGCTTTTTGGCTTCGCTATTACCCGCAAATGTGGTGCGAATTGTATTCGCTGTGAGTGTGGTGCTTATTGCATTAAAAATGATTTTCAGCAGTAAAAACGATAGCCAAACATCACGAACGCTACCTAATAAAGGCCTTTTGACACTTTATACATCCATCACAGGGGGTCTATCTGCCATGATAGGTATTGGCGGTGGTGCGGTACTTGTGCCGCTACTGACGTTTTTCTCGGTTGATATGAAAAAAGCCATTGGCTGTGCTTCGGCGTGCGGTATTGTCATTGCGCTATTTGGCTCTGTGGGTTACATCAGCTCAGGCAGTCAGTACTTTACATTAAAAGAGGGCTTTGCTGGATTTGTTTATTTGCCTGCCTTGTTTGGTATTGTTTGTACTTCGTGGTTTACCGCACCATTAGGTGCAAAAGCAACGCATCATTTACCCGTCTCTACTATTAAAAAAATATTTGCTGGGCTGTTGGTTATTATGGCTGTGAATATGCTTACAAAATAGTGTTAACTTATTAATTCGACAACGCAAAAACGGTTTGTTAATGTCAGTTAAGTAGTAATTAGGCTGCTTAACTGCGCGCTTATTTTGGCTTTAGGCGCTAATAAAGGATTCATTTTTTAAGGAACCTGTTATGGATCGTCGGTGCTCTCTAGCAAGTAAAAAAACGCTAAGCGCTTTATTTGTTGCTCTATCAATGTTGGCTTTACCTGTGACTGCTGAGCCTACAAAGTCACTCGAAACTCATCACGCTTTAATGGGCCAAATTCTCAATGCAAACCAACAAACACCGCTTACAGATTTTGCACTTCATGTGATTGTTGATGATGGACATGCTTTTTCAACGGCAAAGCAAAGTAAAGAAAATGCGCCGCAAGTTATTAACCCAAACAGTTTATTTAGAATTGCCAGCGTGACTAAAACCTTCACTGCAGCAACGGTGCTACGTTTGCAGGAAGAAGGTAAATTAAACCTTGATACAACACTTGATAAGTTAATTTCTGACGACTTTTTTGCGCTTCTTGAAAGCGATGGCTATGTCCTTGATAAAATGACGCTTAAGCAAGTGCTGAGTCATACAGCAGGGCTATACGATCACGCTCAAAGCGATCAGTATTTAGCTGGCATAATGGCAAATCCGCAGCAAGATATTACGATGCGCGAGCAAATTAAAGGGTGTGTAGAGTGGGGCGACCCAGTTGGCAAACCTGGCGAGCTTTTTTCATATTCAGATACCGGATATGTGTTACTCGGCCATATTATTGAAAGAGTGACAGATTTACCCTTGCCTGAAGCGGTTCGAAAGTACTTAGGTTTTGACAAAAATCATATTGAAAATGTGATCTGGGAACGTGGTGATTCAGTTGCTGTGGATGATTCGCGACGCGTGCATCAATACTTGCACGGCACCGACACCTTTAATTGGAGTCCAACTGTCGATTTATATGGTGGCGGTGGGCTTGTTGCCAGTCCAATCGGTATGGCTAAATTTTATCAGGCTTTATTTTCAGGTAAGGTCTTCAAACACCCAGAAACGCTCAAACTGATGCTCTCTAATAAAGGCTTACCTGCAGGTAGCCCTTATCGTTTAGGTGTATTTGCAAAAGAATATAACGGCACTTTGGTTTATCAACATGGTGGCTTTTGGGGCACTTTGGTGATGTATGAGCCAACAACGCAGGTGGTGGTCGCAGGAGCTGTTACTCAGCAAAAAGACTATGCCCAGCTTGAAAAAGTGATGAGTGACTACTTAACATTACAAGCAAAATAAGCGCAATGAGTGTTACAATGACCCGTAACTTATTTCAGATTTAAATTAAATGTCTAAGCTTTGTTCAACTTGGTTGGTGATAATGTGTGTTTTGCTCTCTTTTGTAGGGCAGGTTATTGCGTCGCCGTCTGAGTTACCTTGTGAAAGTGAAGATATTTATCAGCTCGCTGCACTTGATAGCGCAACCATCCAAATCAGCCCGAGTGAAACTAATGATTGCTGCAATATCGATTGCTGTGAATTAGGGTGTTCTTGCATAGCAAGTTTATGCTCACCAATCTTGTATTTAGACCTTGAAGTTAAAAAAATTAAGCTGCCCTATTTTGCTGGTTTTCGATTCAGTGATCAGCAACAACCCCCCAACTTAATTGCACGGCAATTATATCGCCCACCCATTTTTACCTCTTAACCAAAACCTATAAGTTGGCATTTGCTCGCCTATAGGTGCTGGTTAATGAAAATTTATTTGTCATTACAATAAGCATTCTAAGAGGTAAAAATGCGTCAAAGACTATTTAAATTAGCCGCGGTTACACTGCTATTGCCATCGGCTGGTTATACAAGTGCACATGAAGATGAACATCATCATGAAGAAAAAAGTATCGAGCGAATTCAGGTCAGAGCGTCACGTTTAGGGCGTATTGTGACAGAATCAGCTACTCGCACTGAGATTATTAACGGTGAAGAAGTTCAAGAAAAGGCATTAATGCGGCCTGGAAATATTTCGATGTTAGTTGCTGAAACAGGGGGGGTTAGGGTGCAAACAACATCACCATCACTAGGCAGCGCGAATATTCGTTTGCAAGGTTTGTATGGTCGATATACCCAGTTACTAAGCGATGGCTTGCCGCTTTATGGTGGGCAAACGGCTTCGATTGGCCTTTTACAAATTCCACCTACTGACCTTGCAAACGTTGAAATAATTAAAGGTTCTGCCTCATCTTTATATGGTGGTTCAGCACTTGGTGGTGTAATTAACTTAATTTCGCGAACACCTGCCGACGAGTTTGGCGGCGAGGTATTGCTCAATGCGACATCTAAAGATGGTCAAGATGTAACAACCTATTTATCGGCGCCGATCAATGAGTCGTTCGCAAGCTCTCTGACGGCGGGCATTCATCATCAAGCAAAACAGGATCTGGATGATGATGGTTGGATAGATATGGCACAGTATGAACGGATCACTGCAAGGCCTAGGCTTTACTATCAAGGCGAAAATGGAGAAAACCTCTACGTTACACTTGGAGGGATGAAAGAACAGCGTAAAGGTGGCACAGAAGCTGGGGCTTTAATGCCTGATGGTCTGCCATTTGTGCAGCAGCAAGATACACTCAGAACAGACTTAGGTTTTGTTTATGATCAAGCATTAGCTGAAGAACTTGATTTAAATGTTCGTGGCTCAGCAATGGAACAAGATCATGATCACCAGTACGGTCATGTATTTGAAAAAGATAAGCATAATAGTTATTTACTTGAATCGAGTGTATCTAGTTATTTGCACAATACTGCTTGGTTGGTAGGTGTTGCTTATCAAACAGAGCAATTTTCCTCACAGACATTTTCGGCGTTTGACTATCGTTATGAGGTGCCAGGACTGTTTTCACAAATTGATTATCAAGCAACGGATGATTTATCAATGTCAGTGAGTGCTCGTGCAGATGATCACAGTGAGTATGGCAATCAATTTAGTCCTCGACTTTCTGTACTCTATAATCCAGAAAACTGGCTATTTAGAGGTGCATATGGCAAAGGGTATTTTGCACCAACTCCTTTTATTGAAGAAATTGATGAGGTCGGTTTATCACAGCTTGAGCCCATTAATGACTTACAAGCAGAGCAAGCAGATACAGCTTCATTCGATATTAGCTACATTGCTGGTAATTTAGAAACCAGCATAACGTTGTTTTCATCAAATATTGAGCATGTTACAGAGCTTGAAGCCTCTCAAGTTGGCAGTGAAAAAGCCGTTCGACTTGTAAACAGCCAAGGGCAAACACAAATCAGAGGCGCAGAGTTTTTAATGCGCTATCGCTGGCATGATATTAAGTTTACCGGCAGCTATTTATATACCGATGCAACGAAGCAAAATCAGGCAGGGTATGGTCGCGAAAAACTCACTCTAACACCAGAGCACTCGGCTGGGCTGGTTGTAATGTGGGAGGAGCATGGCAGTCATCTAGTTGGTTTTGAAGCCTATTATACTGGTACTCAGCATCTTGAAGACAACCCTTACCTTGAACGAAGCAAACCATATTGGCATTTGGGGCTGTTAGGTCAAATAACCACGGGCAACGTAAGCTGGTTTGTAAACGCAGAGAACTTACTTAACGTTCGTCAAACAAAAGAACATCCGCTCACCTTGCCTGAGCAAGCTGCAAGTGGACGCTGGACAACTGATATATGGTCTCGAAATGACGGTTTTACCGTTAATGCAGGCATGCGAATTCAATTTGGTGGTTAATTAATAAATACCCAAGCCGCTCATACTTTGTTGGGCGGCTTACTTATTTTTAAACCAACACTCAAAAAACTCTATAAACGCTTTCACTTGCCGAGGTTGAAATTGCCTGCTCGGATATATCACCTGTAGGCCGACACTTTTTTTATCGCTGTGGCTAAAGCCTCGAACATACTCATCTAGTATCAAAATAAGGTCGCCTGTTTTGAGGTCATTTTTGATATCAATGTATGATTTTAAGGCTATGCCATGGCCTTGATTTGCCCAGCGTCTTATCACCTCACCGTCTGAGCATGAAAGGTGGGGAGCTACTTTGATAGAAAAGTGCGTGTTATCTACCTCAAAATGCCAGTCATTTAGCGGTTGCCCAAGTCGCTCAAGTACAAGGCAACGATGATTTTTTAAATCTTCAGGATGTCTTGGCAAACCAAACGATTTTATATAGCTAGGTGAGGCGCATAGCACACGGCGGTTATTACATAGCGGGCGGCTAATCAAGTTACTATCAGGCAAATTGCCGAATCTAAATGCCAGATCAATACCTTCCTCAACAATATTGGTGACCCCATCTGTCAGTACTAAATGCGGTTTAACATTTGGGTGGTTATTGATGAATTCTGCTAATGCGGGTGCAACAAACTGGCGACCAAAGTCAGATGTTGCAGAGAGTTTTAGCTGGCCTCTTAGGCTTTGTTGTGACTCTTGAAGTATGTTTTCAGTATTTTCGACTTCTGCTAATACTCTTAAACAGCCACTATAAAAACGTTCGCCTGCATCTGTTAAGGCAATACTGCGCGTATTACGCGTTAATAATCGCGTATCGTAATTTTGCTCAATTTTATTAATTCGTGCTGTCATGCTTGCAGGCGAAAGTCCCAATTTTCTTCCCGCAGCGGCTAACCCTCCCGCTTTTACAACGTGAACAAAAAGCGCCATATCATCAATTTTTGACATTATTCTTCAGTTTTAATGAATACTGATTTAACTCTAAGGCTAATTATAAATTTAGTCAAAATAGTTAAACTCATTTCATCACTTGAAGGAGATAGAAATGCAGCTTAATCACGCTCTGCTTTTAGCAACGAATATCCAGCACATGGCTCAGTTTTTAGAGTCGTCGTTAGGCCTTAAAAAGGGGCCAAGGCCAGCATTTGGTTTTGATGGTGTTTGGTTATATGACGACTTGGATACGCCATGCATTCATATAGCAGCTAAGTTTGGCATAAATGAATCGCAATCTGATTACTTAAGCCAAGCTTCGGTATCAACAGAAGCAGTTGGCTTATCAACGGTTGACCACCTTGCTTTCTTTGCAACTGATTATCAAGAAGTTAAAGCACGGCTAAAAGCAACTTCAATACCATTCGTTGAGCGGGAAGTGCCGGCAGCGAATGAGCATCAAGTGTTTATTCAAGGGCCTGATGGCTTAAAAATAGAAATTTTATTTACACGCAGCGAGCTTATTTAAAAGGTACACACATGAAAAATAGAGTATTTAATCCAGACCAAATTGGTCATCATAAAACCGCAAATAAAATAGTAATGGCTCCTATGACCCGTTCACGTACGGCTCAACCAGGTGATATTCCGACAAGTCTAATGGCAGAATATTATGCGCAACGAGCCAGTGCGGGTTTTATAATATCAGAGGCGACGCAAATTTCTGCACAAGGAAAGGGCTACTCATTTACCCCCGGGATTTATACTGAAGAGCAAATCAACGGATGGCGCAAAGTAACGCAAGTCGTTCATCAGCACAATGGACTCATTTTTTCTCAGTTATGGCATGTTGGCAGAATGTCGCATAGTGTCTTTCATCCAGACGGCTTGCCGGTTGCGCCAAGTGCTATTGCCCCAAATGCGCAAGTGTGGGTGGTTGATGAAAATGGCGAAGGCCAAATGCTTGATTGTCCTACACCACGTGAATTATCGACCAATGAAATAAAGGGCATCGTTCAAGACTATAAACAAGCTGCTTTAAATGCGATTGAAGCAGGATTTGATGGCGTTGAGGTACATGCAGGTAATGGCTATTTAATTGATCAATTTCTAAGACAAACATCAAATAAACGTAGTGACGAATACGGCGGTAATATTGAAAATAGAGCAAAGTTCGCGCTGCAAATCATTACTGCAATTAGTCAAGCTATCGGCCCAGAAAAAACGGCTATTCGATTAGCACCTTTTATTACACAAAGAGGCATGGATGATCCGCAAGCAATCGATGTCATTCTATATTTAGCTAAAAAGTTTGATGAACTTGGCATTGCTTATCTGCATTTAGCGGAAGCTGATTGGGATGATGCTCCCTTCGTAACCGATGAGTTTAGAGTTAAATTACGTGAAATCTTTAATGGAAAAATTGTGGTGGCAGGAAACTACACATTAGCAAAGGCCGATAAACTCATTGGTGAAGGCTTAGTTGACTATGTTGCATTTGGCAGAAAGTTTATTGCAAATCCAGATTTACCTTATCGCTTAGAGCACAATTTACCTCTAAATGAAATATCAGATCCTACTACTTTATTTGGTGGTGATGAGCAAGGTTACACAGACTATCCAGTATTTCAGGGGGAATAAATGATGACATAGCAAAATGGATGTTACGCCAAGACAATGTGCCAAAAAATCAGCCCCGTACTTTTACAGAGGATTTGTTATGAAATACACCGTAACCTTTATTGCACTACTTTTATCTGGTTGCGCCTCACAGCAGCAAACGGGTGAGTTTGAGGATGTAGTAATCGCAGAACATCACTGCCCAGGGGAAATAGATCGAAGCTATAACACCACGATTTATAGCTCTGATGAACCTGAAAAAGTTGGCAAAACTGAAGTTATAACGCGTTGCAATCCAGTTAAAACAGAAACTGAATTTTAAAGAGATTTAAGGCAGAAACATTAGCTTTTACGTATCGGTTATGGTGTGTCCAGTAAGGCTGCTATTGTTAAGCAGCCTTTAGCTAGGCTTTTAGTTGGCTTAACAAAAAACTAGTGTCTCACTTGTGTGCGCTTATGGGCGGGAGAAACGCCCGTCCAACTACTGTATGCGCGAACAAACGAATTTGTTTCGCTAAAACCGAGTAAAAAGGCGATTTCGATAATTGGTAACTCAGTTTGCATTAAGTAGTGCTGTGCAAGATCTTCTCGTACTTGTTGTAAGACTTTTTGATAACTTTGCTTTTCAGCTGTTAGTTTTCGTTGTAGAGAGCGTTTGCTGAGTGCCAGCTCTGAGGCAATATGCTCAATGTTACTTTGCCCTTGAGGTAGGGATTTAAACAAAATACTTGATACCTTATCAGTAAGGCTTTGTTAGCTGATAACATCTTGCAGCTTACGTTTTAAATCTCCATCAAAGCATGACAACATCACCTGATTACTGGTTAAAAATGGCGCTTTTGCATCTTCTGCTAAAAATGTCACGCTAGGGGTACTCCCCACTTTCAACGGGCAACCAAAGTAGGCTTCGTATTCCATGAGCTTTTCAGGTAGCTCTGGCACAATAACCGTAACAGGGTTAATTTGTTTTCGAGTAGCAAGGCGAGTGAGTTGTGTAAAAAATACCAGTTCAGCCAAGCTGTAGCACTTGGGCAGCGTATCAATAAAACCATAACAGCTTACTTGGGCTTTTGTATGAGTGTTGGTAATTTCAAGTGCTAGCTCCATAGGGCCAATTAGTGGTTTGTACTGTTGTAACCTCGCTAAAGCAGCATTTAAGTTTGGGCTACAAATCGCGGCAAAAATTGGTACGTCAAATGATTCTATTGTCATGACTTCGGCAAGTTTTAAGGGTAACTCAATGCCGTTTGCTGCTGTCTCTACACCCTGCCATAATTGGAAGTATTGAGCGGGCGTTAAGTATACTTTATCTTGAGAAAATAAACCTGAAGGCAACTGGGCATAAGCCAGTGCCTCTTCTAGGTTGATTTCTAAATCATTGAGTAATACTTGCCAGTTGGGAGGGATCAAAAACTTGCTGGCTCGTTTCATATTAGTTTCCGCTTTTTTCCATAAACTGACGAGAAATTTTTAACACAGTTTTGCGAGGCAATAAAGGGATCACCCAATTGAGCATAAATTTAAGCGGCGCTTCATTAAAAGCAATTAACTGACCTTTTTGCATTGCCTTGTAACCACACAGTGCCACAGAATGCGCTGATTTAGCATTCTTCCAAGCATCTACCCCTTGTAGATCACCTGCTTCAACAAAGCCTGTTGCTACTGTTCCTGGGCATAACGCGGTGACCGTAATGTTTTTATCTTTTACTTCTTCTGCAATTGCTTGACTGAATGAAGTCACAAACGCTTTCGTTGCATAATATACCGCTTGCAGTGGGCCGGGCATAAAGGAAGCTGTAGACGAAATATTTAAAATTTTGCCACGATTTCGCTCAACCATGCCTTGTAAGTAATAGTGGCTTAGGTTTGTTAATGTCACAATATTAAGTTGCATCATCGTTTGTTCTGCACTGAGATCACGCTCATGAAACTTGCCATGTCCGCCAATGCCGGCATTATTCACCAAAATATCTATGTGCAAACCAAGTGCCTCAGTACGTGTAAAAACATACTCAGCTGAATCTGACTTAGATAAATCGGCTGCAATAACTGTAACCTTTACGTTGTGTTTTGATTCAAGCTGTTGTTTAAGATCATTCAGTTTGTCTTCTGAACGAGCTACCAGCACTAAATTATCGCCATGCTGTGCGTGAATATGCGCAAGTTCTAAACCAATCCCGTTTGAGGCGCCAGTGATCAATGCTGTTGATGTCATATTTGTACTCCATTAATTTGAGCTGTTGTTTTGTTATATGCATGGTAGGCCATCTTTTGGTGTCACATGACATCAGATCGCGCCATCGTTATTGCAAAACGCGCCATTTATAAAATTCAGCTTGCAAATTCTATATAACAAAAATATTATATAACCAAATTGTTATGGAGTGAGTCGTGAAAGTTCTCTTTTTATGTACAGAAAATTCAGCCCGATCAATTATGGCTGAGGCGTTGCTTAAACATCATGGTAAAGGTGAGTTTGAGGTGTTTAGTGCGGGCACAGAACCTTATGCGGTAGACCCTCGCACGCTTGCTACGATTGAGCATTTTGGCCTAAAAACCGATGACTTACACTCAAAGCACTTAAATGATGTAACTAACCTGCATTTTGATTATGTAATTACATTGTGCGACAAGGCAGCAAAAGAATGTGCAAATCGTGTTGATGGCACACATTGTTTAGGCTGGGACTTTGTTGATCCTAAAACGCGTCCTGAACCTCACGCTTTTGAAAAAACGTTGCAAGAGCTCAATGAGCGAATCAAACAGTTTGTGCAATCCCATAACAAAGAAAAACCAGCATCGATTTCGCCAACCACATTTTATAAAGCGCTTGCAGATGATATTCGTTTAAAAAGCTTATTGCTTATCGCCGTTGAGCAAGAGGTTTGCGTATGCGAACTAATGACGGCACTTAACGAGCAGAGCCAACCAAAGGTTTCAAGGCATTTAGCGCAACTTAAAAAACAGGGCATTTTGTCGGATAGAAAACACCAGCAATGGGTGTTTTACTCTTTAAACCCGACTCTACCTATGTGGATGAAACAAACAATTACCTCGACCGTGGTAAACGAACCAAATTTCATAGAAAACGAGTTAGCAAGGCTAAATGCGATGGGCGATGATCGCCCAACCCGTGTTGCTCGTTGCTGCAATTAAGGACTAAAAATGGGTGTTTTTGAACGATATTTATCTGTGTGGGTTGCTGCTGCTATCGCCATCGGTGTGGCGCTTGGGGTGATGTTTCCGCCTTTATTTGAGCTAATAGCGAAAGCCGAAGTGGCGCATGTCAACATTGTTGTTGCACTGTTTATTTGGGTAATGATCTACCCGATGATGGTGCAAGTTGATTTTTCAACGATTAAAGAAGTCGGTAAGAATCCAAAAGGGCTGATGCTCACTTTAATCATTAACTGGCTTATCAAACCGTTTTCAATGGCCGCATTAGGTTGGTTATTTTTTGAAGGGTTATTTGCTGATTTTGTTAGCCCTGAAACGGCGCAAGAATATATTGCAGGCATGATTTTACTCGGTGTTGCACCTTGTACGGCAATGGTGTTTGTGTGGTCACAACTAACCAAAGGCGATGCAAATTATACCTTAGTGCAAGTATCTGTGAACGACATCATTATGATTTTTGCCTTTGCACCTATTGCGGGGTTGTTGCTGGGTGTATCTGATATTCATGTGCCTTGGCTTACACTGATGATTTCGGTTGTGTTGTATGTATTGCTACCATTCATTGCCGGGGTATTAACACGCAAAGCTCTTAATAATTCAGCGCAAAATGAAGCTGCTGTGCAGTCATTTTTAGAGAAAGTTAAACCTTACTCAGTTATTGGTTTACTGGCCACAGTGGTCTTGCTATTTGGGTTTCAGGCGAACACGATTTTAGCCCAACCGCTTAACATTGTACTGATTGCCATTCCGCTTGTTTTGCAAACCTACGGTATTTTTGCAATCACCTATTTCATTGCGTTAAAGCTTAGGCTTAAGCACAACATTGCAGGGCCAGCGTGTTTAATTGGTACTTCTAACTTTTTTGAGTTAGCGGTCGCAGTGGCTATTTCATTATTTGGTTTGCACTCGGGTGCAGCATTAGCAACCGTTGTTGGGGTGTTGGTCGAAGTACCTGTGATGCTGTCGTTGGTTGCAATCGTTAATAAAACTACACATTGGTTTAAAGAGTAATTGGGGAATCATAATGCAATCACATCCATTTGATATTTTACAGCTAGAAACTGGGGCATTTATTTTTACCCCTTGCCCTGGCACAAAAGGCGTTGGCTTATCACAGTCTGTTGCTGAGTTAAAAGCGGCAGGTGCAAAAGCCATTATTACGCTAATGTACGATGAAGAGCTTGTTAAAAATGGGGCGCAGCAGCTTGCAATCGAATGTGAGCAAGCCGGCCTTAGCTGGTTTCAGTTACCTATTTTGGATGATGACGCGCCAAACGAAGCGTTTAGTCTCGCTTTCAACAAACACCTTAACGACATTCTTGCCATCATAAAAAGCGGTGGTAGCGTGGCTGTACATTGTAAAGGCGGCTCAGGCCGTACAGGCTTAGTTATTGGTTTATTAATGCATGAGCTTGGCTATGCTAAAAACGACATAGTTACTCAAGTGCAGGCTATTCGCCCTAAATCGTTGCATAACCCAGTACAACGTTCATTTTTCGACAATTTTCAAAAAGTAGGAGCTTAACAATGGCAATTAAAGTAGGCATTAATGGTTTTGGCCGTATGGGTCGTTTATCGCTAAGAGCAGCGTTTGCATGGGATGACGTTGAGTTTGTGCAAATTAATGACCCAGCGGGTGATGCAGCTACACTGGCTCACTTACTAAAATATGATTCGGTACACGGTATTTGGCCTCATGAGGTTGAAAGTAACGACAATGCTGTGATTATCGATGGCCACGAAATTAACGTTACGCAAAATAAAGCGATTGCAGACACTGATTGGTCTGGTTGCGATATTGTTATTGAAGCCTCAGGTAAAATGAAAAAAACCGAATTACTGCAAGCTTATCTTGATCAAGGTGTGAAAAAAGTTGTTGTCACTGCGCCTGTAAAAGAAGACGGCGTGTTGAACGTTGTAATGGGTGTAAACGATGATTTATATGATGTACAGCAGCATGAAATTGTTACAGCAGCATCATGCACTACCAACTGTTTAGCGCCTGTGGTTAAAGTTCTGCAAGAAAAAATTGGTATCAAACATGGTTCAATGACCACTATTCACGATATTACTAACACGCAAACTATCTTAGATGCGCCCCATAAAGATTTACGCCGTGCTCGCGCATGTGGCATGAGCTTAATTCCAACTACAACCGGCTCTGCAACGGCGATCACACATATTTTCCCTGAACTTAAAGGCAAATTAAACGGCCACGCGGTTCGTGTGCCTTTAGCAAATGCATCAATCACAGACTGTGTGTTTGAAGTTGAAAAGCCAACTACCGCTGAGCAAATTAACCTATGGATGCAAGAAGCCGCAGCAGGTGAGCTAAAAGGCATTTTGGGCTATGAAGAAAAGCCACTTGTTTCTATCGATTACAAAACTGATCCACGCTCAAGCATTGTTGATGCGCTATCAACCATGGTTGTCAACGAGACACAAGTTAAGCTGTATGTTTGGTACGATAACGAATGGGGTTACGCAAACCGCACTGCCGAACTTGCCCGTAAAGTTGCGCGATCACTTAAAGGTTAAAAGCAATGACGCGTTTGGCTAATCTTCCCGCTGATATAAAGCAGTACTTAATTGTCACTGGGAATTACTGGGCATTTACGCTTACAGATGGCGCATTGAGAATGTTGGTGGTACTGCATTTTCATGCGCTTGGCTACTCGCCTTTGAGTATTGCCATGCTGTTTTTGTTTTATGAGATTTTTGGTGTTGTCACTAACTTAGTGGGCGGCTATTTAGGCGCAAGGCTTGGTTTAAACAAGACCATGAACATTGGCCTTGCCATACAGGTTGTGGCCTTGTTCATGTTGGCAGTCCCCCCTGAATGGCTGAGTGTTGCCTATGTGATGTTAGCGCAAGCGCTGTCGGGCATTGCCAAAGATCTCAATAAAATGAGCGCTAAAAGCTCAATTAAAATGCTGGTTGCCAGTGGCCAAGAAGGCACCTTGTTTAAATGGGTAGCGATACTAACAGGCTCTAAAAACGCCTTAAAAGGTGTGGGCTTCTTTTTAGGTGGCTTACTACTGACATTAATGTCGTTTAAAGGCGCAATGCTAACCATGGCTGCCACCTTGCTGGTGGTGTGGTGTTTTAGTATTTATGCACTTAAAAATGATTTAGGCAAAGCTAAAAACAAACCTAAGTTTAACGAGATATTTTCAAAGAGTAGTTCAATCAATATCTTGTCGGCCGCGAGATTGTTTTTGTTTGGTGCGCGTGATGTTTGGTTTGTAGTTGCACTTCCGGTGTTTTTATCACAAGCCTTTGATTGGGATCACTGGACTGTGGGTGCCTTCTTAGCTAGTTGGGTCATTGGTTATGGGGCTGTGCAATCTTTTGCTCCTAAAATCATTAAGCTCAATAAGCAAACATCACCAAGCGCAGAAACAGTTAAGTGGGCATCCTTGCTTGCTGTAGTCACCTTAGCCATTGCCCTTGCTATTGGCTTTGAGTGGGCTGTAAAACCAATGCTGATAGGCGGGTTGATGTTATTTGGTGTGTTATTCGCGATTAACTCATCTTTGCACAGCTACTTGATTGTGAGCATGGCTGACGCCGATGGCGTATCACTTGATGTTGGGTTTTACTATATGGCTAATGCCATGGGTCGCTTAATTGGCACTGTGTTGTCGGGCTTAGTGTTTCAAATTTATGGCTTAGCAGCTTGTTTAGCTATCTCACTGTTATTTATTGTAATTACCGCCCTTATATCGACTAAATTGCCAAAACAAATTTAGTTGAATCTAAACACGCCCTATAAAGGTAAGCTTTCTTGCTTACCTTATTTTCTTAAATTATTTTGCAAAAATATTTGACCTGTCTACAGCTTTACACTTCATACTTATTGTATTCAAAAGCCTTATAGGCCTATTTCATCATGTATTTAATTTCAGAGTTAGCTGCAAAGCTGGGTTTGTCGCGCACGGCTGTGTTGTATTACGAGAAGCTTAAAATCATTCAGGGCCGCAGGCTTGCAAATGGTTATCGCTATTACAGCGAGGCTGATTTACAACGCTTGGTTTTGATCCAGCAGTTACAAAGCGCGGGGTTAACCTTAAAAGAATGTCAGAGCTGTTTAGATGTAGAGCTAGATAAAGCGATTTTGCAACAGCGCTTAGCGCAACTTGAAGCTGAAATTACCGCTAAGTTACAAGCCAAAGATTTATTACTGAGTTTGCTTGGCGAACGCTCTCAAAAACACTTACATGATGAGCTGAATAAGCGTGCGCCAAGTGCACATTTAAATTGGTTGTTAAAGCAAGGATACACAGAAAAAGAGGCATTGCGGCTTCGTTGGTTATCAAAAGATATGAGTGACCATGAAAGCTACATGCACGATTTTATGACTGTGTTTGAGCCATTAGAGCGATGGGGACCTGGTAGCGAAGAAGCCACATTAAAAGCTTTTGCTGCTGTTCCTAACAATGCCAACCAAATTTTAGAAATTGGCTGTGGTAAAGGCTTATCAACATTACTAATAGCCAAGCAAACTGATGCCAAGATCACGGCTTTAGATAATGAGTCATCGGCACTTGCTTATTTACAGGAGCGATTGCTCGAAGAGCAATTGGCTGAGCATGTGTCTTTGACGTGCGCATCGATGACTGCGCTGCCTTTTAAAGCAAGTTCATTCGATGTTATTTGGGCTGAAGGGTGTGTATATGTCATGGGTATGCAAAGCGCACTGTCAAGCTGGAAACCGTTTCTTCGCCGTGATGGGGTGATTGTGGTCAGTGATTTAGTTTGGCTTAACAGCCAGCCTGAAATGGCGGTTAAAGAGTACTGGCAAGCGAATTACCCAGATATGCAATCAATCGAAAGCCGCGTTGCTTTATTTGATGAGCTTGGATATGAGCTTATAGAGCAGTTTTCGCTGGATCAGCAAGCTTGGCAAAACTATTGGCAACCACTTAAGGCGCGCCTTGCTGAGTTAGCGCCATCGATAAGTGAGTCTCAAGCTGTAAAAGACATACAAACAGAAATTGCTCTTTACGAAAATGAGACTGGACAAAACTTTACTTATCACTATTTTATTTTAAAACTTAAGGAGTCTAAGTGAATTTTTCAATTTACGAACAGAGCCAAAAAAACGAGATTATTGCGCTTTACTTGGCAACATTTAGTGCATCAGAGTCAATACAAGAAGGCGAGCAAGTTGCCCGTTTAGTCACTGACTTTTTAGCTGAGCCATATCCATCAACTGATTTATATGTGTTTGTCGCGACAGATGAGCAACGGATCGTGGGCGCTATAGTGCTGTCGCGTTTACAGTTTGCGCACGCTAAAGAGGTGTTTTTACTCTCACCTGTTGCAGTGGCAACGGATTATCAAGGACAAGGCATCGGACAAAAGCTGATACAATTTGGCTGTGATAAGTTAGCTGAACAAAATGTTAGCCTAGTGATGACCTATGGTGATATCAACTTTTATGGAAAAGTCGGGTTTTCTGTTGTGAGTGAAGAAATTATTCAGGCACCTCATAACTTATCTTATCCAAAAGGCTGGCTAGCTAAACCGGTTTTAGATGACGAAATTTTGCCAATTATTGGTAAGCCAAGTTGCCTAAAACCACTCGATAACCCTGCGCTTTGGTAAACATTATGCAAACACCATCACTGATAGAATTAGGCATGCGACCTTTCTTTCAACAACAGTTGAGTTTAGATGAGCTGGAAAACAGCCATTTAGGACGTGTTGTTGAGCATCACAAAACAGAGGTCGTTTTCAAAAATGGTTAATACTGTTCAAAAGCAAAATAGGTCAATTAAAAAGACTCAAGAGTGACCGCTAGTTGGATGTTTCTAAGCGTGTTTTTGCAACGAAAATAATGAGCCAAATAGCAACAACGGTTTCTAGCCAAATTAATACATGCATTGCGGTTGTCATAACGTTATTGCTATCAACCGCATAATGCAGTACCGATAACATGTTCATCGCAGCATAAAGATAGAGCAGCCACATGGCGTGTTTAATGCGTTGCTTAGCTAAACAGAGCAGCGCATATAAGCCAACAAAAGTCATGATAAACCAAAAGTAGTCGACCACGTTTGCTGCAAGCCAATCAGGTTCAGGATAGTGCTCAAAATACATAATATTGTGCACATAATGCAAAATACTGGCGATAAAGTTCGCGAGTACAATAAAGAGTAAACGAGCGTGTTGTTTAAATAGCACTGCTTTGTTTTGCATTATGAGTCTCATTTAACGCGGTTAATATGTCATGCCAAATTGCTTGATTATGTTTTCTGAAATAGCCAAAGTGGCCTACTTTTTTAGCGGGTAATTGTGCAGATTGATAACGCTTAAAAGCAATTGGGTGTTTGCTGGTTACATTGCGCCAAAAGTTATGCACGTTTTGCTCGGTACAGATTTCATCATCGTCAGCGGTAAAGACATAGGTAGGAATATCAAAGTTTTTATAGGTACCTTCGGCAATCGATTTACCGTAAAATTTATTCGAGAAAAACAACTGCTTTTCTCTACACCACGCTGACCATTCACGCGTAAAGCCAACGGGTAAGTCTTCCATAAAATTCATTTTTTTAGCGGGCACGTATTTAAATAATGCCCCCGTAATCGGCGAAAATAAACGAAAGAAGAAGTTAGCTTTAATACGGTAACCGGTTGGCATATAACCAAAGTATCCGGCAGAAACTGCAACCGCAACAAGGGCATCAAGCTTTTGGTAATTAGCAGCTAAACCTATTTGCTGACCGCCAGCACTATGACCAACGCAATAAAGTGGCAGAGTTGGATTGATGCTTTTAGCTTTATCAATCATGGCAGGCATATCAAAGCGGCCAATGTCTGAATATTGATAACTACAGCCTTTTAACTGGCTTGTTTTCGATTCGCAAAAGCCACGGTAATTCCAAACAACCACATCGAAACCTTGGCTGACTAAGAACTCCGCAAACGGTAAATAGTAGGTGGTTTTTGTTGCTGTACCTGGGTTTAATAGCACCGTTGCTTTAGGGTTGTTGGCCGCAAAATGAGTGCCACTTAAAGTGACGTTATCGGCTGTTTTAACACTAATCGATGTATTCATTTTTTTATTAGTATTGATAGAAGAATGCGTTGAGCATAAACTGTGGAGCTTACTCTACAGTCAAGCGTATTTTTATGAAAACCAAGCAAGTCACGCAATTAACCGGCCTCACAAAAGACACCATTCGTTTTTATGAAAAAGAGCAGTTGATCCCGCCACCTTCAAGAGATGTGAATGGCTATCGTATTTATAGTGAAAAAACAGTTGAGCAGCTCAACATGATCACAATGGCTAAAAACCTAGGCTTCACTTTAAAAGAGATAAAAGATCTCACACAGCTACTTGGCAAAAACAACTTAACTCAGCAAGCTATGGCCACCAAATTGATTGAAAAAAGTAAAGAAATAGACGCCAAAATCACTGAGCTTATGAACATAAAAACCTTAATCGACCATGCTTTAAAAGGCATGTGTGAGTATAAAGATAAGTTAAGCTAATCACGTTTGGCATATAACTAGCTTTTAATACGATAGTTTTTAATTGGCCTTTATTGCTGGAGCTATATAAATGATTCAATGTAAAGCAATCAATTCTACGCGATATAAAATCGCCGCTACAATTTTGCTAACTTGCTAAAAATTCATTTTTTAGCCATGCAATCAATTGTTGAATGCTGGTATGTTTTAATTTGTCAGCTTTGCAGGCATAGAAAAATGACTGCTGCGGATGGATTACTGCATTGCCTAGCTGCACTAATTCGCCATATTCGAGCTTTTCTAAAACAAATTGCTTATGGGTAACCAGTAGACCAAGTTCTCTCGTTACAGCTTGCAATGCTTGAGCTGTGGTTTCAAAAGAGCGGTTTTTTTGTGCTTTAGGGCAGGTAATGTGGTTATGCTCTGCCCAAATCTGCCAGTTATTGTTTCTGCGTGCATTAAGCACTTGAATGGCGGGAAAGCGGTTTAATAGTTCATTGATGTTGTTTGTAGTTTCTGACTTTAATAATGACGGGCTGCAAACTAAAACAAGTTCATCATCTGCTAATTTCTCACAGTGGTACTTTTGCCAATTTTGCGGATCGCCTTGAAAAATAGCCATATCGATATTGCGTCTTTCGAGATCAACATCACCTACAAAGTTTGATAAGCGAATATCTAACTCAGCATAACAATTTTGTAGCTTATCAACTCGTGGTATCCACCAATGTAATGCCAAAGAGTTCACCATGTTGAGTGAAATTGAATGATGATCTTTGTCTTTATTTTTAACCTCTTCGCTTGCTGAAATGATGGCCTGAACGGCGGGCGAAACGCGCTGATAATAAAGTTTCCCAGCATCATTTAAATACACTTGTCTGCCAACCCTATCGAACAGTCTTACCTCAAGCTGTTGTTCAAGAGACTTGATAGCTTGGCTGATAGCCGAGTGACTAACGTGAATTGAATCTGCGGCTTTAACCATGCTGCCAGTCTCTGCAACAGCAATGAAACTGTATAAGGATTTGAGCGGGATATTGTGTTTCATATGTTAGTTTTTCTTACATATTAATGCGGTTTTATTCGCTTTTTTATAATTTCAGCAGAGCGTATCGTGAGTGTCATCTACTCGCTTTATAAACAATGTAAATGAATATTAGTCACCGCTCTAGTGCGTTAATGCTGCTATCTACCCTCACTCTAGCACTGAATGGACTGGTTACCCAGCTGTTAACCCCCATGCTGCCAATTATTTTACTGTTATTCTTAAGGTTGCTCTTACCTGGTTGTTTAATGTTAGCAACGGCGCGAGCACGGTTTTGGAATTATGTTAGTTTTTCTGCATTAAAAAATGTGATGCTACGCGCTGTTTTTATCACCTTGTGCCAAGGTTTTTTTATTTTAGCGCTTTACAAACTTACGTTAATTGAGGCGGTTGTGTTGTTTAGCACTGGGCCTTTGTTTATCCCACTGCTTGAAAGTGTGGTGTATAAGCGAGAAATCGACTTGTTTGTCGTGCCGACTTTGTTGTTAATGATGATAGGGCTGATCATTCAAAGTATGACCGACCAAGGGATTACGTTACGTTGGGAGCTATTAATTGGTCTGGCGGCTGGCTTTTTTAATGCTTGCTCGCAATTGTGTTTATTTCAAATTAGTAAAGAGAAAACCCCGGTTCTGGTTGCCAATGGTTTTTGCTTTTTAATTGCAGCACTATTCAGTACGCTATTTTTCATTCTGCCGCTGTTTATTGGTGGGCTAAATGCTGAGCTCGCAGCAGGCAGCTTGGTGGTTGAGAGTGCTTGGTTATTATTAGGCTTATTAGTGTTATTAGCGGTATTTAGTAGTGCTACGCAATACTTTAGAAGCTCTGCATATAAACTAGTTACTACCGGCTCTGAACTAGCGCCGCTGATTTATACGTCAGTGGTGTTTTCATACCTTCTTCAGTTAACCATTCTAGATAGCCCGGTAAATGGGCAGCAATTAGTTGGGATTAGTTTTATTGTTATTGCTTGTTTAATGCAAACAAAGCGAAATCGCAGTTAAGTTTCGCTTTTATTATTGTTTTCTTGTAACTTACTGAGCAACAAAAATAATAAGTAGGTTGTTATGTCTGGGTATGCTTTTGTTAGGCAAGGAGTAAAGCCATTTTTAATTGTGGTTTTGGTATTGTTGTTCGTTATTTATATATATTTTTCACGAGAAGCTGCAATCTTTGCAACCAATTCAGAGTCATCAAATGATACAACAGCTTCGCAGCACGTTGAGGCACAAGCAAACATATCAGCCACAAAGCCTGATGCGAGTTTGTTAGCTGATGAATCTGCTGAGCAAGGGAGTGAAGCCAATGATAGCCGTGAATTTATTATCAAAAATGCACCGAAATGGCGTTTTGATGGTGTGTTTATTGACCATTTTACTGAGCTAAAGCAACGCGCTAAGCAAGGTGATGCTGAGGCTAACTATCTCATCGCACAAAATCTTAAGTATTGTTTTAATGCTCCTTTAGATGCTGAGGCGCTTGAGGCAACATTAGCCGAAAGCTATGAGTTTAGCGATGCTGGTGATACGCAAAACCGTGTTTTAGAGAAATATGAGTATTGCCAAGGGTTAGATTTAGCAACGCGGCGGTCTTTTTACCGTTATTTGACAATGGCAGCAGAACAGGGCTCTGCCTTTGCGCAGCAAACGTTTGCTGGGCTAACTCCCGAATTTTACATGAAGTCGCAATTTCCTGAGAAGTTGTCACGTGCCGAGTTCATCAAAAATCGTGATGGTTTTAAAGAGCGTAAAACCGTATTTTTAGAGCAAGCAGCGAAGCAGGGCAGTGAACAAGCGCTGATGAGTTTAGCGAGCATGTATTACAGCGAACAAGTTGGTGAGCATAGTGCAGCAAAAGCCTACGCTATAAATCGACTCATTATGGAAATCACGCAAAATAACGATGTGTATAATCGTTATGCGTGGTTTGAGCAAAGACAATACCCGACACTTTCAGATGAAGAGCTGAGTATCGCGAACAATTTGTTTGATCAATGGCTTTTGCAAATAAAGCAAAATGGTACATTATATCTAAAGCACTGAGTACCCAAAGAATTAATAACCCAAAGCAAGGATAGCAATGATGTTTGAACCAAACTATACAAGTTACACTCTTGAAGAGCTGTTAGATTGCAAAGCGAATATAGACGCACAAGCATGGCCCGATCGTCTAAGAAACATCGAAAACGCGTTGAGTGTTTATGCCAGTCAATCTGCTGAGCACGAAAAGCAGTACAAACAAGCTGTGTTTAATGCGTATTGTGAGACGTTACGCCACGATCTAACCATCAGTATCGACGATAATATTCTTTGGTTTTTAAGGCCGTTTTCTAAGCGAGCTAAAGATATTACCCCCAGTACGTTTGCTGGCGAAGTTTGCCCACTTTGCAAAGGAAATCTTAACGCAACCACATGGGCTGCTGGCTGGCAATTGAGCTGTGAAAATTGTCAAGTTACAGGGATTGTTGTAGAACATTTGAGCTTCTAAATAACAAGTAAAAAAGGAACAATTAGAGCTTTAATTGTATGACTTTTAGTTATATAGTCTTTACCTAACCTTAGGGGAGTAGTCTCTTAGATTAAGATGAACGTCAACAGTCTCCGAACCAATGTTCGTGGCGTTCATGTCCGCAAGCCGGATTGACAAGACCTAAGGCACGTATTGGGTTCAATGGGCGACCTTGATGCGTGTCTTATTGTTCTTCGCCCTAAGGAACCGTCTCGTGCTTGTTACATTTCTAGACCATTTATATGGTTATTTCTGTCCTCTTAAATCGGTTTATTTATCACATTTTGCTGTGCAACCCTTCTGTTGGAGAGCACTATGACCTTGTTTATCCTTGCCATTTTAGTTGGTTTTGTATTGCTGATTTGGAGCGCTGATCGCTTTGTTGATGGTGCAGCTGTAAGCGCAAAATATGCAGGTATACCTAGTTTACTCATTGGTATGATTGTGGTTGGGTTTGGTACGTCGGCTCCTGAGATGTTGGTATCGGCCATGGCTGCTGCTGATGGCAGCCCAGAGCTTGCTTTAGGTAATGCGCTGGGGTCAAACATTGTCAATATTGGGCTTATACTAGGGATAACAGCGCTGATTGCCCCGATTGCTGTTCACTCTAATATCGTTAAAAAAGAACTCCCACTATTGCTTGTGGTGAGTGTGCTATTTGCATTACTGATTTTTGATGGTGGCTTATCACGTTTTGACGCAGGTGTATTGTTACTTGGATTTTTTAGTTTTATGGGGTGGAGTATTTATTCTGGCCTTAAAAGCAAAAATGACAGCTTAGCAACAGATGTTGAGCAAGAACTTAACGTGCAAACAATGTCACTTAAAGCAGCTATTGTTTGGCTGGTAGTTGGGCTTGTTGTACTCATTATTAGCTCAAGGCTATTGGTATGGGGGGCAGTCAGTATTGCAGAGATTATGGGTATTAGCGACCTCATTATCGGTCTCACAATTGTGGCACTTGGCACTTCGCTCCCTGAACTTGCAGCTTCAATTGCCGCAGCCAGAAAAGGTGAACACGACATTGCCATTGGTAATGTGATTGGCTCAAACATATTTAATATCTTGGCCGTCACAGGTATTGCAGGGATGATAGCGCCAGCTGATAACCTTTCACCGGATCTATTATCGCGAGATTGGCTGGCGATGTTCTCTCTTTCAATATTTTTATTAATTTTTGCTTATGGGCACCGAGGTATTGGCAGGGTAAATCGCGCTGAAGGTATTGGTTTATTGCTGATTTTTATTGCCTATAACGCATGGCTTTTCTTTTCAATTTATCAATAAATGCAATTTCGAATTTAAAAAAATCAAGGATCTTTATGAAACAAACCCTCAATGAGTTTTGGCTCAATAACTCAGAAACAATCATAGCGCTAGGGTATAAATTGATACTCGCAATTGTTATTTTAATTGCCAGTGCAGTGCTTGCTAAGTCAGTGAAAAAGGCTATAAAAAACTCCAACGCGACGCTTAAAAAAGTTGATAATACCTTGCTGCCTATTTTGTCGTCTGTGGCAGGCTATGCGGTGTATATTATTGGCGGGGTATTTATTTTAGATATCTTTGGCGTGAATACGGCAAGCCTTATTGCCCTAATGGGGGCGGCAGGTTTGGCGATAGGTTTAGCCCTTAAAGACACTTTAAGTAATATTGCAGCAGGCATGATGTTACTTATATTAAGGCCGTTTAAAGTTGGTGACTTTGTTGAAATAGGCTCGATGCAAGGTACTGTCTCTGAGGTAAACCTATTCACCAGTGTTTTTCAAACGATTGATGGTCTTTATATTGCATCACCTAATGGCATAGTGTGGGGAAATAATATTAAAAATTTCACCCGAAATGGCAAACGCCGAATGGATATTGTTGTGGGTATTTCATATGCCGATTCAATCGATGATGGCTTTGCGGTGCTAAAAGATATTGCCGCGAACGAAAGCCGTTTACTGAGTGAACCGGCGGCGCAAGTGATGGTGACAGCCATGGCTGAGAGCTCGGTGAATATTCAGCTAAGAGCATGGGCTAAAAATGAAGACTATTGGCAAACCTATTGGGATTTAAACAAACGTGTCAAAGAGTCAATCGAGAAAGCTGGCCTGACAATTCCTTTCCCACAACGTACTTTACACATACCTGAAGGCGTGGTGACAAAGAAGTAACTTTACTAATGTTAGTAAGTAAATCTGGTTAGTCGATTTACTTACTATGCTTCTTTAAGCTTTTTTAACAAACTTAGCGGTCACCATCATTTCACCTACGCCATCGACTTTACAATCTAATTCGTGGTCTTTTTTATCTAGCACACGGCGGATCACGGCTTTGGTGCCAATTTTAATAACTTGCGAGCTGCCTTTAATTTTTAAATCTTTCGCAACAGTCACTTTGTCACCATCAGCCAATAAAGTGCCGTTAGCATCTTTCACATTGATCACATCATCGGTATCAACCGCATTGGGGTCCCACTCGTGAGCACACTCTGGGCAAACTAAATTGTTTTGATCTTCATACACGTATTCAGAGTTACATTGTGGGCAAGGAGGAAAAGACATAAATGGCACCATGGTTAATTATAAAAGCGTATTTTAATGGCTTATTCACAGCATTGCGAGTTTATCTAAAGCACCTCATAGAAAGTAAGTATGTGCAAACTCGCAATTGTAATGCTGGAGTGTTTTCGATAATTTGGTTATTGTGAGTTAATTAGAACAAAGAGCACTCACAATGAAAAAAGTTATTTATTTCGTTACCTTATTATTCTCATCATTCACATTTGCAACGACGTCGCCGTACAGTGGGGAAATTACTGCTGAGGATTTACTCGCACAATATCCTGCTTTTGCTAAAGAGTATAAAAGCTATTCACCATCTGAGGATGATTTAAACACGATTAAAACGCTCAGTGGTAAACAAGTATTAGTATTTTTAGGTACGTGGTGTCATGACTCTAAGCGTGAAGTGCCTCGTTTACTAAAGTTACTTGATGGTTCGGGTGTAAAGCTGGGAGCACTCCAATTAATTGCGGTTGGTTACGATAAGCTTGACCCTGATGGTTTAGCTAAGCAGTACGACCTTCGTTATACCCCAACGTTTATTGTAAGCTCTAACGGCAAAGAGTTACTTCGAATGATTGAAAAGCCTAAGCACAGCATCGCGATGGACCTTACTCGTTTGTAATAGAGTTGTTTGCTAGAGTAAAGTAGCTAAAGTAGTTGTTGCTCATTATAATCATGGCTATAAACCACCTAGAGAATGTTATATGTCTCAAACTGTTATAGAAGCCATAGATGCAGCGAATGCTGCAGATCCCAATCGTGTTAAGCATGCTGGGCAAGCGTTAGCTAAAGAATCTTTATATTCTATGCGTATGACCGATATGCTTAACCGTTTTAATCCGCAAGCCGATGAACTAATGCATATTGCTGCACGGGGCCAACATATTGAACGCTGGCGTTCTCCTCGCAGTGACTTCCCTATGGGTAAGCAAGGTTATTATCAATGGCGCACTGCTTTATATGATTTTCATGCCGAGCGTGTAACAGCCCTTATGAAAACCGCTGGTTACTCAACGAGTGAATGTGAGCGTGTATACGCAGCCGTGGCTAAAAAGAATATAAAGCGAAACCCTGATAGCCAATTGATTGAAGATATCGCAAGCCTTGTGTTTATCGAACATTACATGCTTGATTTTGCAACTAGCAAGCCTGATTACGATGAGCAAAAATGGTTGGGTATTATTCGTAAAACTTGGCAAAAAATGTCAAACGAAGCACATGAATTTGTGTTAGCTGGTAACATCAGCTTACCTGAGCCGCTTAAACCGATAATTACAAAAGCGCTAAGTTAAATTTAAAACAAGGAAGGTCTATGTTTTGCCCGCGTACTAAAACAGCACTTGAAGCAGTGAGCATTGGCGATGTTAACGTGTATTTATCAAAAAGCGGTGGTGTATTTTTTGATAATCGACAAATATTCCACTTTAGCGATCCAAGTTTAAAACCAGCGCAAGTGCTGGTGGCTCATTTACAAACTCTGCCAACAGAATGCGTTGATTTAGCAAAGCGAATTAATTGCCCGAAGTGCCCTGACGTGGTGATGATGCGACGCTTTTTCACGCCACTAAAAGTGGTTGAAATAGACGAATGTCCAAATTGTGCGGCTATTTGGCTTGATCATGGCGAGCTTGAAAAAATACATGAAAATCATTTAACGCCAAAAGAGCGTGAAATGCTGCGTATTGATATGGCCAATAATCATGGTTTTATTCAAGTTAAAATTCCCAAAAGGCGTTACTCGGTTCATGCTAAAAAGCCTGAGTCTAATGCAACGTCACCTTTAGAAAAACTAGCAGAACTTGCCTATTTATCGATTTTGAATGACTAGGAAGAGAATATTTAAAAGCTCCCATTATTAGCGCTAAATAATTTTTAAAATATAAGGTCAATAGTGTGAAAAAATTAGTGGTGTTTATGAGCGTGTTACTGGCCTGTTTGTTTACAACAAGTTGCACTACAGTACTCGATAAGGCGCATGGGTATCGCGGGCCCATCGTTGTGACAATTAAAACAGAAGATGGCTCAGTGTCGGAGTTTCCTTTTTTAATAGAGTCTGTGTACACAGAGTCGTGTGGTCATAGTAGCTGTGGCATAGACTCCGGTTATAGATATCTAAAAACGAGCTATGCCAATGAGCCAATTACCTTCCCGCGAGAGCGGTTAGACCTATTGCAAGCTAATGCCTACGCAACAATTCTTTTTAAAGTTACTCATCCTAATTATCACTACAACGTCTTTACTCGAGGTTTTGCGCCTACCGATGCTGATGACCCCATTTATGTAACGTTTACTGTTAAGCCCTTTGCTGAACAAATGAATAAAGTAGCTGGCTGGGCGGAAGGCCCTAAACAAGACATGCAAAAATTTGCACCAGATAGCAGAGAGTTTAAAAAAGCAGATATTAGGTATCGCCAAGCGCGTTTTAATTTAGGACAGATGATTGCAAGGCATATCACGTTGACTAAAACGGTTTACTTACCCCATTTTTCAGAAAGCATGCAACAACGTGTGATTGAAAAGTATCAACCTATTTTTAAAGCGTGGTATTACGGCGTACCTGAAACAGATTGTTGGGATATGGTTGACTGCAGAAAGCAAATTTTAAAACCAAGGAAGGCCGAGTATGAAGGTTTGTAAGGGCGAGGGATGCTTGTTTCGGCAATCGTATTTTTTAAACTTGCTTAATAAGAAGCCTGTACCAACTCAGATACAGGCTTTATTGGTTATTAAGTGTTATAGCTTAACCAGCATTTTTCCTTTATTTTTATCTTCAAACAGGCCAAGAAATGCATCAACGGCATTTTCAATGCCATGGTAAACCGTTTCTTCAGATTTAATTTTACCTTCGCTGATCCACGCACTCATTTGCTCAATAAACTCAGGGAACTGATCAAAATAATCAATCACGATGAAGCCTTGCATGGTGAGCTTTTTCGAGTTGATATAAAACAGGTTGCTTGGCCCTGGCTGTGCAGTGTCGTTATTGTAACCTGAGATCATGCCACATACAGGAATACGGCCGTAATCGTTCATTACATTGAGTGCAATTTAAAGTTGATGCTGAAGAATTAACAGCTAAGTTAATGGCACGCTCAAATATGAGTTTGGAGCGAATCGAGTTATTACGCGAGTTAACCCTTGAGCTGCATACTGACCTAACAAAAGCGGACCTTACAAAAAGCTAATCTTCTACTAAACACACTAAAGTGCCCTCAATAGCCCGAACATACGCATAATGCTGGGCGTCTTTTTTAGTGGGCGGGCACAATGGCTCAGCACCAGCAAGCACAGCTTTATCGTAACTTTCGACTAAATTATGGCAGCTGAATCTTAGCTCAAAACCAAGAGCAGGTTGCTTAGGATGAGCGCGAATATACCCTTGCTTGAAATATGCTTGCGCATGCGGGTGGGTCGCAAAAGCAAGTTTAACGGAACCTGTAACAAGTTCACCGTATTCGGCATCGTCACTGATATGGTTGGTATTTAAACCAAATGCTTGATAGTAAAAGTCGAGTACTTCTTCTACGTTATCGACGTAAATAACCTGACTTAAAAAGTCCATTTATGCTGCTCTATTTATTATTCGTTTATTAAATAAAGCATAGTTTCAGCAATAAAAAAACCTTGTAAGTCATACTTACAAGGTTTATTTAATACTTAAAGCTTAGTCGAAGAAGCTACGACTTGTTGCGGTTTTCTTTCGCAAATGCACGAATTTTACGTTTTTGCGATAAGGTCACTTTGTTAGTGCGGCCAGCGTATGGGTTGTCGCCTTCTCTAAATTCAATTTTGATTGGCGTGCCCATAATACCTAATGCTTTACGGTAATAGTTCATTAGGTAGCGTTTGTAGCTATCTGGTAAGTCATGAACTTGGTTACCGTGGATCACGATACGTGGTGGGTTATAACCCCCTGCGTGAGCATATTTAAGTTTTACACGACGACCGCGAACAAGTGGCGGTTGGTGATCTGCTTGTGCCATATCCATGATACGACGCAGCATCGCTGTGCTAATACGTTTAGTGGCTGATTCGTACGCTTCGTCTACTGATTCAAATAAATGACCCACACCGGTGCCATGTAAAGCAGAGATAAAGTGTAAACGTGCGAAATCGATGAAACCTAAACGACGGTCAAGTTCTGACTTAATACGTTCTTTAACGTAATCGTCTAGGCCGTCCCATTTGTTAACAGCCACAACCAATGAACGACCTGCGTTTAAGGCAAAACCTAGTAAGCTCAAATCTTGATCAGAAATACCTTCGCGCGCATCAACTACTAGTAATACCACGTTAGCATCTTCAATCGCTTTAAGGGTTTTGATCACAGAGAATTTTTCTACAACATCGCTTACTTTCTTACGTTTACGAACACCTGCGGTATCAATAAGAATGTACTCTTTGTCGTTACGTGTCATCGGAATATAGATAGAATCACGGGTTGTACCCGGCATATCGTAAACGATCACACGTTCTTCGCCTAAGATACGGTTTGTAAGTGTTGACTTACCAACGTTAGGGCGACCGATAATAGCAAGCTTTACTGGCTTATCAGCAAAGGCTTGCTGGTTGTCTTCGCCTTCTTCATCTTCGCTGTAAAGATCAACTAATTCGTCATCACTTTCTTCAAGCTCTTCAGCTTCGCCTGCAAGTTCGGCAATAACTGGCTGTAAAGTTGTTTCAAGTAGCTGCGTGATACCACGGCCGTGAGCCGCTGCAATGTGATGTACGTCACCTAAGCTTAACTGGTAGAACTCAGCACAATATGAGTCTGCATCAATACCATCGACTTTGTTTGCCACAACAAAACATTTCTTCTGTTGTTTACGAAGGTGGTTAGCAATCGCTTGGTCAGCGGCGGTCATACCTGCGCGGGCATCAACTAAAAATAACACGATATCGGCTTCTTCAATTGCCAGAAGCGATTGCTCAGCCATTTCAGTTTCGATACCTTGCTCAGAACCGTCAATACCACCCGTGTCTACCACGATAAATTCATAGCCATCGTAATCAGCTTGGCCATATTTTCTATCTCGTGTTAAGCCTGGAAAGTCGGCTACGAGGGCGTCACGAGTACGTGTTAAACGGTTAAATAATGTGGATTTGCCCACATTGGGTCGCCCAACAAGAGCGATCACGGGAAGCATAAACTACCTCTTAAAAAAACAACAAAAGGCTTCGCCAAGCGAAGCCTTAGAAAAATAACGTTTACTATTAGTAAGTTAGTTTGGAATTTTAACCGCGCTAACTTCACCATCTCGGGTGTATAAAATTAATTTGTCACCGGCAACAACAGGCTCAATAAAGAAACCTGAGCTGTCAAAGTCTTCGCGCGATACAAGCTCGCCCGTTTCTTTGTCTAACCAGTGTAGGTTACCTTCTTGGTCACCTAGTGCTAAATATTTACCAGCCACAGTCGGGCCTGTTAAGTACCAGCCGCGCAGTGCTGGTTGGCTCCAGCGCTCAATACCTGATGTTTTATCTAGACCGTAAATAACACCATCGCTATCAACAACATAGATAGACTGGCTATCCATCGATAAATCACGGTAGCTGCTATATTCACGTTTCCAAACAACATTACCTGAACGAATATCAACGGCTGCTAAGTTACCATTATAAGCGATTGCATAGGCGTATGGGCCGCTAATTAATGCTTGTGTATCTACATCAACTAAACGTTCAAACTCAGATGCACCCTTTGGAGAGGCAATTTCAGCACTCCATGCAGAGTAGCCGTTTTCTGAAATTAATACGCTCAGTTTACCTGTTTCAAGACCTAGTAATACACCGCCGTTTGCCACAGTTGGTGAACTTTGACCACGTAATGTCAGTGGTGGTACTTCTTGTTCGAAGCGCCAACGTTCTTCACCTGTATCTGGGTGCACTGCTAATAATTTACCAGAGCCTAGGTTTACAAAGATTAAGCCGTCGCCTGCAGCAGGTTTAGCAAGTACTTCGCCAGGCATCGTTTTACGCCAAACAATTTCACCTGTTTCACGGTCTAGCGCGGTTAAGTAACCATGCTCAGAACCAACAAAAATTTTGCCGTAAGCTTGTAAAATACCACCCGATAACTTTGCACTTTCTGTGGTTTCCCAAGGCCAAAAGGCAGGGTTTTCACGCACATCGGTTTGCCATAGCGTATCGCCATTTTCAAGCGAAAGGGCTTCAACTTCACCTTCGCGGTTTGCTACATACACAACATCGTTATGAATAGCCGGCGTTAAGCGCGAGAAATAATGCTGAACACCGTCACCAATTGATTCTTGCCATACTACGTCTGTCTCAAACTGATTAACAATTTCAGGCAGTACCAGTTCTTCTTCGTCATCACTTGACGAACACCCAGTTAGGGTTGCGATACACAGAGCAAGTGTTGCCGCTGTTAACTTCTTCATCTTAACCCCTTACGCCGCTGGGCTAGTTTGTGCTAAGTCATCAAGTTTAATTTGTAATAACGGGTTGTTTTCAAGGCCGCCATTATCCGCAGCAGCTTGGTATTGGCTGCGTGCTTCTGCCTTATCGCCTTGTGCAGCATAAACATCGCCTTTTAGTTCAGCGACTGCAGCAGTAAATGATGCTGGAAGCTGGGCGTTTAGCGTTGTTAGCGCTTGCTCATATTGCTTTTGCGCAAGGTGAACACGAGCAAGGCGCGTTGTTGCCGTTGCTTTAAGCTCAGGGTTTTGCTCGTTGGTGATGATCCAGTTAAGCTTTTCGCTTGCCGCATCAAGGTCATTCTTTTCTACGGCTTCTTTTGCCGCAACAAATGCTGTTAGCGTGCTGTAGCTTGACTCGTTATTTTCTTTAATAAACGTATCCGCTTTTTCTAGCACGGCACCGCTTTCAACAAGTTGTGTGAAAGAGTCAGATGCTTTCTCAGCCGTGGTGATTTGGTTTTGGTTATAAGCTTTCCAACCATATAAACCACCTAAACCAGCAACAATACCAATCGCAAGTGCTAAACCATTTTCACGGAAAAAGCGTTTGATCGCTTCTTCTTGTTGTTCTTCTGTTGAATAAATTTCCATGCTTACCTCTGTTGCTAGCTGGGCTTAAATAAGCTCAGCTAGTAGCGTTTTCGCTTCTTCTAGTTTTAAGGTGACTTGTTCTTTACGCTCACGTAAGTACTTAATAGTCACAACGCCTTGTTCTAATTCATCTTCGCCGATAATAACTGCGACTAGCGCATCGCTTTTATCTGCGCGTTTTAATTGCTTTTTAAAGTTGCCACCGCCTGCGTGCACCATAACACGAAGACCTGCAACATCTTTACGTAACTGAGCGGCAATGATAGGCGCTTGAATGCTGGCTTTATCGCCCATGGCTGCCAAATATACATCAGCACTACGGCGGATGTCACCTACACTTTCTAGCGCTTGAAGTAATAACACTAAACGCTCAAGACCCATTGCAAAACCTACCGCTGGTGTTGCTTTACCGCCTAGTTGTTCAACTAGACCATCGTAACGACCACCGGCACAAACGGTTCCTTGTGCGCCTAGGCTATCGGTTACCCACTCAAAAACGGTGCGGTTGTAATAGTCAAGGCCACGTACAAGCTTTTCATTTACCGTGTATTCGACGCCTGCAGCGTCTAAACGTTCACATAAATTTTCAAAATGTTCTTTTGATTCAGCGTCTAAGTGCTCAGATAGTTTAGGCGCATCAGTTAAAATGGCTTGTACATCAGGGTTTTTGCTATCTAACACACGTAAAGGGTTGGTGTGCATACGACGCTTAGAGTCTTCATCAAGTACATCGACGTGTTGCTCTAAGTAAGCAACAAGTGCATCACGGTAGTCTGCACGCGCTTCATTTGAACCCAATGAGTTAAGCTCAAGACGAACGTGTTCACTAATACCAAAATCTTTCCATAATTGGGCTGTCAGCAAAATAACTTCTGCATCAATATCAGCAGTGGCAATGCCGAATGTTTCTAAACCAAATTGGTGGAATTGACGGTAACGGCCTTTTTGCGGACGCTCGTGACGGAACATCGGGCCCATGTACCATAAACGTTGTTCTTGGTTATACAGTAAACCGTTTTGATTACCTGCACGCACACATACTGCCGTACCTTCAGGGCGAAGAGTCAAGTTATCGCCATTACGGTCTGCAAAGGTGTACATTTCTTTTTCGACGATATCGGTTACTTCACCGATAGAGCGCTTGAATAGGTCGGTTGATTCAACAATTGGAAAACGAATTTCTTGATAACCAAACGATGAAACTGTTTCACGTAAAATGTCTTCTACTTTCTGCCAAATTTGCGTATCGCCTGGCAGACAATCGTTCATACCACGAACTGCCTGAATTTGTTTTGCCACTGATAAATCCTAAATACTGTACGTGCGCTGAAAAAGTCGCGCCTCAAGAAAAACTAAAAATTGACCCGCTATTATACCGTTTGGGCTCTAAAGGTAAACGGCAAACCCAAGGGTTTGCCGAGTATATGCGAATTATTCAACGATTTTGATGTCGATTGGCGTTTCTTTCTCTTTTTTAGCGATAAAGTCGCGCACATAGCCTTCAAGTTGGTCGACAATGTTATCGTTATCGATACGTGCTTTTTGACGCTCACCATTGATGTATAAGCCAGAGCGACGGTTCGCACCAGCAAGGCCGATATCACTAACCAGCGCTTCACCAGGGCCATTTACCACACAACCAATCACCGACACTGACATAGGCTCAACTACGTCTTCAAGGCGCTCTTCAAGTTGGTTCATGGTGCTTACCACATCAAACTCTTGGCGTGAGCAGCTCGGGCAGGCAATAAAGTTAATGCCGCGTGAGCGAATGCGTAATGATTTTAAAATATCAAAACCCACTTTGATCTCTTGTACCGGATCGGCAGCAAGTGATACGCGTAATGTGTCACCAATGCCTTCGGCAAGTAGCATACCTAAGCCAACAGCTGATTTAACTGAACCTGAGCGCATACCACCCGCTTCGGTAATGCCTAAATGCAGTGGCTGGTCGATTTCTTTCGCAAGTAAACGATATGCACCGACCGCTAAAAATACATCTGACGCTTTAACGGATACTTTAAATTGGTCAAAGTCTAAACGTTGTAAGATCTCAACATGGCGCATAGCTGATTCAAGTAAAGCTTCTGGCGTTGGTTCACCGTATTTTTCTTGTAAGTCGCGCTCTAATGAACCGCCATTAACACCAATACGAATCGGAATGTTATGCTCACGGGCTGAGTCTACAACGGCACGAATACGCTCTTCGCTACCAATGTTACCCGGGTTAATACGTAAACAATCAGCACCATACTGAGCCACTTTTAATGCTATACGGTAATCAAAGTGAATATCTGTTACCAGCGGAATAGTGACTTGTTCTTTAATGCTCTTAAATGCTTCAGCTGCTTCCATGGTTGGTACAGACACACGCACAATGTCGGCGCCGGCATCTTGAATAGCTTGAATTTGTGCAACCGTTGCATCGATATCTAGGGTGTTGGTGTTAGTCATCGACTGAACGGCAATTGGCGCACCATCACCAATTGGCACGTTACCTACGTTAATACGGGTCGATTTTCTGCGTTTAATAGGAGATTCTGAAAACATTGCGATTACTCTGATAACGGTAAAGTAAATTTAGCTAAGCGATTTTTGGCAAAATGTGAGGTATCGACGGCTTGACCTTGAAAAGTAATATCGACTACTTGGTGTTTGCCGAGCACCACACTAAACGGCTGTGGGCCGGTTACTGTCATAACGTAACCTGCTTTTTTAACACCAAAAGCAATACGATCGCCGTTGCCATCGTGAATTTCTACCCAGCTATCTTCATTGAAGTGCATCACCACTTCGCTGTGCTCAGGATCAGCTTTTTTGGTTTGCGGCTGAGCAGTTAATTGGCTTTGTGATGCAGCCTGATTTGCTGCTTCGTTGTTAGTTATTGGCACAGTTTCTTGTGGCTCAATAACTTCTTTGTCTTCTGTAGGCAATTGAACTGTTTCTTCAACTGGCGCTTCGTCTGCTAAATTAGTGGTTAGCTCATTGCTTTCAAGCTGATTTGGCATCGCCGTTGTTACCGGCTCTTCGATACTTTGATTACTATTTTGCCACCACCAAACGACCGATGAGCCAATAATGACAGCTAAAATAAAATAACTGAATAGCATTAAACGGCTATCGTTTGCTTCTTTTTCGGTGCGACGAGAGAAGCTCTGCATATTAGATTTTTTAGCTGGCTCAACATGCTCAGGTAACAATTCAAGCATGGCTTGGCTATCTATTTTTAGCTCGCGACAATAGCTTCTGATATAACCTTTTACGAAGGTTGCAGGGCCTAGTAATTCATGTTCGTCGTTTTCTAATCGTTGTAATTGTAAAACTGATAATTTTAATGCACCAGCAAGCTGCTCAAGGCTCATTCCTGCATCTTCGCGGCGTTTTTTTAGCGCCTGGCCGAGCGTTTCTTGTGGTTGTTCTAAATTGTTTTCTTCATTCATAATGCGTATGAGTCTGGATCTACCAATAAAAGTCTATGCCCAGGCTTAAGGGCAACATCTGGGCTCAATTTGTTCCAGCGCATTAATTGATCGATTAATACGCTATGCTGCGTGGCAATGTCGTACAAAGTATCACCAGCATTAATGTCGTGATAAATATTCGGATCATTTAAATAGATGCGAGTACCGTTTTGTACGCGATCCGATTCTTTTAAGCCATTCCACAGCAAAATCTTCTGTAGTTTAACATTGTATCGCACTGAAATGCTAAATAGGTTTTCACCATTTTCAATAATATGGTAGGGGATATTCAGCGCAGGTACACGTGGGTTGAGCATGGGTAATTGTATTTGTTCAGAAGTCACTGAGTACGAGGTTTGACTCGTTTGGCCTGCATGGTTGGATTCTTCGCCAAAGACACTTTCATCTTTTTCAGGCTGATAAAATATCACTGTGCTTTCATTTTTGCTGACAGCTTTTGCAGAAGTCGAAGTTTGTTGCTTAATTTCAGGAGATGTGGGTGCCCCAAAAGAAACAATAGTGACTTCATCGTTAGCTGCTTTAGGTGTTGATATACTTTTCTTTTGTTCTGGTGTTTTTACCGCAAGCGCATTAACAACAGCTTCAGTATCGACAGGCTTAGTTGCAGTTGATGCTATTTTTTTTGACGATTCAGTCTTAAAACCCGAAGCTTCGGGCTGAATCTTTGCTTGCTCTACAACTAGGGCTGGCATGTTTGCAACAGATTGGGTTGATTCGACAGTTTCTTGTTCATTAATTGCAGGCACTTCTGACTTTTGCTGATTCGTAGCATATACTTCTTTTGCATTAGAAGTTTGTACATCTGTCTTATCTACAATTACTGTTTCATTCGCCTTTGTTGGGGCTTTTCTTTTTACGATTCGGATCTTTGGTTGGTCTTTGCTAACCGATGAGTTATCGCTTGAAATCTGGAGCTCTTCGAGTTGAGCTTGACGATATTTTTCTCGTAATATTTCAAACTCTGAACGTTTAACCTGCCCAGAAGTAATGGCTTTAGCTTCGTTTGAGCCGGGGTAAGTTTGTAAAATGATACCTGCAGTTGCTTCGGCTTTTTCTATGTGTCCCATACGTTGCTGGATAAGATAGCTGAGCATAAGTGCACGAGGTGTTACGCGGCCTGTTGATTCGTATTTTTCAATAATATCTTCAGCTTTATGTAGGTCACTTTTTGCGTAATACAAACCAGCTAAGCTTATCATTGAAGAAGGGCGCTGCGAGCTGTGATTAAGTGCTGATTTTAGGTATTTTTCCGCATTTTCGAAGTCATCAAATTCAATCGCACATAAAGCTAAGTTTTCGTAACTTTCAGCTACACGGATATAGCTAGGAATTGAAATCGCTTTAAGAAGCTCTTCTGCAGCGCGGTCATACTCACCAATGCCACACAAAAATACACCATAATTGTTTAAGGTGTTTGGATCATTAGGGGCAATTTTTAATGCGCGCTGATAGGCTTTATCGGCAAGTTCTGGTTCATCAACCTGTTGATAGTAATAAGCTAAAGAGTAATGAACTTCAGGGAGGTCAGGTGCAAAATCTGCGGCGCGTTCTAAATTATATTTTGCTTGTGAGTTATTGCCTGTTTTTAAGTACTGTAACGCAAGGGCGATACGGGTACGGGCAGCACCGGTATTGTTAATTTGTTTTTCAACAACGGGTCTGTCGCTACCTTCGTAGCTGTTTTCTGTAACACACCCTGTTAATGCAAATGCACTAACAGTAATGGCAAGTATAGAACGCATTACCTAATCTCTTCTTTGATTCCGTATGCCTATCTTACCGAAAAGCCTTTGTGTTGCATCTATTATTTTAAAAATAACGAGTTTGCCACAAAGGCTTAACTTCAAAAGTTACGCTTATGCTTGGTGAATGTTTACCGCAATTGCGTTATCTTCGCGCATTTTCTTTTTCGCTAAACGTTTAGTACGGTCAACGACATCACCCACTAATTGACCACAAGCTGCATCAATATCATCACCACGAGTACGGCGAACGATACAGGTAATACCTGCTGCTTGTAATACTTTAGAGAAGCGGTCGATACGGCTGTTACTCGAACGGCCATATTCATTACCCGGGAATGGATTAAACGGGATCAGGTTCACTTTTGAAGGTGTACCTTTAAGTGTTTTAACCAATTCCTGGGCTTGGTCGGTACTGTCGTTCACACCTTGTAGCATAACGTATTCGATAGTCACATCTTTGTTTGCTTTAGAACCATCAATATATCGACGACATGCGGCTAAAAACTCTTCAATTGGGTACTTTTTATTAATTGGTACTAGTACATCTCGCAGCTCATTGTTTGGCGCATGCAGTGAAATAGCCAATGCTACGTCAATCTTCTCTTTTAATAGATCAAGCGCAGGAACCACACCTGAGGTACTTAATGTAACGCGACGTTTTGATAAACCAAAACCCCAATCGTCCATCATAAGTTCCATTGCTGGTACGACGTTTTTAAGGTTAAGTAATGGCTCACCCATACCCATCATTACAACGTTAGTTACAGGGCGCTTAGTGCTGTCGCCGTCTAAACCAATATCTTTCGCGACACGCCAAACTTGGCCGATGATCTCAGACACCGCTAAGTTACGGTTAAAGCCTTGTTGAGCCGTAGAGCAGAAGGTACATTCAAGGGCACAACCTACCTGTGAAGATACACATAAAGTTGCACGGTCTTTTTCTGGGATCCAAACAGCTTCTACTTCTTGGCCACCTTGTAGCATCAGGGCGTATTTAATAGTGCCATCAGTCGCTACTTGTTTAACTGAGATCTCAGGAGCAACAATTTCACATTCAGCTTTTAGCTTTTCTTTAAGCTTTTTGTTGACGTTTGTCATGTCGTCAAAATTGTCTACGCCAAAATGATAAATCCATTTCATCACCTGATCGCCACGGAATGGCTTTTCACCGAATGATACAAAAAGCTCACGCATTGCATCTCGGTTTAAATCTAATAAATTAATCTTTTTTTCAGTGGTCATGAAACAACCTCAATCAGTGACGGTGGTAAGTAGTTTGGGTGCGCGATTGTACATTATTTAATCGACTTAGTCATTAGCTAAACAGATTTACAATGGGCTTAGCTAATGACTAAAAAAGGGCCCGAAAGCCCTTTTTCTTCTGCATCACAGACTTAGCTGTGAACTCGAAATTAACGAGTACGTGGGCAGATTTCTTCGTCAGCGAAGAAGTATGCGATTTCACGTGCAGCTGATTCAACAGCGTCAGAACCGTGAACAGCATTTTCGTCGATGCTGTCTGCGTAGTCAGCACGTAAAGTACCAGCTAGTGCTTCAGCAGGGTTAGTAGCACCCATGATTTCACGGTTTTTAAGTACTGCGTTCTCACCTTCAAGAACAGTAACCATTACTGGACCAGATGTCATGAACTCAACTAAAGCACCGAAGAAAGGACGCTCGCTGTGCTCAGCGTAGAAACCTTCAGCTTTTTCTTTTGAAAGGTGAACCATTTTAGCTGCAACGATTTTAAGACCCGCAGTTTCGAAACGGTTGTAGATAGCACCGATGTGGTTTTTAGCAACTGCATCAGGTTTTACGATTGAAAAAGTACGCTCTAAAGCCATCTTTATGCTCCAATAATTTTAAATTTAAAAGGTTAAATATTAACGGGCGCGAATTATACGCGCTTTACGTGAAAATTCCTAATTTAATTAAATAGTCATTTGATGGCATTTTCATGAATCTAAAAATGTTCAGCAAAACGAGTATAAAATGCGAACACCTTTTACAGTTAAGCACTTGTTTACACAATGAACTTAGCGTGGTTACGAGTATACATAGCGTGTTTGATATCACAGAAGTGTTTGTTAATGATTTTGATTATTACAGTGATGGCAACTATGCCTGTGTAGAGGACTTCGCAAGCGTATTACCCATTACAGCCCCTATATTTATTGAACTAGACCAAACCAAGCTCCTGAAGTTGGAAGTAGTCATATTTTTTATATCGCTATTCGTTTTGCAAACGGCAAAACCTTTGCGCTTGAAACTGAAGAAGTGCTGTTGTTGTAGTTTTTGTAATCAAAAAATCACATTTAGCATATAATATAACTACATAATTATTAAAGAATATATGTTGTAGCTTTTTGGGCTGTTAACATTAACAATTCCAAACCAATTACCCTGGATAGTTAATTGAGTTTGATCTAAAAAGGTGGCCATAGGATTGGTCACCTTTTTCTTTTTATAGGCTCACGGCTGGTTTGCTGAGTTTCTATCAAGCATGATCTAGATCAATAAAATTACTGGGCAGGTTATTATACTGCCGCGCTTCATTATCGTATTAATTCATGCAACCGACTTGTACTCGGTTCGATGTGTGGAGCTTTCATGTCGTCACCTATTTTGACCCCTCGTCCTTTTACGCCTGAGTTGTTATCACCTGCGGGTAGTTTAAAGAATATGCGTTATGCCTTTGCCTATGGTGCAGATGCCGTTTACGCTGGCCAACCTCGTTATAGCCTTCGTGTTCGTAATAATGAGTTTGACCTAGATAACCTGCAAATCGGTATTAACGAAGCCCATGCGCAAAATAAAAAATTGTATGTAGTGTCGAACATTGCTCCTCACAATGCCAAGGTAAAATCGTATTTACGCGACATTGAGCCAGTCATTGAAATGCAGCCAGATGCGCTGATCATGTCTGATCCAGGCCTAATTATGTTAGTGCGTGAGAAATGGCCAGATATGCCAATTCACTTATCTGTACAGGCCAATGCGGTAAACTATGCCACAGTGAACTTTTGGGCTCAGCAGGGCATTGAGCGAGTCATTTTATCGCGCGAATTATCCCTTGAAGAAATCGCTGAAATTCGCGAGCTATGCCCAAATACAGAACTTGAAGTGTTTGTTCACGGTGCGCTTTGCATGGCGTATTCTGGCCGTTGTTTGTTATCGGGTTATATTAATAAACGCGATCCAAACCAAGGAACGTGCACTAATGCATGTCGTTGGAACTACGATGTGAAACCGGGCACTGAAAATGAAACCGGCGAAATGGTACATAAAATCGACCCTAAAGCGGTGATCCCAACTCTAGGAGATGGTGCCCCAAGTAACGAAGTATTTATGCTTGAAGAGCAGGGCCGTCCTGGTGAGTATATGCCTGCTTTTGAAGACGAGCATGGTACTTACATAATGAACTCAAAAGATTTACGTGCAGTTCAATATGTTGATCAACTAACGAAAATGGGCGTGCATAGTTTAAAAATTGAAGGCCGCACTAAGTCTTTCTACTATGTTGCACGTACTGCGCAAGTGTATCGTAAAGCCATTGATGATGCCGTTGCTGGTCGTCCATTTGACGCAAACTTATTTAAAACCCTCGAAAACTTAGCGCACCGAGGCTATACAGAAGGATTTTTAAAGCGCCACGCACATCAAGACTATCAAAACTATGAGTATGGTCATTCGGTGTCAGATAAACAGCAGTTTGTGGGTGAAGTATTAGGCCGCAACGATAATGGCTTAGTTGAAATTGATGTGAAGAATAAGTTCTGTACTGGTCATTCACTTGAGCTTATGACGCCAAAAGGGAATATTAACTTCAAGCTAGATTTTATGGAAAACAAAAAAGGCGAAGCCATTAGCGATGCAAAAGGTTCGGGCCATATTGTTAAAATCCCTCTGCCAGAAGATATCGATTTAGATCACGCAATCTTGATGCGTAATCTAGATGCCGACCAAGATACCCGTAATCCATTTAATAAAGCTTAATAGAAGGTGCGCTAAGTCATACTTAGCGCATTTATCTCTTATAACTGTTGTTGCCTTAGCCTTTGCATATCTTTTTGCGGTGGCAGGCCAAATAAACGGCTATACTCGCGACTAAATTGCGAAGGGCTTTCGTAACCAACCACACCACTTGCTTGACCAGCATCAAGACCATTGATCAGCATTTGATCGCGAGCCTCTTGTAAGCGTAAGGTTTTTAAATACTGCAATGGGCTGGTGCCAGTAATGGTTTTAAAGTGCTGGCGAAATGTTGATGAGCTCATATGCGCTTGTTTTGCTAACTCGTCAATTTGTACTGGGCGCATAAAGTTGGTTTTAAGCCAGCTCACAACTCTGACAATATGACTACTTGGTGACCCCTCTGATGCCAGTTTTCTAAGGTGAGGCCCGTGAGGTCCCTGTAAAAGGCGAATAACAATTTCTTTTGCGAGTAATGGCTGTAAGCCATCGCGAAGTGCGGGATTATATTCAAGCTCAAATAACCGAGTGAGTGCATCAGTGAGTCCTGCATCGATATTATGAATAGAAATCGGCGCAAATGTCTCGTTGCGTGATTGTTTTGGCAGTTTAAGTTCTGCGGCTGTTTGCAAAATTAAGTTGTAATCAAGTTTTAGCACCATGGCAACAAATGGCTGGTGGCGTGTTGCTTCGGTCACATGGGATACCACAGGTAAGTCGAAGGTGGTTAACATGGTTTGCCCACCAGCGCAGGGCAGGACACTGTTTTCGACTGAAAGCACTTTTGCACCTTGTAGCACCACTGCAAGGCTTAATGTGTAAATACAATGCAAGGGGTCGGTTGGTGCGTTACGAATGTGCAATGTGAGCTCTGGCGTATGAGAGGTAATATCACCCGCTTTATTAGCGAATAACATAATCTTTTGCGCGAGTGGTTTAGCAATCTCTTGATGGTTGGTGTCTATCATGTTTTAAACTCACGGTTAGTTATCTTGGCTGTCAAATTTATTGAGCATATCTTGGCTACTAATTTGAGAGCCCATACGGCCACGATTCACATACCTGTGAGAAAACGTTTTTGCGCCATTTGCCCGAACCAGCTTTTCAAAATCATCAATAAAATGCTGTTCGAACTTACTGTTAAAGGTATTAAATAAAATCACATTTTTACCTGAAAAGTCATTATTTTTTGCAAACTGCCAAATCGGTGGGGCAGGGCTATAAAGCCAAATAGGCGAGCCTAAATAAATGGTTTGATACTTCTCAAGGTTTATATTGCTCGGGGTTATTGTTGCTACCTTGCTTCTGGCATCGTTTAGAACGGCTATCCAACCAGGAATACCTAGTTCGTAATCGGTAGCCGTTATCTCAAACAGCTCTGCGTTATGCTTTTGTGCTATGTGATCTGCTAAAACCCCAGTATTACTAGAGCGAGAAAAAACCACGACGGCTGTTTTGGCATCAAGCGTGATTTTCGGCTCAGCATTTTGTAGACGTAAGCTGTTTTTAGCATGCTGTGATTTTTCGGTTTGTGTAACCCAAATGGCAAGAGATAAAAGCCCTAATATTACAACTGCGAGTATTATAAATAGCCATTTAATCATTCGTTAACTCCTAAAATCGCAAATTCAAATCAACAACAAAAGTAAGTTAGGCCAAGCATGAGGCCTAACTTATTTGCTTTATGCATGCTCAGCTTACAAGTGCCTTTTTATAAATGCTTGGTTAAAAAAGGCAGTATTTGCTGCATCGCTAACGCAACGGGCTCAGGGTTATCGTACAGGTCATAGTGCGACCATTCTTCTAGTTCAACGAGTTGTCGGTCTTTTGATGCAAATGATTTTCCGTAAATTTCTTTACCGTCACGGTATGCACCAAATGCCCCTACTTTTTGACCAATTACAGCCATCATAGGTTGAGTCATTAATGTTTCGGCAAACGCGAAAGCATCCCACGTGAGGGTTTTTTGTGCATGAGAAAATAACATACGTGTTGCGCCACCTTCGCTTTGACCACGCGGTGTTTTGTAGTAATCAGTCGCTTCGAAAACATCACGCTCAGTCAGGCCATTGTCGCGGGCAAATTCAATGCTTGGTGGGAGTAATTCGTTAACTTGTAAGTCACCACCAAGTGCTTCAGCAGTACGTTGTGCTGCCATCGCTTCAAGTGCGCCGACTGGGTTAAACTCGGTGAATGCTTCTCTAAATAAACGACCTAAATTAACCGGCGTAATGCCGACCACGGCTTTTACGCGTTTTTCAGTCAGTGCAGAGTTAAATACATAAGCACCCCCACCACATACCCCAATGCTGCCAATGCGCTCGTTATCCACATAAGGCAGTGTCACAGCATAATCAATAACATGGCTAATATCTTCAACACGTTGTGATGGGTTTTCAATAAAACGAGGTGTACCGCCAGATTGACCTTGATAGCTGGCATCGAAGGCAATAACCACATAACCTGCTTCAGCAAGTGCTTTACCATATACACTACTTGAGGTTTGTTCTTTACAGCTACCAAATGGGTGAACACTGATCATGGTTGGGTAGGTTTTTGACTCATCAAAATTAGCAGGTGTTAAAACAAGTGCTGAGATAGCCCATGCCATATCGTGGTTTTTAATACTAACTGTTTGAATATTCATGTTTGTATCCTAAATACCGTTTAGGTATGAGCCCTGTGTGGGCTCATACGGATTAATAATTACAGGTTGCTTGTAAAGAAAGGGGCTAATACGCTGATTGCTTCAGTGATTTCACTTTCGCCATCGTATAGGTCCATGTGGTTCGCACCTTCAACGATGTACATTTTTTTGCTGCTTGATGCTGCGCGCGCCATTAGGTCATCGCTCATCCACTTGCTGCCTGCATTGCTGCCGACGACGGTCAGTAATGGTTGCGTTAAAAATGCTTCAGCTTTAAAGAATGCATCATAAGTGATGATTTGATTTAAGCTGCGTGCAGTCGCAAAACCCGGTGCAGTGCAATAAGCTGCGCGGTCTGTGTGGTAGTATTCCCACGCTTGGCGAAGCTCTTCGTTTGGTGCATCTTCTTCTTTAAGTGGTGCCATTGGGATGGTCGCAATCTCGTTACCACTTGCATCCGATGTGCGAGAATCAGAGCCAGCTTGGATATATGGGATAGCGTCGCTGTCTTTAACATTGTTATCCCAGCCATTACGGAACATTTGGCCAATATTTACCATGCTGACTGTGCCAACGGCTTTAATACGGCGGTCGTTAATTGCAGCATTTGCGGTGTAACCTGCACCCGCACAGATCCCCATTGCGCCAATGCGATCATTGTCTACATAAGGTAAGGTCGTTAAGTAATCGATTACTGCACTCACATCCTCGGTACGAACATGTGGGTTTTCAAGTTGGCGTGGCTCGCCTGTGCTTTCACCTTGGTAAGATGCATCGTATGCAATAGCGACAAAACCTTGCTCAGCTAGTTTACGTGCGTAAGTCCCTGCTGTTTGCTCTTTAACACCACCACCTGGGTGCGATACGACAACGGCTGGGTATGTTTTTGTTTCATCAAAATCAGCAGGTAAATTTAATAAGCCCGCAATAGTAATATCTAAACCGTTCGTGTTTGGAAAAGTAACTTTGTTCATGAGCGTAAATCCTCTTTGGGTTAATAAGTAAGGACAGAGACTATTCTCGATTGCAGAGCTGTTTGCTTTGCGTCCTTGATTGAGATTAAGTATAGGAGTGGGCTGAAACGAATGTTTGCCTAAAATGACAGGGTGTTTGTCTAAAATGCCGAAAAAGCACTATGGCAGGCAATCGGAAAATGACCAGGATAGATTGGGAATTTACTTAATTGCTTTAAATGGTCGGGTTTGTAGGGTGTTTAGAGTGCTTGCTCTACATGATGGCAGTGATGGGATTTTATTTCTAAAATCGAAATGCCGCTTGCTTTATAAGTATAAGGCCCGCTATGAGACTGTTCTTGCCTATTTTTATTGCCGTAAGCCAATTAATAGGCAATGTAACTATGTTTATTTTTTAAATTGACTGGCGAGCTCTGCAAGCGACACTTCAGCAAAACGTTTTAATAACAGGGCTTCTGCATCGTCCATTGCGTTTTGCAGGGCGCTGTTAACTGCATGTTCGATAGGGCAGTTGCTGTGCTCATCGGTTAGACCAATTACAAACAGGTTCTTTTCGCCAAGCGCTTGGTGAATATCAAATAAAGTGATGTCTGTTAAGGGAGTGGCCAGTAGCCAGCCGCCATTGTGGCCTTTGATTGCCGACACATAACCTGCTTGGCGCAGTAACGCCATTGTACGGCGCACGACCACAGGGTTGGTCATTAACATGTTTGCTAATGTCTCTGATGTAATAGGGTGGCTGTAACTGTCTAAATGGATCAGCACATGCAAAACCCGTGATAATCGGCTGTCTTTTCTCATCTTAAATCGTCAATATGCGTTTTTTGCAGTGTATCACGAACTGCTTAATATTGACCGTTTGAATTACCAAACTAACGCTCACTAAACTAATTCCAAGCCAGCCAATTTGCTGAAATTGCTCATTTAAAATCACAATAGCCAGTACGGTGGCGATAATCGGCTCAAGTAAAGTAATGAGCACGGCTTGGCTAGCCGCGATGGTTTTTAAGCCAATACTAAATAGCCAATAACCTAAAAACATCGGTACTATGGCCATGTAAAGCGCCACGCTGGTATTGGTAACTGTGGCAAAAAGCGTATCTCCAGTGATCAATAACGAAGGCAAGAGTACACATGCAGCGCCGCCAAATAAGCTTGCCATGGTCGCTCTTGAATGAACGCCGTTGCTAATTAAACGTTTGGCTGTCCATGAATAACCCGCATAGGTAAGCCCTGCAATTAAGCCAAGTAAAATGCCGATGTTTTGGCTAAACAGCCCCGTAGCGGCAAGGTTATGCTCTTTACCTGACGCGATTAAGCCAATGCCAATCGCACCAAAGCAAAAGCTGACTAGCCAGCGAGTTGAAATGGGCTTTTTCTCAATTAAGTATTCCAATAAGACGGTAAATAAAGGGGCGCTGGCAATCGAAACAACGGTGCCTATTGCCACACCAGCACTATTCATCGAGGTATAAAATGCCAGCGGATAAATAGCAACACAAGCTGAGCCAAGTAGGGTTAGGCGGCAGTGCTTACGCAGAGTACTGGCATTGTTTATTAGCTGAGTTAGTGAGGTTAAGCATAGTAATATGCCGCCAAATCCCATTGCAAACGCACCTATTGCAAAAGGGCTAATGTTTGGTGCAAAGCTTGCGGCTGTGCCTGTTGTACCCCAAAACACACTGGCAACTAAAACGGCCATGGTCGCGATGGTATGGTTCATTGATGATTCGCTTTAAATTTAAGATATCAAAAGCATAATTAAAATCGATGCAAAGTTTTTGACAAAAAGGACGGTTTTGTTGACCTTAAAAACTAAAGTTATTTTTTAAACTTGCTTGGTGATAAGCCAAAGTACTTTGAAAAACTACGGCTAAAAGATGAAAGTTCATTGTAACCAACTAGCTCACTAATACGCTGTAGCGGGTAATCGGTATGACTGAGTAAGGCTTGGGCTTTTTCCATTCGCTGTTTAGTTACATAGTTCATGACAGTTAATCCGGTTTGTTGCTTAAACAGTAGTTTAAATTGCGTAGGGCTTAAACAGGCAATGCTGGCAAGGTGTTTGATATGAAGAGGAGTGCTTAAGTGACTGTCAATATAAAGCAGTGCCTCGCTAATACGGCTGTCGACCTTAGGCTGCATAATTTGCTCAGCTAGCAGCAAATCGAAGGTGTTAAACATGGCAAGTTCTAATTCACGATTAACCGCTTGCTCAAGCTGCTTTGCTACAAACTGCAAAAATGCCCAAAGTGATTGATTAATAGCAAACACGCAGCGCTCAGCAGTGGCCAGGTTATCAGGTAGCGTTGGCATATCGGCCACCACAAATCGCGCCTCTGGCATTGCGGTAAAAAGATGCGTTTGAGAGGCTTTGACAACCACGCATTCACCGGGGGCGACTTTACCTTGAAAATCACCGACACTAATGGCAATCACACCTTTTAAGGGCAGTACAAGTTGATGATAGTCATGGCTATGACTAACAGGCTTAGTGCTGTAAGAGCGGATAGATAGATTGCCTTGCATCATTTTGTGATAGCCGTTTGCTGAATAAGGCTATTATGCCTGTTTGCGAGGGATGATCAATTTTAGGCCATTAACGGGGTTAGCACATGCTCATAGGCAATCATTAACGCGACATAAACCAACAAAACAGCCATCAGTTTATTAAACACATAAAAAACACCCGGCCGTGATACTTGTTTGCCAAGCACTAAGCCCGCTAACGAGTAACTTGTTGGCGCACCAAAGGCAAGGATGGCTAAAATAAAAGACCAAAATACGATTGCAGCGCCAGTAATATCGGCGCTTGGGAATTGAATCGTAGCAATTGGCAAAGTGGCCACCAAGGCTTTTGGATTTAATAGCTGCATAAACAGGCCATCGAAAAAGCTAAGTGAGGCATCTGCTGAGGTATCACTCACCTGTACATTTGCTTTTGCGACTTTCCAAGCAATATACAAAATATAGCCGCAACCAATTAAGCTCACATAAGGCAAAAACTGCGGATTGATCACTTGCAAGCCAAGGTAGCCAAGCAGCACAAATAAGATAAACATCGCGCTACCCACGCCGATAAAAAAACCAAGGTGTGAACGAGTTTGTTTATTTAAGCCGCTGCTTAAACCGAGTAAATTGATTGGCCCAGGGGTGTACATAATGCCAATAGCATATGCAAAAATATCTGCCATAACAGCTCCAAATCAGTAATTCAGCTCTATCTACGAGCCCATTGCAGTTGAAATTGTTTTGGTGTCATACCGAATGCTCGTTTGAAGTTACGATTGAGGTGGCTGGCATCTGCAAACCCTGATTCAACCGCCACGCTGGTGGCATCACGGCCAACCTGTAACGCTTTACGGGCATAATTAATACGACAGTTCAAAACATATTGATGTGGAGTAATACCGAAGTGCTCGCGAAAGCGGCGAATAAAATGAAATTTCGACATGGTGGCAGCATGGGCAATGTCATCAATAGAAATGTCATTGTCGATATTTGCCAAAATGTAGTCTTTTGCACGCAGAAGCAAGCTATCAACACGGGTGCTTAAAGTTGGCAAATCAAGGCTACCGTTGAGCCTGACTAAAGACTGCGCCATTTGCAATACTGAAGCTTCTCGCTCTATTTTGCTGGTGCTATTGGTTTGTAAAAGCCTTGATAAGTTAATCACCTGATTACGCAGTAATGGATCAGCATACAAGGTGTTTGCCATACGTAATGTGCAATCTTGCTTATACCCAAGCGCTTTGAACAAAGGCTTAAATTCATCGGGGTGAATGTACAGCATAAGATACTCTAGGTTTTGCTCAGTGCCAGAGTGACCATCGTGAATATCTTCAGGGTTAAACAAAATGACATTGCCAGGTACGCTTTTATAAAACGCATTACGACAAAAGAAATCTTGCCGCCCTTGTAGAGTAATGCCAATTGAATACTCTTCGTGAGCATGTTTTGCATAGGTAAAATCACTCATAGTTGCAGTCAACATCGAGATGCTCTGATGCTGTTCGTTGTTAATGTACTTAAAGTGATTGTCTTTGCTCACAGATGCTCCTGAAGGGTGTGCGCTTCGTTATTATTCCTACGCCAATATAGCGAAGCTGGCAACCTAAAAACTTGAACAAAATTGCTGTTTTATTTTATTCAGAGGTACAGACAAGTTCTAATTCAGTGTCTTTAAATTCAGCGAGTTTTATATCGTTTTTCTTGGCGTCAGTAATTAAAACAGAAATAGCGTCTAACGCTGTCACTTTATGCCTAGCGACTGAAGACAGCTTTTCTTCAGTAACGGCGATTAATACATTATTGCTTTGTTTTACTATAGCGTGTTTAAACTGTGCATCTTCAACGTCAAACGCTGAAACACCCACCTCAGCATCGATTGCGCAAGCGCCTAAAACTGCTAGGTCAAAATGCATTGTTTGTAATTGCTTTAACGAGCAACTACCAATTGCAGCGCCTTGTTGCTTACTTATTTTTCCACCTAACAGAATCACATCACATTGTTGATGTGATTGTAGTGCAATAGCAATTGCAGGCGTGTGGGTAACCACCGTTAAGGCAAGATCGTGTGGGATCATACTTGCAATGGCTAAATTGGTACTGCCAGAATCAATAAAAACAAATTCATGCTCTTTAAAGTATGGAATACACGCTTTAGCTAAAAGCTGCTTACGGTCACTATTTAAAACCATTCGTTGCACTAAACTGCCATCATTTTGTGCATTAATGACAGCGCCGCCATACACTTTTTTACACACCCCTTGATTTGCTAATTCTTGCAGATCTCGGCGGATCGTATGTTCTGAGACATTAAGTTCTTTGGCTAATTGAACACACACAACTCGGCCGGTTTGTTGTAAATGATCTTTGATCAGTGCTTGCCTCTGATCTGGGAATGAAGCATAATCGAGCATAAATAATCATAATTGAGCAGTTTAAACTGAGTCTAATGTAGCATTGCATGCTCGTTTTAGCAATTTTGTGATTATTCAGAGTTAAATAGCTCAATAACTAAGCCTTAGTTTAGTTATAAACTGGAATGAGGGAAGGTGACGGGTTTTAACCTAGTCACTTACCCTGCTCGATTATGATGTTTTATGGAAGGTTTTGCTTGATGTTGTTAGAAAAGTATCCGTTTAAAAAGCGCGAAGTACTCGTTACAAGGTTACTATTTTTGTGTGCAGGTTTAGCCACGGCTACGTGGGCATCGCTCATACCAGTCATTAAAGCGCATATTGGCATTGATGAGAGTACTTTAGGGTTGTTGCTTTTGTGTCTTGGTGCAGGTGCAATATTTGCTATGCCTGTATCAGGTGCGCTCGCAACTAAGTATGGTTGTAAACGTGTATTACAGCTCTCAACGATGATGATTATTTTTTGCCTACCATTTTTTGCTTTAGTAAATAGTGTGGCTAGCTTGGCAACTTTACTGGTGATTTTTGGCCTTTCTATCGGCGCAACTGATTGTGTTATGAACATTCAGGCTGTGTTGGTTGAAGAACGTTCTAAGCTTTCACTTATGTCTGGTTTTCATGGCTTTTACAGTTTAGGTGGTATTTTAGGGGCGGGTGCTGTAGCAATGCTGCTAATTGCTGGTTTTTCGGCATTCGAAATCTGTATGCTAATGGCGGCGATAGTATTACTGTGTTTGATCTTCGCAAAGAGAGACTTACTTCCTTTTGCAAGCCCCAATGAAGGTCCTGCATTTGCGCTCCCAAAAGGCCCGGTGATTTTAATTGGCATTATTTGCTTTGCAATGTTTCTCGCAGAGGGAACCGTTTTAGATTGGAGCGGAATATATTTAATTGATTATCAAAATGCATCAACAGGAATGGCGGCATTAGGGATTTTTAGCTTTTCAGTCACAATGACTTTAGGGCGCTTATTTGGCGATCGCATTATTGCAAAGCATGGGCAAAGGGCTGTTCTGACTATAAGTGGTTTAGTAGCAAGCCTTGGCTTGATAATCGCTATTGTATCAATGAGCTTTTATGTTGCGCTATTTGGTTATGTGTTAATGGGAATAGGTTGTGCCAACGTTGTACCAATTATGTTTTCTGCGGCGGGGAAGCAAACCTACATGTCGCAAGCTACGGCAATTCCTGCTGTAACAACATTTGGTTATTTAGGTGTATTAATGGGGCCTGCAAGTGTCGGTCAAATTGCACATTTTTCTTCACTTGCGTCTGCATTGGTCGTAATAGCGATGTTAATTGCTTTGGCGACTATCTTTTCACTCTTTGTGAAAGTTTCACAAGACTAACTTTATAATTGTTATTATTCAAAAGGTTATATGTATTTAACAGGAAAAGGTGATAGTAAATTATAAAATGGTGAATGTTTTTATCCCTAACTTAGGTCTTCTAATTGAGTTTTATAGAGGGGTTTAAATGAATTTACGTACATCAAATAATTTAGTGATTGCACTTATTACTATCAGTTTTTCTTTATTGGGTTTGTCTTTTATTTTGGGGGCAAACCCCAATGCTATTGGCAGTATATTTTCGTTTTATGGTTTAGAGACTCAGGTACCTGACCATCTCATGAGTATGATTGCAGGCTTTGCACTTTGTTTTGTAGGTATTACCAGCCTTCATTCTCATTTAGGATTTATTAATAGGGCGCTTCCCACCGTGACAGCTCTTATTATTGCACTTACCTGTTTACTTACATTGTTCAGTGCAAATCGTTGGCTTGCAAGTGAAGGGGGTTTTCCAGTAATTGGTTCGGGGCAGGGTATTATTAAGTATTTTGCTGTTATTCCTTTATTTTTATTTGTGTTTTACAAAGATGTTTTGAGTGATAAAGCGCATGTTGCTTTGAATTATGCATCGGTGGCATTAGTGTTGGTTTGGATTGGCGCAATGAAGTTTTTTGCTTTTGAAGCAAATGCGATTGTTAGCCTTGTTGAGTCTTCACCGTTTATGTCTTGGTTGTATATTGTTTTTAGCGTGCAAGGGGCATCAAATGCGATTGGCATATTTGATATTTTGAGTGTGGCGCTGTTAGGTGTTGGTTTGTATATCAGAAATGCGAAACTTATTTTACTTGCTGGACTAGCCTGTTGCTCGGTATTTATCATGACACAAACATTTTTAATTACCGCACCTAATGCGCTTAGCAGCGTTACAGTGTTTGAGCGATTAGGTCAGTTTGTAATTAAAGATCTGTGGTTTATAGCTAATTTAGTGATTATTTATCATTTAGCTGTATTCAACAATACACCTAAAGAAACAGCAGAATAAAATAAAAAGGCCTCAGAGGAGGCCTTTTAAATGATAACTAAACAACTACAACGGCTTTTTGCTTTTGAACTTTAGAAAACTCAAGGGCATCATTGAGATTGTTAAATTCAAAGTCAGTGGGTTCTTCAACATTTAAAGTACCCGACGCAATGTCATTAAGGAGCTTTTCGCCATCACTTACAAGACGTTGCCATTGCTGTGAATCACCATAATCGTGTAATGCACCAAGGGCAATTTCATGATAAGAAATAGTGCGCGTGAATGGTTCATCGACTGGGGTTTCAATGCGTCCTAAAATACTGATCACATGACCATTTGCCTGTAGAAGTGGCACTAACTTTTTAGCTTCTTCAGGGCCATTAGCATCAAAGAGTGCAAAGTAGCCACCTTCAGATGGTGCGTCGCGTAATACTAACTTAACGCCAAGCTTTTCGGCTTGCTCAGTCGTTAGGCTTTTTGATAAAGCATGTACTTCAAAGCCACTGTGATTCAGCATTTGTGTCAGCAGTTTATTAACAGCTCCCATGCCGGTTACTAATACTTTTTCGTCTTTGCGTAATGGTATTTTGCTAAAAGCTTGCCATGCAGTAAGCAGTGGGCAAGGTAATGCAGCAGCAACATTAGCGGCTAACCCTTTTGGCACCTGCATAACACGGTCTGCATAAAGTACTGTGTGTTTAGCAAAGCTGCCGTTTTCACTCAAGCTATGATGATAAGCGACTGTTTTACCTATTAGTTTGCTATCGACGCCATCGCCTACCTGCTCAACAACCCCAGCACCGTCTACACCAGGTGTATGTGTATCTGCCCAATTTATAGGGTCAGCTTGAATAAACTTCCAATCAACTGGATTAATACCAACCGCTAGGTTTCGGACCAAAATTTGCCCTGCTTTAAGTGCTGGTACAGCTTTCAATCCCAAAGCGAGTGCTTTATCAGCACCTTGAAACTGCCAAGCATGAGTTGTCTTTACTTCATCATGATCCCAGTCAGGAGCAAAATCCGGGTTTGCTTGCCTGTCGCCGCAACTAAGGGCATCAATTTGATTGATCTCGTCTTGGCTTAAGCTAAGCGAAAGGGCTTTTAAGTTGGTAGCCATATTTTCGCGTTTGGTAGATGACGGTATCGTCACCATGTCATGCGCTAACTCCCAAGCAATGACTACTTCAGCGGTGCTCACTTGGTGTTTGTCTGCAATCGCTTTGATGGTTGGATCTTTAAGTACTTTACCTACCGCAAATGGCATATAGCCGGTAACGAGAATGTCGTTTTGGGCACAAAAATCACGTACCTTTTGGTTGGTTAGGTAGGGGTGAACTTCAACTTGATTGGTAAATAACGCGCCTTTTGGCAAAATACTTAAGGCTTCTTCCATTTGTGCAATGGTAAAGTTTGAAACACCAATTTCTTTCGTTAAACCAAGCTCTTTTGCTGATTGTAACTCGGTTAAATACTCATGCATGCTTTCGCCATTGGCTGGGCTTGGCCAATGAATAAGCAGTAAGTCGACGTAATCTAGTTGTAGTTTAGTCAGGCTCTCTTTTACGCTGTTAATAAAGTCCGTTTTATTTAACTTATCATTCCATACTTTGGTGGTAATAAATAACTCACCACGTGCAACACCACTGTCTTTAATCGCTCGGCCAACAGCTTCTTCGTTACCGTAAATTTGCGCAGTGTCGATGTGTCTAAAGCCCTCTTCAATAGCTGTTAGCACACTTTGATATGCAACTTCGTCTTGTAATCTAAATGTACCAAAACCCAGTTTTGGCATAATTGATTGTGACATCATAACTCCTTAATTATGGAACGTGGGCAAAACATGTTCGCCGATGTGCTTTAATGCCCATTCAATGGGTAATTCGTTACGTCTAAAGTGCAGGCCAATGTGATTCACACCGGCATTTCTCATTGCCTTTAGTTCTGAGATGAGTCCGTTGACGCCTGTTTCAACCCCAAAACGGTGACGTTTTATAGGTGCATCAGGATCATCTAATAAATTTAAATGAATAAAACTAACGTACGGCTTATTTCCTGCGACCTCTCGCCACAAAGCGACACGCTTTTGATGATCATCTGGTGTGCCTGGGTAAGCAAGCCAGCCGTCCATGTTTTCGCCAACCCATTGAGGGCTTTGCTGAGCAAGACCTGCTACATAAAGTGGGAAATTTTTCACTTCTGGTAGTAGCTTTTGACCCGCTTCTAAAGGTCGCTTAGGGGCGCCTTTTAGTAGCGAAACAGATTCACGTAGTTGCTCACCACGGCTTGCAAAATCAATATCGAATAAAGGATATTCAATGGGTCTATCACCACTGGCAACACCTAAAATTAGCCGATCATTACTAAGCGCTTGCACAGTATTTGCTGCCTTTTTAACAAGCCAAGGTTGGCGCAATGGCAATACCACCGCTGCGGTGCCAAGTAATATATTCTTGGTTTTAGCCGCTAAGTAGCCAAGGTAGCTGAAAGTTTCATAAACTTGGGCGGCATCACCAAATTGCGGGTCATAAATCGGTACGTCGCGAACCCATGCCGCTGCGTAGCCAAGCTCATCAGCAAGTTGAACACGTGATTCATGGTTAGCTAAATTAGGGATCCCAAATGATTGATTTGATTGTTGATTGAAATGTGCCCAATCATTATCAAGTGGAAGTTCAACCCCAATTGAGAATGGTTTTTGCGCTAATTTATCAAAACTCATTATGACTCCAAACTTTAAGGGACATAGCTAAGCAATACTTAACAATTTAATGCCGCCCTGAAAGTGATTTATGATTAAGTAATGAGGGTATTGTGGCGCTAAATTTATTTGCGAAAAACAGCAAGGATAACAAAACACCTTTGTCGTTTTTGCAAAGGTGTTTTAATCGTTATGAATTAGCTTCTTCTTTTGAAAGGGTAAAGTATGCGCGAGTGACTGGGTAGGCAATTTGTGAAATCAGTGCTGTGCCCCAAAGCAAGTTGCCAATGAGCGAAGGCACATGGGGTAAAATGGGAATGGTAACTAAAGCGAGTATAACGCCAAACATTCTTACTTTAGCTGTTGCAAAACGATGGGCTACACGGTGTTCGATCATTAACTGGATCCACAATAAACTCAATAAGTAGCCTGCTAACCCTACACAGCCAATGACACCATATTTAAGTGGGTAGGGCTGCCAAAACCCAGCTTTCACTTCGCCGGCGAGCGCAACGCCAACCATAACTGCACATAACATTAAAAATAGGTGTGCTAACCACCAACTTACGAGTGTCCATTTATGCTGATTCTTAGGTTTACCATTGCCAACAAAGTCAAAGTAAATCCAGCATTGCACAAATACTGCAATACCGCCAAACATAAAGTTAGCCAGTACAGAGGGGTCGACTTTATAAATTCCTTTTTCTGATAAAGTAATCACCAATTTAAAGAAACCTTCGCCTACGACAATAAGCAGTAAAAGGGCAAAGCGCTCAGACATATGCCCAAGGCGTGGTAAAAAACGTTTATTTTCAAGTACACCAATTTTTGGAGCCATATACAAAACTTGGATAGCGGCAATCGCAGTGCCAAATACCCAATAACGATAGGGTGCAGGCATAAAAGCTGTGGTCGCAAAGATAATGGCAAGAGCAAAGTAGTTACGGCTCACACTGCGTGCTAATTTTGTTGATTCGACCCCCAGTTGATTGGTGCGATGAAATAAATACGCTGTAATAAGTCGGTTAGCTGCATAGGCCAATGCAAAATATGTCCAGCCTTTGTCAAGTACATGGGGAATAGAGGCTGCCATAACCATGGCGGTGACAATTTGGCAGGCCATGATCAGCCGATGTTTTACATCAGTACTGACATAGAGTGAATTAAAAACACTGGAGTCAGCCCACGCAAACCATACGGTGATGAACAAACCTGCAAATGTAAGAAAACCACTTAAATGTAAGTGGTCGCTTAAAAAATTACCTAGCAAAAAAATGATTACCACATGGATAAGGTCATAAAATAATTCAACCCAATGAACATGGTCATGTGAACTTTTTAAATCTAGGTGATGCTTAGGTAAGCGCCACATTGGGTGGTTTTCTAATGCCATAATTGATCCTACCTATTTCCTTTCGACAATAATTGCAGTGATGGTGGTTTCACCCTCATTTTTGACTTGATGAGTCCATGCGTCATGCCACATCACATAGCCATTAGGGATCTCAATTGTTGTTTGTGACTCTTTAGTACTGATGGTCGCTTTACCACCTGTCTCAAAATAGACTGTTTCAGCATTATGCTTATGCCAATTATCTTGCTCACCTGGTGCTAAAGTCATACGTAAAACAAGTACTTCACTGTTATCTAGCAATACTTCATAGTGATTGGGTGAAGCAATATGTGCATGGGGAAGTTGTGCTGAAAAAGCATGTTGTGAGCACATAATTGTGCTCACCAAGCCAATCAGCAAAGCTGTCATTTTGCTCATGGCTACACTCTACTTATGCATACCGCGAATTGGGTAATTATTTTTTGGGTCGCGTATCCAATTAAGCCCGCTTACCAAAGTTGCTAAATCAGGTCTTACAAATGGATTATTAGAATAATCAACTACATGTACTTTACCTTGCTCGTTAACCACAAACAGTGCGGGCTCTGCGAAAGGGTGATCCGTTTCTTGTGGTGAACGGGGATCAGAAATGTAAGTACCTAATGCTTGCATTTGCTCTGTAGTCAAACCGTAAGCAAGTGGAAATGACACAGATAGCTGCTCTAAATGCGCTTCTAACTGTTCTTTGCTATCACCTGAAACAGCAATTACATCAACACCCGTTTCTAATAGCGCCGCTTTGTACTGCTCGAGGCTATTTAAATAGCGGGTACATAAAGGGCAATGCTTACCACGATAAACAACAACAAGCTGCCAGCTTGCACCGTGTTGAGGTTGACCAAGAACAGCCTCTTCACCATTCAAAAGTGCAGCACTGATACTAGGAAATGCACTGCCCGGATGGAGTTTATTGCTATAAACAGATTCGTTACTCATGAGTGTTCCTTAAAAGTTCTCGTTTAAGTGTTTTTCAAAGCGCGCAAAGTCGCTGTCGATGTCTGCATTTTTCATCACGTCATAACAGGCGAAAGTTGGCATCGCTTGCATACCGAAAAACTTAAAGTTCATATGCATTGGGAAAACAAGGTCATCAACACTTTTACCTTCAAAAAAGTCAGCGGCATCTGCAAATGATTCTGCAGGCGCATTTAAAGTCAGCGACATCATATATTGAGTGTTAGTCAAGGTGCCGCCTTTACCGTAATTGGCTTTTGGATTGTCTTGATGACGACCATCACCATGGCAAAGCGCTCCCCCCATGCCCGCTGTGTACACTTCATCCATGTATTTTTTGAATGACCAAGTCATGCCCATCCAGTTAATAGGTGATTGCAAAAAGACGATATCTGCCCATTGATGGTTCTCAAGTTCAGTTTCTACATCAAATTCGTCTTGTGTATTAACCACGCGAGTTTGATAGCCTTTTGCTTTAAAAAAAGCGTCGGCTTTTTCGATTAAAGCAGCATTTAACTTACCTTCAGAAAAAGGGTAATAGTGATGTGCGTTAAGAATTAATACGTTTTTCATAGTTGAGTATCCGTTTGCTAATTACTTTATCGTGTTCAAAATATATTCCGTGGTATATAATAGTAACCTAGATTATTAAATCAACCAGTCACCTTTTTGTAACTAGTCTGAAAAATGCGAGGATGTTTTGGAAAGTTCAGTAGAAACAGATAGTAAGGGTAGAAAAAAAGTTTTAAATGCTTGCATGGAGCCGTGTGCAATTGAAAAAGGCATGCGTTTGATTGGCGGTAAATGGACGGGATCTATTATCTATCATTTAAAAGATGGCCCTGTGCGTTTTAATGATTTAACGCGCATGCTCGGTGGCGCAAGTAAAAAGATGATAGACCAGCGTCTAAAAGAGCTTGAAAGTAGAGCGATGATCACCCGTTATGTTATTAGCACGCGCCCGATAGCGGTGACCTATGAGCTAACTGACTTTGGCCGCTCAGCACTGCATATACTCGATGAGTTACGGGTTTGGTCTGAATCGAATGAGATTTAACGCCAGCACTATGCACTGGCGTTCATCAATTACGGAAAAGAGTAGCGCACAATTCGTTTTACGACAGAAAAGTACTGGCGAAAGAAGCCGCCGGTATTGTAGTGGATACCGTGTTCTTTAAAGATAGCTTGTACCTTAGGCGCAATTTCGCGGTAGCGTTTTGCGGGTAAATCGGGGAATAAGTGATGCTCTATTTGATAGCTCAAGTGCCCAGTCATTACATGAAACAGGTTACCCCCTTTGATATTTGATGACCCCAACGCTTGGCGGTAATACCACTGACCTTGTGATTCATTTTCGCAGTCTTGTTGGTTAAATGTTTCTACTTCACCGGTAAAGTGCCCGCAAAAGATAATGGTTGAGGTCCACAGGTTACGTAATAAATTAGCGGCAAGGTTGCCCGTTAAAACCCACAAAAATAAAGGCCCAGCAAGCATTGGAAAGAGCAGATAGTCTTTCACTAGCTGGCGTGCCCCTTTACTAAAAAAGCGCTTTTTCAGTTCGCTGTGCGGTACTTTGTAATCGCGGTCATCTTTTTTCTTGCCAAAAAATACTCGCTCGGCTGCCATTTCATGGTACGACACACCCCATTGAAACAGCACACTGAGCAACAGGTAAGTGACAAATTGCCACAGGTTTTTTAGCCGCCAACGAAAGTCATTCGATAAGCGCAGTAATCCATAACCGAAGTCGCGATCTTTACCAATAATATTGGTATAGGTGTGGTGCTCGTAGTTGTGAACGCGGTTCCAGCTAGCCCCATCGCACGCTATATCCCACTCGTAAGACTTTGAATTTATGTATTTATCATTCATCCAGTCGTATTGGCCATGCATCACATTGTGGCCAATTTCCATGTTATCGAGGATTTTTGCAGTGGCTAAACTAAGCACACCCACGAGCCATAAAACAGGCTGAATAAAGCCTAGCATTAATAGAATTCGGCCACTCCATTCAAACACTCGCTGGCAAACAATAACGCGGCGAATGTATTTCGCGTCTTGCTCACCGAGTTTTGATTTTACATCTGCTTTAACGCTATCGAGTTGAGCTGCTAATTTTTCATAATTGACTGTTTTTGTTGTGTTCATGCTGATAACTCCACGTCACTGACTGGTTGCGATATACAAAGTTGAATTAACTGCTCTGAGCTATCAGAGAGCTCACCGGTACGAATATCACGCACGATGCCTTGCTTTTTTACGCATTGGCATTGATGGCAAATCCCCATACCACAGCCAACTGTTACAGGTTGCTTATTCGCTTGTAAGTGGGTCAGTAAGGTTTGTTGGTTATCAATCGTGAATGTTTTGCCCTGATGAGTGAGTGTTAAATCGTGCTTATCAGAGGTTACTAAAACAGCAGGGACTGCACTGAAATGCTCACTGTCTATCGGCGTATTTAATTGCTTAGCTAAAGCGGCTGCTTGCTTATACAAAGCAGCTGGGCCACAAACTAACCAGTGTTTATGCGCGTTTGTTGTCAGCCATGTCGTCGCATCGCCATCTTTGTTGCGCTCAAGTAAGTGATAATCAAAATTGCTCAGTGATTGCTTTAATTGATCAAGCTCATCTTTAATCCAGTGGCTGTTTGGCTTTGCATAATAAAGCAGGGTAATAGTTTGTTTGCTGTATGTAGGTAAAGATTTAAGCATGGCTATAAATGGCGTAATGCCTGAGCCACCGGCAAGCATGATTAAAGAACGCGCGGTATTTGGCATAACAAACTGGCCTTTAGCCTCAGAAATATTAAGCCATTGCCCTGACCTCAAATTTGTTAGCTTTGATGTAAATGCGCCGATTTCTTGGCTGCGGATCAATAAACGAATTTGTCGCTGCTGCCTTGCTAATTGTGGTTCGCTTGCGATGGTAAATACACGCGTTAGCAATCGTCCATTTATTTGGATTGTTAACGCAATGTGCTGGCCTGCTTGATGAACTGGCCATGTTTTTTCTGGCTCAATAATCAACTCAACGCTTTGTTCAGCAAACTCCTGTACATGTTTTACTTGTGCACGAAAGTAGCCTTCGCGCCAGCCTGGTTTAAAGCACTGAACCACCGGCTCCCAGTATCCTGCCCATGACTGATGATGCAATAAATGTTTTGATAATGAATTTAATAACGCTCTCATTTTTCGCCTTTAGCTTACAAGTGTACGCTCATTTGGCGCACAAGTGTAAGCTGAAATGTGATAATTGCAAGTCTAATTTGAGTAATTATTCTAAAAAGCAGTTGACCAAGGCTTTTAAAAGCGGCATCGAAGCAAGACTATTTAGAGTAAGGCCAAGCAAAGCGCTCCTTTAGCTAGTTAAAAGGAATTGGCTTTGGCTTAGAAAGTTAAAGCAGTTAATGAAAATGGATTTAATTTTAATTTTTCTAATGAAAAAGTGTTGCCGCTTTTTTGATTTTCGAACTATGTTTAATCAGGTACAAATACGTAGTAGAGGGAAAAAGATGGTCGATAATTGCACTATTCTTATCATTGATGATGAAGAGATTAACACTTTACAACTTGAACACGCACTAGAAGATGTTGGTAACATAATCACCTTAAACGACAGTACCCAAGCACTGGAGTTAATCCATAAAGCAAAACCTGATGTTTTGTTACTTGATTTAGAAATGCCAAAAATTAGTGGCTTTGATATTTTACAAGAACTTCAATTCAACCCAGTGTTTGAACAGCTACGAATTATTGTTATTACTTCACATGGTGATCCACAAATTGAAGAATCAGCATTGTCTTTAGGCGCAATCGATTTTATTTCTAAACCTCTGAACTTAAAGTTATGTCGATTGCGAATAGAAAATCACGTTAAAGTTAAAGCGCAAGAGAATATTTTACAAAATACCCAAGCTGCTTTATTTGCTGAAAAAGAGCATTTACGTATCACGATTGATTCGATAGCAGACGGCGTTATTTCAACGGATCAACATGCCCAAATTACTTATATGAACCCTGTAGCGCAAAGGCTTACGGGCTGGTCTCAAACTGCTGCAAAGGGTCGTCATATTGAAGAGGTGATGAAATTAGCTGACTCCACAACAAAAACACCTTCAATAAATCCACTTACTGTTGCTCTAAAGGAAAACCGCCCTGTGGCGATGGCAATAAACACGCAACTAACGAGTAAACAAGGGGTTGAACACCGAGTTGAAGATAGCGCAGCACCAATTTTAAATGAAAAAAAACAACAATGCGGTGCTGTTATGGTTTTTCAAGATGTTAGTGAAACGCTCGCTATGTCGGTTCAAATGACGTACTTGTCACATCATGATCAACTAACCTCACTACCAAACCGCGTATTACTGCATGATAGATTAACTCAAGGTATTGCCAGAGCCTCTTTTAATGACACTAAGCTAAGTTTATTACTGCTCGATTTGGACAAATTTAAGTTTATAAATGATGCGTTAGGCCATCATATTGGAGACGAAATTATTGCTCATATTGGCCACTCTTTAGATTGCTTTGCTTGTAACGATATTACAGTTGCACGTGTCGGGGGGGATGAATTTGCGCTTGTTGTCCCTCATGAGTCACATTCTTTGAGTCTAGAGCCTTTGATAAATCAAGTGCTTAATGTAATTAGTAAGCCATTTCGCTCTGGTGGCGAACAACATATTCTTTCTGCAAGCTTAGGCATAAGTGTTTACCCTGATGATGCTAATTGTGTTGAAGAAATGCTTCGCCATGCAGACTCCGCTATGTATAAGGCAAAGAACGAAGCGGCAAATAGTTATTGCTATTTCAGCACAGACTTACAGGTTGAAATGAATAAACGCCTTGATGTAGGTAATAAGTTAAGAAAAGCCCTCGAAAATAACGCCCTTGATGTGCACTATCAACCTAAATACGATTTACGTAGTGGCGAAATGGTTGGCGTAGAAAGTTTAGTTCGTTTAAGTGATGATGAGGGCGGATTTATATCACCACTGAATTTTATTGAGTATGCTGAAGAAACGGGCTTAATTTTTAGGTTAGGCGAGCAAGTTTTAGAAAAAAGCTGTATTAGTGCAAAACGCTGGTTAGATGCAGGTGTGCCGACAAAAGTGGCCGTAAATATTTCCGCTAAACAGTTTACCGACTCAAAACTTGTAGACACAGTCGCGATGATTTTAGAGAAAACTCAGCTACCAAGTAAATATTTAGAGTTAGAAGTGACAGAGTCAGCGCTAATTGAAAACTATGAGTATGCGGTCAACCAACTTAAATTAATTGCCAAAATGAAAGTGAGTATTGCCCTTGATGATTTTGGTACAGGGTATTCTAGCTTGTCGTATCTAAGGCTGTTTCCTTTAAATGTATTGAAGATAGATCAGTCCTTTGTACGTGATATGCTAACTGATTCGCAAGCGCTTGATATTGTTTCAACGATTATTGAACTTGCGCACTCTCTTCATCTTCAAATTGTTGCTGAAGGAATAGAAACGGCTGAGCAAAAAAACAAACTAGATGAACTGGGCTGTGCCACAGGGCAAGGCTACTTGCTTGGTAAGCCAATGAATTATGAAAGCCTAACGCAATTGCTTTTACCCTCGTTGCACAATAACGACCAGTATGTTTGAGCTTAAGTTTATCTTTTGTATGTCTTTTGAATCAATTTTTGAAATTTATTCTACACTTTAAAAACTATAAATTCGTTGGAACTTCAAATGACTAACTCAGTTGATCGTCGGCGTTTTCTTAAAGGTTTAGGAGCTGGCGCGGCCGTCTCTACTCTTGCATTTAAAGCACCTTGTGTTTTTGCTAAAAATAAAGTCACATTAAGGGTGCTTGGCACACATGTTACATTGCAAGAAGAACTCAGAAGCAGGGCAATGCGTGAATTAGGCATTAACCTAGAGTTTACGCCAATGGGAAGCGCCGCCGTTTTACAAAAAGCAGCAGCAAATCCAAGTTCATTTGATTTGTACGAACAATGGTCAGACTCAATTAATATTTTATGGCAAGCGGGGGCTATTCAACCTATCGATATAGATAGGCTTGTTTATTGGGATGAAATAAACCCATTAACAAAAACCGGAAAAATAGTCCCTGAAGCTAAGCTTGGCGCGGGCGACTCTCCTAATAAACTGCTTTATGTTCAAGACGACGGTACGCTATCGCAAACTCCGAGCAAAGCAATTAGCTTTATGCCTTATGTTCATAATGTTGACTCATTCGGATACAACACCCAAGTGATAGAGCAAGGGATCCCTTATCAAACTGAATCATGGGCTTGGTTACTTGATGAAAAACACAAAGGAAAAGTTGCGCTAGTAAACGCCCCTACAATAGGTATCTTTGATGCGGCCCTTGCTGCGCAGGGTCAGGGACTAATGACTTTTAATGACATGGGCGATATGAGTATTGCCGAAATTGATCAACTTTTTGCTATTTTATTAGAAAAAAAACGACAAGGGCATTTTTCTGGCTTTTGGACATCGGTTCCACAATCGGTGGACTTTATGAAAACAAAACGAGTAAACATCCAAAGTATGTTCTCGCCAGGGGTGAGTGCGTGTCGTGGAGCAGGCATTCCCGTGGTTTATGCATCTCCAAAAGAAGGCTACCGAGCTTGGCATGGTGTTATGTGCTTATCAGCCAATACACAAGGGCATGTAAAAGATGCAGCATACGATTATATGAATTGGTGGTTATCTGGTTATCCTGGAGCCTTTATAGCAAGGCAAGGGTACTACATTTCAAACCCAGAGCGAAGCCAGCCCTTAATGTCAAAGCCGGAGTGGAGTTATTGGTATGAGGGTAAAGAAGCCGTTGTAGATTTACGCGGTACCGATGAAAAGGTATCTGTAAAAGCGGGTCAAAAGCGTGATGGTGGTAGCTATATTCAGCGATTTTCAAATATCGCAGTATGGAATACTGTGATGCCTAATTACGATTACAGCTTAGATAAATGGTTTGAATTGTTAAATTCATAAGGGCTTAGATTGCTTAACATCTTTTCTAAATCAATTGCTGCAAAGATGTCGCTGGCGCTGCTGCTATTACTTTTAGCATTGAGTGCTAGTTTTTTTGTAATGGATAAGCGATTAAAAACCATAGAAACGGCATTTGTAGAGATTAGCCGTATCAGTAATTATGCGGTGAGTATCTTAAGAATAAATAAAGACATTGTAGAGATGCAGCGTGATATTTCTGTGTACGGCAACTCAGGGAGTAAGTCTGTTTTTAATAAAATAGAAGATAACTTTCAAAGTATAAAAAAACGTTTAGGTAATATAAATTTTAATCAAAATGAAGCAAACAGTCAGGTTTATTTAGATTCGATGTCTGAGCTTTTGAGTCGATACGATGAGAACCTAGCAGTACTTACAAAACGCTATGAGGTCAGGGCACATTTAACCTATCAGGTTTTACCAAGTATATACACCAATGCGATAGCAGAACTTGAAACTTTGAAATCAAAGAGCATCAATACAGAAGATAAATTAAGTATCGCAGAGCTCACTAATCTATGGCATTCAATGCATCATGATGCGTATCAATTTTTATCGAAGAAAGACTATTCAAAAAGGGCTAAAGTGAATACTACACTGCGCTTGCTTAATCAAAAACTACAAGTGCTTCAAGGTCCTGCGATAACACTCGATAAAATGTCCCAGTTTACTGCTAATTATCAGCAGCAATTCTCTAAAAGTATTCAAGCTAACCGTCATTACTTAAGTTTAGTCAATGTGGTTATGGCAGGTGATGCTATTGAATTTAGTACCTTATCAAACCAGCTAAGAGAGCTTTCTTTATCGAGATTAAAACAAATTAAATCGGAGGCTGAAAAAACAGTTTCAAATTCTGAGCGTATTTTAAAGCTCCTTGCGATCGGTGTTGTTATTTATATTGTGGCTTTTGCAATTGCGTTTCATTTGCAAATTTCGCATGCAATTAAGCGCCTTACCGTTAGTTTTAAATACTTTTTGAGTGGTGACCTTTCGGCCAAAATTTATGATTTAAATCGCAAAGATGAAATTGGTGTTTTAGCGAATGCAGCAGAACGATTCAGGGTTTTAAGTAAAGACCTTGCAGATGCAAAGCAATCAGCTGAGCGTACAGCGAAAGTAAAATCTGAATTCTTAGCAAATATGAGTCATGAGATCAGAACTCCTATGAATGGTGTTTTAGGTATGGCTCGGCAGCTAAGTCGCACACCATTATCGGCAGAGCAAGCAAAGATGCTCAATATCATTAAATCATCAGGTGCAAGTTTACTGGTTATTATTAACGATATTTTAGATTTGAGTAAAATTGAGGCTGCTAAAGTAGAGCTTGAGTCAGGTCCAATTGAGTTAAACTCCTTGTTGAACGAGTTAACGCATTTATTTTCGCAACAAGCTGAAAATAAAGGTATTGAGTTATTTATTACGACAACGCCAGAGCTCACCGACTTTATATTTTTAGGTGATGAAACTCGGCTCAAACAAGTACTCATTAATTTATTAGGCAATGCAATTAAGTTCACTCATCGTGGTAGCGTGTTACTCAACGTCATTATTGAAGAAGTAGTGAATGATGAGTTTAAAGTAACTTTTAGTGTATCTGACACGGGTATTGGTATTGCCAATGAACAGCTAGATTCTTTGTTTGACGCTTTCTCTCAAGCAGATGCTTCTATTACTCGTCGCTTCGGTGGCACTGGGCTTGGCCTGACTATCTCAAGCAAGTTGTTACATTTGATGAGTTCGTCATTAAAAGTAGAAAGTGAACCTGATAAAGGCTCTATGTTTTATTTTGAGCTTAATGTTACCCGAACATTCATAACCCCTGCTATTAGTGAAAACCTTCTTGAAGAGAGTAGTGAAAAGTCCGTTGATTTTTCCCATGTAACTGCACTGGTGGTTGAAGACAATGATATTAACCAAGTGGTAATCGAGTCTATGTTGGCTGAGTTTAATATAAAGTCGATCAGTTTAGCTGATGATGGGGAACAGGCCATAGCACAGTGTGAAATAGGGGCGTTTGATATTATTTTTATGGATATGCAAATGCCGGTATTGGGTGGCCCTGAGGCAACATTGAAAATTAGAAAACTACCTGCCTATAAGCACACACCCATAGTGGCATTAACCGCAAATGTGCTTGCAGCAGACAAACAGCGATGCTTTGAAGCGGGTATGAACGACTTTATTGGCAAGCCAATTAAGTTCGAAAACTTAAAACGTGTTTTGGTTAAGTGGTGCTCTCAGCATCATTAATAAACTAACAAGGAAGCAATGTGAACAGTCTCAATATAGATAATAAAAGCACAATGTCATCTAAAACGTTTTTGTTATTTGTTTCATTAATTTTTAGCGTTTTTGCTGCCATCGCTGTCTACTTTTTCGAGGGGCATGTTAAACGGGATGCGTTAAACTCAATTGATCAAGAGTTTACAGAAACAAACCAGCGTTTAAAGAAAATACTCACATCTTCGATATTGCAGTCGAAATCTGATTTACGATTTTTATATTCAACGCCCCCTATAGCCGGCCTACCTCGGGCTCATTATAGTGATGGAATTGACCCCTACGATGGTACAACCTATCAGCAATGGAAGGAGCGGCTTGAAACCATTTTTATAGGCTTTATGGAGAACAACCTTGCGGTTGAACAGCTGCGCATAATAGCTGTGAGCGCAGAAGGAAAAGAGTTAATTCGTGTGCAACGTGTTGGCGCTTCAGTAGAAGCTGTACCTGACTATTCTTTACAAGCGAAAAGCGCAGAACCTTATTTTTTGCCAAGTTCATTATTAGAAGTGAACCAAATATACATGTCGCCTATGTCGCTAAACAAAGAGTTTGGCGAGGTAGTGTTTCCTTACAAACCCATGTTGCGTTTTTCTATACCCATATACAGTGATAAAGGAAAGCGTTTTGCTTTTTTAATCATGAATGTAAATGCCACCCCATTAATACAGAAGCTAAAAGAAACTATTTTTGATTATTCTCAGTTAGTGATCAGCAGTTCAGAGGGAGATTTTATTTATCACCCTTATGAAGGGTATCAATTTACGAGAGACTTAGATCCGTCTATAACATGGCAGTCAGTGTACGATCAGCCTGTTCAGCATCAAGGGCTATATTTAGTTACTGCAACTTCACCAACAACTCAGCAGTTTTATGTTCATTCAGAAAAAGTACAAACAAGACCAGGTAAAAGCTATGGCTTTATCAATTTTAATCTTTTAGTGGCTAAGCAATACGTTGATAAAGTAATAAATGAAAAGCGGGTCATGACCTATAGCTTATTAATTTTGATAATTCTTTTTACGGGGGTATTACTGTTAACGTTTTACCGAAACGCAAACCGGAGCCAGTTACTAGCAGAGGCTAGAAGAGAAGCGTCTGCTATCGTTGAAGGGTCGATAGATGCCATTGTTGGTTTAAATTTAGAAGGCAAATTGACAAGTTTAAATAAAACAGCTGAAAACCTATTAATGTTGGCAAGTTCGATGTCGATAGGAAAAGCGAGTAAAGATATTGATTTTTTGGCCCGATTACCTATTCCTGATTACATTGCGGATATTCAAAACTCAAAAACACAAATCAAAGATGAATGCAGTATTTCTGAAAACGGTGTGGTGAATTATTTCGCCATTTCGGTCAGCCCTGTTTTTTCGGATCAGCGCGTTTTAATCGGGGTTGCATTGATTATTAGAGATATTAGCAAAGAACAAGAAGCTGCGAATAAAGTTAAACGTTTAAATTCGGAGCTTGAGGCAAAAGTAAGGCAAAGAACTCAAGCACTTGCTGAAGCTAAAGATGAAGCAATAAAGCACAGCGATATCAAAAGCGCATTTATATCTAATATCAGTCATGAACTACGCACGCCATTAAATGGAGTGATTGGCACGTTGAATATTTTAAAACGTCAAACATTGCCCGATAATGCCCGTAAGCTTGTAGATATGATGGAGTTAAGTGCCTCAAATTTAAGGCTATTAATAAATGATATTTTAGATTTATCTAAAATTGAGTCGGGTAAACTCGATTTAAACATTCAAAAAATCAAACCTCAATTACTGATCGAAAGTTTAGTCGAGTCATGCTCTGTGAGGGCTTTTGATAAAGGTCTTGATGTTTATTTAGATACGAGCGGGCTGGCTTGTTACGAAGTTAAGACTGATCCACTTAGGCTTACTCAGATCATTAATAATTTGATTAGTAATGCGATTAAGTTTACAGAGCAAGGCTTTATCAAAGTAACGGCATCATCTGAGCAGGTTTCTAATACGGAGCATACCTTAAAAATTACCGTGCAAGATACGGGGATAGGAATAGAGTTAAATACTCAACGTCATTTATTTGATGCATTTCAACAAGCTAATAGTTCTATAGCCGACAACTATGGCGGAACAGGGCTTGGTTTATCAATATGCAAACAGCTGTGTAATATAATGAATGGTGATATTGCAGTTAATTCTGCAATTAATGAAGGGAGCGCATTTAGCTTTTACATTAAAGTTGGGAGTAGCCAAGCCCCTAAACCAGATGTTTCAGACTATTATAATCATAAACGTATTTTATTGATCAGTAACAACTCGCAATGCCATGATGTGATGCAAAAGTTACTAAAAGTATATGGGGCTGATGTTAAAGTTAGCGACATAAACACACTTGCTGATGAACATACAAGCAATGTTGATTATGTTTTTATTGATTATGAAAGTATTCAAGCGATAAACCCTCAATCACTGGTAAATAGCCTCGCGAATACATTAGAACAAGGCCGTATAATTTTACTGCATCTACCAACTAACCCCCTTCCAAAGGCGCTCGATACAAAAGTTACATCCCTTAATAAACCAATTACACAAACTAATTTATTGAGAGTTGCAGGTTTTGAAGTATCAGAAAATGAGCCACTTTATTTGCTGAGTGAAAACAGAACGACAGAAAATGACATAACAGCAGATGTTTTAACCCAACTTAAAGGCTGCCGAATATTAATTGTGGATGACAATGATATAAATATTGAAGTTGCACTTGGCGCCTTAGATGGATTGCCTATAGAGGTTATTACTGCTCAAAATGGTCAAGAAGCGCTGGAAATTTTATTAAATTCTAAAGCGAGTAACGAAGTTATTCATTGTATTTTAATGGACTGCCAAATGCCGGTTCTCAATGGTTATGAAGTGTGTGAAAAAATCCGAGCCGCAGAGGCTGGTCAGTACTATGCACAAATTCCCATCATAGCAATGACGGCAAGTGCTATGGCTGGTGAGAAGGAAAAGTGTATTGCAGTTGGTATGAGTGATTATGTTAGTAAACCTATCCAAGCTCACGAAGTTCAGTCAAAAGTTGTTAAGTGGTCTTTATCGAATTACGAGGGAGATTCGCTTAGTACTGAACAAAGTAATTTAGAGCCTCTTTGGGATCGTGAGCAAGCATTGGTTAGACTTTTAAATAAAGAAGCCTTATTAATCAAAATATGCGAGATGTTCATTACTAAAGCGCCGCTAAGGCTTAAAGAATTGCAAAGCCAAATTAATGCTAAAGATAGTGAGCAAGTTCGTCAGGTTGCACATGCCTTAAAGGGGATGTGCGGAGAAATAAGTGCCAGTCACTTGAGAAGTTTATTCGCTGACGTTGAAAAAAAAGCGAGCCAAGGCAATTTAAACCTTGAGAAAACTATTATAGAAATAGAGCAAATACTTACCCAGCTTATTACTGATATCACTCAATGGTTAGAAGAAAATTAGTTTATGTTTCATTCAAAGAGCAATTTAAAAATAAACACAATTTTACGATATCGAATTATACCAATTCGCTTAATAAAGTGGTCTATTTTGAGGCAATAAAACCTCGTTGAAAACAAGGCAAAAATTTCTTTATTCAGTTGTGCTCGGCAATTGCCTCTTGATTGCTCTACCTTCTGCATCCATGCGCTCGTAAAGCAGAAATTTTTAACGCAGATCGTGGGTTTAATCCCTGAAAATGATTAAGTATTATTGCAGATTAGTATTAGCTGTAACTTTAAACAGCTAACGTGAGTTTCTTACTCAGCTGCAACCGGCCTTGATAAGACATACCAAGCTGACAATAGCATGAACAAAGCGACTGCTGTTGTAAGCGGCCATGATGGTGAAGCACCAAGATAAAATAATATGAAGCCTACTGCCATTCCCACACAGGCAATGCATTTAACTTTACGCGAAATCGCGCCATATTGTTGCCAGTTTCTTAATGTTGGTCCGTAATGGCGATGATTTAAAAGCCAGGCTTCGAACCGCGATGAAGAGCGCCCAAAGCAATAAACAGCAACAATTAAAAAAACAGTCGTAGGCATCACGGGGAGAATCGCACCTATAATTCCAAGCCCTGTAAAAATTAAACCTGTGAGAAAGAATAGTGCCTTGAGTACTTTGGAACCTTCAGTCATTCCGTGTGTATTTTTTATTTTGTTGCTGCTCATTTTTATTTTTGGCTTATGCAAATGTTTTATCGACTAGCTCACGAACAAACGAAAATGCTTGTTGAGCAGCAATAAGCGCATTTTTCCGTTGTAAATCATCAAGCTCTATTTTATTGATTGAATTAGAAAACTGTTGCCATGCAGCACCGCGGCCTTGCTCGGCTGGTGCTAAATGTCTAGCGCCAAATGTCTCTGATAAATCAATACGTTTGGCGGCTTTTAATAAATATTCTGCACCGAGGTTTGAGCCTTCAACTACATACAGCCACGCTAAGCCTTGTTCAAATGAGAATGTGTGCTTATCAGCGTATTGCTTACGAATTTCATCGGCCTGCTGCTTAAATGATAAATCGCATAAATCATCGTACACAGCATCTAAGCGCTGCATACCTGCAAGCCCTGCAATGCAATCTTGAAACCTTTTATCATGATATAAAGGGGCGACCGTAATATGAAATGCTAGCTGTACTTGTAAAAACAATGCATAGCGTTCAATGTTTGAAAAAGGCCTTTTAGTCATAATCGCTTTATCTAAACCATCATGAATAGAAGTTGTTTCTGCTTTAAACTGGGCTGTTAAAGTGTTCTCTTTAATTGTTTCCATATCCAATGAAGACATGACTAACTCCGTGTAGCTAATATTTAATTTATAAAAAATTCAACAGGTAAGGTGAGCGTTAATGTAGTACCTGTTATTTCGTCTGGGGGTAAGGGTAATGGTTCTGCGCGTTTGACCAGAGCAAGTACCTCTTCATCAAGGGATGACACACCGCTTGCTCTAAATAAAGAGACTGCAATTACTTGGCCTTCTCGATCCATTGTAAATTTGACCCAAGGCACGCCTTGCTGACGTTTCAGTTTTGCCATTCGAGGATAGCGTTTACGTCTTTCAAGGTGAGCTGATAATTGCATTTGCCAGCGCTGCTTAGCCTCAGCTTGTTGCTTGCTAAATACATTACTTACTGGGCCTGTACGCTGTTCTGCTGGGGCTGCATCAATTGATTTTGGTGCAGTTGTCTGTGCAACAGCGCTGTCGTTCTGGGAATTTTGTTTTGTCTGTTCAACTTTCTCTTTAACAGGCTTAGCGTCATCAACAGCTGTTTCTTGCACTTTTTCAACTTTAGCTACTTTGGGTTTTTTAGTTACTTTAGGCTTTGTAATTTTAATTTCAGACTGCTTGGCGATAAGCTCTGGTTGCTCGACTTTAGGCTGTTCTTTTGGTTTGGGTTTAGGCTTACTCTCAGCTGAGGATTGACTTGCCATCTGTTGTTCAGGCCCCTCAGGTAGTGCATTTTTGGGTACTTTAGGTGCGGCTACCATACTAATGACGACGGCATCAGGCATTGCTGCATTTGCAGTTTGTGTTATTGCAACTGCTGGGCTCATAATAAAGTAAGCTGCAACCAATAGATGAACAACTAATACTGTTGAAACACAGAGTAACTGTAATTTACGATAGCCTGTTCTAAGCGTTGGCTGGCCAGCTATCATGCTCATTACTGCTGACTCGCTTGTGTTTTTTCTAGCCCAACTAACGCAATGTTCTTATAGCCTGCTTTAGAAAGAATATTCAGCAAATCAACAAAGTCCCCGTAATCCACACTGCGATCTGCGCGGATCAAAATTGCGTGCTCATGAGTGATTTTTTGCTGCAATAACGCTTCAACTAGTTCGGTTTTCGCGACAGACTGCTTTTCACCAATAACCAAAGACAAATCTTTTTGTAATGTAAGGTAAGTTGGTTTTTGTTCAGAGGCTTTCGTTTCAGAATCAATACTGGGTAGTTCAACAGGCACGCTAACTGTTGCTAATGGTGCAGCAACCATAAAAATAATCAGTAAAACCAACATAACATCAATAAACGGCGTGACATTAATGTCATGTTGTTCAACTAGTTCTTCATCATCTTGTTGTAAGTTAAAAGACACGGCTTTATTTCCCTGCAGCTTTGATTTGCTGATAGTCAATTAACTGCTCTAATGGTTTTGCTTGAGAATCTTTTGCTGATAAATCTCGGCTAAGGATTGTCATTATGACAGTCACTGTGTCTAATAATTGCGATTTATAGGCTGTTATAGAGCGTGAAAAATAGTTGTACATTACAACTGCGGGTATTGCTGCAACTAAACCAAGAGCTGTTGCAAGTAATGCTTCAGCTATGCCTGGCGCGACAACAGCAAGGTTGGTTGTTTGTGTTTTGGCGATGCTAATAAAGCTATTCATAATCCCCCAAACAGTACCAAACAAACCAACAAATGGAGCAACAGAACCAATGGTTGCTAAAACCCCCGTTCCTTTGTTCATATCTGCAGATAGCTCGGCTTTTACCCTATCTAATCGAGCTGCAACACGCTCTTTTAATGCATCACTTGTCGTTGCGTTATTACTACTTAAGATAAGCTCATGTAGGCAAGCTTGAATTAATAGTTTTGCCGTACTTGGCTCTTGAGTTAAACCTTGTTCTGCCATTTTTAAGTTATGACTATTTAATAGTTTGACTAATAAAGCCCTGCCTTCACGTTTACTTTTATTAAGATAAATAAGCTTCGCGATAAAAATACCCCAACACACAATTGAAGCTAGTAGTAGGCCAATCATAACGGTTTTAACAATCACATCGGCCGCTAAATACATACCCCAAGGCGACAGATCATGACTAACAAAAGCTGCGCTATCGGCTAATTGTGGGTTATCTAATTTAGTTACTTGGCTTACTATTTCATTTACTGGGTCTTGCTCAGATGAATAACTATGCCCGGAAAAAAAGCCAATAAGAGCCACAAAAAGCACTACTCCAAATTTCATTAAACCTACTCCAGCCAACTGACAAAAATGGCGAAAAAAATAAACGTCATATTTAATAAGACGCACCAAAATCATTTTCCCGTAATAAAAATTAAAATTTTTTGTCGACGGCGGGCATTTGCCTTAAGCGATTCGTTGTAATTCTCTGATTGAATGGAATGTTTTGAAAAGAGATTAGCCAAAAGTAGTAATTATCATATTTTAAACAACAAACTTGCCTTGAATAAATAACAATGATACGGTAATGATAATTGTTATCATTTGCCGTTGTTGGTAGGGAACCGCAGTGCTTAATTACACCGGTATGGATCTATTTGTTCGCGACAATCAATTTTGGTTATTAAGGTTTTTACAGAAGAAACTTAACCTTCATTGCCATCATGATGCACAAGACCTTTCACAAGACACATTTATTCGTGCTCTGACTTCGTCAATTGATTTATTTGAAGTGAAAGAACCCCGTGCTTACCTTGCTACAATTGCAAATCGTTTAATTATCGATAAAGCAAGACGTAAACGCATTGAGCAAGCCTACCTTGAAGCTCAGTTAGAGTCTTCACAAGAATATGCCCCTTCGTGTGAAGAAGTGCATGAAATGATTCAAAAACTAGAGGCGTTATCGCGCTTGCTTGAAGGGTTAGCAGATAAACCAAGGCGCGCATTCTTAATGGCAAGGTTAGATGGTCTGAAGTATCAAGAAATTGCTCAGGAACTGAATATATCGGTGAGTATGGTGCAAAAATATATCGCTCAAACATTGCTTCATTGTCACAGTCAATTACTCGATTAAGCCATAATGTCCGTACAGTACCCAGACTACAAATCTAAGCTTGAACAAGCCGCAAATTGGTGTGTCTTACTCAATTCTGACAACTTCACCGATGCCGATATTCAAGCCCATAGTCAGTGGCTCAAAGCCGATCCTGAAAATCAAAAAGCTTACTCAGAATTGCAAGCACTGTGGCGCGAATTTGACAGCACTGATAACAGCCATTTTGATTCGAAAATCCTCAATAGGGTACTAGATAAAGATAAGCCTAAGTCTAATCATTTCGCTAAATCGGTCGTTTTATCGGCACTTTTTGTCGGGTTTGGTCTCATAGCCAGTCATGTAGGTCTAACAGGAATCAGTTCTGATTATTACACTCTAAAAGGGGAGCAAAAAACTGTTGAGCTTAAAGATGGCTCCATACTGACTCTCAACGCGCAAACCCAAGTGGATATAGAATTTAGTTCTAAGCAACGATTGATTAAGTTGAATCAGGGAGAGATACATTTAGTGGCAAAAACTAATTCAAGTTGGCCATTAGTGGTGGAGACAGATAAAGCAACGGCAACAGCCTTGGGGACACAATTTACTGTTAAACGCCACGAACAAGATACCTTTGTCGTTGTGAGTGAATCAAAAGTAGAGCTGTGCTATTTACCTGCTCAAAAATGTGTCGTAGGTAAGGAAGGTCAAGCAATGTCAGTGGCTAATAGTCACCTCATTGGGCCAACAGCTGCAAACCCCGATATAGAATTAGCATGGTTAAATAATAGGTTAGTTGCTAATAATATGAGTTTAGCTAGGTTATTAAGTTTGCTTGAGCCTCATTATCAAGGCGTGTTTATTTACAACCAATCCGCACTAGAACATATCCGAGTTTCAGGTGTTTACCCAACAGACAATATTGCTATGGCGCTACAGATGATAGCGTCAGAACCCGCGGTGACCCATACCTCTGTCGCTAAGTATTTTGAATATATCTCATTGAAATAAAATAAGTTATAAAATTATTTTCATTAATTAATAAATTTTATTACTGCTTTTTGATTTTGCTGCGTCCTATTAATAGCTCTAAAAAATAATGAGAACTATTTATGTTAAAAGGCCGCTTATCGCGTTTAATTTTTACAGTCTTGCTATGCTTGCAATTTACATTTTCTGCAAAGGTGTTAGCGGATCAAGCCCACCAACTTGATATACCTCAAGGTAGTTTGGCTGAGGCACTTAATACATTTGCCCTCCAAACAGGCATCTTGCTGCAGTTTGATCCTAAGCAAGTTGGCGATCTGCAATCAACTGGTCTAAAAGGGGAATTCGAACTTGATACAGGATTCCAACAGCTCCTCTTAGGGACTGGCTTGTATGCCGAGAAAACGGCTAATGGAAGTTATGTTATACGTGTACTCTTAGCCCAATCAAATGGTGATATTTTACTCGATACCTTAGAAGTTCAGGCTACATCTAATAAACGTATAGAAATTTATCAATCAGCCTCTTCATATACTCAACTTGATCAAGCTCAGCTTCAACGTATTGCCCCACGTGATACATCAGATATTTTCTATAACGTTTCAGGTGTTACCACTTCCCAAACTCGGCAGGAGCCTGGGGTTGCAGTAAATGTTCGTGGCTTACAAGATTTTGGTCGAGTTAATGTGATGATTGACGGAGCTAGGCAGAACTTCAAACGAAGTGGTCATGGTGCCAATGGGATGGTTTATTTAGATCCTCAATTACTGTCGAGTGTCGAAATTGCAAAGGGACCAGTAGGCGAAAGTGGTGGTGCTGGCGCGATTGCTGGTGTTGTAAATTTTAAAACGCTTGAATTTGATGATTTAGCGGCTCCCGGTAAAGATCATGGTACTAAGCTAGCCATTTCATCTGGCAACAATGCCTATCACATGCAAGGCTTATTAGCGTCTACTGTGCGTGTGGGAAAAGATCTAGAACTTGTTGCTGCGGTAGGGCATAAGAATGTTGGCCGTTTTAAGCCAGGTCAACATGGTGGTAATGCTGATTCTAGTAATTACTTTAGCGCAATGAGTAACTTTACCGAGCAAGATAACTGGTCGTCATTACTCAAAGCTGATTACACAATAAATAAAGAGCAGTCAGTAAAACTTAGCTATATCGGCTTTTATGGCAACTTTGAAGAAGGCTCAACGACATCAGTAGATGCAGAGCCCGAAAGTAGCAGTTCACTTAATAACGATACGATTAAATTAGATTACACATGGGCTGCAAATTCAAATTACCTCAATCTTAATGCCAGTGTTTATTACAACCGCACTCAAATGCGTCAGCATGTTTATGAAATGGGAGAAAGCAGCAATCCCTACGGCGAGTTTAAATTGCAATATGAAACCAACACCCTAGGTATGGTTGTTGATAATCTTGCCTTTTTTAGTCTCAAGCATGATTGGTTAACACAACATGAGTCATTGTTATTAGTTACTTTAGGCGGCGAGTATTTTAAAGACTGGACAGAGCCTCAAGCAATACAGCAAACGCCAGGAACTGGCGACCCATCTTGGTTTACAGGTGCAACCCCTGAAGGTGATCGCTCTCTAGGCAGTGCTTATATTCAAGCAGAATGGCAATACGGCGAGCATTTTTCTTTTGAATCAGGTTTGCGCTATGAGCAATTTTCACTGCAAGGAGGTGGAGAAATATACTCTGGTTACATTCTTAACCCTCCCGGAGTTTCGCCTAGTCGCACTTTGATCTATACCGACTTTGACGTTGACCGGCATGAAAATTACCTTTCACCAAATATGCGTTTAGCCTATCGCTTTAACGATAAAATACAAGGCTACTTAAGTTCAGCTCAGGCAGTCAGGCCGCCTGAAATCACAGAGACCTTATTATTTGGTGCTCATGTTGGTAACTCTTTCCCTTTTTATCCAAACCCTGGACTTGAAGCTGAAGAAGCTTGGAATAATGAAATTGGTCTTAATTTTGAGTTGCTTGATATAGCCAAAGGCCACGATTTATTCATTAAAACAGCATGGTTCGAAAATACCATCGATAACTTTATTGTCCAAGGTCGCGTGATGAGACCTACTTCTATTGATGACAATGGAATGACATTGAGTTATGTCAATTTACAAGATGAAATCCGTTTTGATGGCCTTGAACTGCAAGCTGATTATGAATCAAAAAGGCTATTTGCTGAGCTTAATTACACCAAAATGAATGTTGACCTTGGCAAGGGAGGCTATGATCCATTTCCTCTAGGCAGCCAAGTAGGTTATCCAGAAGCAAGTATGGGTCAAGCTGGATCGGGAAGCTTGAACTATATCCCTCCACCAAAACACAGTGGTGCATTGACCCTAGGCTTAAAGTTATTTGAAGACACTTTAAAGTTAGGCGCTCGAATGCGTTACGAAGATAACGACGGTCGTGGTGGCAGCGCTTATGAAGACGTTGTTGACTGGCAAGTTTATGACTTTTGGTTGGAATATCAATTCACATCACAGTTTAAATTACGTATGTCGGTCGACAACCTGACCGATCTCAATTATGCCGAAGCAAATGGTACTTCATATTGGATTGCGCCTGGGCGCACCGCCACTGCTCAATTAACCGCAACATTTTAAATAATAAAGGAATAAAAATGCGACATACCTTTAAGCTAGCCCTTATTACCAGTGCATTGTTTAGCGCAAATCTTGCAAGTGCAGCTGAAATTAACCTACAACAATTACATGCATTTGGTACACCGCCGACCATTATGATGGGCGGCGATAAAGGCATGATGCCTGCAAAACCACCGACATTAAATACCCATAATGGTAAATTAATAGGTACTTTTCTTTCTGGTGGTGGTAGTGACTTTGCCACGCTAACGCAGTCGGGTATTTATAGCTTCACTCCCCAATTAACTGAAGGCGAGTTAACCGACTACACCACATATATAAACGAAGTTAATAACGACACGCTAGCCTTTGTAACGAATATCGTGGTTGATAGTCAGGGAGTTGTTTACGGTGGCGCAAACAGAACATTATTCAAATGGAGTGAAGGCGAAGTAATAGAGGATGCACTATCGCATTTGGATCTCTCTAGTATTAATGGCGGAGACTTCCGAGTACAAGGCTTGATGACGATAGATGCACAAGACAACATCTATTTTGCCGCTTATGAACGAGGTAGTGATTATAGTGCATTACTGCGTCTTAATAGTGAAGGTGAAATCGCAGTACTGATTGACTTTAGCCGTGATGAATACAAACAGGGCAATATTTTTACTAAAGGTGAAGCGCCTGCCTCACTGATATACAGTGAGCAAGATAATGCTATATATGGCCTTGCACATAAATCTTCAAAGTCTGATGGAGCAGGCAGTACCGAAGGCCTAGAAGATGGCGACTTCCCAAGCGGCACCTTGTTTAAGCTAGATTTAACCAATGTTAAAACGGATGGCAGCTCAGAAGTACAAATTTTAAAAACCTTTTCTAATAACCTACATGGTCTTATTGATGACCATACCTTAGCAACCAACTCGTTAGTAGAAAGCAGTGATTGGTTATACGGAACGTCAGCTAAAACAGTATGGCGTGCCCACAAAACCAATTTAGACGCATTTACCGTGTTACATACATTTGGATCAGAACAAGATGAAGCAGAAACAAACCTAAATGGTAAAACGCCAGCGGGTCCACTTGTAGTTGCAGCAGATGGAAATATTTACGGTACAACAACCGCCGGAGGCAGTGACGATAATTCAGGTGTGCTATTTCGTATTAATCTAAGTACAGATGCACGTGATCTTGATAAAGAGCAAGACAATTTTCAGCTTGTACTCCACTTTGCAGATCAAGCTTCACCTTTACCAGTAGGTTTAACTGCTGGTGCGCGAGAGAATGGCGAACAAATTATTTACGGTGCCACCAATGGCGACGCGGTAAACGACACAGGAAGCGTATATCAATTCACTGTAAAAGAGCATGCCTTGGAGTTTACCACTCAAACTTCAGAAATAACTTTAGGAGAGAGTGTTGAAGTCAACTGGCAGTCAACCAACTTAAGCCAATGTACTGCCAGTGGCGATTGGCAAGGTGCAAAAGAAACCAGTGGTACTGAATCAATTGAGCCAAGCTCTGAAGGTGAAAAATCTTATTTATTAAGTTGCCAAGACACTGACCAAAAAACACATGTTCAGTTAGTTAATGTGGTTGTAAATCCAAAACCAGAGCTGAACTTTACTTCTTCAGTTACCGAAATCACCTTAGGAGAAAGCGTAGAGTTAAATTGGCAAACATCTAACTTAAGCCAATGTACGGCTAGTGGTGACTGGGAAGGTACAAAAGAAACCAGTGGTACCGAAACTATCGAGCCAAGCACTGATGGCAACAAATCATACATTCTAACTTGCCAAGATAACGACCAAACTGACTATGTTCAAACTTTGGATATTTTAGTTAATCCTGCACCAGAACCAGAACCAGAGCCTGAACCAGAAGATAATAGCAGCAGTGGTGGGGCATTTGGCAGTCTAATCTTGGCTCTTGGCTTATTAGTTGGTAGACGCTTTCGTAACAAAATTAAAAGCTAAATTAGCAACCAGTTTTGCTAATTAACCCAGTCATATCAATCTGGCGCGCAATTGATATGACTATTTCAGACCTCTAGGTCATTACAAAAACAGAAAAGGAAATATTATGTCTATACAAGTTTCATATGGTGCAAATTATAGCTACGGCAGTTTAAATGACTTTTTCACCTACGCAAGTGAGTTTTTTACTGATACAACTTACGATGAAAGCATTGGTAGTTTCGCTGGTACTGAAAATCCAGATCCTATTGTAGATTTAGGTTTTTGGGGGAGCTTTGGCACATTCTCTGGCACGCAATTTGTGCAAGAGGGCACTTCAAGCGATGGCAGCCTAGGCTTTATCATTCAGGCTGCTGATGGCTCTTACTTAGATTACACCTTCTTCTCTAGCCCATCTCATACAATTTACGGTGAAATTGCCTCAATTTCCTTTGGTTACGGCATCACTCAAGATGCTAACGGTGAATACAGCTTCACTGATGAGTTAGTTAGTTTCGATGGTCTAGATACCATAGGCCTAAATGCCGGTATTGATACAAGCGGCAATGTGATTGACCGTACAACTGGTGACAATACCACCCATAACATTGTAGATGGCTTAAAAGATGCGGAGTTTGATTACTTCACTACTTTACTATCTGACAATGGAATTGACTTAACCCTAAACGACACTGGTGCTGCTAGCTTTGCATCACTTGAGACTATTGGTGTTTCAAGCTTTGTCGAATACGAACTCGTTGCATAATCTAACTGCACTGTAGCTTTGCTGCAGTGCTACTTAAAATTTATTGAGCTAGCTATGAAAACACTCTGCATTTTTTTATTCACTTTGCCGCTTTCTTGTTTTGCTACCACGGCGGTTGACGATGTTAGTGTAAATTACCTGACTTCACTTCATTATAGTGGCCCTGAAGGTTGGCCTACGGCAGGGAAACCCTATGCACCCCCTATCTATAATGCTGAGCGAGACCAACTGCTGGGAATATCATCCACAGGACATGTAGATATTTTTGGTAACGACACTAGGGCAGCAAATATGTGGGGGCTGGCGCCGGTGCAAGGTCATTATTTTTCATTGGCTAAAGATATTAAATCATACGTGGGTTTTGCTGAGCATCCACAGCTTGATAGGCTTTATAGTATTGATTTAGATGGTAACATTTTTTATGTCCACTCAGATGGCAGCAATAAAAATATTGTTTTTGATAACAGTGAGGAAGAGCTTAGCAGTCAACCTAACGTTCAGCCTATTTTTGATCAGCAGGGGAGGCTATTGTTTATAGACACTGACGGCGAATCTTACTCGCGGTTAATGCGCTTAGACGCCGATAACACCCTGATTGAACTGCATAGATTTAACAATAACCCGCATGGCTATTATACTGGTGCGGGAGGTATGTTATTGAGTGGTAATACATTATTTGGCTATTTGGCCTACCCCAGAGGCACACCATTTTTAGATACACTCTCGATTGATGATGATTTTATTGTCGGCGCCCTCTACGCAATGGACTTAAGTAACGACCCAGTACAAAGCCCTGAAATTATACACGAGTTTACCTTAGCCGAGGGAGAAGTTCCGTGGACAAGAGGTGAAGCTGCGCGTATAGCCACCTATTTGGTTGAAGACCAACAAGGTTATTTATACGGCACCACGTCGGTAGGTACTTGTAAAACAAAAGGAATAATCGTTCATAATCAGCAAGAGGCAAAATTTGATAATGGCATTTGTGGTGGTAGCTATGCCTTATATTCTGTGACCGATAAAGAAAACCTCATCCATACAGAATATCCTCATTATGATGGCAGTAACCCTTTTGGCTCTGTATTTAGAGTAAAAAAAGATGGTTCTGATTTTGTGTTAGTGCATACATTTAGTGACCTAGATGGCAGTCAGCCCCGCGGACCAATGGCGATTACGGACAATGGCTACCTTTATGGTACAACGATGGGGGGCGGTGTCCATAAAGATGAAGTTATAAGCGTAAAGCAAGGTAACCCATATCCTTCACAATTTGGGGAAGTAACCGGGAATGGCACCATTTATCGCATTCGCCTCGCAGATATTAAAGTTGAAAATGGCGTGGTCGTTGAAAGTGGTTTTGAACATGTACACTCTTTTAAAGCGGGGATAGATGTTGATGCCGACGGCAAAGTGCCAACCGGTATTATGTTAGCTGCAAACGGTAACTTATACGGCACCACCTTATATGGTGGCCGAGGGTATACCGATAATTCTGGTAATAAATACCTCAATGATAAATTCGGTACTGTATTTGAAGTAGATTTAAGTGCTCAACAGCCGACAGGCTCAGTGTCAATCAGCATAACTCCAGGGACTATAAAGCAAGGAGAGCAAGCCGAAGTGACTTGGTCCAGTTTTAATGCAACAGACTGTAAAGCAACGGGGGAAACAGTGATTGGCGACTGGCAACCTGATTCGCCACTAGAGCCGCAAGGCAGTATGGTTATTTCGCCACAGACAGGGGTTTATACATTGACAGTTAATTGTAAGGATAGCGATGTGAATAGTCGTTTTGCTGCCCTAGCAACCTTGTATGTGGATGCAGAAGCAAAAGCAAAAGACAGTGAGTCACTTAGCTATGGTAATGGCGGCAGTTTAGACTGGCGTTGGCTGTTTTTGTTAACTGCGGCAGCATTGTTTAAACCAGTTCGTGCAACGAGGTTTAAATGAACGCTTCGCAAGCGCTTAGTAAACCACTTAAAGATGCTTTAAAGCTGCAAATGCGCAGTTTTTATCATGTTGCAGGGTTTAGTGCGGTCATTAATGTATTAATGCTGTTGCCTGCAATCTACATGTTGCAGGTTTATGATCGCGTTTTGAGCTCAGCAAATTTAGACACCTTATGGCTAATCTCTTCGATGGTTGCGGTATTTTTCTTATTAATGGGGGGGCTGGAGTGGATCCGGAGCCGAGTATTAATAAGCATTAGTCAACAATTTGATAAAACTTTACACAACCGTGTATTTAATGCGTTATATCAGCATCAACTTAAAACTGGTAACGCTAACTCAGGACTACTGATTAACGATCTTAATCAAGTTCGTCAGTTTATGACAGGGAGTAGCGTGTTTGCCTTTTTTGATGCGCCTTGGGCGCCTATTTTCTTAGTCATTCTGTTCTTTTTTCACCCTTTATTGGGCACGCTCGCATTGGTTGGTAGTTTAGTGTTATTTGCTTTGGCTTTAGCAAATGAATTATGGGCTAAACAGTCTCTAGTTTTAGCCTCACAAGCAACTACAAATGCTAACAGACTCGCCAGCGATATCATTAATAATGCCGAAGTTGCTCAAGCCATGGGTATGCAGCAAAATTTACAAGAACGATGGCAGTCAGAACACTGGGCTGGAATTTGCCATCAAAGTGAAGCGAGTAATTTTAGTTCTGTGCTTACTGCAACCAGTAAAGTTTTACGACTAGCATTACAGTCAATGATGCTAGGTGCAGGCGCATGGTTAGCTGTTGCGGGAGAAATAACAGCTGGAATGATGATTGCGGGCTCTATTTTGGCAGGACGCATGCTCTCGCCAGTTGAGCAATTGGTTGGTGCTTTTAAACAATGGCAATCAGTAAAGCAATCACAACAACGTTTAAATGGCTTGTTATGTCAATATCCATCAGTAAAGGAAGGGCTTTGTTTACCTAAACCAAGCGGTAAATTAACCATTGAGAACGCCACTTTAATCCCACCAATGGCTCAGCATCCTGTTCTTAAAAATATTAGTTTTGAGCTTGAACCTGCAGAAATTTTGGCCATTATAGGCCCCTCAGGTGCTGGTAAATCATCAATTGCGAGAATGCTATGCGGTATTTGGGAGCCGCGTATAGGTAAAGTGCGTTTAGATGGCGCAGATGTATTTCAGTGGAATAAACAAAGCTTAGGCCCTTTTATTGGTTATTTACCACAGAATGTGAGCCTTTTTGCAGGCAGTATCGCGCAAAATATTGCACGATTTGGCGAGGTGGATGATCACTTGGTGATTAAAGCCGCGAAGTTGGCTGGGGTCCATGACATGATACTCAAGTTAAGTAATGGTTATGAAACGCAACTAGGTGAAGCAGGAACCGGTTTATCGGGCGGCGAAAAACAGCGCATAGGTCTTGCAAGAGCAGTGTATGCTGATCCTAAGGTGGTTATTTTAGATGAAGCAAATGCGAATTTAGACGACAGCGGTGAGGCTGCGTTAGCAGCAACAATCAAAACGTTAAAGCAAGCTGGCAGTAGTGTGATATTCATAACTCACAGAGCGAATATTTTAGCTATGAGCGATAAAATATTGTTACTAAACAAAGGCCATGTTCAGGCATTTGGCGCTAAAGAAAACGTATTAAACGCCATGCAAAGAGCCAAACAAAGTCAACAAGGAGTGGCAATAGCATGAATGCTCAACACGGCATAGCAGGTCGTAAATACATTCTTTGGGGCTGGATTATGACGGCACTAAGTTTGGGTGTTTTTTTACTTTGGGGAGCCTTTGCACCACTGGATAAAGGTGCTGTGATTGAAGGTCAAGTTATTGTATCTGGAAGAAAAAAACAAATACAAGCTCCACAAAGTGGGGTGCTTGCCCAGTTGTTAGTGCAAAATGGTCAGTGGGTTGAGAAAAATCAGCCTTTAGTGACCCTCGATAACCGAGTCGCTAAAAGTCAGCTTGAGGCCGCAACAACTCAATATTATATGGCACTGGCAGAAAAGGAACGTTTATATGCTGAGTTTACACAAACGCCGAAGTTGCATTATTCATCAGCGCTAACCGAAATAGCATTACCACAAGCCGAAGAGGCTATGCGCTTGCATCAGCAATTGTTTGTACAAAGAAAAGCAACACAGGATGCTAAACTCTTACTGTTAGAAAATAACAAACACACTACGCAATCGAGAATTTTAGGCCTACAAAATGTGGTTGCCAGTCAGCAACAGCAATTGGCGGTATATAAAAACTGGCTTAGAGACACACAAGCTTTAGTTGATAAAGGCTATCAATCACAAGAAAAACTTTATCAATTACAGGCACAAGCTGCGGAGATCAGTGCTGATTCAGCAAATTCACAAGCAGAACTAAAAGCACAACAGGCCAGGTTATTAGAGCAAGACACTCAATTACAACAGACAATAAAAGCTTACAAACAAGATCTCAGTCAACAGATGGCTACCAATCAAGCAAGTATTAGTCATTTCAAACAGCAGATCATTACGGCTCAATTTAGCCTGGATAATAGTGAAGTTCGCGCACCAGCAGCGGGGCAAGTCGTAGGCCTTAATGCGTTTGGTGATGTAGTATCCCAATCACAATTATTAATGGAAATAATGCCTAAAGGCCAAACTCTTATTGTCGATGCGAAAGTACCAGTTCATCTAATTGATAGCATCTTACTTGGTCAAGAAGTTGATTTGCTATTTAATGCTTTTAATACCAGCACCACGCCAAAGGTAAAAGGCAATATAGATAGCCTGACACAAGATATTGTCAACGACCAACGAACTGGGCAACCTTATTATCAAGTAACTATTCGCGTCAATGAACAAGCGCTGCTAAAAGATTTGGTGTTACAGCCAGGGATGCCAGTTCAAGCATTTGTTAAAAATGGAGAGCGTTCGATGCTGAGTTATTTGTTTAAACCTTTTATTGATCGTATTCCTCATGCAATGGCTGATAATTAAAAAGAATTTCACTTTAATTAATAATTAAGAAGGTTTACCTAATAAATTAGTTTGAATGAGAATGATTATTGTTTATAATGTCCGCCTGCCACGCAACGGGACTTTGTAAATTTTGACTAGCAAGACCACTAACAGAACTGGGTTCAACTCGCTGTATCAAGAACACCACGAATGGTTAGTTCGTTGGATTGCTAAGCGAACAAGTAGTGCTGATAATGCCCAGGATCTGGCGCAAGATACGTTTATAAAATTGTTAAATAAGCCAATGCTTTATGATGATATGCGTAGCCCTCGTGCCTGGCTTACGAAAGTTGCTGGTAACTTGATGACAGATCAATTACGCAGGCAAGTGCTTGAACGTAATTATCAAAGCATGCTCGAATCAATGCCTGAGTCTGACTACTTTTCGCCCGAAGAGCAATTAGAGTTGCTTAACTTACTTGAGCAAATTGACAAGTTACTCACGGGTATGAAAGCAAAAGAAAAAAAAGCTTTTTTAATGGTTAGATTGGATGGCATGAGTTATAAAGATGTCGCAAGCGAACTAAAAGTAAGTTTATCTTCAGTCGAAAAATATATCGCTAAAGCAACACTACAGTGCTACCAACTTGTTTATTTTGACAGCTAAATCTGATGAATTTTAGACTCAATCACAATCAAGCTCATATTCCAGAACACATAGTTCAACAAGCAATTCGATGGCAAATTAAAATTGAATCTGGCAGCATCAGTGAGGCAGAGCAGGCACATTTTGTGAAGTGGCGCAGTGCAGATCCATTGCATGAGCTGGCATGTGCTCGGTTACTACACCTTGATAAAGCATTTAGTGATGTTGCTGTTAAGTCCGCTGGGTATGCACGAGAAACATTACAAAAAACAGACCATGAAATTGATAATCTGCAGCGTAGACGTTTGCTCAAAAGCGCGCTTGGTACGACACTAAGTGTAGCTGGTGTGGCTTTTTTAGCTGAGCAGCAAGGCGTTCGTCATTATTTAAGTGCCGATTTATCAACCAGAAATAGTCGCGAAGAATTTACCGTTTTCAAAAATAGCCAACTGTGGTTAAACCGCCATAGTACGGTAGAAATTGATGAGCACAAGAGTAATTCTATTACGCTCACGCAAGGTGAGTTATTTTTAAAAACCGCAGCTATTGATGCACCAGTACAACTGCACACTGCGCATGGTGTATTTGCTACTCAAAACGCAGAAGTATTTGTTCGTCATGAGGCAAGCCATGCGGTTGTACAAGTAAATAAAGGCTTACTGCATTACAGTGCAGCGGCAAGTGAAAACAGTTTATCCCTACAAGCAGGCTCAACGTATCAACTCTTTTCCAATAAACAATTTACGTTAAATTCTGGGGTTTTTGATTACAGTAGTTGGCGTCAAAATCTACTCACTGCCAGAGCCATGCCGCTTGCCGATTTTTTACACGAATTGGCTCGTTATCGAAGCGGCCATATTCGTTGCCATCCAAGTTTAAACGACACGCTAATTTCTGGTGTATTTCAGCTTTCAGATACAGATTTAATTTTATCAACTGTTGCACAATCAGTGGGTGCAAAGCTTAACTATCTGACCCGTTTCTGGGCTGAAATTTTACCAAAGTAAAATAATTCTCATTTATTTTTACGGCTTTTCATTTTTCGTTCGGCTTTATAGGTATGTAACGAAAAAAGGAAACTCACATGCCGTCTCGTGTATTGCTTACTAGCTGTGCCATATTTGTTTCGAGCCTGTTGTCTGTGGCCCCAATTTATGCGGCGCAATCATCAGCTAGTTCAGCTAATTTCACATTAGTTCAATTTGACTTACCTGCAGGTAATCTAGGTGATTCATTAACGCTGCTTTCACGACAAGCAGGGATCACACTGAGCTTTGATGAGCAAATCGTAAAAAATATCTCTGTATTAGAGCTTAAAGGACGCTACAGCACAGAAACTGCTTTAAATAAACTTTTACAATCAACCTCATTAGAAGCGTTTTTGATTGCTCAAAACGCTTGGATCATTAAAGCAAAGCCACAATCAGATGTGATTGCTCTTGATACTATTCAAGTTCAGGGACAACACAATAAACTCAAAAATAAAACCTATACCGAGGCAAAATCGGTAAACGTCATCACTCAGCAAGATATTGAACGATTTCGCGGTACCAGTGTTGGCGATATATTCCAAGGTACACCTGGGGTATTAGTCAGTGAGAACCGTAACTCAGGTGGTTTAGACATCAATATCCGCGGTATGCAAGGTCAAGGCCGTGTGCCAGTTATTATTGATGGAAGTCGCCAAGAAACAACTGTTTATCGAGGGTATTCAGGTGTCTCTAGCCGCAGTTATATTGACCCTGATTTAATTGGCTCAATGACGATTAGTAAAGGCCCTGTTATGGACGCGCAAGGGACCGGTGCGACGGGCGGATTAGTAAGTGTTAGCACTCTTAATGCAGACGATATTGTCAAAGAAGGGGAGCTGTCAGGTGTACGTTTAAGAGCGAGTGCTATTGGTAATAGCTCAAACGCACCTCAGCCTGGAACCTATGCAGGCTATTATCTCCCTCGTAATGCTTATCGCTCAGACTGTCGCTTTCCAACTTATTGTACTGAACAGTACTTGATGCCTGAGCATTTTGCCCCAGAAGAAGGAATGGACAGGCCTAGTTTGTTAGAGTTTGCGAGTTACGCGGGGAGTGTCGCTGCAGCAAAACGCTTTAGTTGGGGTGACTTAGTTGGTGCTTACGCTAAGCGTGAACAAGGCAATTATTATGCAGGTAGCCATGGCCCTAAACCCGAATTGATTTATGGTGAGCCGGTTAAAATGGCTTGGTATACCGAGACCCCAGTGTCAGTGGAAGGTGCGTCAAGATTTCGTGCTAATGAGCGTATACCAAATACAAATTTCAATAGTGAGTCGGTATTACTTAAAACGAACTTGGTGATGCCAAAAGATCATAGCTTAGAGATGAGTTATATCCTTTATAACAGCGAATATGGCGAAATGATGCCTTCGCAAATTCGCTCTTTTGGTCAAGCAAGACAATGGCTTGACAGCGAAGTAACAAACCATACCTATACATTAAAATACAAATGGCAACCGCTTACTTATGATTGGGCCGACTTTTCGGCTAATTTGTGGCACACAGATGCGATTACAGATTTAAATACGCCAGATGTCGGCTCGGTGGATATTGCCGATAACATAGCTCGAAAAGATGACTATCAGCGTTGGGGTGCTGAATTTAGTAATAAAATGATGTTCTACAATCATGGCGAACTTGCATTGAGCTATGGCATTGCTGGGCAGTGGGAAGATATGGATACCGACACGCCCCAAACAGAAGGTTTTTATGCTGGTTCACGAAGCGGTTGGCGTAAAGAGTTTAGTGCTTTTAGCGCTGTCGATTGGCAAATTACAAAGCAGTGGCAATTAGAAGCAGGATTACGCTTTAGTCATTTCTCTTCAAAAGATAATAATCCTTTAGAGCTTAAGCCCAATGATCCCGCATGCACACCTGATGGGCAAGGAAGCTGTGTCCCTGTCAATTATCAGAATAGTCACTCAGGTAGTGCGCCGCTTATTGCTTTAACATGGCAAGCGTTAGACGGTCTTCAATTATACATTAGACACGCAGAAGCTTTACGCATGCCAAGCTTGTTTGAAAGTACTTCGGGCTGGTCTGTGAGCCCTGTGCTTGATATCCCTCTGAAACCCGAGCATGCCAAAAACCAAGAATTGGGTATTAATTATTTAAACGAAAAAATAGCGAATAACACAGAGCAACTGGCTATCAAGCTTGCCTATTTCGAGAATCATGTAGATGACTATTTGACTCGAACACAACCAAATGCATGGGAGCAATCACAAGGCGGTATGCTCGATTTTTTCCGCATGCGCAATATCGACAGTTTAGATCTTAATGGTGTTGAGTTGAACTTTAGTTACACAACACCTTTTTGGTTAGTTGAATTAAGTGGCACTAAATATTCCCATATTGAAGTGTGTAATGTTGGTAGCTATGTACGCTATTACTGTAATGACTGGGGGATCCCTGAGAGCTACATCAATAATATGATCCCGCCTAACTGGCATGCCAGCATGCATTTAGGCTTACGTCTTTTTGATCAAAAATTCGAGACTGGTTTACGCGCTACCTTTATGGGCGAGAGAAACTCAATTCCTCGATACAACGCACCAACAGGTTTTAATGAGCCTGTGCTATGGCACAGCTATAACCTTTTAGATTTCTACAGTTCATACCAATTTAACGATACGGCGACCCTTGATTTTACTATCGATAATATTACCGATCGTTACTACTTAGACGCATTGAGCTTAGGACTTGTGCCAGCCCCAGGGCGCACAGCCAAGCTTAGCTTAACTTTACAATTTTAATTGCCAGAAAAACCTGCAAGGAGACCCCGATGAAATTGATGCTACATACATTCACCGCTATAGGGCTAGCTTTAGCGCTAACCGCTTGTGGTGGAGGTGGTGGTAACGACGATAGCACCCCTGTTGTTGTTGAACAAAAACCGACGGCTGTTATCACTAGCAGTACAGAACAAACAACGTTCTCACTTAAAGATGGTGCAGTACAAATTCAACTAAGTGCTGATCAAAGTAGTAGCGCTGATAACAAAGAACTTAGTTATCAATGGCAACTTATTTCTCGCCCAGAACAAAGTGAAGCGGTTTTAACCAGCAATGATAGTCTTAGCACCGACTTTGTGGCTGATCTTCCTGGTGAATATGTCATTAGTCTTATTGTTAATGACGGTGTTAATAACAGTGAAGCAACACGCATTACTTTTAATGCAACATCACCATATCCGACAGCAATCACTGAGCCTGTATACAGTGTAAGTTTGGGCACAACGAGTGTCGGCCTAGATGCAAGTGCTAGTTTACCTCCTACAGGCGAGACAGGCAGTTTAGATTATCAATGGAAGATTGTTGAAAAACCGGCTGAAAGTGCGGGTTATTTAAGCAATGAAACACTTAGTTTAGCTACTCTATTTGTTGATGTAGCTGGAGATTACAAACTTGAGTTGGTTGTTTATTACGGAAATATTGCCAGTGAACCAAAAACGGTTACCGTAACTGTTTCATCAGGTAATGCTCCACCTGTTGCGATTGCTGACGATGTGACGGTTAAGCTTGGGCAAACAGTCACGCTTGATGCATCACAAAGTAATGACCCTGAAGGAGCGTCTTTACAATACCGTTGGAAATGGGCTTACAGTCCTGTTGAACCTGATGCTATTCCATTACCTGAATTAACAGGAAGAACAACAGATACACTTACTTTTACGCCAGCTGCAGCGGGAGAGTATTCATTGGTACTGTTTGTGTTTGATGGTGCAAGAAAAAGCGAAGAGCGTGAAGTTCTTGTAACTGTAGAGAAAGATCCTGAGTCTAATAAAAACAAAGCACCCGTTGGCGAGTTACTCGCAACAGGCTATTTCCCTTCTTATAGTATTGGTGAACAAGAAGTTGGTTTACGCGCTGAGTTTAATTTTTCAGGCTATGATCCAGAAGGTGAAGCACTGCAAATAATCAGTGCGGAACTTATAGAAAAGCCAGAAACAAGTACTGTTGAGTTAGTTGATATTGGTTCTTGGAAGCCAATGGGCAAAAAGATCCAAAAGCTTGATGTTGAAGGCATGTATAAAGTACGAATGGTTGTATCTGATGGTGTTAATCAACTAACAACCAATGCAACAATGGAAGCTAAAATTGGTAATGTTAATGGGCAGCCTTCAACACGCGGTGTAGATGCTCAATCTAAATCAGTGATTGTAGGTGATGCACTCGTATTCGATGCATCAAGTGAAGACCCAAATGATGATCCAATGACATTCCATTGGGAACTTGTTGATCGTCCAGATGGCAGTAACGCGGTTATTGAGCCAGTTATTGAACCTGAAACCCAAGAGTATCGCCGTGCTCGCGTGGTAACTGACGTACCAGGCTCATATACTGCGCGCTTGATTGTTGAAGATGACCGCGGACTTTTTGCAAAAACTTATGCAGAAGATGATGGCCTTGCAAAACTTACCAATACTGCGCCTGAAATTCGTTCTGTTGTGTGGGCACGTAGTTGGGGAAGACTACAGCCAGGTGAAGATTACTATCAAATCTTACCGTGCATGTCATTATTACATCGCCCTGTTACGGTTGATGCTGATGGTGACGAAGTATTCACCCATGAAGAGTTAATTAGCACGCCTGAAGGTGGTGAGTTCACAAGTTACCCTGATGAAGCTGATTGTCCTGCCACACGCGGTCAAGTGTTTACCAAACCAGGTACTTATACATTCCGTTATTCAGCGACTGATTTAATAGACGATGCACCACAATATGATTTTGTTGTTAAAGTTGATCCATTATCAGAAGCGAAAGGTGTTCGCTTACGAAGTATTAATGAAGATGGCGAAAGCTTATGGCACCCACTACCGTATGAAACAATTCCACCATTTGCAAATGGCTTTAGTGCAAGCTCGCGTCCATTCTTAGAAGAAGGCTATGTGCAGTGGGAGCTAAGTGCTATGGACAGTGCGTATACAGTTGAAAATGTTAAGGTGAGCCATATTAATGGTGGTCTTGCGAGTCTTACCCCTCGTTTTGAAAACCTATATGAAGGACGTGTTATTCAACAAGGCGAAAGCTTAGCATTTCAAACCGTAGTACCTGCAGTGCCTTGTATTCGTAATGACGATAAGTCTGAAGGCTTCCATTTCTCTTTCAATATTAGAGAAATCCCAGAAATTACTTATGTATACGAAATATGGCGCACAGCCAATGACGACAGTCTTTTCAATGAGTGGGAAGAGTGTGAAGAAGGTCAGCTAAATTAAACAGCCAATTTAAAAACTTAAACAAGCGAACCTTCGGGTTCGCTTTCTTAATATTACCCCTTCCTCGTTCCTTTAGACCATATCGTAAATCAAACAAACGCATTCAGAGTTCACTCTGATAATACTAGTGAGGGAATTGTACGCAAATATACTTTTCCATTGTGATAATGCAAAAGCGTATTGCTAACGATAATGTAAGGCGAGGCTTAAGGGCAATGAAGGAGTAGCGTGCTACTTCTTTTTGTTTACTTATCATTTAATGTAATTAGAAACATGGCTAGTATTTCAACTTGTTTCTGCCCCAAGACGAGTTAGGATAAATGCTCTCATGGCTGCTTTGCGCGTGCAAATATATAGTTGCTTATTTAGCCAAACTTAGGTGTAATGAAAGTATAATAAACGCTGAGCAATGCAGGCCGAGCTTACATAACACTAACTAACCTGATTAAACTAGCTAGGAAAGTGAGAGCCTCAAAAAAGCCTAGTTTTTATAAGTAAAGCCATAGCATAGACAATACCAACTCTGACACTCCGAGCAGGTAACAGCTCAGTCCAACAACCGATTATGCAACACAAACTGCGTGTCGCATAAATACTAAAATGTTAGTTAGCAAGGGAGTTTATGCGATTATATTTACTTATTTTGTTGCTTTTATTCTCCGTCGAAAGCCTTTCCAATGTACTTGTGAAAAGCGAACATTCTGTACCTGTGGGGATGGCTGAATTAAATACATTCAAGAAAACCTGCGGAAACAAATGTAGCTTTACTGGGTATATCAATGTCAACAAACTGCATTTTAGTGAAGATGTAGAGTCAGGTGCTTTTTTATTGGTGCGAAGCGAAGGTGGGACAAAATCATTTTCGGTTGGCATTAAAGCAAATGAAGATGATAAAAGCGCTGAACTGGTTGTTATGTTTAATGATGGTAAAAATAATTCTGACTCTATCGTTTTAGCAAAGTCATCGTTAAATGCTTGGGAGGGTTTCTTATTATCATGGCACGATAAAGAGTTACTAATTGAAAATTTGCGCAGCGTAAAAAAGATAGGCTTAAACAACACACCTTATTCACAAATTGAGAAATCTGGGATTACATACCAAACTACGCTGACTTTTAGTCCAGATCACATTGCATATATGTTTATGGGCAGTGATGCGGAAATGTGGATCGAAATGAAAAACCAGAATTATAACTCTAGCTGGAAAGAGCGGTATGATAAAAACTAACAAAAGAATTATGCCGTTGAGCAAGCTCAACTGTTACGCGATTTCGTCGCGCACCATACTCAGGAGTTACCGAATAAATACTCTAACGTGCTTTTGTCCAGTAACGAGTTATTATCTTATTAATGCTATTCATACTTAAAACATACATAGTCACCAAACCTCTCACTTATCTCATCACATAACTTAGTTCGGTAGATAATCCCACTACATTACAGCTTTAATAATGCTCTCGGAGGATCTTAACTACTTTTAAGCTTGATCTAGATCAAAGAAACTTAATACGCTGCAATTTATAGTGCGCGGCTGCAATTTTCGTTGTTTTTAAAAACTAGATTAGATTTTAAAAACAATACCCATTTATAGTGCTTAAAGGTGTGTCATGGCATTACTCATCAATAACAAATGTATTAACTGTGATATGTGTGATCCTGAGTGCCCGAATGAAGCTATTTATATGGGTGCAAAAATCTATCAAATCGATCCTAATAAATGCACTGAGTGTGTTGGGCATTATGATAATCCTACCTGCGTTAGTGTATGTCCTATCGACTGTATTAAGCCCGATCCTAATCATCGTGAAACCTTAGATGAGCTTGCTGAAAAGTATATTAAGCTGACTGAGTGAATTAAAAATAAAATTTACTGCTTATTAGTACACCTTGATTCAAATGTTCTACACTTACTTTAATGCACGTTAATCTCTTGAGGATCCTATGTTTTTCAGTAAGTCAGTAAACTCTGAGCTTGTGTCGTTAAAGACTGAGTTATTTCATCTACAGCAGGTGCGTGATGGCTTGAATGAAGAAATGATTTCGCTTAATGTACTTGAAAGCGGCGAGGTATCCTATATAAATCAAAACTTTATCAAAGCACTTGGCTACGATAAAGATGCGTTCCCTGGCACGCACCTATTTGACATCATTACAAATGAGTCCAAATCTACTGAACAATTTAGCCAATTCTCTTCTGCTTTAGAGCATTGTAAGCACTGGGTTGGGGCGCTGCAGTTTTATCACAAAAGTGGTAAAACAGAGTGGCTTAGAATTATTTCGCACCCAGTAAAAGGGCCTCAAGATCAAATTCTATTTTTCGCAATTTATGCCACTTTACTAACCGATACAATTGCTACCGCAAGAGAGCATAAAGACATTATTAAAGCGTTACACCGTGCTATGGCGGTTATTGAATTTGATTTAGAGGGTCATGTTTTAAGTGCAAATAGTCATTTTTATAATGCGATGGGTTACTCCGAAAAAGAGATAAAAGGTAAACATCACAGAATGTTTTGCGAACCAGAAGAAGCAAACTCTACTGAGTATGAGCAATTTTGGCAGCGTTTAAAAAATGGTGAGTACATAGCGTCTCGCTTTAAACGTGTTGATAAGTTTGGTAATACCGTTTGGCTTGAGGCCTCTTACAATCCGATTTTTAATGATTTTGGGGATCTCTATAAAGTAATGAAATTTGCAACTGTGATCACTGAACAAGTGAATCGTGAGCATGCAATTTCTCAAGCGGCAGAGATTGCTTACGGTACCTCAACAGGAACCGACAAACTCGCTGTAAAAGGAGCTGAAGTACTTAAAAACACAGTGGCTGTTATGGATGAACTTGCTTTACAGATGGAGCAAGCGGCGCAAGAAATCGCAGCCTTAGATAAGCAGTCGCAACATATAGCAAGTATTGTACAAAGCATTAGTAGTATTGCTGATCAAACTAACTTATTAGCGCTTAACGCTGCAATTGAAGCTGCTCGTGCAGGTGAGCAAGGCCGTGGTTTTGCGGTGGTTGCAGATGAGGTTAGGCAATTAGCATCTCGGACATCTAAAGCAACTGAAGAGATTGTGGAAGTTGTTCAGCGAAATCAATCATTAACTCAAAATACAGTAAAGGTTATAGAACAAGGGAAAGTCAAAGCAGAGCAAGGTCTTGCTTTGTCGAATGAATCAGGACAAGTAATGGAAGATATTCAACATGGAGCACAGCAAGTTGTTGATGCAGTTGGCCAGTTTGCTAACCAGTTAAATAAGTGATTCTAATTTGCAATAAGCTTTAGACATCTGCATGGATGCAGGTACAGATTATTATAAGCAACCTAATAACGAAATTTTGCTGTGTTATCAATGCGGTTCAATTTCCTTAAAGCTCCTCCTATTTTTTGCGAATTGGAAGGAATACCTTGTCTCACTTCTTGAAACTCCATATCATAGAAATATAGGGATATATTGTAATAGTTTAATATTCAGTAACTTTTTAAGTAAATGAGTTCACTGTTTGAATTTTAATTTAGCAATGAAGTGATGTACCCCATGTTTTCTACCAAGCCACTAAAAAATAAAATAACCAATCTTGAAGACGAATTATTTAGGGTTTCTCAAATAAAGCAAAATCTTGATGAGCTAATGCTTACATTAACGCTTGATGGCAAAGGCTGTGTTATTGATACTAATCCCCAAGTTCAAATTGAACTGGGTTTTAGCGCAAATCAACTTGATGGGATTGCATTACTTGATTTAGTGCCGCAATTGGCGCGAAAAACAGAACACTATCTGAACTTTAAACACGCACTACAAAACAAAAAGCCATGGGCAGGAGCCGTTCAGTTGGTCAATGCTAAAGGTGAAGAGGCTTGGCTAAGAGTGTTCGTTCATCCTGTGGTAAATAAGCAAAACCAATTTCTTCATTTTACATTGCATGCAAATGCACTAACACGCACGATTGAATCGTCACGCGAAAACCAGGACTTAGTAAAAGCAATTCATCGCTCTATGGCCGTAATCGAGTTTGATTTAACGGGTCATGTATTAAAAGCAAATCAGCAATTTTTACTGGGTGTCGGCTATAAAGAACACGAAATTATTGGTAAGCACCATAGTATGTTTTGTTCACCTGAAGAAGCAAGCTCATCAGAGTACGCGGCATTTTGGCAGAAACTACAAAAAGGTGAGTTTGTTTCCTCTCGATTCAAACGTGTTAATAAATATGGTGATCCCGTTTGGTTAGAAGCCACATATAATCCTGTGTTTAGTGAACAAGGGGAGCTTTATAAGGTTGTTAAGTTTGCAACGGTGATTACTGATCAAGTAAATCGTGAAATAGCTGTGTCTCAAGCAGCTGACATTGCTTATAGTACCTCGACTGAAACTGATCAAATCGCTCATCAAGGAGCTGAAGTACTCAGTAATATGGTTAGTGTTATGGATGAACTTGCAAATAAAATGGAACAAGCAGCAAATGAGATCACAGCACTTGATAAACAGTCTCAGCAAATCGCAAATATAGTTCAAAGTATCAGTAGTATTGCTGATCAGACAAACCTATTAGCGCTTAATGCAGCGATTGAAGCAGCTCGTGCTGGCGAACAAGGAAGGGGCTTTGCTGTTGTTGCTGATGAGGTAAGACAGCTCGCTTCACGTACTTCAAAAGCGACTGTTGAAATTGTTGATGTTGTACAGCAAAACAGGGCACTGACTCAAAATACAGTTGAAGTTATAGAACAAGGTAAGAGCAAAGCTGAACAAGGCTACAGCCTAGCAACTGAATCTGGCAAAGTTATGTCAGATATTCAAAATGGCGCACAAAAAGTGGTCGATGCGGTTGGTCAGTTCGCTGACCAACTTAAATAGTGTTACCTGTGCTTATATTGAGTTTTGCAATAACCTCTTAAAATATCGGGATGGCGAAGTTTAATATGTTTACTTTGTCTCCCTGATACGCGCTTTCGCCAGAGTTTAAAACTCGAGCTCGTTAATTGCTCACGCATCAGTGCAATAACGTTTTTTTCATTTAAACCAAACTGTTGGTTTATTGCTTCAAACGGGGTTCTGTCTTCCCACGCCATCTCTATGATGCGTGATACTTCATGATCTAAGTGCTGCATTCCGGCTCCTTTTTGTAGCTTATACGTATTTGCAGCAGGTTTAGATTATAAAATATCGTGTTGCCAGTGCTCTGCTAAAAAGTCGATGAACGCTCTGACTACATTTTGTTGGAAGTTACGCGATAAATACACCGCCCATAAGTGAGAGCCCATAGTAGTATGCTCTGGCAGTACTTTTACAAGCTCACCCGATGCCAAATAGTCATTGGCGAGATCGCATGGTAGGTGAGCCACCCCGATTCCTTGTTTTGCTGCTTTTAGAAGCACCCCCATATCGTTGGCAACAATGTTGCCCTTCACGGTCACTTTTTGTGTGTTGTCGCCGTGTTGAAATTGCCAAATAGTGTGTTTGTTATGAACAAGACAATTGTGAACAGATAAGTCACTCGGCTCAAAAATCTGTGGGTGCACAGCTAAATAATCGTTAGAGGCACATACGGCGGTTGCGATATACATTAGCTTACGGGCAATAAGACCTTCATCGGGCTGGTGGATGTAACGCAAAGCGATATCAACGCGGTCATCAACCAGCTGCGATAAACTATCAGAAAGTAACAGTTCAAATCGCGTCTGCGGGTGGCGTTTGGTAAACTCTTCGATGGCATCAAATAGCTTATGTTGGCCAAGCCCAATCGGGGAGGCAACGCGAATGGTACCTACCAATTCGTTGTTATGACTGTGTGCTCGGCTTTGTAAATCAGACACTTGATTTAATATTTGCTGGCAATAGCTAAGGGCTTCTTCGCCTTGAAGGGTCAAACTTACTTTGCGTGTTGTGCGATGAAACAACCTTAAATTTAGCCACTTTTCAATGTCTTGAATATGCCTAGAAACTTGTAATCGGCTTAAACCTAGATGCTCTGCAGCCTGAGTAAAACTGCCTGTACGGGCAACTTCGACAAAGCTAGTAATTGAAGTGAGTTTATCCATTGGTATCTTAAAATGAAACAATTTGTATCTATATAGTGTATTTATCAGTAATTGGTGAACAAGTAAACTGCAATCATTGAAACAAGCAACGGAGAATTCCTCATGAAATTAGCAGTTATTGGCGCAACAGGTTGGATTGGCAGCCACATTACTTCAGAAGCAATCGCACGTGGTCATCAAGTTAATGCATTAGTTAGAGACGCAAGTAAAGTAACCCAAGATAACGTCACTGTGACTGAATTTGATTTAACTAAAGACGATATCGCAACTGCAGCTGCAGGTAGTGATGTTGTTATTGCGGCAATTGGTGGTCGTGCTTTAGGGAATCATGAAATTGTTGCAAACACAGCAAAGCAATTATTAAACGCGCTTGCAGGTACTGGCACACGTATTTTATGGGTGGGCGGAGCTGGTAGCTTAGAAGTGGCACCCGGTGTAACTCTGGTATCAAGCCCAGACTTTCCTGCTGAATACAAAGCAGAAGCCATTGCTCAAGGTGAGGCACTTGATGTATTTAGAGCATCAGCAGCAGATACAGCTTGGACTTTTGTTTCACCGGCAGCGGTCATTTACCCTGGGGAGTCAGAAGGCCCGTACCGTGTTGGTGGCGACAGCTTCTTTACTGATGCAAATGGCGAAAGCAAAATATCAGTTACTGATTATGCTAAAGCGATGCTTGATGAAGCACAGTCGGCAGCGCATTTAAATCAACGTATTAGTATTGCTTACTAATAGCGAGCCTTTATTCAGGCTCATAAAATGGTATTCTTAAGAGACGTGTTAAGTTACCTGTTTAATTTATGAGCCTGTTATTTTCTATTGCACTTGCAACCATTCCTGCTTTACCTGAACCCGTCGCGAACAATGCTGTCGCCAAAGTTGTTATTGATGAGCAAGCCTACTTTTTAAGCTTTATGGGCTTGAGCTCAGGCAAGGCACATACCGATGTTCATAATAAAGTGTGGGTCCTTAAAGTGGGCGATAACGCCTGGCAAGCGGCTAAAGCTGTGCCAAGTACGTTGCCCCTTACTGGGCGCTTGGCAAGTACCGCAGTGGGGGTTGGTAAGCATGCCTATGTATTTGGTGGGTATACCGTTAGCGCCGATCATCAAGAAATCTCTACACCCGATGTATATCGCTATGATGTGCTCTCTAATTCATATACGCAACTTGCCAGTATGCCTGTTCCGGTGGATGACAGTGTGGCACTTAAGTACCAGCAGCGTTATATCTATTTGGTCAGTGGTTGGCATAACGATGGTAATGTTAACTTAGTACAAGTGTATGATACGCAAACAGATACTTGGCAACAGGCATCGCCGTTTTTAGGTCAACCGGTGTTTGGCCAAGCAGCGGCAATTAGTGGAAACACTCTATTGGTGTGTGATGGCGTTAAAACACAGGCGAATGCTGATAAGCGCCGCTCTTTTGCTGCGGTTGCACAGTGTTTAAAAGGCACGATTGATGCTGATAACCCATTAAAAATAGATTGGCGTACCGTGCCGCACCCTACAGGTGTTGCCCATTACCGTATGGCAGCAACCAGTTTTAATGGCGATATTTATATGATGGGAGGCTCTGATAACCCATATAACTACAATGGCATGGGATACGATGGCAAACCAGCACCAGCGAGTGATCATGTTTGGCGCTTTGATATTGAAAAAAACACATGGCAAGTAATGCCAAAAGCCGATACCGCGAGCATGGATCATCGAGGTTTATTAGAGCACCAAGGAAGTTTGTATCGTCTGGGTGGTATGGACAATAATCAACAAGTGACAGCCGATGCGCTTGGTTACAAGGTAAAGTTATCTCTATGAATACACTCTATATTACTGGAGCGGGAGTGAGTGCCGCTAGCGGTATACCAACCTTTCGTGGTGAAGATGGTTATTGGACCATTGGTAGCAAAAATTATACGCCGATGGAAATGGCAACCCGTGCTATGTACCAAAACAACCCTCGCGAATTTTTAGCTTGGTATTATCATCGTTTTGCAACCTACCGCCATCACGGCCCTAATGAGGTTCATCATTGGTTGAGTGATAAAAATCTCATTACGCAAAATATTGATGGCCTTGATGGCAAAGCTGGAAACACTGATTTTATTGCTATTCATGGTCGCTTAGATCAAATGACACTGTTTCACCATCAAGGTGACGATGTGATGGCTTTTAACGCGCCGTGGGATAAAGTAAACGAAGACAACCTCCACCACTCCTTGCTTGAGGTGTTCAATATTAATAATGAAAGCCCCAAGCTAAACGAATCGTTTAAGCCGTACGTGTTGTTATTTGATGAATACTACACTGAGCTTTATCGAATCTCTGAGGCGCAACAGCGTATGCTCGATGCCGATAAAATCGTCTTTATCGGCACCTCGTTTAGCGTCAACATTACGCAAATGGCACTCGACATTGCACGCAGTCAAGGCACGCCAATTGAAGTAGTAGACCCAGATCCTACTCACGTATTTCATCCTAATGTGACATACCACAAGATGACAGCGCTTGAGTATGTTCAGCAGCAAGGATAAAAATAAGGCGCTTATATTAAGCGCCTTATTTAATTATTACTTTTCAGCTTTGGTTGCTGTGATGTTTAACCGCGCTTGTAAGGGGTCCGGTAAAAACTCTGCAGTCCCTGATTTATTCATTTGCAGTATAAAAGATTCATCATTTTTATATGCTTGCCAAGTCGGCAAACCTGGGCCATTTGGTGTGCCTAACTTAATAAAGTTCGTCACATAACGGTGCATTATTTTAGCAGCTTGCTTATCTTGCTCAGTGGTTACATGTCCATATTTAGCAGCCACAGTATTAAAGAAGTACGGAATTTCGCTGGCGTGCTCTGCACCAGGTTTATCTAAGGTTTGCGCCACATAACCAAATCGATACAAAAAGGCATCGTTACCCATATCTGTCACACGTTTTGCAACGAACCTTGCTGGCTCTTGCATTAAAGCATCTTGCCCAACTTGGTAATTGAGTAAAGGCAATGGCGTTTCGCCGCTTGCATCGTAAGTCATTTTTGCTTGTGTACTGTGCGGGGCAAAACTTGCGAATAGCGCCTCTTTAGAAGCAAAATTAGCAAAGCCTAAATCCATATCTGTTGTGCCAACCATGGTCGCAACATGGCTAAATGTGCCTTTACTCAAGCGCGCTTCTGTCGCCGAATTGATGATAGTGCCATCAATAATTGGCCCGCCAACGTAAGTAGACTCATCATTATTTTGTCGATTTAATGTGCTCAAATTTAGGTTATCAACCACGTCTTCGGCAGATAACTCACGCAGTGCAGCAAGAGCATTTTCATCACTGCCTAAAATGGTGTGTTGTTTGGCAAAGTTTTCGCCAATTTTTTCGGCACTTAACACGGTGTCATCATCACTATTAAGTGGCAACTGCTTAAATAGCTCTCGTCCGCCCGCTGACATAATAATCGCTTGCTGGAATAAGCCATTAGCAGCAGGGGTTTGCATCATCGCATGTACCGATGCGCCTCCTGCAGATTCACCCATGAGTGTCACTTTTGCAGCATCACCACCAAATTGAGCGATATTTTGTTTCACCCATTCAAGTGCCGCAATTTGATCCATTAAAGCGTAGTTGCCAAGCGCATCGTTCTCAAAACGACTCAGAGCAGGGTGCGCAAAAAAGCCAAATCGGCCTAAGCGATAATTAAAGCTAACAAAAATAACCCCTTGTTTAGCAAAGCTCTCACCTGAATAAACAGCAGGTGATGCGCCACCATTTATAAAACCACCCCCGTGTATCCACACCACAACAGGGTAAGGAGTATCGCTGGGTTTAGTGGGTTTAAATACATTTAAATAAAGGCAATCTTCCGAAGGGGTTGTTGTCAGCGGCGCTGCATCGGCTGCAAACGGCTTTTGCATACAGTCAGGCGCGTAATCGTTAAGCACTTTTATATCTTGCCACTTGGGCACAGGTTGCGGTGCTCGCCAGCGTAACTCTCCCACCGGAGCTGCAGCATACGGAATGCCTTTATAGGCAATAAAACGTCCTTCTTTTTGCCCTTGGATAAGCCCGCCGGTGACGGCAATTTGATCTGATTGAGGTTGTTCTTGGCAACCTTGCAAAAATACAGCAGAGCCTAATAGAAAAGATGAGTAAAAAATCGATTTGAGAATACGCGATGTCATAACAAAGCCTAGGCTGTTTGGGTAAGGCTTATAATATTAACATATTCAGATAGTAACAACGAGAAAACCAGCATAGCTACAAGGGGAGGCTATGCCGGTTTTAGTATTTGGCTAATTAAGAGTTTTCCTGTCATTAAATCGTTACAAAAAGGCTCTAAAAATCTGCAGCTCAATAACTCAAGGATCTGTGTAATACTTATTAGTGCAAAAAATTGCTAATGTAAAAGGAGTGTATTCTCATTTTAAGGTACATATGTTAGATAAAGTTTTGCATGATTTTTTAGTCATTTGGGCAACAATAGACCCTATCGGCACAATGGCGTTGTTTGCTGCTTTAACAGCTAAATTGCCTGCCGATAGGCGGCGAAAGACTGCTTTTAAAACGGTGGGTTATGCTGCCATTGTATTAATTGGAGCGATTGTCATAGGGCAGTTGCTGTTAACTGCAATGGGTATTAGTTTGTTGTCGTTCCAAGTTGCTGGTGGCATTATTTTATTTCTGTTCGGTCTACAAATGATTTTTGCTGATGAGGCCCAGCAAGGTGATGTTGAGTCACAGCACGATATTTCTGTATTCCCTTTAGCAATTCCCGCAACAGCATCGCCGGGTGCAATTTTAGCGGTTATTCTAATTACCGATAACCATATTTATAGCGTTCAGGAACAAGTAATTTCGGCAATAACAATGCTGGTAGTGTTATTGATCACTTTATTATTGCTGTTGTTAAGTGAGCGAATTTTGAAAGTTATTGGGGTTGGCGGTGCATCGATACTAACGCGAATTATGGGGTTAATTTTAGCTGCATTATCTGTTGAGTTTGTGATGGAAGCACTAGGAGTCGCTAAATGGGTGGCCAATAATTAAAAAGCCCGCAGCGCGGGCTTTTTAATGGGGTATGCCAATATTATTCAGAAACAGTGAAAGACACGTCTAAGTCTTCACCCGATGTTACTGTAATTGGTTTTACTTGATAAAGCGTAAATGCTTCGTCTTGCGTTTCAGCGTCATCGATATGCGCTGCACAGGTATAAGCAAGTTGGTAGTCACCAGGTTGAATGAACGCAAGTTCAAATTCGAATTGGTTATCTTCGCTATCGAACACAACATCCGCCGTTGCAAGAGGTGCATCTAATGGTGTTTCATCTTCGTTAACTTCATAGTTGTCCATTGGCATTTCAACATCGCTGCTATATAGGTAAACAGCATGACCGAATGAGCCATCTTCTAGTGCGATATCGATATTATCTGTTTCACAGTTAGCGATAAGTACGTCGCTTACAGTGCCTTCGATATCTTCAGATTCAGCAAGGTTTTCTAAGCGAACACCGCGTGGTTTTAAGAAGATCTCATCATTATTTTGTGGATCAACTAATGACTTTTTAAGGTCAAATTCAATAACAAAGTCGTTACCAGCTTGGTTAAGGGTAAAGCCATCAAGTTGAATTTCACCGATACCATCGTTGCCTTTACGTTTAACAACCAGTGGTGCAATGCTGTCATCTTCGTAAACAACATGCGAAGTCATGGTTAAATCGTTTGTGTCACCATTGATCACATCTGCACGGATCCATTGATATTCGCCAGCAGGCACTTCTTCATCTTCTAATAAAGAAAATACATCATCACCTGTGTAGTCTAATAAATTAACCATTTCAGGCATGGTTTCATCATTATCTTCACGGGTCTCAAACGTGAATTCTTCTCCACCTTGGGTTTTCAATGTGATTGAATCAAACACAACATTTACAGCTTTTAAACCTGTCACTGGTGCATCAGACACACCTAATGTGAACTGTGCAGTTTGCGGCTGAGGATCAACCGAGTCGTTCTTGTCGTTATCTGAGCCACAACCAACAAGTGCAAATAAAACGGCGCTGCTAAGTAATGTAGTTTTAAAGTTCATCATTTCTTCCCTTTGTGTTCTAAAAATTTATTAGCAGTGTAATAACTAAAACTTAATGTAACTTGAACTTCTAATGATAAGTTTCGATTAACACCTTTGTACCTTTTATGTAACAAGCTGAAAGTCAGAATAAAAAATAACTGCAAGTTTAGAATGCTTTTTAGGTAAATCCATTTTTCTTCCACATTTTGCTGACACCATGACAAAAAATAAGAACCTAGGAACGAAAATGAAGGTTATTGACTTGGAAAAGCGCTTTGAGCTTATGAGCTGGGCATTATTAAGTGCAGTAAATATGCTTTTACTAGTGGGGTTTATGAATAGTAAATCGGAGGTAAGTAATTTACTTTTTAGTTTTTTGTTGTGCTCTGTTTCATTACTATTAGCGGTACTTGTATTCAATTCAAAACGCAATTTAACGGTATGCCGCCACGGTGTGCATTACCGCAATTTATTCGGGCAATGCCGCCATATGCATGCAAGACAAGTGCAATTTATTCACCATTACTCGTTTTTTGGTTTGCGATTAGTGCTTGTTATGGGCGAAAAATATATTTGCTTTGCGCCGTTTTATAGCCTTAATGACAAACACCAACAACGCTTAAAGCGCTACGATAACGATTTGTTTGATTGGTTAAAGAACTTACAAAAGACCAATGATTTTTGTTAAGCAGGCACATTTACCTGCTTAACCATGGCGCTAGATATTAGGTTTTATAACGACTTACATTTTGTTCTAACTGAGTTGCTGTGTCTGTCAGCTCGTGCATGTACGATGTGGCTACATCGGTATCATTGGCGGTTTTATTCGCAATATCGACAATGGTCGTCATGTTTTGGTTAATCGCTTCAGACACTGATGTTTGCTCTTCAGCAGCTGTGGCTATTTGTGCATTTTGTGACGTGATAGTGTTAACCGAAAGCAATACTTCATTGAGTGCTTTTTCGACTTCGCCCGCTTCATTAACACTGGTTGCACTGCCTGATTTGATTGACTGCATAATGTTATTTACAGTTGTTGTTCCTTGTTGTACTTGCTCAATCATCGCCTCTATTTCATGAGTGCTATCTTGCGTGCGTTTTGCTAGCGTTCGCACTTCATCAGCCACCACCGCAAAGCCACGACCCGCTTCACCAGCTCGGGCAGATTCAATTGCCGCATTTAGTGCTAGTAGGTTTGTTTGCTCGGCAATGTTTCTGATCACATCAAGCACACTACCAATTTGACTCGATTGTTGATTAAGCTGATCAACCGCATTCGCCCCTTCATCAACTTGTTTAGCAAGGCCGTTAATCACCTTTATGGCAATGAGCAACTGGTTGTTAGCCTGCTTAACTAAATGATCGGCATGCTCAGCAGCCGTTGAGGCCTCTTGCGCACTGCGTGCAACTTCCATTGACGCCGCCGACATTTCGTTTATTGCGGTTGCAACTTGTTCACTTTCTTCATGTTGGCGATTAATACCTGCGTGCATATTGGCAAGTAGCTCGTTGAGCTTATGTGACGCTTGATTCATCGATTGCGATGATTGGCGAATATCAATAACCATTTTACCAACGTCATCGGCAAAGCGGTTAAATGAACTGCCAAGCTTGCCGAGTTCATCGTCTCGTTTCACCATTAAACGTTGGGTTAAATCACCATCACCTTGTGATATATCGTTCATTGCTAGTACGGTTGTGTGCAAAGGGCTAGTAATACTGCGCGATACCACCACTGCAATAGCTGCGGTAATTGCGACAGCAAATACAGAAGCGATGATGGTGTTTATAAAGGCATTATCGATACCTTCATTAACGCGTTGTTCTGTCGCTGCGACTTGTTGCTCAAGACCACTGATCCAAAAACCTGTTCCTAGCACCCAATTCCATTTTGGTACCAAAGCGGCATAGCCGAGCTTAGGATTCACACTGCCATTGGTATTTTTCCAAGAATACTGCACATAACCACCGCCGTTCTTTGCAGCATCAATCAGTTCTCGAATGAGATAAACCCCATTAGGATCTTTGAAATCATAAAGGTTTTTACCCTCAAGAGAGGTATTAACCCCATGGGCAATGTTGACACCTTTTACATCATAAACAAACACATAGCCAGTATCGCCAGCATCATCAAAACGCAAATTACGTAAAATGCTTTTTGCTTGGTTTTGTAGTTGCTCAGTATTAGAGCCATCATCTTGTGCGATGAGGTTAGCAATCGAGCTCATGGCAATTTTTTGGTAATTGCTAACTTCAGACTTACGGTCGTTTTCCATTTGTGTTGCAAAACTTTCAACGGTTTGTGCACCACTGTGTTTTGATTGCACATAGTTGTAGAGTGTCAGCATAATTGCAATGAGTAGGGGGGGAAGTAGGGCTAGAAAGAGTACCCGTTGCTGTATTGATAGCGCCATTTATCGCTCCTAATAAAAATCCGCAGTACTAGTTTAGTACTTTTCAAAAGTTTTATTAGTCGACTTTATGGTTAGATCGATAGGCTATTGAAGCTGGTTTATGCGACCTGCTTATAAAAATACACTGTTGCATCAAATTCACCGGAGGAACTTTTCGCAAATCCAGGAATAGTGCCCGCTTCAATATAATCGAGTTTACGATACAAATATGAGGCAGTGTCACCTTGGCGGGTATCAAGTAATAGTAATTGAATACCTAAAATACGCGCGTCGGTCTCTAGGCTATTCATCAATTGTTTTGCAATTCCTTGGCCTTGATATTCGCTGTGCACCATGAGCTTTTCTACTTCACCGCGGTGAGCGCCATTAGCTTTGGCGCATAAAGAAAGCTGTACTGAACCAATCACCGTATCACCATCTAGGGCAAGGTAAAGCCTACGGTAAGGCGTTGCTAAATCTCTATCAACCCCTTGCCAGTAGTCGTGTGCTGACTGTAATGATAAAGGAGCAATAAAGCCAATTGATGCGCCACTGGCCACGCTATCAATTAGCAAATTATTGAGGGATTTCGACACCCCTTTTATAGAATGCACTGCTTTAATTTTCATTATTTATTCTTGTTGAAATGGATACACAGAACCTAAGTTAAGTAAGCTGGTTAGCTCATCAAGTGCCTGATAGCTTTCGGTTAAAAGCATCGGATCGGCAAAGTCGTCACTACTTAACGAGTCACGATAATGCTTATTCGCCCAATTTACTAGTTGGGTATATTTTTCTTCGCTGAATCGTACTGCCGGATTAACCGCTGCCAGTTCGTCCGAATTGAGTGCAACACGCAAGCGTAAACAAGCAGGGCCACCGCCATTTTGCATGCTTTGGCGCAAGTCAAAAAAGCGCACTTGCTGAACAGGGTTATCAGCCAAAATCATTTCTTGAATGTAATCGTGAACAGCTTGATTGCGCTGACACTCTTTAGGGGCAACCAGTATCATGCTGTCATCACTTAAGGTAATTAATTGGCTATTAAATAAATAGCTGCTTACAGCATCTGTAATGCTCACTTTATTGGTTGGCACTTCAATAATATGTAGCGGCTTGTTGCCAAGGTAGGCTTGTTTAATTTGTTTCAGCGTATCTGCTTGGTGCAAAAAGGCTTGTTCGTGGCATAAAAGTACATTGCCATTGGCCACAGCGATCACATCGTTATGAAAGACACCTTGATCTATCACATCAGGATTTTGTTGAATAAATAACTGATTTTCTGGCTTTAGCTGATGCAAACGGGCAACTGCTTGCGAAGCCTCAAGAGATTGTCTTGCAGGAAATTTAACAGGTTTTGGTAAGGCGCTATTAAAACTACTTGCCCCATAAACAAAGATCTCAAGCCCTGTATCTGCATGGCTGTCGCATAATCGATTATGATTTGCGGCGCCTTCATCACCAAAAAAGCCTTGAGCAGGTAAATGCGTATGATGGCTAAAGTAACGCTCATCGTTAAACATGGCTTTTAATAACGCTGTAGTTGTAACGGGTTCTAGCGAGCGGTGAAACTTATTATTTAAGTTAGCAGCCGTAAAGTGTACTTTGCCATCAAGGGTATCGGCTGAAGGCGAGATAGTGCCAGCATTGGCTGTCCACATTGCCGATGCACTGTAACAAGCTCGCAGTAAAACTGGGTCGGCTTTAAATGCTTTTTCAATAATCTGGCTATCGGTGCCTGTGAAGCCTAAACGCTTCAGCACATTAATGTCGGGGCGAGCATGAGGTGCAAAGATACCTTGCTCTAGTCCTAACTCGTGCATCGCCTTCATTTTTTCAAGGCCTTGAAGTACAGCCTCTTTAGGGTTTGAATGTGAAGAGGCATGACTTAGTGAAGCGACATTGCCATACGATAATCCCGCGTAATTGTGAGTAGGCCCCACTAAGCCATCAAAATTAACTTCTACTGCGTGCATACTTTGTCCATCATTTTTGTGCATGTATTTTAACCATACAGAAGTTATTTAGCTGAAGCCAGCTAACTCTAATTCGACATGACGCAAACTTTGTTGAAGGCGTTTCTGAGTGGCAATTAAATACGCTTTTTGTTTGTTCTGTTTAACTTGTTGCTGTCGTGCAGCTTTATATAACACACGCTTAGGAATGTGGTACTGCTCAGACGCTTCGGTGATTGTCAGTTGGTGCACCGAAATTTTTTTTAGCGCTTCAACAAATGCTGGGTCATTATTTAACATAGCGACGCTCCAAATCAGCAACATTATGCGGATCGTTTGCTTCATGTATATGCCATGTGCTGATGTCTAATCGCCAAAGTAGATAAAGAGTGTGAAAGAAGTTAGTCACGTTAGTCTCCTTGTTAGTGCCAGTTCACACTCACTATTGGAAGATCTGTGCCAAACCTTTATTAAATTTATATGCTTTAAAAATCAATAAGTTAACTCATGGTGGTTTGGGTACCCCTAAAATCAGGCACTAAAATAGTGAAAGGCAAATGCAGTAATGCACTTTAATGATGCGTGCTTTTATTGTTGAACGAGGAAATACGCGATGTGAAATCGCTACTACTTACTCGTATCTATTTCTCGTAGGAATGACTTTAGTCATGAATAATTAACCACTACACAAAAGTAAAACCTTGGCCGTAGGCGTGAAACTTGTTTCGCGCGCCAAGCAAGCGTGACGCCTACAGGTAGTAGCGGCTTTATGCCGCGATATTGGTTAGGTAGGGGCGATACGAGAATAAAACGCGATGTGGAATCACTGCTACATGCTCGCCCCTCACATCTCGTAACTTGAATCTTAATTTTTTGTTTCGCGCGCCAAGCAAGCGTGACGCCTACAGGTAGTAGCGGCTTTATTCCGCGACATGGGTGAGGTCGGTGCGATACGAGAATAAAACGCAATATGAAATCGCTGCTACGTGCTCGCACCTCGTTTTTCATTCCTCGTTACTCAAACCCTTCCAACACAAGCTTTCCGCGAGCTTTGTGAGATTCTAAAATCCCATGGGCTTTAATAAGGTTTGCTACGTTTATCTTACCTAAATGCTCACCCAATGTTGTTTTAATTGTGCCGTTATCAACCAAGGTGGCAAGTTCTGATAGAAGCTGATGCTGGGCAATCATATCCTCTGTTTGGAACATTGAGCGGGTATACATAAACTCCCAATGCAACGAAATACTTTTACGCTTTAACTTCAAAATATCAAAGCTTGCAGGGTCGTCGATCAGTGCCAATTTACCTTGTGGCTTGATCACTTCCATAATGCTATCAAGGTGTTGGTCGGTGTGCGTTAAGCTCACTACGTAATCAAATTCATTCAGGTCGGCCGCAAGACGTTGCTCGTTAAGGTTTTTGCTATGATCAAGCACATGATCAACACCTAAACCTTTAAGCCAGTTGGCGCTTTCTTCTCGTGCGGCGGTACCAACAACGGTTAAATTGGTAAGCTGTTTGGCAAGCTGCACTAAAATTGAGCCTACACCACCTGCAGCACCTATTACTAATACAGAGGTTGGCTTATTGTTTTGAGATTTTTCAATCTGTAAGCGGTCAAACAATAGCTCCCATGCCGTAATACTTGTTAAGGGCAGGGCGGCTGCTTCACTATTACTCAGGCTTGTTGGTGCAAGACCGACAATGCGTTCATCAACAAGTTGCAGCTCAGCATTACTGCCTTGGCGCGTTAAGTCGCCAGCATAAAACACACGGTCACCGACATTAAATAACGATACTTTGTCGCCAACAGCTTTAACCGTCCCCACGGCGTCCCAGCCAATAACTTTGTAGCCATTGTCTGGTGAAACGTTAGCGCGAATTTTAGTATCTACAGGGTTTACTGAAATTGCTTCTACGGCGACAAGAATGTCGTGACCTGTCGCAACGGGATCAGCTAATTCAATCGCTTGTAGTGATGAGTCAGATAACGTTGGGGTTGCTGTAGTGTATCCAAATGCTTTCATGATGGTGTCCGTATTGATGAGTTTTAAACACTATAGCGTATAGAATTATATTAAAAAGAGGTGTAATCCAAATTCACTTTCAAATAATTTTTGTTAATTAAGGTCACTATTTACTAAATCGAGTAATTCAATTAGTTGCAGTGCTTGTTGTTCGTTAATGCTCGGGAAGCGACAACGAATTTGCGACGGTATCTCAGCGGCTTGATCTTGCATCGCCTTGCCTTTGGCTTCGAGCTGCACGAGTCGTTTGCGTTTATCATGGCTATCCTTAGTGATTGACAACAATGCTTTATCGCTCATTTTTTTCAAAATTTGCGTCATCGCACCGCCATCTATGGCGGTTTTTTCAAGTAACTCAGCAATACTGATCTGATCTTTTTCCCACAGCGCCATCATAACTACGTACTGTGGGTAGGTTAAATCTAATTGATTGAGAGAATCTCGATACGCACGGGCAATCCCATTCGATGCCATATACAAGCGGTGGCATAGCTGGTTATCTAATTTTAGTTGTGGGTATTTCATACTCGATCCTCAAAATTCAACACGAGCATTTTAATTTGCATGCAAAGTATTTGCAATCCTGAAAAAGCTGATCTAATATATTTTGCATACAAAATATATTTTCACTCAATTAGGAGAGTAATCATGAAAGAACTACAAAGCGTCGCATACACAGCAAAAGCAACAGCAACAGGTGGCCGTGAAGGCACAGCAAAATCAGACGATGGTCGTTTAGATGTGGCACTATCAACTCCTAAAGGGTTAGGTGGTGATGATGGTCAAGGTACAAACCCTGAGCAGTTATTTGCAGCTGGTTACGCGGCTTGTTTTATCGGCGCATTAAAGTTAGTGGCAGGCCAAGCAAAAATTAAATTACCAGCAGATACTCACATTAACTCTGAAGTATCAATTGGTCCTATCGAAGGTGGTTTTGGTATTGCAGTTAAGCTTGCGGTATCGGTAGGCGATCTTGATAAAGAGACCGCTCTTGCACTGGTTAATAAAGCGCACGAAGTATGCCCATACTCAAACGCAACACGCGGTAACATTGCTGTAGAGTTATCAGTGATCTAATCGCTATTTACCAAAATAGGCCGTGCTTTATGCACGGCTTTTTTGTTTTTCAGCAATCGATTTTGCTAAATCGCCTGAACCAGTAAGTGCTGATACTAGACCTTCGCGTGGTTCACTAAATTGTATTGGTTTTATCTTACTTGCTCGGGCTGCATCGAATACCGGTATTTGGCTCATTGCGTATTCCGACAATGCGGTAATGGTTAATGATGGGTTTACCCCTAAATTACCCGGTATGATTGAGCCGTCAATAACACGTAGGTTTTGATAGCCGAACACTTCACCTGAGCTATCAACAACACCGTTAGAAGCATCAGTGCCCATGGCGACTCCACTCATTATATGCGCCGTCATTGGGGCACCAAAGAGCACTTCAGTTAAGGCTGAACCGGGCACGCCACCGAGTTTTTCGGCGTAGAGTTTGGTTGCTTCTTCTGCTTTTGGAAAACTAACGCTAAGCGGCGTGTCATTGTCTTTTTGCACCGCAGTAATGCTGTTTTTAAATAACCGATACCACTTGCGTCGCCATTCAAGGTGAATAAACGCCTCGGATTTTTGCATCACCAAAAATACAATTGAGCTGCGGGCTTTGCCTTTTGGCCGCAATACTTTAGCTGTTTTTATTGGATGGCGCAGTGTATTCACTAAAAACTTAGCAATGCGCTTGAGGCCTTTGCCTGTCACCATAGGAACGTAAGGTAAATATAGCCATGTGCCATCAGCGCCTTCTCTAAACCGGCAAATTTCAATGTTGGTGTCTTTGTCGACCGAAATAAATGAGCTGATCGCAACGCCATCATCAACTTTTTTAGTGGTATTGTTCGCGGTGGTGAGGGTTTCTGAGTTAGTGCGAATTTGCTGGCCTAGCCAAGCTGAAATATTTGGCAGTGTTTTGTCTTTATCGCGCATTTTTAAAAGCAAAGGCACAGTGCCCATCACCCCTGCGCTTAGCACGACGCCCCGTGTTGTCAGCGTATAAATATGGCTATTGCGATGGCTGGTATCTTTAATTTTAATTTTGTATCCGGCGCTGCCATCTGCATTAAGCGGGATGATTTTGATTACTTCAGAGCTAGGTCTTATCTCTACACCGTTGCGTTCTGCAAAGTACAGGTAATTTTTCATTAAAGTATTTTTGGCATTATGGCGGCAACCAATCATGCAGCTACCGCAGTAATGGCAGGTATTTCGCCTCGGACCATCGCCACTAAAGTATGGGTCGGGTAGCTCTTTTTTATAGGCTTCGCCGGGTTTTGCAAAAAGCACCCCGGTGTTCACGGTTTTGAATGAGTCGCCTTGCCCCATCTGATCAGCAATGTCTTTTAGTGTGTGATCGGCAACATTGGTATAGGTATTTTTGGCGCTACCTAACATGCGCTGTGCAAGGCCATAGTAGGGCATGAGGCTGTCTTTCCAGTCTGATTTTATCCGTGTCCAAGCAGGAGATTGAAAGACTTCATCATCAGGAATAAGGTGCACATTGGCATAAATTTGTGAGCCACCGCCAACACCAACGCCATGTAACACTGCGACTTTGCTGGTAAACGAAAATTGAATGCAGCCTTTAAGGCCAATTTCTGGCTGCCACATATAGTTTTTGATATCTAGGTTGGTCTTTGGAAACTCTTTATCTTCGCGGCGAAGACCTTTTTCAAGTACTAAAACTCGGTTACCTTTTTCGCTTAGGCGAAGCGCACTCACAGAGCCACCAAATCCCGAGCCTATAATAATTTGGTCAAAATCAAATGTGTGTTGCTGCATTGTTTTCGCCTATTGGTGTTTATTATTAATTTAGCTGATTATTAACTTACTTTTTAATTATTAGAAATCATACTTTTTTTATATTTATCCTAATGAAACCAGTCAAATGGTCTAAACTAAAGGTGATTTATAATAGTAGCAGGAAGAATCAATGCGGCAGTTAGCGTTAGCGAAAAAGTTGTTATGGCTTACAGTTGGAAGCATTTTCATAACCGTTTTTGTTTTATCAAGTGTTTTATGGTGGCAATTATCGAGCAGTAACCAAGATTTAGCTGCGCAATCAGAAAAGCTGATTGTCGCCGAAGTTGAAGAAAAGCTAGCCTCAAATGCCGTAGCGTATGGTGAACAAGTTGCAGGTTTCATAAACGAAGCCTATCGAGTACCTTACTCATTTGCAGCAATCTTAGGGGATCACGATGCAGCAGGCACCTTAACTCGAGATGCGGTGGTTGAGTTAAATCGCTCTTTGCTACAAAAAAATACTATTCTTTCATCTATTTATTCGCAATTTGAAGCAAATGCGTTTGATGGCCGAGATGCTAATTTTATTAGTGGATATGATCACTCAGTTGCTGGTGTAGGTACTTTAGAAATCTACTTTACTCGTAATAGAGATGGCAGCATAGAACAGCAGGCAGTTGACGATGCGGCTGAAAAATATGTGGATACGCTCAATGAATTTGGTCAGCGTGAAGCTGAGTGGTACTTGTGTGTAAAAGACACCAAAGTGCCATGTATTATGGAACCCTACTTATACGAAATCACCCCTGGTTATTCTGAAATGATGACCTCTTTAACTGTGCCCATTCTTCGTGATAACGAATTTATTGGTGTTGCCGGGGTTGATTTAACATTGCCTGTATTTCAAAGCATGACCGAGCAACTCTCAAAAGAATTGTATAACGGCAAAGCTCGCGTCACTTTATTAAGCTCACTCGATTTAGTGGTTGGTAGCAGCCATTACAAAGATAAGCTTGGCAGACCGTTAAAAGAGGCGGTGGCTAAAAGCACTTTAGACAATTACGTAAAAGCGAAAAAGCAAAGTGGTGTATTTAAAGTCGGTGATGAGTATTTAGTTAACTACCCAATTACCATAAAGCTTGCTAAAACACAGTGGAACTTACTGATTGAAGTACCCGCCGAGCTTGCCCTTGAAGGGCCTCAAGCGCTAGCAAATAGCATGAGTGAAAATGCCAATACACTAGGCGGTTTGATTTTGGTGACGGGTATTATTATTGCTGGTGCAGCCTTTGTGATCATGACCTTAGTGATCCGTACAATTGTGGCACCATTACAGCAGATTCAAAAGCGCGTTGATAACCTTGCTAGTGCTGAAGGTGACTTAACTCAGACCTTACATGTTGATACTCACGCTGAGCTAATTGCATTAGCAACTGGCTTTAATGCGTTTCTTGCTAAATTGCGCGATTTAATTGGTGAGCTTAAGAATGTATCAACGCAAACCAAAGAGCAGGCTCACCTAGCGACTAGTGTTGCCGTTGATACTAAGCACAACGTTCAAGCTCAATTCCAAGAAATTGAGAGCGTAGTGACCGCTATGAACGAAATGAGCGCAACAGCCCTTGAAGTTGCAAGAGCCTCAGAGCAGTCAGCGCAACAAGCCGATGAAATAAATGGGTTAGTTGTTAGCAGTGAATCGAGCTTGTCGTCTGCGGTTACCCAAGTTAAAACCATGTCGGACGAAATTAAAGAGGCTAATCAAGCGGTCGAAAAAGTTGCGGCACGCAGCAACGATATTACACAAATTTTAGATGTGATCCGAACGATTGCAGAGCAAACAAACTTACTTGCACTGAATGCTGCAATTGAAGCAGCAAGGGCTGGTGAACAAGGTCGTGGCTTTGCGGTGGTGGCTGATGAAGTAAGGGCTCTTGCTTCAAAAACGCGTTCATCAACCGATGACATCAGTGGTTTAATTGACAGCTTACAGCTAGAAGTAGGTAATGCGTCTAAGGTTATTGAACAAGGTGTTGTGCGTGCACAGACCGCGGTAGATGAAACCTCAGTTGCATTTGATGCATTACACGAAGTTGTAGTTAAAGTAGACGAAATCACGCAACAAATTACCCACATTGCAACGGCTGCAGAAGAGCAAAGCTCGGTCACAGAAGAAATAAACCGCAACCTGACGTTAATTTCAGATGCCGCATCACAACTCGCTGAGCTATCTACCCAAGCCGGTGATGGTAGCCAAACTCTTAATGCACTTGTTGCACAACAAGATGATGAGTTGAATAAGTTAAAAACGAAATAGAGAGGGAGCTATAAGTTCTAGTTGCGAGATAAGAGATGCGAGAAAAACGCGATGTGAAATCGCTGCTACAAGCTCGCATCTTGTATCTATTTATCGTAGGAATGACTTTAGTCATGAATGATTAATCACCACACAAAAGTAAACCTTGGCCGTAGGCGTGAAACGTGTTTCGTGCGCCAAGCAAGCGTGACGCCTACAGGTCGCAGCGGCTTTATGCCACGACGAAGGGTAAAAATATCGTTATGCGATGAAGTAATCGAATCTGAAATCGATTAAGGGTGGTTATACATCGCTCGTAATTGTTAGATATTTATTTTTACCAAAAGTAACGTAATAAATGGGTAAAAATAGACCCGATAGTAAGTTACTGCTCATAGTGTTCGAAACAGTTACTTTATTTGATTGAATATCTTTGACAGAAAGTTTAGGGCTAGAGCACCAATCAATGGAGAACCAGATGAATCTAGCGTCGTCAGGTATTGTGTAGTTGGTTAAAGAGTTGGGTTTGATTTTTCCGATCTTTTTAGAATCGGCCCATAAAGTGTAATCTCTAATTTTATCATGATGTTGTTTTGGTCTGGTTACTTCAATTTCCATTTGAACCTCACTAGTACCCTTTCACATATATTTTGATCAGTTGCCCTTACTTAAATTCAGGTAACTGATCTTTTCCAATCAATAATTCAATACTCCTGCTTTTTCCAGTAACTGATGTTATAAATTTCTTCTTCTTAAGAACTGAAATCATTGAATGAACACTTGAAGATGCGGTTCCAAAGTAGCGCTCAAAATCACTTTCAGCAGGCGCAATCCCATTCACTTTTGTGTAGTAATAAATAAATGCTAAATACTGACCTTGCTTTGCTGTAAACCGTGGCGACTCTTCTTTATTCATAATGAACTTTTACCCTAATCAACGATCCTTTAACTCATATAAACTTACTTAATATTGTTATGAACCGAAAGTATATTGTTGAATTATCAGAAGAAGAAAAACAAGAATTAGTAGACTATTGCAAAAAAGGCATGGTCAATGTTCGAAAGTACAAGCGGGCTGCTATTTTGTTAAAAGCTGACTGTTGTAGATATACAACAGAGCAAATATGTGAAGCTGTTCAAGTGAGTTCTTCAACCGTATTTCGAGTCAAACGCCAGTTCGTTGAAGAGAATCTAGCGGCAGCTATGAATGAAGGTGCACGAAGTGGTGCTATGAGAAAAACCTCTGCGAAAGATGAAGCAACGTTAATCGCCACAGCTTGCACTAAGCCACCAACAGGTCACGCTAGATGGACATTATCTTTACTTGGAGAGCGATTAGTTACGTTAACCGATTTAGATAGTATCTCGTATGAAACAATACGGAGGCGCCTTAAAGAGAATGCACTAAAACCATGGCAAAAAAAGATGTGGTGTGTGGCGACAATGGATGCTGAATATATCGCGCGGATGGAACATGTGCTCGAGTTGTATGCTGAGCCAGCAGACGAGTTAAACCCTATAATTAACTTTGATGAGGCGATGAAACAACTTGTAGATGATACTCGACCGGCACAACCAATGAAGCCGGGGCAGACTAAGCGGTTAGATTATGAATATAAACGTGTAGGTGTGGCCAACTTATTTGTATTCTTCGATCGCCATCGAGGGTGGCGGCATGTTAAAGCAACAGAAAGAAAGACGAAAATTGACTTTGCTAATTGTATGAGGGATTTAGTTGATCTTCATTATCCACATGCGAACAAAATAAAAGTTGTGTTAGATAACTTATCAACTCATACAGAAGGAGCGTTGTATAAAGCATTTTCTCCACAGGAAGCACGGCGGATTTTAAATAAACTAGAATTACATTACACACCAAAACACGCAAGTTGGTTGAATATGGTCGAGATAGAGATTGGCAATATGAATAAGCAATGTTTAGATAGACGTATAGCAAGTATGGAAGAACTAAAGACAGAACTCGCGGCCTGGGAATGGAGCCGGAATAAAGAAAGAACAAGTATAAACTGGATGTTTAATGTTGAATTAGCTCGTGAAAAACTTCAGAGGGCTTATGGTGCCCTCAACTAGTCAGAACTTGTGTGATGAAGTACTAGGATAGTAATTCCATTAAACTTAACGGGCTTATAGCTCGTTTTCTTCCATATTCAGTGTATTTTTATCAGAGCCGTTAATTAATTACTAGTCGTATAGTGCAAAGAAACTTAAGCTCATGCTCGCACCTCGCACCTCGCACCTCGCACCTCGCACCTCATTTATCGTAGGAATGACTTTAGTCATGAATGATTAATCACCACACAAAAGTAAACCTTGGCCGTAGGCGTGAAGCGTGTTTCGTGCGCCAAGCAAGCGTGACGCTTGTCTTCTGTGACTTAACAACTTGATTGTCTGCTATTCATACAATTTATTAGACTAATAGTTAATGTGTTTGAAAAATAACCTTTAGCTTACTCTTTCAAAGCATTTTTTATAAATAAAGCTATTTATATCAATGTATTAAATTTATTTTCGGATGCTCTCAGTTTATTAAAAACACCTATTTTATAAATTCATACCCTACCTTTTGCCTAATCGTGTTTTACGTCAGGCTGCTTTACCCTAACTGCATAATAAAAACTCACACAATTTTTCAAGATAGGTAGTAGGAGAACTTATGAATAAGAAGCAACAAAGCTATCAAGATCTTCATAAACCCAGCAGTGAATTTTCGAGTCGTGACGAATACCTTGAACACGAATTACAAATTATGCAGCCTAAGCGTTGGCGTCCAAATTTACCATTTCGTGACTATCGGTTTGAATTAGAAGACTCTATCCCTGCCATGGCAGGGACCATAGGCAAGGTGGTCATGGTGGGTGCAATTGCTGCAACATTTGCAGCGCCATTGGGCTTAGGTGAAGGCTTTATTTTAGAAAACGTGCGTTATGAGCTGTTAATTGTATCGATCTTCATTTTATTATTTTCGGGCTTCTTTTTACCAACAGCAAACTTAGCGGGTACGCATGGGCCGCTTATTCCTTTGATCCCGATAGTGGTGGCAGCGGGTGGTCACCCAATGGCCTTCGGTTTACTGATAGGGGCGTTTGGCCTATTACTGGCGCTTAGTAAAGGCGGGAGTTTACTGGCGGGGTTAACCAGCCGAGGCGTGTGTGGCGGTTTACTGCTTTACCTTGGCTTTATTGGTACGATTTCACAGGTTAAAAAGCTGTTTGCATGGGCTGAAGGCATTGATATGACCCATATTGCTTTCATTGTAATTTTATCGACTATCGTGTTGTACGCCTTACTTGAGCACTACAAAAAACGTTGGTTAGCCGTGCCATTAAGTTGCTTGCTTGGCGGTTTAATTGCATTTTTACTAGGGGCGCCGTTTGAGTTTAAAACAGCACCGGGTTTACCAAATATGAACCCAATGTATTGGTGGGGTGAAAATACCGGTTGGATGCTGGGATTACCAACCCTAGAGAGCTTTGTAGTGGTCTTGCCATTCGCGGTGCTTGCGGTTGCCATGTGGTCACCTGACTTTTTAGGACATCAAGTATTCCAAAAAATTAGTTACCCAGAACGCACTGAAAAAGTACAAATGAACATTGACGATACCATGTTTAGTGCTTCAATCCGCCAGACATTTGGTTCATTGTTAGGCGGCTCTAACTTTACCTCGTCATGGGGAACCTACATCGTGCCAGCAGCTATCGCTAAACGCCCAATTCCTGCGGGAGCGGTGTTAACAGCATTATTTTGTATCATTGCCAGTATTTGGGGCTACCCAATGGATTTAGCTATTTGGCAACCTGTGTTATGCGTCGCTTTGATTGTCGGTGTGTTTATCCCACTTCTTGAAGCTGGCATGGAAATGACCCGTGAAGGTAAAACTACGCAATCAGCTGCTATTGTGGTGTTTTCCTCGACCTTAGTGAACCCTGCATTTGGCTGGTCATTAACTATGTTGCTCGACAATCTGGGCTTAATTGGTTGTAAAGAGCGAAGCTCTGAGCTGTCTCCTATGAGCCGCTGGATTATTCCATTAGTGATGTTTGTTATCTTAACAAGCGTGATGGCAATGGTAGGTATGCTGCCAGGTATCCCGGCATTAATGTCAGACTTTAGACATTAATAAATGAGGGTAAGGTGATAAGCGCCTTACCCTTTAATATTTTTTTATAAGTGTGAACATCATACCAATAAGCTGCTCAGTCATCGGTTTCGACATTGGCCTGTGTAAATAACTTCTTAAACCAGTAAATTGAATCTGAAATAAACGAGCATATTCTAGCGCACTATGAGTGTTGGGTAGTTCACCACGCTGTTGTGCAATATCAAATAGAGTCGATAAGTCGTATTCAAACTGCTGCAAAAGGTCATCGGTTAATGTTTTAAGTTTAGGCTGAGTGTGATCGAACTCAGTACTTGCTTTGATTAACATACATACTTCACATCCATCTTCAGCACTTTCAAGTACCGTAACAACAAATGCATGTAAGCCATCAAGTACCGTTTCGCTATTCTCAATATGGCTCGCTAGCAACAGCTGAAGTTGCGTAGCATAGACTTTTAAAGACTCTGAATATAAACCTTCTTTTGAACCAAACGCTGAATAAATACTGCCCGGGCGCATATCAATGACCGTTTGAAGATCACGGGTAGATGTCGTAGAAAAACCATTTTTCCAAAATAGCATTTGCGCCTTCGTGATTACTTCATCGCGATTGAATTTAACTTTATTGACCATGACGAATACCAAAATTGAGCAGTTGTTCAATTTTAACTTGAACAACTGCTCAAAAACAACTAGGCTAATCATAAATCTTAGTCAGACACGATAGGAGATAACATGAAAAACTTTGAACTCTACACAAAAGAAACCGCGCCAGAGGCCTCAAAAGCACTTATCGATAACTCAGTATCAGCCTTTGGTATGTTGCCAAATTTACATGCCGTGATGGCAGAGGCACCTACACTACTTGAAGGTTACCAAGTGCTTCATGAGTTATTTCAAAAAACATCGTTTAATGCTCAAGAGCTGACAGTTGTTTGGCAAACAATTAATGTTGAACATAATTGTCATTATTGTGTACCTGCACATAGTGCAATCGCTGCGAGTATGAAGGTTGATCAAGAGATTGTTGATGCGTTAGTTAATAAAACTCCACTTGCTGATCCCAAGTTAGAAACTTTAAGAAATACAACCTTAGCAATGACGCGAAACCGAGGTGTAATTGACGAAAGTGAGTTAGAAGAGTTTTACAGTGCGGGTTATGGAAATCAGCAATTATTAGAAATTGTTCTAGGTTTAGCACAAAAAGTGATGAGTAATTATACGAACCATTTAGCTGATACGCCTGTTGATCAGCCGTTTAAAAAATTTATTAAGTAATAAATAAAGCACGGCTATATACCCAAACCACCTCAAGGTGCGAGTTTCTGCATCTTGAGGTGGTTTGGGCATAGCTTACTTAAACTTAACCGTTTTTTCGCTGCGGGTGTAAGTTCGGGTATCGGGTTTTGTCCATTGACCTTTTTTAAGGTAAGAGGTCGACACTACAAAGCTGTTATCTTTAAACTCGCTTGTCGATTTGACTTTAGTGATCCCATCTTTATTACCCGTTACATTTTCATAAGCAACAAACTGAGTAGGGCTAAGTACATTCATAGTGCCTTGGGTGTAAAACCCAGCTGTAGTGAAGTAATAAAACACCAAAGACTGCTTTTTATTGTCCCAAAAAATCATCGACTCACCACCATATTCACCTTCATTGATAGAGTGAATGGTTTTAATAGCCGTGCCATTGAGCGCGCGTTGCCAGGTACTCACATCTTGCACCGCAGGTTTACCTGCTGCGACATTAAAGTCTGACTGCCACGTGCCTAAGTAAGGTTCAAACACTTTTAGCTTGTCATCAAGTTGTTGCTCTGCTGCCATAACAGAAAGCGAACACAGGCAGATTGATAGTAAAAGTGATTTTAGGTATGCCATAATAGCGCCCCGATAAAATTAATTTGTTTTGCACAGTATAGGTGATACTTCGTTGATTAAGAAAACATTAATTACATTTTCATTGTTGTTTTTAGCGCTGCTATGGCTGACATCATGGCAACTTAATATTACCTACTTTATTGCAGGCACTTACAGTGTAGCGAGCTTAGTAAGCTTTTTGGTGTATGGCTGGGATAAACGTTTAGCAATGCAACATGGCGAGCATGTGATAAGAGTACCTGAGCGTACACTGCATATTTTAGGGTTAATCGGCGGTTGGCCAGGTTCATTCATTGCACAGCAATGGTTAAGACACAAATCTAAAAAACGTAGTTTTATTGCCGTACTTTGGTTAACAGTTATTGTTAATTGTAGTGCGGTATGGTCGCTGTATTATTTTAAGTTAATTTAAAAGAAGATCAAAAAAGGAAAGCAGTCGCTTTCCTTTTTTGTTAAAACCACTTATTGAGCAGCTTGAATTGATTCAATGCTATCAAGTTCAATTGTTAGAATTGTTTTCTTATCAACAACAACCCATTTGCGGTAAGTTAAGTAACCTGGCTTGGTTACTTCAATGTCGTACTTACCTTCATCAAGTTCAATACCATCTTCATAAACAGGTTTAATATTCATAATACGAACGCGCGCATCATCAGGTGTTGTGACTACCGTTAATGAAATTACAGGTACTTCTTCTACCACTTCAGCTACAGGCTCTACAATTGGCTCTGGCTCCGGTGAAACTTCTGTAGTTGATGAGCAGCCCGCTAGTATTACTAACGCACAAGCCAGACTTAATTTTTTCATAATTACTCCATTTAATTACACTATTTAGTAAACGTGAAAGAAGAAGAGTGGTGTTTTCAAAAGTAAAACTTTGCAAAATTGCTCTTCTCTGACGCTTGATTATTTAAGTTACTGAGTTAGAGGGTATTTTCTAGACTCTTCCGTATTTCTTCACTGCGTTCAACTAGCTTCTCTGCCGTTCGGTACATTTTTACTTTCATTAAGCTGCTTGCCATAGAAATATACGTTGTCGCTATCTGATCTTTGATCATTAAAATAGGCTCAAATGATTCAGGGAAAATTTCTGCTTCTTTGCTAAATGACTCATCAAATTCGATAAGCTGCTTATAGTCTGAAACATTAGCTAGTTGAGAGCTAAACTTTGCTAACTTTTCTTGATAAAAAATCTTTGCGTCATCGTCAGGGTAACTGACTGTGATCCCCTCACTGATTTTTTTCTTATATTCAGCTAAAGCGATCATGGCTGACTCTTTTTTCCTCAACGCAGTAACGAGTGGCTCAAGTTCTGAAGTATTTGAAAAAACTAATTCACCTACATCAAGTAGCCTTTTCTGTGTAACGAAATCCTCGTTTTCAATCGAGCTTAAAACAGCTAGTTTGAAATTATCTATGTGTTCTTGGTTGGGTGTGTATACAAAACTAGAATCAATAATGTTTATTTGAGATACAAGGCTATCTATATTATTGTCACCGCTCTCGGTATACCTCGATTGCGATAAAAGTACATCCAGACGATAGCTAAGATCAGAAAGGATCGACTGCCTTTCAGTAAGTAAACTTTCGAGTTTATTACTTAGTGTTTCAGAATCAGGGTAGACCTTTTTCGCTTCGTCATAGATATGAATAGCTTCATCATACGCTCTTGTATTTATGGAAGTTCGTGGTAAATCTTCAACCTGCTGAGAAAATTTTTCTACGATTTTATTTTGATGGACAGCTAAAAGCCCTTCTTTTAAAACTTTATATTGTGGAGGTATTTCATTTAGGCGTTGTGGTAAGCCATCACTAGACCAACCCATCCATGTTTCAAGTTGTTCAACTTTTGCGAGCGAGTTCTGATAGTTTGCTTCAATCAATTGCTGTGTATCACTTTGAGAGAAGTAAAGGTAACCAGCACCGCCAAGAAGTAAAGCGTAGCAAGCTGCATGGATAAATAGAGTGGTTCTATTATTGTTTAGTTCGGACCTAATTTCGGACAATGATTTAGGACGATTTGCAGCATCAAGTGAAATGCATTTTTTGAGTTTGAGCCAAACACTGATAGAGCAATTGCTTGGTTTCTTGACACTTGTATCTTTTGCTACTTGATTTGCAGCGACTCTATTGTACGGATGCTTGCTTGTTAATAACTCAAATACGAGGCAGCCAAATGCAAATACATCGTCTTTGGCGGAAGGTTTGCCTCCATTTAATTGCTCAGGACTCGCATAAGTAGGAGTATATCCATTGCTATTAGGTTGTTCATCTTTAGCTGGAGCTGCATATTTATCTTCATGTAGATTTGTCTTTGCAATTCCAAAATCCAAGATTTTTAAGTTTCCTTGTGAGTCAAGAATTATGTTTGAAGGCTTTAAATCACTATGAACTATTCCCTTAGAATGGGCATAAGTAAGGGCATCGATTAGCTGATTTATGATAGGCTTAGCTCTTTTTTGAGATAAACCACTGGGTTTATTTCTTTTAATTAATTGCTCAAGAGTTTCACCTTCAATCCATTCCATTACTACAAAATGGTACATGTCACTTGATGCAGCAGAAAAAACTCTCACAATGTTAGGATGAGAGAGAGCGCGAGTTTTAATAGTCTCATCTTTCAACAACAATAACGCATCTTCAGAGTCAGCTAGCTCTGGATGTAATACTTTTATTGCTACAATATCATCTTGATTAGAATGAGTATTTAGATAGGTGTCTCGTGCTCGGTAAATATAACCCATCCCACCTTCGCCAATTAATTCTTCAATTAAATAGCGTTTTGCGAGTGTTTTACCAATTAGATGAAGCTTGCTTTCTTTTTGTATTGCATTTTTATTTTTTATTGAGGCAATACGTGTTTTATCGTTTTCAGAAGTCATTATAATTCCTTTTTATAAAATCAATCTCCTTTTGACTGGTGCATATTTTACAAAAAATACACCAATAAGCAATCATTCAGTTTATATTAATGAAATAGTACTTAAGGTTTGGTTTTTAAGTGGGTACTACTTTATGTTCTTTTATTTTGTTTTTTGAAATTATTTTAAATTTCAAATTTGGGTATTTTTGCGCGTTGACTTTATTCCGTGAAGTATTTTATCCTATTAGAATGTTTGTATTTATGGGACTAACAATCAAATGGAAGTGATTCTAAATGTTACCAGTTATCACAGGCTGTCTCCTGAGATAGATGCGAAAAAAGTAGTAAAAAATGAATTAACTTTTGGTCGTTCAGAACAGTGTGATTGGTATTTACCTGATCCTGAAAAAGTAATATCTGGCCGTCATGGCAAAATCGTAAAAGAAACTGATGGCTTTTATGTATATGACTACTCAACCAATGGACTATTTGTAAACTTTTCTGTATCTCCTTTAGGTAAAGAAAATAAGCACCGCCTTAGTGATGGTGATGTTTTCACTATTGGTGACTATCAAATTGAATCTACAATCCAGCAAGCTAATCAACCACAAGGTTTTGAGTCGCAAATCAACTCATTTAACCCATTACAGCCTGAATTAAAGAGCTCAACTGAAGATTTTAGTGGCTCTGCTGAGCGACAAGTAGCTCATGACAGTTCAAATGTGCTGGAAGAGGCAATAGTAGCGCCTACTTTTACGGAAGCACCGAGTGATAATATCGACATATTTTCACAACAAAGCCTGAGTCAACCCATTCCAGAGGATTGGGATGAACTCGCACAACTTTCAGCTACGGCAGAAGAAAAAGAAAATAGCGTGCCTGTATTACCGGCAGAAGAGCCTGTAATTAGCACTCCAGCAGTTAACGATAGTAAGCCGTTTAATAATGGCAATAGTGCAATTGCTGCAAATAACGCCTCTGTTAGCGCACCTGTAAAAGATAATCAAATTCCTAACTCATCGAAGTTAATCTCTTCATTTTTAAATGGCTTAAGTGTCAATGAAAAGCTATCAGCGGAGCTGCAAAATGAAGACACATGGCAGCGTATGGGGGAATGCTTTAAGCTTTTCCTTGAAGGCTCGATGGATTTGATTCGCCAGCGAACAAATATTAAGAATCAACTTAAATTGAATCACACAACGTTTAAAGTTGAACAGAATAATCCACTTAAGTTTTCAGCAACCATTGATGATGTAATGCAGAATCTTTTTGTTCGCAATAGTGCAAGTTTTTTGCCAGCAAATGAAGCAATTAAAGAAAGCTTTGTTGATACAAAACTTCACGAGCAAGGGTTATTAGCAGGTGCAACAGGGGCACTTAATGGTCTTTTAGAACAATTATCACCCGATGGCATAAAAGCACAAAGCAATAATGGTGGGTTGCTTAGTTCATTGCCTGCTTATGGTGGTGCTTCTAGCTGGCGTATATATAACGAATTGTATGCTGATATTACAGATGATGTTAAAGCTAAAGGCGTTTTAGCATTTTCTGATGATTTTCTGAAGGCGTACAATGGTGGAAATTAGCTGTATTACAATGAAGGAATAATGCAATGTTGAAGTTCAAGCTTACCTTTGTAGGTGCTTTATGGGTATTTTTAACAGCCTGTACAACAGTAAATAAGTTTGTGCCCCCATCTACTGATTTAAATATTTCAGTGGCCTCAGATGTGAATCCAGATATCTCTGATCGTCCTTCACCTGTTGTTTACAAAGTGTTTGAACTGAGCTCTCGCACCATTTTCGATACGCAAGATTTTTTTAGTTTGTATGAAAATCCTGAAGCAGTACTTGGGCCTGATCTTCTAAAAAAAGATGAGCTAGAGCTACAGCCTGGTTCAACAATTGAATATAAAATGAATTTAAATAGAAACACTCGCTTTGTTGGTGTTGTAGTCGCTTATAGAGATATTGAAAAAGCCCGTTGGCGCGCGGTAATAGAGGTTGATCCAACAGGCTATGATGACATTGACGTAAATGTTGAGTCGTTAGCTGTATATATGAAAGATTAAAGGAATAAACATGAGTGATTACACGCGGGTCGCATGGACAGAAGGAATGTTCTTAAGACCTCAGCACTTTCAACAGGCAGATAAGCATGTTTCTAGTGTAATTAGAAGAGTTATAGAGGGCACTGTTCCTGATTCATGGGGAGTAATAGAGCTTGAGATTAATAGTGAGCTACTTGTAACAGGCCAATTTGCCATTGATAAGTTGTCTGCTATTTCAGCAGACTTATGCCCAATTCAGATGCCCGGCGATGAATACCTTCCTGAGCCTTTGATTGTAGCTAAAAGTGCCTATGATGAAATAGTATGCCTTGCAATACCGGCTCTGAAAGGAAGTGGCATTAATCTATCTTCTAAAGACGACGAATTGGTGACACGTTACCGAGTTGCAGATTTATCAGTAAGTGATGACAGTTTAGGCTCTCAAGCTCAAGAAATGATTCAAGTTGCTAAGCTTCATAGTAGACTGATGTTAATGTCTGATGATACATCAGGTTATGTCTTGCTGCCGCTTGCAAGAATTACAGAAGTGACTAGTGAAGGGGCAATTAAACTTGACTCTAAGTATGTTCCGCCAAGCCTCTATGTTAGCAGTAATAAGCCTTTAACAGCGCTTGTCAGAGAAGTATCAGGCTTAATTAAGCAACGTGCTGAAAGTATTGCAGTGAGGCTGTGCCAAGGGTATGCAGGTAGTACATCAGTGGCCGATTTTCTGATGCTACAAACTCTTAATAAATATGATGCAGTTTTTCAAAGCTTATTAACGCATTCACGTGTTCATCCGCGAGAGCTTTACACGCGACTAATTGAGCTTGCAGGAGAACTTGCAACTTTTAGTGCTGTTAACAAGCGGGTACCGCAACTTCCTAAATATGACCATACAAATTTACAGTTTGTTTTTGCAGAAGTTGTGAACTTCCTCTATCAATCATTAAGTCAGGTGATTGAACAAACAGCCACTGAAGTTAAATTAGAACAAAGCAAATTTGGTATCTCATTTGGTGCATTAAGAGATAAGTCGATACTTGACTCTGCTCAATTTGTACTCGCAGTTAAAGCGAGTATTCCGCATGAAGAGTTAAGAAAGCTATTACCTTCGCAAATTAAGATTGGTAGCGTTGAGTCGATCCGAGATTTAGTAAATAACCAATTGCCAGGGATCTCAATTAATGGCTTACCTACGGCTCCACGTCAAGTGCCTTACCATGCTGGGTATCATTATTTTGAGCTCAATAAAAACAGTGAACATTGGAGCAAACTCAAATCAAGCGGTGGTATCGCTATTCATTTGTCGGGCAACTACCCTGATTTAAACTTAATTCTTTGGGCAATTAGAAGCTAAAAAGGAAGCGTTTCAATGGATGAAACAATAATCAAACCACGTCCCGGCCGTTTAAGCCGAGATAAATCAAATGCTGATGCATCACAAGGTTCGAGTGACAAAACCGTTGTCTCTTTTAGTCACTCTTCACCTGAAAAGGCGAATGTTAGTTCTGTATCAATTTTTAAAAATGAATTACTCGATGCAGCTAATGACAGCTTTTCATTGATTATTTTTATTAATCAGTCATCACAAATTGACAGTTTAGCAGCTTTAAAGCATCGGGCTATTGAATCAATTAAGCGATTTGAAACCAATCTACGTGCAAAGTCTATTGAACTTACGGTCATTAATAATGCACGTTATTGCCTATGTGCTGTTATCGATGAAGCTGTATTAAATGCAAAATGGAGTTCGCTGGAATGGGCTGAAGAGAGCTTGCTATCTACTTTTCATAAAGAAACATTTGGTGGTGAGTACTTTTTTACTTTGCTTGATGATGCTTTAGTACACCCAGAAATGAACAGAAACTTCTTAGAGCTACAGTACCATTGCTTAAATTTAGGTTTTAAAGGTAAGTTTCGAGTTGAAGCCAGCGGGGAAAGTAAGCTAGAAGATTACCGTAATAGAATTTACCACATTCTTAATCAAATAGATGGACCACATAGCCAATTTTTAGCACCTAGCTGGATAAGCCGTGTTGCAGCAGGTATGGAGCTAAGAAATCAAATTCCACTTTGGGTTGTAATTTCGGTGCTTGCTTTAATTGCGCTTGTGGTTTATTTGTTTTTCAACATGCGCCTTAATGAGCAAGTTGACGCAACAGCTGAAAATTTGAAGTTAGTTCATCCTTTGTCATCTTCACAAGTTGAAGGCAATAAAAGTAAGCAATTGGACTTGTTAACCCAGTTATTACACACTGAAATACAACGCGGTATAGTCAGTGTTGAGCAACAAACAGATAGAATCAGAATAACAATAAATAATGAGAGTTTGTTTAACTCAGGCGAAGCGATACTTTTGCCGTCTTTCCAACCAATTTTAGAGAAGTTAGCGCTAAGCCTTGAAGGAACAAAAGGCAAAATCTTAATCACAGGTCACACCGACGATAGCCCAATAAGTACCAGTCAGTATCCTTCGAATTGGCATTTATCATTAGCTAGGGCTACACAAGTAGCAAACTCAATGGCTAAGAATACAGGCTTAATGGGAAGGTTATGGCCAGAAGGAAAAGGTTCAGCAGAGCCTTTAGTGAGCAATACGAATTCAGATAAGGCATTAAACCGCCGAATTGAAATCGACTTACTTTTTTAATGGAGTTGTGATGAGTTTTATTCAAAAGTGCAAGCGCGCTATGTACGCTGCTACTTCTCGTAAGGTAATGATTGTTGTTGGCTTTTTAGCTCTCTTCCTACTTATTTGGTTTGGTGGCCCATTGATTGCGATCGCCGATTATAAACCGTTTGAAAGTGTTGCAGCTCGTGCTATCACAATTTTAGCAATTTTATTGGTATATACCGTTGTTAAATTGATTGAGTTCAGAAATCAAAGCAAACGAAATACCAGCATGACAGAAGAACTGATTGAGGTTGATGCTAATTCTGCAGATGAAGTCCAAGAAGAAATTAAAACCTTAAAAACTCGTATGGTTGAGGCGATCGAGTTATTGAAGGATGCTAAGCTTTTTAATGGTCGTAATATCTATCAGCTACCATGGTATATCATGATTGGCCCTCCTGGTTCAGGTAAAACAAACTTCATTAATAACTCGGGTCTTGATTTTCCTTTAAAGGAAAAGCTAGGCACAGACCTAATTCACGGTGTTGGTGGTACGCGTAATTGTGATTGGTGGTTTACTAATAAAGCAGTGATTATCGATACCGCAGGTCGTTACACAACACAAAATAGCCATGCTTTACATGACTCAAAGGCATGGCAAGGTTTTTTAGGTCTACTTAGAAAATACAGACCCAAGCGGCCTGTAAATGGTGTGATCATCAGTATGGGGATATCCGAACTGATGAATCAAACTAAAACTGAGCGTAACTTACATGCCCGTGCGATAAAGCAACGATTACAGGAGCTTCAAGGGCAGCTTGGCATGACCTTTCCTGTGTATGTTATTTTTTCAAAAGTCGACTTGGTTGAAGGCTTTAGAGAGTTTTTTAGTGAGCTCAGTGATGAAGAAACGGAGCAAGTTTGGGGGGTAACTTTTGAACTAGATACTGACTCTGACAATCAAATTGAAGTGTTTAACAAAGAATTTCATGGATTAATTTCAAACCTTACTTCGTTATTAAATCGACGTTTGATTAACGAGCATGATTTAGTGAACCGCTCTAAAGTGTTTGAATTTCCGAAGCAACTTCGTGCTCTTCAAAGTGTTGGTTACTCTTTTTTGAAAGAAATATTTACACCAAATGCGTATGAAAGCCTGCCAATATTTCGAGGTGTCTATCTTACGAGTGCAACGCAAGAGGGAACACCTTCTAATTTGTTGAGTGATCAAAGCTCAGCAAAAAAAGATTATATTAACCAAACTAGAAGCTTTTTTATCAAGCGTTTATTAGAAAGTGTTATTTTTCCTGAACAGAATCTAGCAAGTACTAACAAACATCATGAAAAGCAAAGTAAGTGGTTACGCGTTTCATGCCTAGCCGTAACATGTATAACACTGATTACATTAAGTGTTTCTTGGTTTATTAGCTTCTCATGGAATAGTGATCTAATAGATGAAACGAATCAAGCTTTAGCTGAATATCAAGTATTAGATCAAAATACGGTCGATAAAAGTAATCTAATTATTTTGAATCAGCGTTTTAATGCGCTAAAGAACTTCCCTGTTAATAAAATTAATGCAGAAGACTTTGAAGCGTATGGTTTTAGTAAAGTTGAAGAGCTAACAGAAGCTTCGAAAAGCGCCTACTTACGTTCTTTAAAAACATACTTAGAACCATTTCTACTCAATGCGCTAACATCTGAGATGGAACAACAAGCAGACTATTTGAGTTATTTATATGAGACTTTGCGTAGCTATCTGATGTTATTTGAACCTGAGCATTATAACCAAGATGATTTACTTGCATGGTTTAGCGCCTACTACGAAAGAGCTCTTCCGGGTGATGTTAACGTAACCAATCGTGCTGATTTAATGGCTCATACACGAGCACTCCTCGATTATGGTATTTCTGGGCAAGAAATAGATCATCAAGCTGTTCGTCTTGCTAGAGCTGAACTAACAAAATTGCCAATCGCAGAAAGAGCTTACCAAAGATTACAAGCTGATTTTATGGAAAGTAGCATTCCACCAATAAAACTAACGGACATTATAAGCTACGAAAGCGCGAGAGAATTTAGTTTTCAAAATCCTGAAGCTACGATGAAAAGTATTCCGGGCCTTTATACTTATAATGGTTACCATGGCATCTTCAATGTCGAGAAAAGCAAGATGCTGGGTAATCTGATGGCAAGTAGTTGGGTTTACGGTGAAGAAGCTGCAAACACATACGATATTTCTAAAGCGGAGATCGAAAAGAAATTAGAGCAAAAGTATTTTCAAGATTATATTTATTACTGGCGTTCGTTTGTCGATGAGCTGACTTTAAAAGAGTTCAATTCACCAACAGAAGGTGTTCGCGTTACTAATGTTTTAGCGGGACCTGAAGCGCCAATAAAAAATATTATTACAACGGTTCAAAAAAATGTTCAATTGACTAAGTTGCCTATTTCTGAAAATCAAAAGGCTGCCGGTAAAGTGGCTGCAAATGCAGCTGAAGTCGCTATGCATACTAAGGCTAATAGACTTAAGCGCTACTTACCAAATGAAACTCCAAAGTTTGAGGTCAAGCTTCCTGGTCATCAAGTAGAAGAAGCATTTAGTGATATTTTAGAAATCGAACCACAGCAACTTGAAACAATACAAGCAAGTTTAAGAGAGCTAAATATTTACTTAAATCAACTTGATCGTGGTGGCTTACTTAAGTCTTCTGTGAAGAACCAATTAAGTGGCAAAAATAAACCAGAGTTTCTAAGCCAGCTTGAGTTTCAAAGTAAAGGGCTGCCTTATCCTGCCAGTCATTGGTTGTTGAACATAAGCCAAGATACGTCAAACATCACTAGAAAAAGTGCCAATCAACACCTTAACGAAATCTGGAGAAGCAGTGTTTTACGAGAGTACAACGCAGCAATTGTAGGGCGTTACCCGCTAGTACCTCACTCGGATAAAGAAATTAATCTTAAAGATTTTTCGGATTTCTTTGGGCCTGAAGGCACTATTGATAACTTCTTCACGACCTATATCGCACCAAGTGTCGATACGAGTAAGAGCCCATGGCGTTTTGAAAAAAATATAGGAGTAAGCGAGTCTGCACTTAGAATGTTTGAGCAAGCGGCCAGAATTCGCGAAGTATTCTTTGATGGGAATAGCAATACACCGCGAATAGAGTTTGGTTTAAAGCCAATTAAATTAGACCAAACGATTTCCAGTTTCATGATAGAAATAGATGGTCAGTCAATGATTTATAGGCATGGTCCGCCGAAAGTTAAGAGCATTGTTTGGCCAGGAGACGTTGCCCAAAGTAAAACCAGAATTGTGTTTACACCACCGTATGGGGGCAGAACAATCAATACTAGTTACAGTGGCGAATGGTCTTTTTATCGAATGTTAGATGATTTAAAGGCCCAGCGAGCCGAAACACAAAATGACTTAGAGCTACACTTTTCGCTGCAAGGTAATAATGCAATGGTTGAATTGTTGCCAAATTCAATTAGACATCCATTTTGGAACGCAAGTATAGAGAGTTTTTCATGTCCGACAAGGCTATAGGGATTGGCTATTTGGGCAAGGTTCCATTTTTGGGTGACTTTGTCCAAGAAGGAGTTTGTCAGCAGTTTTCAGAGCACTGGGAGCATTGGTTACAAGCTGCTATCGCAGTCAGCAAAGAGCAACTGGGTGCTCAATGGCAAGAGCGTTATTTAACAAGTCCAGTTTGGCATTTTGCATTGTCAGAAAATTTAATAACGAGTAGTGCTAAAAAAGGAACGCTTTTGCCAAGTGTTGATGCTGTAGGGCGCCATTATCCTTTTACGGTCCTCGTTGATAGCGATAGCACTCCCATTGCGACGTTAAATTCGAATCAACTGTCTCTTGATTATGAAGACGCTGTGTTATCTGTACTTGATGACAGTGTAGACTTAAGTTTATGGCAGAAGAAGGTGATGAGTACGCTTAAGGAGAGCCGTTCACCCGCTAAAATATTCAGTAAAAGCCTTTCTCCAGATGAAAATAAATCTGCTGTAGTTTTTGAGTTTCAAGGAGATGAGTTAGGTGGTGGAACTGTCGATGATGTATTGCATTCACTCTTACTCAATAAATATGGGGATTATAGTGTTTGGTGGACCCACGGTTCTATAGATATCAAGCCTGTTGTTTTTGTTACAGCAGGTTTACCACCAGTAAATCAAGTGGCTGCAATGCTAGATGGACGTTGGCAGCATTGGGAATGGAATTATACCCAGGTAAGTGAGTGTGAATAAAAATTTTATCAGTTATGCCGTGTCTCACCGTGGAGTTATTCGCGAGCTAAACGAAGATGCTTATGTTGAACTTAATAAATACAACCTTTGGATTGTAGCGGATGGCATGGGTGGGCATGAAGCCGGCGATTTTGCAAGTCAGCTAGTAGTTGACGTTATTAAGGCTGAAGTTGAAGAGTTACCCGTTTCATCAATTTCAACCGAGATGTTGATTAAAGCAATACAAAGTGCAAATACGAAACTGCTTGAATATAGCAGTGACTTTTTAAGTAATAAAACGGCCGGTACAACCGTTACTGTACTGTTTTTTAAAGACAATAAATATTCTGCTCTGTGGGTAGGTGATAGCAGAATATATAGATACAGGTCTAACTCTTTGTTGCAGTTATCACGGGACCATAGTCAGATTAATGATTTAATCGATGAAGGATTACTAACAGAGCAAGAGGCAATAAACCATCCTTTAGCTAACGTAATTACGCGTGCGGTGGGAGTGCAAAATGAGCTGTCTGTCGACTTTGTTGAAGGTGACTTATTAACTGATGATATTTTCTTACTTTGCTCGGATGGTTTAACAGGTGAGTTAAGTGATTCAGAAATTAGTATTGCTTTAGCGCCTAAAAATATCATTGATTCAGGAATGGCATTAATTCACTCCACTCTTGTGCGTGGTGCAAGAGATAATGTTACTTTTATTTTAGTGAAAAATGAAAAGCTGGATAATTCTAATGATAAAACATTGATTAATGATGACTTGACTGTGCCCTTATTATTAAATAGCTAATATATTATTTTAATAAGGTGGATAATTATTGTTTAATTATTTTATTTTTTGTAATTTAATTTTAATTAATGCTTTTGTGGCTTGAAATTATAAATAAGAGATGTATTATTTTACGTCTCTATTTTGGGTGTAAAAGGAATTTTTAAGGCGATGGAATGTTTGTTTTTGATGAATATTTAGCTCCGATTAGTGAAGATGCATTCGCAGGCATTGAGCCTAGATCAGATGTATCTCCTACCTCAACGTACTATTCCTTAAAAGATATGCGCAATCAGCTACGTGCTGCTGAAAGACTTGCGCTTGTTGATGATGAAGGGATCGCGTCTTTGGCACGTGATTGGCAACCATTATTAGAATTGTGTAGCACTGCATTAAAAACAGAAAGTAAAGATATTGAGTATTTGGCGTGGTTTACTGAGGCATTGTGTCGAATCCACGGCTTTAAAGGACTGGCTTTTGGTTTCAAAGTTGCAAAAGAGCTAGTTAGTAACCACTTTGATGCACTTTATCCAATGCTTGATGATGGTGATGAGATATCTGATAAGGTCTCTGCATTAGTTGGTTTAAATGGTGTCGCAAGTGAAGGGGCACTGATCATCCCTATTAAAAGTATCGCATTAACAGATAGCCAAAACTACGAAGCTTTTACTTACTGGGAATACCAGCAGGCCTATGACGTCTCACGACTCAGTGAAGAAAAAAGAGAAAAAAAAATAGCCCAGGGCGCAATTGACTTTGAATTAATAGTAAAAAGTGCACAAGAGACTCCCGCTGAACTTTTCCTAGCATTAAAAAATGATATCGAAGAGGCGCTTACTGAATTTAGTGCATTAAGCAGTGCGCTTGATACTGCTACAGAGCAATCACAGCCTACCTCTTATATTAAACAAGCACTTGAAGAGTGTTTGAATGCAGTTTTGCATTTAGGTGAAGACAAACTTAAATCCCTTGAAGCGAAGTCGATACAAGAACCTCAAGAAAATGAGCAAGTTGAAGGCGAAACACCTGTCGATGAGAATCCCTCTCGAAATGATACCCAAATCAATAGCCGAGAAAATGCGATAAACAAATTGCAAGAAATTGCGCAGTTTTTTAGAAAGACAGAGCCACATTCACCTATGTCTTACACCATTGAACAAGTTATTCGATGGAGCGAATTATCGCTACCAGAATTATTAAATGAATTAATAACCGATAGTGATGCTAGGACCGGATACTTTAAGCTGTCTGGCATCAAAGTTAGCGAAACAGAAACCGAGTAAAAGGAGTTTTGAATGAGTATCCATGACAAATTAAAACGTGTACGTAAACCAAGAGTACACATTACCTATGACGTTGAAACTGAAGGTGCAATTGTAAAAAAAGAGCTGCCTTTTGTGGTTGGGGTAATGGGGGATTTTTCAGGTCATAACCAAGAAGTATTAAAACCTTTAAAAGACCGACGTTTTATCCAAATTGATAGAGAAAACTTTAACGATGTTTTAAAGAAAATGAGCCCTTCCTTGAAGTTAGATGTCGATAATACTTTAACTGATGATGGCACTAAATTTAGCGTTGATCTCAACTTTAAAAGTATTGATGACTTTGAGCCAGCAGCTGTCGTAAATCAAGTTGAACCATTGCGTAACCTAATGGAGACACGTAATAAACTTCGTGACTTAATGACTAAGATTGACCGCTCAGAAGAGCTAGAGAATGTTTTAGAAGAAGTGTTAAGCAACACAGCGAGTCTTGACTCAATTGCTAAAGAGCTAAAGTTAGAGGAGTCTGAAAAATGAGTACCGAAACACTAGCCCAAGAATTAGACACAGCAACAGCGACTGAATCAGCATCGTTATTAACTCAAGCTATAGGCGCAACTAAGCAAACAGATGCAAGTCGAGCTGAAGAGCTGCTACGCACATTAACTGAAGAAGCTTTAAAAGGCACTGTTCAATGGAATAAAAACATGACAGTGACTTTCAATGAAGCGATTCAGATGATCGATCAAAAAATATCGAAACAACTCAGTGTTATTATGCACCATGAAGACTTTCAAAAATTAGAAGGTTCATGGCGTGGCCTAAATCATTTAGTGATGAATTCAGATACTGGCTCAACTCTAAAAATTCGCGTACTTAATATGAAGAAGAAAGAACTTCATAAAGATTTAAGTAAAGCGGTTGAGTTTGATCAAAGCCAAACATTCAAAAAAATCTACGAGTCAGAATTTGGTACACCGGGTGGTGAACCTTACGGCACTATTGTAGGTGATTTTGAATTTACTAATCACCCTGAAGACGTGGAAACTCTTGGCTTAATGTCAAACGTTGCTGCAGCGGGTTTCTGTCCGTTCATTTCAGCATCATCACCTTCACTCTTTGGTTTTGATAGTTGGGAAGAGCTTACTAAACCAAGAGATCTTGAAAAAGTTTTTGAATCTCTTGAATACACTAAATGGCGCTCATTTAGAGATAGCGATGATTCACGCTTTGTTTCACTCACAATGCCAAGATTTTTATCTCGTTTACCTTACGGTGCAGCATCTAAACCGGTTGAAGAATTCAACTATGAAGAGTTTGAAGTTGATGAACTTGCCGGTCGCTCTGTAAGTACCGATAACGCTGATTATTGTTGGAGTAATGCTGCCTACGCAATGGCAACGAATATGACAAAAGCATTCTCTCAATATGGTTTTTGTACAGCTATTCGCGGCGCTGAAGGCGGCGGTAAAGTAGAAGGTTTGCCGACGCATATATTCACTAGTGATGATGGTGATCCTGATCTTAAATGCCCAACAGAGATTGGTATTACTGATCGACGTGAAGCAGAATTAAGTAAACTTGGTTTCTTACCACTGTGCCATTATAAAAATACTGATTACGCTGTGTTCTTTGGTGGTCAAACTTGCCAGAAACCAGAAGTTTATTCAACGCCTGATGCGACTGCAAATGCTGCAATTTCTGCGCGTTTGCCATATATAATGGCTACATCACGTTTTGCGCATTATTTAAAAGTAATGGCGCGCGATAAAATTGGTAGCTACATGGAAGCTGAAGATGTTGAATCATGGTTAAATCGTTGGATACTATCATATGTCAATGCAACAGAGGGCGGTGGTCAAGATATTAGAGCCCGTTACCCTCTAGCCGATGCAAAAGTTTCTGTGAAAGAAATTTCTGGTCAACCAGGAGCCTACAATGCCGTTGCATGGTTAAGACCATGGTTACAAATGGAAGAGCTTACGTCATCGCTTAGATTGGTTGCCAAAATCCCTGAGATTGGCTAACCCTTTCTGCATTAAGGATGATGCAAAATGAACTGTGAAGAGTTTTCATTCATAGGAGAAGACGCTGTAATTTCAAATAATACAGCGTCTGATATCTTCGAAAATAGCGCTTTATTGGAACGATTTCTTAATGAGAAAGAAACATTTAAAGCGTTGTTATTATGGCTTGAAGGCTCTTCAGATTCCCCCTTACAGTGGGATAAAGAGTCAATTAGTTCATATTTGCAACTGACCATTGTCAAAATTGATTCGCTTATTTCTAAGCAATTAGATCAAATATTACATCACCCCAAGTTACAACAATTAGAAGCCAGCTGGCGCAATTTGTGGTGGTTAACTTTACAAACAGAACTTAATGATAAAGAAAAAAAAGTAAAGTTACGGCTGTTAGATTGTGACTGGAATACGTTATCGAGAGATGTTAATAAAGCAATCGACTTTGATCAAAGTAGCTTCTTCCAATTAATTTATCAAAATGAGTTCGATCGTCCAGGCGGTGAGCCTTTTGGTGTATTGATTGGTGATTACGAAATAACCAATGGCAATGCACCGGGTACAATTTACAACGATATAGACACCTTAAAAGAAATTTCGAAAGTAGCCGCAGCCTCTTTTTCGCCATTTATTACTGCTGTGTCTGCAAGCTTATTTGGTGCAAATAGTTTTACTGATTTAGGCTATCAATTTGATTTGTATACTCAGTTTGAACAGGTCGAATATACGAAGTGGCGTAGCTTTAGGAACATGGAAGATGCGCGTTTTGTTGGTCTTGTATTGCCGCATGTATTAGTTAGAGCACCCTATAAAAACGACGGCACACGTCACTTAGATTTTTTATATACAGAAAAAATAACCACGCCTGAAACAGAAATGTTATGGGGAAACGCCGCTTACCAATTTGTGTCGACATTAGTGCGAGCTTATGCAGAAAGTGGTTGGTTTGGTCAAATAAGAGGCATTGAGCCTGGCAAAATATCTAAAGGCATCGTTACCGGATTGACGAAAAATTACTTTTCAACCGATGTTTACAGAAAAGAAGCTAAGCCACCAATAGACTTGATTGTGACTAGTAAATTAGAAAAGCAGTTCTCTGAACTTGGGTTTATCCCAGCATCGTCAGTGACAAATACTGAGCATCTGGTTTTTTATAGTAATGCATCAGCTCAGCAAGCCAAACACTACGATAGTGAGGCTTCTACTGTAAACGCTCGCTTATCGTCTATGCTGCAATATATTTTATGTGTTTCACGCTTTGCTCATTATTTAAAGCTGTTAGCGCGTGATCGAGTTGGCTCTTATAGTACAGCCCAAGCCTGTGAACAAGGTTTGCAAGCATGGGTTAACAACTACACTACAGCATCGGATTCTGCCTCAGAGCAAATAAGAAGTAAGTATCCTTTGGCGAATGCAAAAGTAAAAGTGACTGAAAATAAATCGAGGCCAGGCCATTATTTTTCTGTTTTACAATTACAACCCCATTTTCAGCTTGATCAAATGATATCAAGTATCAAATTAGTGACTGAACTAAGTCCTCATCACCAAATAAAGGAATAGAAATGAAGAAGATCCATGAGTGTATTCGCAATGGAAAATTAGCTGATGCATTAGAGTATTGCGCACAGAAACTAAAAGATGATCCACTTAACTTTGATATTCGCAGTGCTTACACGGAACTATTGTGTGTGAACGGTGAGCTTGAAAAAGCTGATAAACAATTAGATTTTATGGTGACAAAGTCGCCTGAGCTAGCGGTGGGCGCTGTTAATTTAAGGCACCTAATTAGAGCTGAGCAAGCAAGACAGGATTTTTACGAAGGTAAAGCGGCCCCTAAGCTATTTCATGAAGCAGATGAGCTAGATGAAGTATTTCTTCAGATGCATATCGATTTACGCGAAGATGATTTTAAATCAGCGACTGAAAAGGCAGCTAAAGTTGAGTCTCTCAGGATAAGTACAGTAAATGAGCAACTTACTGCAATAAGAGATATTGATGATTCATTAAACCCATATTTGGAACTTTTGGGTACCAATGGCGAGTTTTATTTAGCTCGTTTCGATGAAATCGAAAAGTTTGAAGTTCAGCCAATAGAATCAATCGTTGAGCAAATTTGGCTACGCGTTGAAGTAACTATCAAAGATGGACCTGTCGGTACTGCTCATATCCCAGTTGTTTACCCACACTCAAAGAGCGAAATTGAAAAATTAGGTCAAGTGACTGAATGGCATGAAATAAGTGAAGAAATGTATTTAGGCCGCGGGATGAAAATGCTGTTCATAAATGATGAAGCGGTTTTATTGTCTGAACTTGGCTCTTTCATTAATTGAGCGTGAAATTTTCATGATTGCAAGCAAACAGCCGCTCAAAGCATCAATTTTAGACCGCTTGATAGATGACGAGCCTGAAGTACAGGATTCGCCACAGCGAACGGATGGTATCAGCTTATCACTTTTAAAAAGTTACGTTAGGCGAGATATCGAAGCACTGTTAAATGCTCGGATCCAGTGGCATACATGGCCAAGTCAATACAGTGAGCTTGCAACATCGTGTTTATCATATGGATTGCCAGACTTTTCAAGCATGGTTGTAAGTTCCCATGAGGGGCGAGCAGCGTTATGTGAAAAAGTTCGAGATGCAATTTTGCGATTTGAGCCTAGGTTTATTGAAGTTGAAGTGCTAGTTGATGAAGAGCTACCCCTTAACCGCATTTTAAACCTAAGAATTAATGCCTTGTTATATGCCGATCCTGAGCCTGAATACATCAGTTTTAACTCTGAAGTTGAGCCAGTTAGTTTAGGTATGAAAATCTATGAGTCTTCACTATGAATGATGAATTATTAAAGTATTACAATCGTGAATTAGCTTATGTGCGCCACCTTGGGAAAGACTTTGCAGAAAAATACCCAAAAGTGGCAGGCAGGTTAAAACTTACAGACGAAGTGATAGAAGATCCTCATGTTTCAAGGTTAGTCGAATCATTTGCATTTTTAACTGCCAACATTAGGCAAAAACTTGATGATAGCTTTCCTGAGTTAACGGATGCGCTATTAGGTCAGCTTTATCCTGACTACCAAGCACCGATCCCTTCATTATCAATTGTAAAGTTAGAGTCAGAAAACCTATCAACGACTGGGGTCATCATTCCGCGTGGGAGTGAGCTTGAAACTAATGTAGAAGGAATGAAACAGTGTAAATTTCAAAGCTGTTTTGATACCAATTTGTGGCCTGTAGAGATAACCGCTGCCCAGTTTGATAACAGTCCTTTTATTGCGCCTAAACCAAAGTTTAATGAACCAGCTAAAGCGATTTTTAAGTTACAACTGACAGGTGAGTATGATGGCGTTTCATTGCATGAAACAGAGCTAAATGATCTAAAAATTTATATTCATGGACAATGGCATTATGCACTCAAAGTTTACGAGCTATTGTTTAAACATTGTATCGGAATAGCAGTAGACAATGGCGATGAGGGAGTGCATTACCTCTCGAAAACTCATTTAAAATCAGTTGGTTTTGAGGAGCATGAGGCTGTAGTACCTTATTCAATGCGTTCATCATCAGCATATAGGCTATTAGTCGAGAACTTTATTTTTCCTGAAAAATTTAAGTTTTTTGAGTTACAAAATATTCGTTCTGTTCTACCACGCAATGCAAGCACTACAACGCTTTATTTTTATTTAGATGTTGAGTCGAGCGAGTTGGAGAAGCAAGTAGATAAAGACATGTTCTTGCTGGGCTGCACGCCAATCATAAATTTATATGAACAAGAACTTGAACCGATCCGCCCAGAGCTAAGCGAATATGAGTATAAGCTTGCACCACGTTATATCGACTCTGAAATATCAGAAGTTATTAGTCTTGAAGAAGTAGTTGCATTTGACCACAAGGGGAATAAACAGCTGGTGACGCCTTTTTATGCGCAAACACACCCTAAATATCAAGAGCATAAAGATCTCTATTGGCATACTCGACGAGAAACAGCCCTTTGGGCCGGTGGTTATGCAGAAGCGGGCACCGAAACTTATTTGTCATTAGTAAATGGTGGCTTTGAAAATAGTGCGCAAGCACTCAGTGAGGGAAATACGGTCGTAACAGCAAGGGCGCAGTGTAGTAACCGCAATCTACCAGCTAGTTTACCATTTGGTGATGATGAGCTTGGTTTTACATTACCAAAGCGTGGCGATGTCATCAAAAAAATCAGGTGCCTAGTTGCACCTACTCATGCGGTAAGACCTGTGTTGGGTAGCAATACTCGTTGGCAACTGATTAATCATCTGACTCTTGATTCATTCAGTGGTGAGCACAGCGTAGAGAAATTGAAAGAAACATTGAGACTATATGATTTTAAAGCAACACCCCAATCAAAAGGGATGATTGATAATATCTATAGCGTCAAAATTGAACCCGCAACTGCACGAGTTGTGCAAAATGGGCGGGTTGCATTTGCAACAGGTACCGATATTGAAATTACGTTTGCAAATGATGATTACGCTGGCAGTGGGGTGTTCTTTTTTGCTTCAGTTCTTGATTGTTTCTTCTCGCAATTTGCATCAATTAATAGCTTTACACGCTTAAGTCTAAAGTTAAAAGAACAAGACCGAGTTTATCATCAGTGGCCAGCTAGAGTCGGTTCAGAGGTGCTACTATGATTGCTCAATTGCTCGAGAACGCGACAGAAATAGATTTTTACAAAGCCGTGTTTGTGATCGAGTCGCAGTTATCGAGTACGGCTCAGCACTACCGGAAAGTTGGCTATGATTGTCAGCCAAAACTAGAGCTGATTAAGTTTAGTTCAACACAAAAGTTTGGCTTTGCGGGTAATGCGATAACTAAATTAAAACCTGCTAAAAGCGTTGCAGGGATCACTCAGTTTGATATGGAAATATCATTTATGGGGATGACCGGTTGCTCAGGCGCATTGCCACACTTTTATAGTGAATTGGTGATGCAAAGATTGCGCTACAAAGACAGCACAATGAGAGATTTTTACGATATGTTTAATCATCGTTTGATTTCGTTGTACTACCGAGCTTGGAAAAAGTATAAACCCGCGCTTAATTTTGCTAACAGCAATCAAGATAATCACACGAAAATTTTGGCACTTTTGAGTGGGGGCAATGCCCCTCATCAGCTTTATTTCAGTGGTCTTTTCAGTCGAAAAATGCGAAATATTGCTGATCTGCGAAATATTTTAACTTTCTATTTAGGTTGTGACGTCAGCATAAATCAGTTTGTGGGTCAGTGGCAGCCACTAAAAAAATCAGAGCAAACCCGCATTAACAGCGGGGGCTTTGCAGGACAACATGCAAGGCTTGGTATTGACGCAATAGCAGGTAAGCAAGTTTGGGACATCTCAACAAAGATAGAAGTTACTATTGAGCCCAAAAATGAGCACCAAACAGCCCGTCTTCTACCACAGCAAGAGCTTTGGAATTTAGCCCATCAAATAGTGAATGATTTTGTTGGTAATCAAATTCAGCATGCACTAATAGTAAAAGCAAACTTCTACAAACTTGGTGCAAAGCAACTATTAAAAGAGCGACTTCAATTAGGCTGTAATAGTTTTCTGTTTTCAGAAAAAGCAACTATAGACGGCAAAGTCTCTGAGCTTTCGTTCAAAGGATAAATAAATACAAGGAAATATTATGTCTACAATGACGCTAAATACACTCGTTGAAAAATTAAGCCCTGAGTGCAAAAAGAGTCTTGAACAAGCTGTTGCAATTTGTAATAGCAGAAGTCACTTCACTGTTGAATTAGAGCACTGGTTATTAGCAATGCTTGAACAACAACTTGATGACTTTAGAATTATTTTGAGCGCTTACGATATTGACAGCGACTCGTTAAAAAATGATTTGAATAAGTCTTTAGAAATGCACAAAACGGGTTGTAACTCATCACCGAGCTTATCGATGCATGTTACCAGTTTGCTTAAGCAAACGTGGCTTAGTACGAGCATTGATTTTACAGATACACAAATCCGTAGTGCTTACTTAATTTACACGCTGGTAAAAGATGACACTTTAGCAAGTTTAGTGAGTCGTTGTAGTAAAGAGTTCAATAAGATAGAAGCAGGGCAATTATTGCATGCTTGGCCTGAAATGGTCTCTAAGTCTCAAGAGCAAAGTCCTGTGGCAAATAGTCAGACTGAAACATCGGTATCTACAAGTTCTAAAACGCCGAGTTTAGATCAATTTACAGTTGATCTAACAGCTCAAGCAAAAGCAGGAAAAATAGATCCAATTTTGGGGCGTGATTTTGAAATTAGACAAATGGTCGATATTCTTACTCGACGTAGACAAAATAACCCCATTCTAACTGGTGAAGCTGGAGTTGGTAAAACGGCCGTTGTTGAAGGGTTAGCGCTTAGGATTGCACAAGGCAGTGTTCCAGATGTTCTAAAAAATGTAAAAATTCACACTCTAGACCTTGCTTTGTTACAAGCAGGTGCTGGTATGAAAGGTGAGTTCGAAAATAGACTTAAGTCTTTAATATCGGAAATTAAAAATACCCCAAATCCTGTTATTTTATTTATCGATGAAGCGCACACTATGATCGGTAGTGGTGGTCAAGCTGGTCAAAATGATGCAGCAAATCTATTAAAACCGGCACTAGCGCGCGGTGAACTCAGAACAATTGCAGCCACAACATGGGCTGAATATAAAAAATTCTTTGAAAAAGACGCAGCACTGGCGCGTCGATTCCAAGTCGTTAAAGTGGAAGAGCCTACACCAGAAAAAGCGATTGCGATGTTACGTGGTTTAGTACCCGTTATGGAAAGGCATCATAATGTGTTCATTTCAGAACAAGCACTAGAAAGTGCAGTGCATTTATCACACCGCTACATTACCGGCAGACAACTTCCTGATAAAGCGGTTGGTTTACTTGATACAGCCTGCGCTCGGGTTGCAATGAGCCAAGCATCAACACCTAATTCAATTGAAACGCTTGAAAATGAACGCTCAGAAATAGAGTCGCAAATCAATATGTTAACCCGTGAGCAACGCACAGGATTAAATCACAGTGAGGTGCTTGAGAGTTTAACAAATAAGTGCCAGCAAATTACTGAGCAGCTTGCACCATTAAAGTCGCAGTTCGAAAATGAAATGTTGCTTATTAAAGATGTAAAAGAAGTCATTAGTGGCCTGAATGATGAAATAGAACAGCCAAGTGAAGAAATTGAAAAGCTACAACAATGCAAAGAAAACTTAGCTAAATATGATTCAAACATGGTGCATTGGCAGGTTGATGATGAGTTAATTGCTCAAGTTATTTCTGACTGGACGGGCATTCCAGTTGGCAAGATGCATGAAGATGATGTGAAGAGTGTTCTTAATTTAGCCAGCACAATGAAAGAGCGTGTTGTGGGTCAAGATCATGCGTTGGAGCTAATTGCAAAAGTTGTACAGACATCTAAAGCGCACTTAGCAGACGAAAGCCGCCCGAATGGAATTTTTATGCTAGCGGGTCCAAGTGGTGTGGGTAAAACTGAAACGGCACTTGCGTTAGCGAATGAAGTGTATGGTAGTGAAGAAAACATCACTGTCATCAATATGTCAGAATACAAAGAAGAGCATAAAGTTTCGTTACTCCTTGGCTCACCTCCAGGTTATGTAGGTTATGGTGAAGGTGGCGTATTAACAGAAGCGATCAGACGTAAGCCATACAGTGTTATTTTATTAGATGAAATTGAAAAAGCGCACCCTGGTGTACATGACATTTTTTATCAAGTGTTTGACAAAGGCACCATTAAAGATGGTGAAGGTAGAGATATCGACTTTAAAAACACAATTATTATCATGACCTCAAATGTGGGTACTGATACAACAATGAGTCTTTTTGAAGATGAAGAAACTGCGCCAAGCGTTCAGGGTCTGCAAAAGGCTATTCAAACTGATTTACTTGAAGTATTTAAAGCTGCATTTCTTGGTCGTATCAACGTCATACCCTATTTGCCACTTAATAAAGAAACTCTTGCAGAAATTACAAAACTGCAATTATGTAAAATAAAAAATAGAGTTAACAAAAATTACAAATCTGATTTTTTATATTCAGATCTTGTTGTAGATTATATAGTTAACAATTGTAATGACTCTGGTTCAGGTGCAAGAAATATTCATGCGTTATTGCAAAATAATGTCTTGCCTTTATTATCTGAATCTTTACTTGATAGTCTTGTTAGTGGTAACAAAATCAATGATATATCATTAGATATAAATGATGGTTCTTTTGTTGTTAATATAAATTGATATATTTAAATTAGTTTCTTGTTTCTTTTTTGGAGTCGGATTATAATTTGTCCGTCTTCATTAATTGATGGAACATTGAGACATTGTCTTCGTCTAGGGAAAGGATATTGAAGACCTTTTCGTTGCGCAGTTAGAGATAATGATTTCAAAGGAATTTTGGGAAACCAAAAGTAAATGATCCAATGTAATGGATGTTATTTATAAATTAAAAGGAGCATTATCAAATGCAATCAAATACATATTTAAAATACGGTTCAATTAAAGGCGAAACTACTGCTGAGTCTTTTAAAGATTTAATCACAGTTTTATCATTAGATTGGAACGTAAGCCGTGAAATTTCAGCACACACTGGTACAGCAATGGACCGTGAATCTAGCTCAACTCGCTTAGGTGATGTAACTATCACTAAACTTCAAGATAAAGCGTCTCCAGACCTTTTCAAAGAAGCGACAATTGGTAAAGGCCTTCCGGCTGTTTTCCACATCACTAAGCAAGGTGATAAAGTTGAAGAAATCATGAAAATCGAACTTACAGATGCAATGATCTCTAGCTACTCTGTATCAGTTCAAAACGACCGTCCAGTTGAAACAATCACTATCAGCTACACAGAAATGATGATGACTGTTACTCCTACAGACGACAAAAATAACATCACTGCACCACTTGTTTATGGTTACAGCGGTGTTAAAGGTCAGCAAATGTAATTTTTTGCAGTACCTAATAGCTCTGAGTTTTACTCAGAGCTTTTTTGATCTTTAGGAAATAGGAAGCATGGAATGCAAAAAGCGACACAAGATAATAATGTAATTCAGATTAACACCCCAGCAGGTAAAGATGCACTTTACTTAACTCGGCTGGTGGTGCAAGAGTCTATGTCTGATTTGTTTGTGATGTCAGTGAATATGTTCACTATTGGTACACAAATAGCGCATGAAGATCTGGTGGGAAAACCTGTTTCTATTAAAGTAAAGAATGCCGATAGCGCAGGTGAGCGTTATTTTCATGGCATAGTTAGCCAATTAGTATCTAATGGTAGCCGCACCGCTGATATTGATGAGCAAAAAAATTATATAGATTACCACGCTACAATTGTGCCTTTCGCAGCATCAATGCGAAACCGAAAAAACAGTCGGATCTTTCAAAAGAAAACTATAAAAGACATTTTTGCCGATTTGTTTGGTCAACACAGTGTCGCTTTTAAAGATAATACAACTAAAACGTATCCTAAGTACGAGTATTGTGTTCAATACCAAGAGTCAGATTTTGACTTTATTCAACGCTTGCTTCAGCAAGAAGGTATTTTTTATTTTTTCGAGCATAGTAACAGTGCACATACGTTAGTACTTGCTGATGATATAACAGCTTACGAAGAATGCGCTGAAGCAAAAGTAGAGTTTACCTCTGGTCACCTCAGTGAGTCACACATAAATAAATGGCAAGGTGGTTTAAGTATTGCGCCTGGCAGCTACAAGCGTATTGGCTATGATTTTAAACAACCACCCAGATACCCTGATGGCGATCACAAAAAAGCTGATTTACCAACCCAGTCAGTCGCTGAAATTTTTGAATATACCGCAGAAGCCGAAACCCATCCAAGAGCTGCAGGTTTGGCAGCCGTTCAACTTGAATCATTACAGCGTAATATGAAGTTAAGTAGCGGTAGAAGTGATTGCCGTTCATTCTCGGTAGGTAAATTATTTAGCTTTAAAAAACATGAAGACCCGCGCCTAGAAGGTAAAACGTTTGCTATCACCTCGTTACTAACGTCTATAACGGTGCCAAATCAGTCAGGTACTCAGCAATCTGGCGCACAAGAGGTATTTACCAACCACTTTGAATGTGTGCCAAAAGATGTGCCATATCGTGCAGCTCACAGCATGCGCAAACCTGTTATTCATGGTGTGCAAACAGCCATAGTTACGGGCGACAGCGCAGATGAAATTATGGTTGATCAATACGGACGTGTGAAAGTGCAGTTCGATTGGGACCGAGAAGGTAAAAAAGACTCGCAAAGTTCATGTTGGATCAGGGTTGCGCAAAACTGGGCCGGTAAAAAATGGGGGGCATTTTTCTTTCCTCGTGTCGGGCAAGAGGTATTAGTCGACTTTATTAATGGGGATCCTGATCAGCCAATCATTAGCGGTGCAGTATACAACGCTGACTTAATGCCTCCTTATGCATTACCTGCAGATAAAACACAAAGCGGTATTAAAACACGCTCAACAAAAGAGGGCGGTGCCGATAATTTTAATGAACTGCGTTTTGAAGATAAAAAAGGCAGTGAGCTTGTATACATGCAAGCTGAAAAAGATAAGCAGCTGTATGTAAAAAATGATCAAAAAGAAAAAATTGATAATGATCGATTCCTTGAAGTGGGCAACAATGATGATGCTAAAGTAAAAGTGAATCGCACCGTCGATATCGGTGAAAATGACACATTGAAAGTGGGTAAATCACTCAATATCGAAGCAGGAAAAGAAATCGTTATTAAGACCGGATCGGCAAAAATTACTATGAGCAGTAGCGGGAATATTTCTATTGAAGGCACAAATATTAATATTAAAGGCAGTAATGTAAAGGTTGATGGGAGTGCAATTACCCTTTCTGCTGGCATGATCAAGTTGAACTAGCATGGAATTACTTAATACGTTTCAAGCAGGTGTCGTGCATGGCGCAGCAAGTAATGGCTTTACCGTTTATTGCCGTTATGGGCTTCCTCATTTGGTGTGTCTTTGTGTAAATCGCCCAGATGATCCGTTTTTAAACTTGCCAATAGATTATTTTAAGGGCCTAGATGGTTATTTTGCCGAGCAATTTTTTATAAACCTTCACCCTGTACTCAATAGTAGCAATGTGTTGTCGCATATTTACCAATACGCAACACAAACAAGCTCAATAATAAACGATCTCTCGTATGCAGAAATAGCGCAAGAGTTGGCAAAACTCGTGAGCACAAATAAGTTACAAGTTATTCCTTTAAACGAATAGCTAATAACAAGGAAAGGAATATGGGAAAACCCGCTTCAACGTTAGGGCACATGCATGTTTGCCCAAAAGTAACAGGTACAGTACCTCATGTTGGAGGGCCAATTGTAGTGGGTTCGGCCAATGTGTTGATTGGTAATATGCCTGCCGCAAGAAAAGGCGACATGCTTGTATGTGTTGGCCCACCAGATAGCATTAATAGCGGTTCTGGCACAGTTAAAATAAATGGGAAACCTGCGGCTAGAATGGGAGACAGTACTTCTCATGGCGGTAAAATTGTTTTAGGTAACCCAACAGTTTTAATTGGTGGCTAAGGTGTTATCACTCATTCTAAATGAGCATAAAGCAGCTCTATCAAATTTAAATATGATGCAGCAAAGTGCTTTTTATAGCATTGGGTTTATTGCTCAAGTTCGTCAGCAGTTAATTTTAAAAGTACAAGCATCTCAGAGCGCTAGCAATGTACAGTTTGAAATGGTGCAGTGCATTATTGAAGAGCTCGAGACGTTAAAACAGCAAGAAACGTCATTAGATGACGTTGCAGAAGCATGCTTGGTTGCGCAGCAATTAATGTCTAACTCTCAAAAGCAGAGGTTTTTGGGGTTATTAAACCGACATGAGTTTACGCTTTTAAAACATAAGCTTTTGCAGAAAAGCTTAACAATAAGTGGGCCAGCCAATAGCGATCTTTTGAATTGGGCAAATGTGTACGGTAAATCAGAGACACAGGCGATTATTTATAAAGCGATAAAACGTGCTGTAAAACAGCTGCCAGATATGCCTGAAATGCAAGAAACAGTAAACGTATTTGAAAAGGCTGCGATGATTAATTCACCGTTAATGTCTGTGTACCTATTATTGTTAGACCCACAAAGGATGAATTTTGTTTGCAACTATGTGAGCCAGCAGTTTACTCGAGAGCAAGCTATTGCGGTGCTATTGCAAACTGGGGCAACAAAATATGTCCCTATGGCTGTTGCGCTGTTGACCGAAGTGAGGTCGGCCAAGAATCTTGTTGCTGGTATTAAACGCTGCTTAGGTAGTCAGCTCGATGAATTAGTTGCATTTGATACTCAAATTCAGGCTGGCGATTGTAAGCAAGCCGCTGTTGATTTTCAGCGCCAATTTGCATTGAGTTGGCCAGAGCAAAAGATCAAATTTAATGATCAAACCCTGGTTTATGGCTTTGCGATGAATAGACCTGTTAGTGTTGCAAGCCTGCAAGGTGTTGATTTTTTTAGTTGGCAGGTGATTACAATTTTAAATGCGCTTAAATATGACTGTCGAAATAGTCAAGCGAGTTAGCATTGAGTGCATTTAAAATTTCAATACAGCAGTTTGATACACCTTATGAAGTAGCCCCAGAAGTATTAGTACTAGAGGGGAGCTCGGGTCATGAGCAAGTGCAAAACTGGCATTCATTTGATGCCTTTATTTATGACTGTATTGTAAAAGCAAAGTCAGTATTGAAAGAGTCAGACGTGCAGCAACCGTTAATTTGGTTATTACCGGCACTGCCTTTTCAAACTGATCATAAAACACTATTTATAAACAGCCTTCAGCAGCGTTATGGCATTGCTGTCGAACAGATGATTTTTGAAGGCGCAAACGCTATGCACAGTGCGATCGCATTAGCTAAAGAGCAAAATTTTAGTGCTTTTGATGTGGTAGCAATTGATGGTGTGTTTAAAGCCTCAAAGCATAACGGCTTTGAATATTTGGGTATTGCGGCTTGTAAGGCATGTGTTGAATTTACTCAGGTAGGCTGGGCGCTGCAATCTACGAGCATGTGTTCTTCTGTAGATATAGCAAAGCATCAGCCTATACATGCAGAGCTTGAACGTATTTTATCGCTAAATGAACAAAAAATAGATTTAGTGTTTGCCCCAGGAAATGGCCTAGAAAGTGATGATTGGGTAAGTTATTTACCTGTTTTAAGTAAAAAAATTAATGAACAAACGATGTTCCAACTTCCTAATTATAAATTAGGCAAAATGGGAGCAATAGAAGGGGTTGTAAACCTCGCAAGCCTGACAAATAGCGCCCTTTATGCTGAGCGTTTTGGGCAGGCGTTAATAATTTCGCAAGAGTACAACAAGTACCAAGCCGTCGCGTCATACTTATGGATAAGTAAGGAAATGTGCAACTAATGGATAGTAAAGCAGTTGTGTTACAGGGAACACGTTATCCCATCTGCCTCGTGTTAGCTAAACAGCCAGCCCCCAGTGGTTTTATTGCTGTCGCAACGAATACGCCGGATAGTGCCTACAAATTTGTAGCTGAGGTTGGTGCGGTATTAAGTGGCGATGCTGCTAAACGATTAGATCTTATTCAATTGTTAAATGTTGCTGGTATAAATTGTCCAAGGCAAGCAACAGCGCGCGAAACTGCATCGGCTTTGATAAAAGCCTTAACCTCAGGTGCCATTACGTGCTACCAGCAGCAAGTAAAAAGCACCATTCAAGTCAGTGATAATACTCGCTCATCGCAAAGTAGCAGTTCAGCGTCTTCGGCTGTGCCAAGTAATGCCAAAAAAGCAACACAAGCTCCTGCTAGCAATAAGGGCAGTGCCAGTAACACAACCGCAAGTGAAACGCCTATAACAGAACAAGAATGCCGTTCAGACCCGGTTTCGATGCTAACAGGCGAAGAAATTCTTCCTTTAACTGACTTCTCATTAGCCGCAAATAGGCCTTTAACGTGGCGTCGGTTATACCGTTCGTCTCACTGTAATCATAAAACAATACTGGGTAATGGCTGGCGTCACGATTATTTAGTGCAATTAACCGAGCATTACCTACCACCGCCGAAAGTGGGCCCAAAGAAAAAGGGCACTTACTGGCTTGAGTATCACGACGAACATGGTGCGACTCATAAGTTTGAAAAAGTGAAGCCGGGGCAATCGAGTTATCAGTTAAGTAGTAACTTGGTGCTTCATTATAAAGAAAATGGCAAGCAAGTATTAGTAACACCAGATGATAAACACCTGACGTTTATGCCGGGTGCATCAGCATGGTTGCTCGAAAAAATCATCAATGAAAAAGGTCAAAGCACCCGTTTTTATTATGATTCGATGGAGCGTTTACAACGTATTGAAGTAAACAAAGTACGCGGCTGTGTACTTAAATATAATAAGCACGGTTTACTCAAAACGGTGCACGCTTATCGTACTAACGAACAAGGCAAATTAGTACTTTTAGATCAGCCATTAGCTAGTTATGAGTATGATGAACAGTCAAACTTAGTTGCGGCAACAAACCAATTTGCTGAACAAGAGCGTTATGAGTATAACGCTGCAAATTTACTAATAAAGCGAACCAGAGCAAGCGGTTTTAGTCATCACTTTGAGTGGGACTCGTATGGTTATGATGCCAAATGTATTAAACAGTGGGGGGATGACAATACCTATTGCTATCAGTTCGAGTATCAAGGCAATAAAACAACCAGTATAGATTCACGCGGCAACCAAGAGCACTTTGTGCACAATGAGCAAGGTAAGCTGATTGAGCACACTGATGCCAACGGTAATATCACGCGCTATGATTACAATTCGCTAGGGCAAAAAGTAGCGCAAACTGATGCTCTAGGCTATCAAACGCTTTATACCTATACTGAATACGGCCAGCTTGAATCAGTCACCCAAGCTGATGGTAACCGCACTCAATTTGGCTATAACCAACTTGGTCAACAAGTCGTTGTTATTTTGCCAAATGGCGAGAAGATTAAACGCCAATACAGTGCCTCAGGGTTATTACAAAGTGAAACCCAAGCAGATGGGCGAATTGCACTTTATAGTTATGATAAGCAAGGTAATTTGACCCAGCATGTCACACCAAACGGTCATGTATTAAAATACACGTGGAATGAACAAGGTGAGCTACTTGCGAAGCAGCACAATGATGAGCTCATTCGTTACAGCTACGATACCCTCGGTCGTATAAATGCAACCATTAACCAAGCCGGTCTGCTTACTCAATATAAATATAATGAGCAAGGGCAACTAGTTGAAACAACCGCGTTTGAGCAAAGTAACCCTGATAACAAACAACAACAGCTTTTTTCTTATGATGATGCTGGTAGATTAGTTCGTTCGAAAAACGGTAATGGTGATACCACAGAGCAGCACTTTGAGGGACTAAGCCAACCTCACTGCGTGATCCAGCCAGATGGCAGTGCACTGCATTTAACGTATGATAAAGAGCGAAATTTAACCGCAATCGAGCGTAGTGACGGCCATATTTATCGCATTAATTACGATGCAAACGAAAACCCAACACAAATCACGGGTTTTGATGGTACTGAACAGCAATTTAAGTACGACGCATGTAATCGTTTAGCGGCTGTCACGCAAAGCGACAAACGCCATGTAAATATTAAGCGTGATAAGCTAGGCCGCGTTATTTCGCAGCACGCAAGTCTAGCCACAAATAAACACATAGTTAATAACGCTAACCACTACAGTTATACGACAGAGGGCAAAATAGCACGTGCTCACAATGAGCAATCAACGATTAAACAGTCGTTTGATAAAGGCGGACGACTACTGAGTGTTGAGCAAATTCACAACCAGTCTCAAACCCATAAACTCGCATATAGCTACGATGACTTCGGCAGACGACAGTCTCTTACCTTGCCAGATTCAACAACCCTTTATTATAACTACAATAGTTTTGGCCAGTTAAGTGCTATACAGGTAAAGCGAGCGGATGGTGAGTTAGCAAAACTCGTCGAGCTTGGCTACGACAGCCAAAATAATATCAAAACTCAGCGTTTTGGTAATCAGGTTACCCTTAATCAGACATTTGATGTATTTGGGCGTTTAACGCAGCAGCAACTATCGCATCCAGAGCACACACTATTTGATAGCTGTAATTATCAATATGATGCGATCAATCAACTTATTGCGCGGAAAGAACAAGGCATTAGCTGCCAAAATACACAGTTTGAATACAATAGCCTTGGCCAGTTAATTCAGCAAAATCTAGCTGATGCAAAGTCGGATACACAAGCGCCAGAAACTGCCAAGCAATTTCAGTGGGATAGCTTTGGTAACCCAGTTAGTCAAACTCAAGTGCAGCATGATGAAGCAGTCAATAAACAAGAAGCTAATGATGCTGTTACACATAGCCAAGCCGATGCCGACAGGTTAACGCATTTTGGCGATAGCGATTTTGAATACGATGACTGTGGTAACCAAGTACGCGAAACGGGCAAAGGCATAAAAACGCACCGTGAATACAATGCATTCAACCAATTAAGCAGCTTTAACAACAATGGCACGCTAACACATTACGACTATGACCCACTAGGTCGTCGTATCGCTAAGCAGACTGAGCATGGCAAGATTGATTATATTTGGGATAACGACCAACTAATAGGAGAATACCAGCACGGCGAGTATACCTGGTACATCAACCTGCCCAATCAATTTCACCCGGTCGCACTGATTAAACAAGGTGAGCTGTATTACTACCACCTAGACCAACTAAACACCCCACGTTTTGTTACCAACAATAACGCAGAAGTTGTATGGCAAAACCACGCCGATGTGTACGGCTATGAAGAACCAGAAGCTAATGCTGACTTTAATAAAGAAAACAGCTTCACTCAGCCAATACGTTTTCAAGGGCAATATTTTGATGAAGAAAGCGGCCTACACTACAACCGCTACCGTTATTACAGCCCCAAACAACAACGCTTTATAAACCAAGACCCGATAGGCTTAGTTGGCGGCATAAACCACTACCAATACGCGCCGAATCCGGTTAATTGGGTAGATCCGTTTGGACTTAGTTGTAAGGAAAATACATGGAATACGTTTCAGAAAAATACTAAAGGGCACTTTAAAAGTTCTGCCGAAGCAGCCGGGAGTTATAAGAAAGTCAAAGAAGTTTTAATTACTCCTAAAGCTGAACGCCCAGATCCATCAACATATCTGCCGCAATCTTATATCGATGCGCATGTAGCTCTGTTTAATCAACAAGGTGCAGGTTTCATTTCAATTCAAAGTTGGATGTTAAATCCTGAATATCCAACGTTACCGCCAAGAAAATTTGTAGGGCTGAAAAGTGAAATGGACGTTATTATCTCCAAATATACCAAGTCAGGGAATGATTGGAGAATTCTTAGAGATGAGCTCAGCTTGGGCGAAGATACAGATCTAAGCAATGATGAAATCACGTACATGGTAATTGAGCCAGGAGATGAACGATTTGAATATGATATTCCGAATGGTCGTGAAGGTGGAGCATACGATGGAGAATGGATCCCAGGCGGTAAAACAAAAGGTGGTATAACTGAAGCCGCACTAATAAATTCTGAAAGGGTCGTTCATAATAACAGTCTTGAAGAATTATCAAGTAACTTTAAAAGCACAAAGAAATTACGAACAGGTCAAGATAATAAAAAATGAAGTAGTAAGAAGTTACATCCCATAAAAATACAAAAGTATGGCTGTTGAATGTGAGTGTAGAATTGGGAAGTGGAGCGCTTAACTTAATAACGCGTAATGAAAATAAATAGTTAAAATACGCAACGTACTCCTAAAGTTAGTATACAGAGTTATTAAAGCTGCAGAAGATTTAAAGTTTTATGCTCCTTAACAGCATTGAATAGAGATATTATATGGTTACAAATTTATTTGAAGTTTCGATAGGTAAAAATGAGTCAAATAGCTTTTTTCGTGGAGAAAAAAATTATTTTGTAAAAACCCCTGATTTTGAACAACATAATCACGGTGCAAACCTTGGAGGCCATGTAGAATCATTTTTGAGAATGAGTAATACCAACGCTAAGGTTTTCGATAGAATTTTCATAGATTTTTTAGGGTCTTTAGAAATTACTAAAAACGATTTAACTCATTTTATGGCAAATCTCTCGGCATTTTTTGCTTTAAAATCCAGAGGCAGATTGGTGGGTTCAATGCTTTTTAAAAGCCCTAAAAGTATTGAATCAAGACTAGTTAAAAGTTACTTAATAGAGATCTCTAACAGTGACTTTTACCAAAGTGAAAAAGATAGGTTATATTTACATGCAAATTTCATCTCTAGAAATGGCAATGATATTTTATTAAAAACACTACGGGAAATTGATGGATGTGATTTAGGAAAGTAAGTTATTTTAACCTAGATATATTGGGAGAGAATATTAGCTACGGATAAAATAATATGGCAGGCTATTAAATTTATATTTTAGCAACGTACTTAAAAAATATGGACGTTTTAGGTTTATGATGAAACAGCTATTTATTAATGTTTGTTTGATTTTTACTTTTTCTTGTACCGATGCTTTAAGTAATGATGACAAAACGTATGTCAGCCTTGATGTTATTGAGATGAATGTTGAAAGGGTCAATGACAATTTGTTTCGTTGGCTTAAATTTCATCCTGATAGCGAGTTCCCTTGTTTAAGACTAGAGATTTTAGAAGCGGGTAGTAATGCGCTTATCAAACGAAAGAATATATGTAACGTGTATGATAAAGCGTTAAAAGTTACACATGATTTTAAAAAGTTAACATTTTTAGATATCTACAATCTGAATGTTAATTCACAAATTCTAACATTTGACTTAGAACTCTCTTTGTTGAGTCAGAATGTAGTTAATATGAATTGTTCAATTAAGATTGAAAATACAGGTTTTTCTCCACTTGAGTGTCACCGTTTAGAGGTGGAGGAATAGCCTGCGGCTGGATTGATGCTAGCCGTAATAAACATAATTAATCACTCAAAAGGAGTGATGGAACAAATTTATAGTTTGATAACAAAGAGCTCACTGAAGAGCTGTAATTAATGGATAGGGAAATACTATGAGTGAAATAAACACGGATGTTAACTATAAAACAATGGCAGGAAATGCCCGTTTGGTGATAATTGCAGAGTCTAGTCACAATCCACTATCGTATAAATATGAGGCAATTAAGGCACTCAAACAATTAAAAACAGCAGGCTTTACTCACTTTGCAATGGAAATGCTACCTCGCTCTATGCAAGAAAAAATAGATTTTTATCAACGTACAGGAAAGGGCTTTAAGGTAATTCAGCAATATTTAAATGAGAATTGGGCCTGGGGCTACTTAGTACCTAAAGCCTATGGCGAGCTGGTTAAGGCAGCTAGAGACATTGGTTTGAAAGTAATTGCACTAGATATTTCTTATGAATTGATGGAGCAAATGGATAAGGAATGTGAATATGACCAATATAAAGAGGGAGACTGTTTCAGTACCCACACTCGTCGAAATAAAATATGGGCTGAAAATATAATGGGGGTGTTAAATGCCTCAAAACAACATCGTGTAGTTGCCTTTATGCATCGCTGGCATGCAGTACAAGCCACAGATTATGAGCCTGGTCTTGACACTATTGTGCAAGAAAAGGGCATGAATAGTATAAGGTTTATTGATTTTATAGGTGGAATAACTTGCTTATCTCAAAGGCAATGTGAAGGTAGTTCTGCAGAAATTAATTCACTTAAACAACAATACTTTTCGCGTGAAGGCTTCCCTTATAAGCATGCTGTAAAAGCATTTCAGGTTCATATTCCAGAACAAAGAGTTAACCTAGATGGCACTTTAAAATGGTAAAACATCTACTTTTAGCACTTTTAGTTTTGGGCACAGTTACTCCCTATGCCGAGAGTAAATCGGTAACGGGCTCTTTATGGACCGAACTTGATATTAATGACCCTGCTTTATCTAAGGGGGCAGCAATGCGCCAATGCGAAAAGAGTTTGAAATATGCAGTTAACGAACTTGAAAGCTGGTGTGAGAAAGCCTACCAACTCGGAGCTTGGGAAGCGTTGCTTTATATTGGGTATCTTACAGGAGATGGCTCGCGTTACGTTCATGAAGTAAAACAACGTGCAGCTAATGATGAAATCAAGGCTATTCGTAAGTTAGCATGGCTATATGATGGTGGCTTATTCATTGAAAATAACCCAACTGAAGCGGCCCGTTTATACGAACTATTCCTCAAAAAAGCTACAGATGCTTCACCTCGTTTGTTAAGACGGATCCATTACGACCTGGCAAAAATTTATACAAAACTTGAGGATTGGCCGAGCGTAATTAACCATGCGGAATATGTGCTTGAACACAGTGAAGGGGATGGCACAGAGGCTCTGGCGAGAGAGTTGAGAGACTATGCAAAAACACGAAGTAGTCAATGAATGTAATTATTTAGGTTTATTTAATCAAGGTTTTAGAACTAAAAGGAGCTATAAACGCAGTTAAATGCGCTATAGAAACAGTATGGAACAACAACATCAACAAACACTCACCCAACTAGTCAACGATGTTTATAACAAACCGGACTTAATCGAAGAACATCAGGTTCTTATTCAACCCTTATTAAAAGACTTGCTAGCTAGTGCGCCAGCGGGGTTTGAGGGGATGGCTACGATGATCCACAGCCATTTAGTTAATGGCCTTAAATCTACCAATCCAAATATTCAAAAGTTTGAACTTGAGTCAGGGCTTTTAAAGCTTAAGCCTTATTTTCAAAGAATTAATCGGTAAGCTACAAAAGCTTGAGTTTAGGTAAACAAAGTACAAGGATGGTTTATGTCATTAATGAATGCGTGCATTTTAATGCTGCTGCTACAGCCATTGTTTGTTTACTTTGCGTTATTTGCAAAAGAAGTTGATCTTAATGAAGACTCGCAAGATTCGACTGTCATGCTATTTAACTTTGGTCTTTTGGGTATCACGCCTAGTGTTGCTTATTTTTACATGGAGCAGTTTTGGTTCGCAGTTGGGATGTTAACTGGCGTCACACTATTAGGTTTAACACTTGCTAAAATTTTAGAATCAAAGGGCAAAAGGCCATTGGATCTCATCCTAACTTTGCGTTTTTTGACGTCGTGGCTGCTTATTTTTGGCGTTATATATTGGTTAATTTCATTATTTACAGGCTCACCAGAAGTTCAGCCAACAATTCCTGATGCTGATCAGCAAGTTGAGCCGTTTTATCAGCTATTTTGGCCTTCATTTTACTATTTAGGTTTAATGGTTTTTACATTTTTACTTAAAGTACTCGAGTTTCGCTTTCAATTAAAGCCAGCTTTATCTGGTACTCTTTTGATACTTGCGGCAGCGTTAATCGGTATATCACCACTCGTTGATGGCAGTTTTATTCTTGGCTTGTTTATAAATATCGCCATATTTTTTATTTTTTGCTCTATGTATATGGAAATTAATAAAATAAATGACCCCTCTGGCGGAGCGATTGTTTTTTTATATGCATATATATTATCAATGGGAGTTGGGGTGGCTATTATCGTAAAAATTATACATGTAATATTTTTTACTTCTGAAGTTTGATTTTTAACCTTGCAAGGGAGGTTGTTTTTTAGTTATTATTTGTACCTGTTTTGTTGTTTTTATTCTGCGTAAATGAATAATGTATAAATCAGCATAATAAGGTTTTTGTTGCCATAAATTGCATTGCAAGGAGGCTTGGTGTGTTCTCATCAAGGGTTAGGCAGTTAGCTATATTAATTGCTACATTATTTGTTTTATTCACTACGACACAGGTATTTGCGAATATGTTTGGTTTTTTTAATAAAAGTGATTTTATTTTGTCTGCCCCTGTTAAAGGGCAGCTATTTGATGATGGGAAGCCTGTTGCAAATACCAAAGTGATGCGTTCACTTACTTACGGTGATGAATATATCGACGAAACAGTAACTGATGAACAGGGCTATTTTACGTTTTCAGAAAAAACAATTAAAACCAGTAAACCAGCTAACATGTTCGATAATGACTCATTGGTACAGCACATTTATTTAGAAAATGGCACGCCAGAGGGAATAGTATTGTGGTATACACTGGTTTCACTGCATGAAAATAGTCAAACCCTCAAACGATTACTTGCTGATTTAGAATGCGATATTTCTAAAGAGCCAGAAACATACGATATTCCTATCGAAGAAGATACAAGCCATACTTTTGCGATTTATACATCATGTAAACTTTAACCTAAAACATCTCATACAAAGGGAACTTATATGAATACCTTGACGCCTACTCAAGCGGTGCAACTCGCTGAGCTTGCTTATAAAGCAAAAAGTATTAAAACAACTAATTTACTTAATCACTCATTGCACGCTTCTTTGCGAAATAGCTTTAATTTCTCAATTAACCCAAGTGCTGTACAAGGTGTGTCGGGTGGTTTTTTCTCTCATTTATTTGGTTTAAGTACAGGTTTTGGTTTAGTTGCACACGGAAAAAATGAGTTTCAAGGTGATTCTGTTATCACCATTCGTGGCACAGCCTCTTTAAGAGATGGTTTAACAGATGCAAACTTCGGTTTAAGTGGTGGTTCAAACGGTAGTATGGTTCATGCGGGGTTTAATAAAACGTTTTACACCATGAAGCCGGGACTGCAAGAGTTTGTTACAGCAAATATACGTGACAAAGTAACAGGGTGCGTACATTTAGTTGGCCATAGCTTAGGTGGTGCACTTGCAACGTTAGCGGCAGATTGGATCAAAGCTGAATATTCGTTACCTGTAAAGCTGTATACATTTGGCTCTCCTCGTGTTGGTCTAGATAACTTTTCAAGAGCCGCAACAGGCAGAATCGATAAGATTTATCGTTGTACTCATGGTGCCGATCCTGTCACTAAAGTGCCGTTATGGCCATTTTCTCATGCTCCATATCAGGGCCAAGAAATTCGTTTAGATAGCGGGCAAGGTTTAAAAGGTGCTGCCCACAAACTCAGTGGAACACCTGGCTACATTAATACCGCAAATAGTAATGATTGGGGCAACCTGACAATCCGTGCAAATCATTATTTAAATACACCTGTGCGCTTAAACTTTGAAGATCGTAATCAAGCATCTTTCAATTCACACTGGGCTGATAAATTAGGTGCGGCGCTTGTTACCTTATTAAAAGACGCTGGTTATTACAGCGCTGTTGCTGCACAAGCAGCAATTGGAACAGGCCTGACATTTTACGATATGCTTGCTCGAACTTTAGATAAAATTGCGAAAGCATCAGCCTCATTTGCTGCACAAACATTGGGTCTTATTGGTCATATGTTGGTGTTTGCCGGCAAAGTTGTTAGCAAAGCCGTTGAACTAACATACAGTGTTATTAAGTGGGCTTTTGACTCGACTCTTGGTGCTCTTTATCGCGCCGCAAAAGATGGCCTAAATGGTTTAGATTAATAACAAATTGGGCATGCTGATTAGCATGCCCATTTCTTATTGTTGTTCGTTTTCTTTTAATGAGCTTATTTGTATTCCATTCTTACTCAGCTCACTTTTTAGTTTTAATGCACTGCTTTTTAAATTTGGTAACGTCTTGTTATTTATGATTTCGACCGCTTCACTTAACTGATTTGAAGCATGTTTGGCCGACATTTTTCTACTGATTGCTGCATCAATAATAAATTGACTTTTGCTGTAAAAACGACGAATTTCAGTTAAAAACTCACTGGGCGTTTCTAAGGTTGTGGGGGAATACTGCATGGTCTGCCAAATATACTTTTCGATGGTTGGCTTGTTATATTCAAGTTCGGACTTAGGTGGGCTTTTTGCTAATAAGATAGCAAATTCTTTGAGATGTTCAGCATTATCTTTAACTTCATCATATAGAGATGTTCTAAGATAATAATTATCTTCCATTTTACTGAATGAGTCGAATTTTAAAGCTTGTTCTAAGCCACTTTGAGCTGCAAGATAAACCCCAAAAATAGTTGAAAAAACGAGGAATAATTGGTTTAGCCAAAAGCCAGTACTTTTTAGTTCTTTATTATCAACGGTTTTAAATGCAGTGGTGATCTTTGGGTTGTTTCCTTTATCCATTATTAAATTCCTTTTACTATTTTGATTTAGTATCTCACAATTATTTGATTTGTATATTTAATCTCTTTCTAATAGCACAGCGCCACTGTGATCTTCACCTAAATAATCGTCTTTATTGTAGATTGGGCATTTAGCCATTGATAAACAGCCGCAGCCAATGCAACCGTTAACGCGCTCGCGCAATCGCTGCATGTATTGAATGCGTTCATCTAATTGCGTTTGCCAGACTTTAGAAAGGGCTGCCCAATCTTGTTTAGTGGGAGTGCGTTGCTCGGGTAGGGTGCTTAACGTTTGTTTAATGTCTTCAAGAGTTATGCCCATGGTTTGCGCAGCTTTTATAACGGCAATTCGGCGCAATACATCGGGTTTATAGCGGCGCTGGTTACCATTATTACGCCAGCTGCGAATAAGCCCTTTTGACTCATAAAAATGCAAGGTCGAAACTTTTACGCCACTGCGTTTTGCCACAAAGCCAACCGCTAGGTTTGCATCAATAAGTTTTTTATCTGACATAATTTGCTCCAAGGTGTTGACCTAAAGTTAGCTTGAGGTTTTACGCTGCACACATCATAAAAAAGGAGTGATAGTCATGCAACAAAAACCAACAACAAATACGGTAATTATTTATTCAAGTGCACGAAAAACGGGTAACACAAGCTTACAAGTTAATGATTATAAAGCCCAATATGGCGGTGATCTGGTATGTCTAGATGACTATGTTATCTCGCCTTATTGCTACGATAAGCAATATAAAAATGATGATTTTTATGCGGTATTTGAAGCGCTGTTGAATTATCAACACTGGGTACTGGCATCGCCAGTGTATTGGTATAACACCACACCGCAGTTTAAAGCATTTTTAGACCGGATCACTGACTACATGGATGATGACGCACTCAGGCCAAAACTGAGAACACTGCGTGAAAAGCAGTTTTCATTGCTCTCAAATGCAGGGTCTGCTCACGCACCTAACGCGTTTACCGAGATGTTTAAAAACACCTTTAATTACTTAGGCATGACCTTTAAAGCGCACCAACATATTGATGCTAGTTAAACGCGTTTAAACAAGGTAGGCTAGAGTAAAAAGCAACAGGAACTTTTATGAAATCAACACTGTTAGGTTTATCTTTAGCCTTATTATCTTCGTTTAGTCATGCAGAGCAAGCTGAGCCCGTTATCAAAGGCTTTGGTTATTATTATGACGTGCCAAACCATGCGACAATTTCAGATCAAACGATTTTTAAAGTGGCATTTGATGTAGCAGATGCGGCAGAAAAAGGGGCGCAGAACAACAATATGAACTCATTAGCACGGTTCATTAATATGCACATAGCCCATGGTGTGAAGCCTGAGAACATTCAACTTGCTTTAGTTGTGCATGGTGGCGCAAGTGTTGATGTACTGGAAAACAGTTTTTATAAACAGCGCTTTGCCAGTGACAATAAAAATCAGCAATTGATCTCACAATTGTTGGCACATAATACCGTTGTGTATGTGTGTGGGCAGTCTGCAACGCACATGAAGGTAAAGCAGCAACAGCTTATTCCTGGTGTGCAAATGGCGTTATCGGCAATGACCGCGCATGCACAGTTGCAGCAACAAGGTTACACATTGAATCCATTTTAATGAATATCTTATGTTTTGGTGACTCAAACACCTATGGTATTTCCCCCGTCGATGGTAAGCGCTTTGCAGCCGATGAGCGCTGGCCTAGTTTACTGGGTATTAAATTAGGTGCCGGCTACCAAGTGATTGAAGCCGGCCAGCCCAATCGTACACTGGTGAACGACCCACCTTTTAGTGGTGATAAACTGGGCATTAAATACCTAGAGCCTTACCTAGCGGCTTATCATTTAGATGTGATTGTAATTCAGCTCGGCACGAATGATTTAAAGCGCCGTTTTGCGCTGTCGGTTGTTGATATTGCCAACGCACTAGAAGCACTTATTTTAGATATAAAAAACTATTATCGGCACCGTGAATTACCCAAAATAATAATTTTAAGCCTGCCAGCGGTGTATGAGGTTGGCGCATATAAATCTATTTATGCAGGAGCAGAGCTAAAAGCAAAACGGTTAGTGGAAGAGTTTAAAAATGTTGCTGACAGCAACAACTGCTGTTTCGTTAACTGCTTTGAATTAATAACACCATGTTCTTCAGAAGGCGTTCATTGGCCAAGCTCACAGCATAAGACACTTGTAGATCACTTGAGAAGTTGTCTCTAAAGTAATACTTTGCTGTGTTCTTTAAATGATTTACCAATTTTTATCTTATCACCAGTATCTAGCTCTACATGTTCGTTCGTAACAGCTATGACTCTGCTGTTATTCACTATGTATGATTTATGGATTTGAGTGAATGAGCCTAATAGCTGCTCTAAGATCTGTTTTAGGGTTGTTGTTGCGAGGATCGTTTGGTCTTCTTGGTGTACTTTTACATAATTTCCATACGCTTCAATGTATTCAATTGTATCTAAGCTAAGCTTGCGTTTTTCGCGATCTACTTTTAGGGTGATTGTTTTACTTTTCGGTGTTTGGGAAATACGTTCACGGACTTTATTTATTGCTTGCTGTAAACGTTGTGCAGATACAGGTTTGAGTAAATAATCAGTAACATTTAGCTCGTAACCTGCGAGTGCATATTCTTCATAAGCACTCACAATGATAATTTGAGGCGGGTTAGCGAGTGATTGAATGAGTTCTAACCCTGACAACTCTGGCATGTTTATATCTAAAAAAACGACATCAATAGTTGATTTTGCTAATTGGTACAAAGCATCTTTTGCGCTGAAATGCTGAGAAACTACTTTGATATCTGAATACGACTCTAAATGATGAAGAATTACTTGATGAGCAAGTGGTTCATCATCAACAATAATTGCTTTAATCATTTGATAATTCCAAAGAGAGGGTGGTTTGCCAAAGTCCATTGTGGTTATGCACCAATAAAATATGTTTTTCTGGATATAGAAGCTCTAAACGGCGCCTTAAATTGTTTAGCCCCATGCCTGAATTATCATTATTGTTTTTGCGAGGAATGCTATTTTCGCAATATAACGTTAAAGCGTTGCCATTTAAGGATAGTTTTATCGTTACTTCAGCGTTTTCTTGTGCGTGTTCAACACCGTACTTTATGGCGTTTTCGATTAAAATAATAAGAAGCAGTGGCGCTATATAAAGAGGGTGACTAGTTTCAGGCCATGCTAGGTTAAATCTACAGTTATTTGCATGCCTTATCTTGTGAAGTTCAAGAAAGTTTTTAATGTAATTTAGCTCTTTTTCGAGTAGAACAAATGGTTTTTGCCCTTCATAGACGGTGTATCTCAGTAAGTCAGCCAGCTGTAATACCAATTCAGGTGTCTTTTCTGATTTTGTTAATGCAAGTGCATATAAGTTATTTAAAGTATTAAATAAAAAGTGCGGATTAATTTGCTGCTGCAATAGCTTTAGTTCTGTTTTTATTTGCTGTTTGGCAATTTCTTCTAATTTATGGTGGTGCTGCTGGCGTTCAAACGCCAAGATAATGGGTGTAGAGATACTTAAAAATAAAAACATAAACTGATAATTGTACTTATTGATAATGTCTAGGTTGCCTCCCGGAGTTAGATTGGCAACATTTGAGGGTAAGTCATTAACAGGCAATGTAAGCACAATAGCGGCAAGTAATGGTGTTAAAACAACCATGCTAATTAAGCATGCAGATACAAAAATGAGCACTCCATGCTTGGCTAAGAATTGACGTATTAAAATGTAACGATTAAATAAAAAAGTGCCGTGTACAATAATTACGTAGACCAAAAGCTGAGAAAAATACCAAATAAATTGATTATAGTTTGTAAGTAGCTTTTGAGTATCAAATATCAATGCAAAGGGTTGATTTAGCAAAGGTTCTTTATGGCTGTTGAGTATGCCAGCCATGACAAAGGCCCAGCCAAAACATATAACAAAAACAACTTTATTTAATGTAAACAAAGAGCTCATCCAACTGGTTAATTTGGATTTTTGGTTCTTCTTAAAGCGTTGGGATGAAAGCCAAAGTAAACTTGCTAGACTGCATAGTAACCAACATTGCTCTTGTAAGTAGTGCCATTTATCATAAGGTGGCAAGCTGTTGCTTAACAGATAAATGAGTATTGGGTAACCAATAAACCCAGATAACCACCATTTTGAAGCCTGCTTTGAAGAATGCTGTGATGCCATCCAGTGAGCGATTAAGAAAGGGATACACTCAAATATTAGCTGTAAATTTACTGTTAGATAAGTACTGGGTGAATCAATTCTCAGCGAAAGATAGCGAATATGACTTTCAAGTAGTATCGCAGCGATTAATGGTAGTAGAGCAACCATGTTTTTTGTGTTTTTAGGTGATGATAGATAGCTAATAGCTGCCAGCAAAATCTACTCCGTTCAGTTTTTATTTTTGCAACGTACACTGTTGTTTTTTCGAACATTTATATATTACCCTAATTTCTAAATAATGTGGAAACTGAGGGAGTAATACTCTGATTAAGCGTTATAATGGATTTAGCTTAACGTTTTTATTTCTTTATTCATCCACATCTTGATGAAAGTTCTTTTTTTGATGACGAAATAAGAATTTTTGCTTTCATCATCAAACTTGACTCATTGATCATTACTTCGTAGCAGCGAGCTTTGCCATTCCTTAATCTAGATTTGTGCTAATTAAGGAGCCAATAAATGCTAACACTTGAGCATATTTCGAAAACATACCCTGATGGAACTCAAGCACTTAACGATATAACCATTGAGTTACCCAGCGGCATGGTAGGGTTGCTGGGGCCAAATGGCGCTGGCAAGTCTAGTTTGATGAGAACTCTTGCATGCCTGCAAACTATTAATTCTGGCCGTATACAGTTTAGTGGCTTAGATATATTAAAAGACTCTGACAAGTTACGTAAGCAACTTGGTTATCTACCACAACAATTTGGTGTTTACCCACATATGGGATGTAGAGCATTACTTGAACACATCGCCATATTAAAAGGGCTTGAATCTAAAAAGACAAAGCAACAGATTGATGACCTGCTTACTGCATTAAACTTAACTCAGCATGCAAATAAAAGAGTCAGTCACTTTTCAGGGGGAATGAAACAGCGCTTTGGTATTGCTCAAGCATTGTTGGGTGATCCTAAATTAATCATTTTAGATGAGCCTACTGCTGGGCTTGACCCGGCAGAGCGAGAGAGTCTCAATAACTTATTAGTTTCAATGAGTAAGAATCGACTGATTTTGCTTTCAACACACATTGTGGAAGACATAGAAAACCAATGTCACTTTGTGGCGATGATTAAAGGTGGTCAACTGATCCAAAGTGGCCATATCGATACCTTAGTAAACCAACTCAAAGGTAAAGTATGGGTATTAAAAGCTTTGCCACGCGCACTGCCCAAAGACGCTTTAGTACTGAGCCAAAGTTATCGATATGGTGAGCCCGTCTTTCGAGTTTATGCCGCAGAGCGCCCAACTACAGGGGCTGTTTTGGCTGCAGAATCATTACAAGATAAGTACTTCTTTGAACTAAAATTTCGAAGAGGTGAATTATGCTAATAATCAATGAGTTAAAGTATCTTTTTCGTCAACCAATAGTTTGGGTATGCTTGCTTATTGCGCCAAGTTTTGCATTTTCACTTTCTTCAGGGCTTGCAACAAGTAATGTTGACCCATTACAGCACTATCAATTGCATTTAGTGTCATTACACATGATGCAATTGGCTTTATTGGTTGGAGCATTATCGCCAGCAATTTTCTTACGTGACCACCTCTTTCATATGGACGAAATTATTGCTGTTGCATCAGTAAGTTCAAAACAAAAAAACTATATTCGAATAGGTGGTTTTGTAAGTCTATTAATGATGGTTTCATTAAGCAGTACGTTGGTTATGAGTTACGTACATTTTCAAAATAATGGATTTAGTTGGCAAATACTTGGTTATACAGTTTTTTATAGTGGTTTTGTTCTACTCATAAACTGTTTTTTACTTATTGCTTTGGCATTTTGGCTTTGTCAAAGGTTTCGAAGCTCAATGATTATCTACGCCGCTTTTGCAAGTGTTTGGATTGCTTATTTGTTCGCTGCGAGTATAACGGGTAATCCAATTTTGGCAGGAAGTAATGTACTAAACGAAACGTTTTATCAGCTATTTATTTGGTTAGACCCATTTGCTTATACAACGGTAATAGCAAGTTTTAGCGAGTCGCAAAATACGCCTTTTTATACTAATCGCTTTATTTGTTTTACTCTAGCAATTGTTATTTTTACTCATGCTGTTGGCTCGCACCCCCAAGTATATGCAAGGACAAAGCAACCCAAACAACAATGTATTGAGTCTGACCTTAGGCCTTACACTCAATTTCAAACGGTAAAGCCTACATTTCGTCAAAGCTCGATTCTATTCGAGCTATACAAAGCTGCAATTTTAAATATATTAAAACAACCTATAACTCTTATTCTGTTACTTTTATGGCTAGGGTTAGTGTTTAATAGTGTTGCATCTTCTTCTCAGTATGCAGAACCAATGAGTGTTATTAAAGCAACTAGCATTGATGCTGTTAATCAATATGCCTTTGATATGTATATATTGCTCGGTTGTTTACTGATGGCTCTATGGAGTTGGCAACTTAGTTGTCATGCTAGGCACTACAAAATAGCAGAGATAATTGCGGCAGCGCCTATTAAGACTGCTTCTATTTTGCATAGCCAATTATTGGCAATAGTGAGTTTGGTGTTTGTTTTTTCGTTAATAGGTTTTGTTGGTGCATCGTTAGCTGAACTTTTTATTGGCAGTGACTTTGACGCTTATCACCCTATTTATACCTTAGCTTTAATGGGACTGCCGCTAGCTATCATTGCTTCGATATTTGTATGTATTTTTAATTTATTGCGCTCAGAGCTTGTTGCTTCTTTAGTGGTGTTTGCCATTTTGTTACTTAAATTTACCCCAGTAATGACTTATTTGGGGCTAACACACACGTTTTGGAGTGTAGCTTGGACACCATTGCAGCCGGCTAATGAATTTTGGGGATATCGAGCAAGTTTAAGTAGTTACTGGCCTTATGTCCGCGCGTGGCTAGTATTATTACTTAGTGTTGTGCTTGTTAGTCAGGCTTTTAATCACCGCGGGACAGGAATGGGCAGTAGGGCACTTAAAAATAAAGATGCTTGGCTGTTAATACCTGCAGTTTTGGCTATCAATTTATTTTGGCAGCTACATACTAATTTAATTTCAGAAAAGCCATTAAGTAACTCTTATAAACGAGAAACATTTAAAGCAAATTATGAAAAAATGTTTGCTGATTGGAAACATAAAGCTCAGCCAAAAGTGAGTCATATCGATGCAGAAATAGATTTCTATCCTTATAAGCAGTCAGCCCAATTTAACTTAACCTACTCATTTACTAACCCTCACAAAAAACCAATAAAACAGGTATTGATAGGTCGTGCAGGCTTCTATCAATGGGCAGATATTAAAATAGAAGGAGCTGAGGAAGTCGCATTTTATCCATCAATGAACCAAGCTATTTACGAGTTTAAATCCGCACTTCAGCCATTCGAAACAAGGCAACTTAAAACGCAATTTGTAGTAAAGCAAGCCAAGTTATGGCCTACACAAGGGCATCAAATCATAACGCCTGAATTTAGTTATATTCGTTCAGTTCCGCTATTACCGACGCTTGGGTATCAAAGAAACTATGAATTAGATGACGAGCAGTTAAGGTTAGATTATGGGCTTCCACTCTATGTTAAAACACCGCCTTCAAAGCTTTTTAATGCAACATACCAAGTACCATATAACTATGAACGCATCACCATGAAAAGCAAAGTTACCACCGCCCTAGGTTATCAGGTCGTTTCACAGGGGAAGAAAATAGCGCATATTGTTGAAGGGCAAAGAGCCGTTTTTAAATTTCAGACGACAGTGCCAATTAACAACTTACCTGCTTGGTTGTCATTTCCATTTGCAGCAACTGAGTTAATTTATGAGGGTGTGAAGTTACAGGTTTTTACTAAATCAAGTGCAACAGAAGCTAATAAAGATGCCGTAAAAGTTAACTTACAAGCTATGAGTGACACGCTTTTTTGGTTTAATAATAATCTTAATGCGTACAAAGGTTCAAATCTCAGTTTGATCGACGCAACAGGATTTGGTGGGACAGGGTATGCATTACCTGAAATCATGTTGATTGATAATAAGGTCGGTTTTAGAGCTAAACCAAGTGAAGGCGCAGGTTTTGATCAACGCTACCGCCGTGCAGTACATGAAACGGCTCATCAATGGTTTGGTCATGATATTGGCAATAGTGTTCCTGAAGATAGCGCTTTTTTGATTGAATCATTAGCTAAATATGTAGAGCTTGTGGTGATTGAAAAACGATACGGAAAAAAGGCTGTCAATGCATTAGTCAAATATGAAACTCAGCGATATCAACAAGCTTCTCGGCTAGATATTTCGACAAAGCAAGCGTTGGTAGACTCATCAAAAAGTTACGATCAGTATTCCAAAGCTACTCTTGTATTTGCAAAACTTAGAAATGAAATTGGCGATGCTGTGATTGTGGCTGCTTTAAAATCAGTATGGCAAAAATATGCATTTCCTAACCGACCAGCAACGTCAATGGATTTTATTAGAGCGTTGCAAGAACAACTTAATGAACAAGAGAAAGACTTAATTAATAAGCTTTTTTTGGAAGTATAAATACAAAAAAGCCACAGGTTGTAAAACACTGTGGCTTGGGTATTGATTGACTTACAGCCAAGGGATTTTAGGAGAGTTTAAAACTCATAACTTACGCTTAAACGCGTGGTGCGAGGCATAATATAACGGCCATTTGGTGCATCAGCATTACGAGGATCACCTTCGGTAATGCCTTGTTCATCAGTTAAGTTATCAATAGCTAACTGTATTTTAATACCTTCCATAGGCTCAACAATTAAACCTAGGTCAACTTTTTCATAGCCTTCTAATGTAACAGTATTTTCGTTGTCGCCCCAACGATCATCAACTGCTGAAATTGTGCCGTATAGAGTTGCATACATGCCGCTGACTTCAAAGTCATAGCTCGGTGTAACACGTACTTGCCATTTTGGCTGACGTTGGCTTTCGTTGCCTTCGTTGGTCGGGCTTTCTGTGATCTCAGTTTCTTGCAGTGTTGAGTTTAAGTTAACTGAGAAACCAGATTCGTGGTTATAGTTATAATCAAGCTCAATACCGTATGCTTCATTTGTTAAAATTTCAGCAGGGGCGCCTGGACGACGAACAAAAGTGTCACCTTTTACTTCATTCGTGAATAAAGTGGCATAAAAATCAGTGCTATCAGTCAAAAGCTTGTAACCGAATTCAGCCTGTGTCACTTCTTTGATTAACTTTTCGCCGCCTTGGTAAGCGCCGTAGTTATCACGAAAATCATCGAAATAAGGCATTTTATAACCACGGTTAACACGTGCAAATACACCCATATCATCATTAATTGAGTAGTTAATACCTGTTGTCCATGATGTTTTGCTTTCATCGTACTGGATAGATTTAGTAATAACACCATCTAGGCCTTCATCTACCGTGTATTCTACTTCGTGATTTTCAAAACGAATACCTGCATCAAGTGTGAATGCATCATTGATTTTATACTGAGCTGTTGAGTAAAACGCATTGGTGCGTGCATCACCTGTCGAGTTAATATCGTAGTTCCATGCACAACCTTCAGTACTTGCATTACACTCAATGTCATTTAACATCTCACCGCCTGCTTCAAGTACATGATAAGCAGCGTTTCCTAAGCTCCACCAGTCGTTTGCAGATGTGCTTGCTGTGTAATAACCGAATGCGGCAGACAGGTCACCAAAGTCTTTAGAAAAGGCAAGATCATTAGTGAATGAACTAATTTCTTTTAATACAACCCAGCGGCCAAGTTGTTGTACTGGTGTATCTGCATCATAAACAGTGCCTGTTGCTGCACCTGCTGCGGTTTCACCATTAGTTGCTACTTCACCCAATGTTGTTGCAGAGCCTGCTGGAACAAGGCCGTAGGTATTTGCATCACCTTTAGTAAAGTTAAAGCGATCTACAAACTGCCAGCCATTATCAAATTCAAGCTTGATGCTACCGCCAGACACATGACCTTTCCAACCGCGCCCTTCACCTAAGTCAATTTGATGTTCATCATTGTTAGGGCCAGTATATATAGTTGCTTGACGATTTAGAGTGCCAAGTTGTGTGTAGCCAGCATCAATACCTTCAACATTTAAAGGCGTAGGTAAGTACCACGCACCGTGATCATCGGTATGACGGCTGTATAAGTTGATGGTGCCATTGTCTAGCACCTTTGTAAGGTTAATCGTAAATTGATTGCCTTTTTCTGAGGTAAAACCTGCGTCACGAATACCAGGTGAACTCTTAACGTAACCACCTACCATGTAGTAAAAATCTTCAGAAATTTCACCACTTACCATCGCATCAATACGTTGTAGGTCATAATCAGATGTTGTGTACTTAAAAATAGCTTCGGTATCTTCGCTACCGCGCTTTAAGCGGAAGTTTGTTGTTAAACCGGGCTGACCGTTTGAAACAACTGGGTTAGGGCCACCGCGAAGTGCTTCCATTGTCTCAATTGTTTCATCAAGGCGGAAAATAGAAGAGTTTTCTAAAAATGAGAGCGTCGGAGCAGGGTAGATAGGAGAGCCATCAATGCTAATTGTTAAAAATGGTGCATCACCACCACCCGGAAAGCCACGTACAAATACGTTCGCGCCTGATTCACCACCAGAGCTTTCTACCCAAACACCAGGTACAGCTTTAAACAAGTCCGCGGTGCTTTTAGGTGAAAGTTTAACAATTTGGTCAGCATCAATATTCGTCACGGCATAACCAGCGTCAATTTTGCGAACACCTACACCACCTGGTGTACCAGATACAATAATGCGTTCTACTTTTTCTTCTGCTGCCTGTTGTGTCTGCTCTTCAGCAAAAGCAGTTTGGCCTGACATTGCTAAAAGAATTGCGGATGCAATTGCAGTTCGTGTGTGTTTTGTTGCCATAGTTTTTTCCCACTAATCTGTTGTTAAGTACACTGCATAACAAGATTTTAAAAAATTGTTAATGCTTTGCCTATTTAAACCATAGAAGTTTATGCAAACGTTTGCAAACAATTTTGTAACTGTTTTTCACAATTTTCTTGGTTTCTTCCAGTTAACTTGGTTTTGTTATTGATTTTTAATAAAAAATTTTAAGCAGTTGTTTGTTTAAAAAAATGCTATATTGTTATCCCAGTTTAAGGATTACTGTGTTACTGCCATGAACGATAAAAAATTAAAATTAGTTGATCTTGCTAAATTAGCAGGTGTATCTACCTCGACAGTGTCAAGAGCACTTAATGATAACCCTTTGATTAAACTAGAAACTAGGCAGAAGCTTCAGCGTTTAGCGAAGAAACACAACTTTAGTCTGAATACTGCTGCAAGCCGTCTTCGAACGCAAAAAACCAATGTGATTGCTGTGATGATCAATCTTGATGGTGACACAGAACAATCAATTAATGACCCTTTTTTACTGAAACTTGTTGGCGAAATTAACCTTGCACTGAATAAGCATGGCCTCGAACTGTTACTTTCTAACTCATTTATGGCAAGTGATGATTGGGTCAATTATTTCATCAACAGCCGTCGGGCTGATGGTTTGATTGTTGTCGGACAAGGTAAAAGCCAGGCGAATATTGAGGCAGCTGCAAATGCGGGTGTTCCATTGGTTGTTTGGGGAGATCCAAAAACAGAAAGTAATTACCCTATAGTTGGTAGTGATAATTACTTGGGAGGCCGTTTAGCCACTGAACGCTTACTTGAGCACGGTGCAAAAAATGTGTTGTTTTTGGGCGATCCTGCTCACGCTGAAATTGGTGAGCGCTACAGAGGCTACTTAGATGCAGTTTCAAAGGCAAAAGCCACGCCAAATGTACTGTCTATCGATATCACGAGTAAAGCTGCCTATCAGGGTATAAATCAGTTACTGGTAGATAAGGGGCTTTGTTTCGATGGGATTATGGCATGTAGTGATATGGTCGCTCTTGGCGCTATGAAGGCCCTTAAAGAACGCTACATCAGTATACCAAATGATGTTGGTCTTATCGGATTTGATGACATTTCTATGGCTGATATTAGTCATCCATCACTTTCAACTATTAAGCAAAATACCCAGCGCGCCTCTATTATTTTGGTTGAAAAACTACTTGCACAACTCGCAGGCCAAAAAGTTAACTCCCAAGTTGTTGAAATTGAAATGATAAATCGACAATCTAGCAAATAGAGCTCGGTTTTTTGTGAATAAATTGTGTATTTTGTTATTGCAAACGTTTGCAAAAGAAATTCCACTCAACTAGACTGAGTAAAAATTACTTTCGGTATAGTTAAATGGCTTCATTAAGAATTACCATAGCGTTAGCAAGCAGCTATTTTGTATTTGCAATTATGCTCAATAGTGTAGGCACTGTTATTTTACAAGCAATTAATAGCCTGGATGTTAGCAAGACGGATGCCTCTGTTTTAGAGGGATTTAAGGATTTGAGCATTGCCATTATGTCTTTTTTAGTCGCTTCATTCATTCCAAGGATAGGCTACAAAATCGCGATGCTCTGTGCGTTATTGTTAGTGTCGGCTCTTTGTTTATTGGTGCCAAGCATTGCTGAATTTTGGGTGCTAAAAGCATTATTTGCTGCAATTGGTTGTAGTTTCGCTGTAGTGAAAATCTCTGTTTACTCAATTATTGGTCAACTTTCTGATAACGCGAACAAACATTCGTCTTTGCTAAACACTATTGAAGGAGTGTTTATGCTTGGGGTGTTATCGGGTTACTGGATCTTCGCATTATTCATCGATGCTAATAACCCCCAAAGTAACGAATGGTTGAATGTATATTACATGCTAGCAGCGATCGTCTTAGTGACTACCTTTACTGTTTTAACAGCGCCAATTAAATCTCCTGAGTTACATAACCAGAAACAGTCACAAGTAGACGCTTTCTTAGATATGCTGAAATTAACTTACCAACCCTTAGTGCTTATTTTTGTAGTTAGTGCTTTTTTATACGTTTTAATTGAACAAGGAGTGGGTACCTGGCTGCCTACCTTTAACAATCAAGTTTTAAAACTCCCCGTTGATGTCAGTATTCAGCTCGCTAGTTTATTTGCTGCAGCGTTAGCGCTTGGCCGTTTGGTTGCTGGGCAAGTACTTAGGTTTATTAGTTGGTTCAAGATGTTATTGACTTGCCTGATTACAATGGGGCTGTTGATTTTACTTGTTTTACCTCTTACTCATGATGTTGATGGCAGCCAAGTAAAAAATATTTTTGATGTGCCTTTTGCGGCATATATGTTGCCTCTAGTCGGTTTTTTTATGGCACCTATTTACCCTTTACTCAACTCAGTCATGCTGAGTTCTTTAGAAAAGCATAAACATGCTGCGATGACTGGCTTAATCGTTGTTTTCTCGGCTTTAGGGGGCACCACGGGTTCAATAATTACGGGCTTTGTGTTCGATAAGTTTAGTGGCCAGCACGCCTTTTATTTAACTTTGCTGCCAATAGTCCTGTTGTTAGTAAGTGTTTCGGCGTTTAAAAAAGCGACGCTTGTTTTAGAAAATGGTCTGACACGTCAGGCAATTAAGGAATGATTATGAACTTTGTTAATAGCCAGCTATTTAAAGATGTGCAAATGGCAGAAATTTTTGCTGATTCTAAAACATTTGCAGATGCAGTCCCCAATTTATCTTGGCAGAGTGCGAGTGAGTTATACCAATTAGTAGGTCCTTTGCAAGGTGAAAAGCTTCGTGAGTTTGTTATGTCGCACTTTTCATTCGCCAACCAAGCTATACCAATGGCGAAACTCAATACGACATCGGTAAACCAGTATATACTCGATCTATGGCCGCACCTGCATCGCAGTGCCGATAGTGATTTATCAAGCTCTTTGATGCCTCTACAGTTTGACTACATTGTTCCTGGTGGACGTTTTCAAGAAATTTACTACTGGGATAGTTACTTTACAGCATTAGGCCTTGAGGACATAGGCGACCTGGCAACCATTGAAGCCATGGTTAATAATTTTATTGACTTGCAAAAACGCAATGGCTGCATTCCAAATGGAAATAGAGTTTATTACAGCTCTCGGTCTCAGCCGCCCGTTTTAGCTTTGATGGTTACGCTATTATGGGAGGCTAAATATGAGCAACGCAAAGACTTTTCTTGGCTAGAAAATGCGATAGCGGCATTAGAAGCTGAATATCAGTTTTGGATGAAAGGGTGTGAAGAGTTAGTTGACGATAAACAAGCTACTAAGCGTGTCGTTAAAATGTCTGATGGGGCTATTTTAAATCGATATTGGGATAGCGCCCGCTCGCCACGACCAGAGTCGTTGAAAGAAGATTTGCATGATGCGCAAAACCTTTCAGCTGATCAGCAGTTGAGTTACTTTCAAAATATTCGTGCTGCCTGTGAATCAGGGTGGGATTTCAGCAGTCGCTGGCTCAGTGAGCCAAGTGATTTGAAGAGTATTGAAACAACAAATATAGTACCTATTGATTTAAATTGTTTAGTTTATAACCTCGAAAAGACCTTAGAAAGGTTTTACAGCTTAATTAACAAAGAGCATAAAAGTCGAGCAATTGCTGAATTGGCATTATTTAGACTAGAAGCAATTAATCAATATTGTTGGGACAATGATAAAGGCGTTTATAGAGACTTTAATATTCGTTTGAATAAGCAAAGTCCCATTGATTCTATGGCAATGGCTGTACCTTTATTTGTCGGTGCTGCATCTGAGCAGCAAGCTCAGCAAGTAAAAACTAAACTAATGAGTGACTTTTTAAAACCTGGAGGGTTAGTTACAACATTATCCAATACTCCTCAGCAGTGGGATAGCCCTAATGGCTGGGCACCTCTGCAATGGTTTGCTGTTAAGGGTTTGCTTGACTATGGCTTTATCAGCGAAGCTGAAGCTGTCATGAAAAATTGGTTGAGTATGATCGAAATGCGTTTTGCTGAGGATAAGTGTCTTCTTGAAAAATACAATGTATGTGAATTGGTAAGTCGTGCTGGTGGCGGTGAATACACAGTACAACAAGGGTTTGGTTGGACGAACGGCGTAACATCACGTTTTTACAAACTACTCAATGACTCACTTTAAAAGGGGAGATGTGAGTATTGTTATTTACAATTTGTTAACTCATGCGTCTGGCCATCCAAATGGATTGGTGATGTTGTAAATTACTAAAATAAAGGATTGTAAATGGTTGAATCATGTATCCAAATTGGGTATTGTGAATAAAATGTTTCAAGGAAGAAATGAGATGATTCAACCAACTTCTGTTTTTCTAAAAGCACAACCAAAACTGCAAAACCGTAGTCAAAGCTATCAATATTTAATCAAGATGCTTGATGCATTCTTTGTCCGCGTCAAGGTAGATACAAGCTTACCCCAAGATGCGATGCGCGACGAATTTGATCTTTATCTGATAGATAGCACTAACACCGATTGGAAAGACCTATTACCAGCAGAATTAGTACAACTTGCTAAGCAAAACTCAGTGGTTATTTTTAATGCAGATGCTGACGCCATCTGTGAAAAGAACCTACTTTTAAATGGCATTAAAGGCGTGTTTTTTGCCGAGCAATCACCTGAAGATATTTTTTCAGGGCTTGTGAGAGTGATCAATGGTGAGTTATTTTTTAGTCGTAAAAGTATTTCTACAACCTTTAATCACATGCTTTATGCTATGTCTCGTAGTCAATTTAGTGCCAGTAATGATTCGGTAAATAACGATATTGATCTCAGCTTACTAACTAAACGCGAGAAATCAGTGATTCATCTACTTGCACAAGGCGCGAGTAATCGAGATATCGCAGAGCGTTTAAACATCAGCGATCATACGGTTAAAACCCATCTTTACAGCGCATTTAAGAAAACATCATCACGTAATCGCGTAGAACTAGCTAACTGGGCACAAAGCTACATGGCAGTGAGTTTGTCTTTACAAAATACACAGTGATTATAATCCAAAGGTGCAAGTATTGTGTTTAAAGGAGAGTGATTTTACCCAGTACTTAGCTCTAGCATGGTTAGTAGTAGTTCTTGGTGACGAAAGTCGGCAGTTCATTTTAAGTGTGTGACGCTGTGATGTCAGCGTCACAATTCAATTAGACCGCTTTTGCAGCCCAAATACCTTTGTTAATACCTTTTAGTACAAGATCACTTAATGCTTTTTCTATTGCTTGAGTTACGCAGATGCTCATAGGCTCGTTGTCGGTAAAACCGGCTTCTGCTTCAGCTAAACGCTTGTAACTGACATAGCGAAAGAACCCAGCGCGCATTTCTTGACTGAGCACTTTTTTGCTTGTCGCAACGGATAGCAAAACTTGGCCTGTGCGAACATCGACAGCACGTAAATAAATTGAGATTGCATCCTCACGGTATAACTCTGATGCGCCAATCCCGAAGTATTCCATCCCAATACCGCCCGTTTTAATATTAGTATCGTAGCTGATGATACCGCCTTCTAAGATTATTTTTGCAGTCGTAAGCGGTGGCAGTTCAGGCAGTTTGTCGTTTTCGGCTTGCGCGGCACGAATAATTTTGCGCTCAGTCAAAATATTTTGTAGACCTTCACGTTCTACCGGAATAAACCAATCTGATTCATGTAATGCTTGCACTAAAATAGAGTTTGCGCCTTGGGTCACTGCGGTAGAAAACGAACTGACATTAGCTTGAGGTTTGTATTGCCCAGTTTGGTCGCGAAATGAATACACAGAAACAGGAATGCTGCCCACTGGTTGTGGAAGTGCTTGCAATGCCTTAAAGGTTTCTGTTGGCTCTAGTGTACTTGCGAGTTGCTTTGTCGGTGGAATTAAATTGCCCATTGATGAACAACCCGACAAAATTACGATTAGTGTGGTTAAGATTAAACTTCTCATTATCCAAACCTCGGTACTTCAATAACTGTAATTGTTCCATCAGAAGTATTTGTTATTCTTACAGTAATAGAATCGCTAGTACTGGTAATGATCTGAATTTCATAATCACCTGTCATGAAGATAGAGTCACCGTTAAAAATACTGTCGTCGATTTCATCACCAAACGCCATATCGGTGATCTCACGAACCATGCGATTTAAATAGGTACGCTCTAATGAGTCTTGAAATTTTTCACCATAAGTTTGTTCGATTGTTGGCGCTTTATGTTTATTCTGGGATTGCGCTTTATTAAGCAGCATGCTGCCATTGAGTGGACTGCCACCAAAACTTGGATTTATAGGGGTATAAACGAGTTCAGTTGCCCAACTGTAGAGGGGGCAGAGTATTATTATTAGTGTTGTTAAGTATTTCATTTTACCATCCATTTTTTGCCATATCAGGTGATGATTGCTGCATTTTGTTACGCGCCATTGCATCCATTACGCTATACATGGCTTGTTTAACACGCTCATCTAATGGCTCTAAACGACGCCCTAGGTAGGTAACGTACACAATTTGGTTGTTCATTCTTAAAACAAGGCGAGTACCCGCTCGAGGTAATACCGTTTCTTTTATTTCGATATTAAAGCCAGCTGTTGAAGGTAAGTCACGCCAAAGATTGGCAAACTCAAAATAAAATTGATGGCCAAATCGGCTAATGCTTCTATCGAGTACTAAACCATCAATTTCGAGATCTTCGCCATAACTAGCAGCACTATGAGCTGCAAGCAAGATACAACATATGCGGAGAAAGTTATTTAATTTCATAGCGAAATGAGGGAGCAAGGCTCCCCCTAAATATGATTATTCTTGGGTTACAGTCGCGATATTGCCATCACCTAGCTGAGTGATAACGACCGTGCTGTTAGAGCCAATCATTGAGCCTTCTACAAGGTTAGCATTACCTTCTTGGACAACTACCAGTGAATTACCTTCACCACCTAACAAGAATGCGCCTTCACCAATGCCTGCAACAAAGTTTTCAGAACCAGTTTGGCTAATATCAACTGAATTGCTACTTCCTTCCATGATAAGGTCAATCGCATTCAGTTCACCAACTTGTGTGAAAGCAACCTGGTTATTGTTGCTATCAAGCACACTTGCAAACGTTAGTGCGGCTTCATTTAGATTACCTTCTTGGTTAATCGCAATATCATTATCATTTGAAGATAGCGATGTATCTGGATAAGAAGACTGAACCAGTACCGTGTTTTCATCACCTGCTTGTGCAATATCAACGTTATTATCGTTGCCATTGAAGTTAGCAATATGTGCACTGTTTGCATCACCAATTTGGTTTGCAACAAATTCATTATCATTGCCAATTGCGCCAAGGTATACATCATTGCCGTTACCATTTTGGAATGCCGTTAGCTCGTTATCATTGCCAATTGCATCTAAGCCTGCAGTATTCCCATCTTGCTTTTGATTAACAAGTAACGTATTGCCGTCACCAATTAATACCGCTGATTCAAAGCTATTGCTGTTGCCTTCTTGGTCTGATTTAACTTCGTTATCATTACCTGTAACTTCAGCAATTAACGCAGTGTTTGAGTCGCCATCTTGCTCAAGTTCAACTTCGTTGTAATCACCACGAACAGAAGTTAATGTTGCACTGTTAAACGCACCGGTCTGGTCAATTGTAATGTCGTTGCCATTGCCGACAATTTCATCTGACGTAAAGGCGTTGAATAAGCCTTCTTGAGCTACTTCAATCGTGTTGTCATCACCAATGACAGTATTAAATGTAGCTTCATTTAATAAACCAACTTGCTCAGAGCTTACTGTGTTGCTATTACCTTCTAAATCGAAGTTGTAGAACCAGTGGCCCCCATCACCTTGGGTTACAGTAATTGTATTTTCATCACCTGTAACTGTGTTAATAGCTTCATTATTAATACCAAAGAAGCCAGCACCTTGTTGTTCAACACGAATAGCATTGTCGTTACCTACTGTTTCAGACAGTGCGCCATTCATTGTGCCATTCTGAGTATGAGCAACATCATTGAAATCACCTGTATTATAAATAAGTGATAAGTTAGATGTTTGTGCTTGGTTAACTTGAACCATATTGCCGTCACCAATACTGACGGTTTCTGCACGTTGTCCAGTGCCTTGCTGGGTAATAACTGCTTCATTACCCACACCTGTGACAGATACTTGATCTAGAATAATTGAGTTGCTAACACCTAAAGTTGTTACCTGAGTAGCAAGCTCAGAGCTAGACTGCGCTTTGTCATCAGTATTTGCGTTAGCAGCAAAGCTTGAACCGAGTGCAAAGGTGATTGCACAGGTAAGAAGAGACTTTCTTAACTTCATGATTATTTCCTTTAAATTATTATTAATCAAAGCCCTAAAATATTATTTTTGCTTTTAGGGCCATGTACCGGCATGCCTTGCCGGATTAAATTGCGTGATATTCAAGTGTTCGCTAACAATCAGAAGTGAATGAAGCAAAATTGTTAAATGCACTGAAAAGATAAAGCAATTAACAGAAAATCACTTTAGACAGATATGGAATAATATAAAATCAGCAGTTTTTGTGGTTTTAATTAATTCTTTATTTTCATGATCTTATAATTATCTAATCAGGTTTTGATATGAGGAATTATTACAAAGCAGTAAAAAAGTTTGATAAATAACCTCGGGTAATTGACGCTCCATTTGTCACGAAAAAGGCTGATTTTTATCTGAATTTAGAATCTAAATTGGTAAAAAAGCATGGATTTGCTGCCTGTTTAATTTTTTTCCTTGCCTGTTATCTGCAATTCGCCATTTATGGGGTATGCCGCGTGATAATCATTTTCAGAAGTAATGAGCTTTGGTGGTCGAATCATGTTGATTCGGTCAGTATTACTAATTATGGATAGTAAATATGAAAACTAAATTATCTGTATTAAGCCTCGCCTTATTACCTTGTATAGGTGCTGCGCAAATCAGCACACCAGCAAAAACAACTCTCGTCGGTGCAAGTGAAGATTCTGTACTCGTTATGTATAAAAAGGGCACTTCTGCAGCAATGCGTGCTCATGCTCGTAGCTTAGTCAGAGCCACAATCAGCGATATGAATAAAGATGGTGTTGATGATAATTACTCAGCGATTTTATCTGGCCGTTTAGCTAAGTTTAAAATTGCAGGAATGAGTACAAAAGAAGCTATCAAGCGTCTACAAACTCATGCCGCCATAGAATATGTAGAACCAGATTATCGAGTCTCAATTGCAAGTGCGCCTAATGATCCAGATTTTTCATCATTGTGGGGGTTACACAATGAAGGTCAGACAGGTGGTGTAGATGATGCTGACATCGATGCGCTTGAAGCATGGTCTATCTCAACAGGTAGTCGCGATGTTGTTGTTGGTGTGATTGACACGGGTGTTGATTACAGCCATGAAGACTTAGCTGATAATGCATGGATCAACCCAGGCGAAATTCCAGGAGATGGCATCGATAACGACGGTAATGGTTATGTTGATGACGTTCACGGTATTAATGCTATCACTGACTCTGGTGATCCAATGGATGACCAAGGCCATGGTACTCACGTATCGGGTACAATTGGCGCGTCAGGTAATAACAGCACGGGTATTGTAGGTGTTAACCACGAAGTATCGATTGTAGGTTGTAAATTTTTAAGTGCAGATGGTACCGGTTCCACTTCTGACGCTATTAAATGTATCGATTACATGGTTGATCTTAAGAATCAAGGCGTAAATTTACGTGTTCTAAATAACAGTTGGGGCGGTGGTGGCTTTAGCCAAGCTCTAGCGGATGCTATCACAGCGAGTGAACAAGCTGATATCTTATTCGTTGCTGCTGCGGGTAACGATGCGGTTGATAATGACCAAAACCCTCACTATCCGTCAAACTACGAGCACGACAGCGTATTATCTGTTGCCAGCACTGATAGCAGAGATAACATGTCTAGCTTTTCACAATGGGGTTTAACCAGTGTTGATTTAGGTGCACCGGGTAGTGCTATTTTATCAACGGTACCGGGCAATGGTTATGCTAGTTATTCGGGTACTTCAATGGCAACACCACATGTTGCGGGTGCCGCAGCATTAGTACTATCGATTAATCCTGATTTAACAGCGCTTGAACTTAAAGAGTTGCTAATGAATAGCGGTGACCAGAATGAAGCACTGCAAGGTAAAACAGTGTCTGGCAATCGTTTAAATGTGAATCAGGCACTAGAACAAGCTGATCCGACTCCAAGCTTCAAAATCTCGGTTTCGCCAAGTTCACAGCAGATTACTGCTGGTGAAACGGCAACTTATACCTTTGAAATTGGCTCAATCGCCCAGTGGGAAGGTGTTGTTAGCCTAGCACTTCAAGCTGACTTAGCGGGCGCAACGCTATCGCAAACTGAGGCGGTTCCTGGTGATGTAGTTACTTTAACTGTACCAACAGAAGAGGCAACAGCGTGGGGTAGCTATAGTTTTGTTGTTGATGCAACATCGGGCGAGCTAGCTAAACAAAGCAGTGCGTCATTGTTTGTTAACCCTGTTGGCTTAAATGACTTTACTTACTCAAATGAAACACCAGTGTCTATTCCAGATAACAATGACACGGGTGTTGATTCAATCATTACAGTTGCAGATGAACTGACGGTTTTCTCAACGGATGCAAGTATTGATATTGCTCATACTTACATTGGTGATTTAATCGTTACATTAACGTCGCCGCAAGGTACAACAGCTACACTACACAGCCAATCAGGTGGTGGTGCCGACGACCTAGTACAAAGCTATTCGCTAGCAAACTTTAATGGTGAAGTTGCGACAGGTGATTGGGTACTTAATGTGAAAGACGTACTGTCAGCTGATACGGGTACTTTAAACAGCTGGTCACTGACGTTTAGCGCTATTGGTGAAGTAAGCCCGCAGCCACCACAAGCTGGCTTTGCATTTGAAACATCAGGCTTAAATGTCACTTTCACTAACACCAGCACTGATAGTAACGATGATATTGTTGCTTGGGCGTGGGACTTTGGTGACGGTGCTTCTTCAACAGATGCTGACCCTATGCATAGTTACGCACAAGCGGGTAGCTATGAAGTAACGCTAACTGCGACCGATAGCGAAGGTCAAACAGATACGTTTACACAAACGGTTGTGGTATCTGATGTCGAAATTGAGCTATCTGTTAAACGTGCAAGTAAAACACGATTAGGTACGATGCGTGTTGATTTAGGTTGGCAAACAGTGGCCGATCAAGTAAGCATTTATCGTAACGGTGAACTAATTGAAACAGTCGCTGATCGTGGTTTCTACCGCGATGTACAGCGTAAGGCTGAGTTGCCAAGCTATGAGTATCAAGTATGTGTAACTGAAACGACTTGTTCTAACCCAGTAACAGTGTCCTTCGACTAACATTGTTCCACACGACAAAGCCCAGTTTCCCCGCTGGGCTTTTTTATTTGTATTACAAAATGAGTTTTCTACTACAACAATGTATAATATGCGCCCTTTAAATGTTGACTTGTCGTATTGATGTGGGGTTGTGAGTGAAAGCATTGCTGAAACAGCATGGTGTAATTTTTATTCTTCTAAGTATGCTAACCGGGTTAATGGGGGCATTCGTTAACCCATTGATGAGCTTATTTATTGTAGAAGGGCTGCGAGCACCCCCTATGTACTTAGGTGTTTATGTGGTGGCGGTCACCATTATGGGGTTAGTTATCAGTCAGTGGCTAGGTAGCATGGCTGATAAAGGCACCAGTGCGCGAAAGTTATTTATGGTGGCTGTATCGGGTATGGTGTGTGCGTTAGTGGCCTTTGCGAATGCTACTGCATTTTGGCAAGTCTTGCTCGCAGGCGTGTTGTTTCTTGCAATGGGTAATGCGGCAATTCCGCAAATGATGACCGTGGCAAGACAATGGGCTGGGCGTCAACAGAACATCGACATCACCAGTTTTAATTCCCGTTTACGTGCTGCTATTTCCTTTGCGTGGGTGGGCGGTCCGCCACTTGGTTATTTGTTAGCCGCTGGAGGCGAGTTTAGCCGCTCGTTTTACTTTGCTGCGGTGTGTGCCTTGGTTGCTCTTATTTTTGCATTTAAGTTTATTCCTGACTACAGCGCTAAGAAATCACAAAACGGCAGAGAGCCTGCAGCCGCAGCGAGTTTATCATTTTGGTTGTTGGGCTTAGCTATTATGCTTGGTTCAACGGGCAATATTATGTATTCATCGGCACTGCCGCTTTATAGCATTACTGAACTAGGATTCGCTGAACATACGCCTGGGCTGTTTATGGGTGTAGTGGCGCTGTTAGAAATTCCTATCATGCTGTATGGGGCTAAGCTTGCTAAAAAATACAGTAAAGTCGCGATGCTTGCGGTGGCATTTTGTTGTGCCATTGTATTTTATTTAGGAGTGTTTTTTGCCACTCAAGTTTGGCATTTGATCGCGTTGCAAGTATTGAATGGGCTGTTTTACGGTATTTTTGCGGGCATTGGCTTAACCGTATTACAAGATCAGCTCCCCGAACGAATAGGGTTTACCTCAGCGTTTTACACGAACGCCATTAAACTGGGTGTTATGTGCGGGGCAGGGGCAACTGGGGTTGTTGCACAGTTTTATAGTTTTAGGTTTGCAACACTTGGCTCAATGCTAGCAGCCAGTTTGGCCCTTGGGTGCTTAATACTATTTAGTTATGTAAAACGAAATGAGCAGCAACTTAGTCAAATACAGCACCCTTTTGTTACTGTTGGTAAGAACACATAAAACGCAAAAAGCCCAGTAAACACTGGGCTAAAACGAGGGAGGAGAGTAATTAATAAAAAGAGTATTTTAAAGTAAGCGACGTTGTACGGCCGTTAATAGTACGGGCGCGGATAATGTCGTTATCTGGTACTGAGCCTTCTTCTGCTTCTGTGATACCTACGGTGTCGAACAGGTTGTTCACGTTAAGCGATAGACTTAAGTTTTCAGACAGATTGTAACTTACAAAACCATTCACTTGTGTATAGCCATCAAACTCAAGGTCGTTACTGTCTTGTGCGTAAGCATCCGTTGTACCAATAAAGCTTAGACCAGCAGCACCTTTATCAAAGTTGTAAGTTGCCATTAGTGAGTAAATAAGGTCAGCTTGACGACGTGGTGTATTACCGACTAACTCTGGCGATAACGCATCTTTAGCAATTTCTGCGTCTGTCCAAGTAAAGTTACCACGGAAGTCCCAATCACCTACGTAGTAGGTTGATTCAACCTCAATACCTTTTGCTTCGTACTCGCGGTCAAAGAACTTTTGTGATGTTGCTTCGAAGTTTTGCTCTTCAGTTTCTGCGTAGAATGCAGTTGCAAATACTGATAGTGAATCAAAACGTTTTTTCACACCGATTTCGTATTGATTTACTTCATCAATTGCATCGGCTTCGGCAACAGAGCCATCAGCGTCTACTTTACCAAATAATAAGCGGTCTGCATTCGCGCGGCCGCCTTTACTTAAGCGGGCAAATGTCGCAAAGCTTGGATCAATTTGGTAGTTCGCACCAATTGAGTATGAGCTGTAGTGCCAGTCGTAGTTAACAATGCTAGGATTTGCATTATCAATACCAGCAACACTTTGCTCAGGAATTGAGATGGTACCGTCGCCATTCATATCAATTGTTGATGTTACGGCACCTGCGTAGTTACCGCGTGCTTCACCTGAATCATAGCGAGCACTTGCATCAATGCTTAAATCGCCAAACTTAGTGGCTAAGTTAATGTAAGGTGCGCGTGTTTCGTATTCTGTGTCGTAGTTACGTTGACAGCAGTTACCCCAGTAAGGTGTACCATAAGCGTACAAGCCATTATCTGAGTAGCTGTCGCCATTTGCAGCGTAAACGTCAAGTAATGCAGCGTTGTCGCCTTTTAGCTCCATAACATATGAGTTCCAAAGCCACGACATATCAATCGATTGGCTTGATGCAAAGTAACCAAACGTAACACTGGTGTCATCAGAGAACGACTTAGTTAACTTAAGGTCATTAACAATTGAGCCCATGTCGTTTAGCGTTACATCGAATGTGTGAATACGCATTGCTAAATCGTCATCGCCATAGGCTTCGCCTGCTGAACCACCATTTGCATAAACAAGCGATGCACCATCACCAGCAATACTAGAAGCAATAGAGCTTGCACTTGCAACTTCAGCTGGAATAAGAGAAATAAAGTTACCGCTTACTGATGACGTTCTAAAGCGGTTTTCGATGCGCCAGTCGTTTTCTAAATCAAATGCTGCTTCAAAACCTACTGAGGTAACAACTGGGTTCATACCGTCGGTCATATCGCCCGTGCTGATTTGGTTATCACCATTTAAACGCAGCGTTTGTGTGAAAAGTGCTGAATGCGGCGTATCTGATTGCGCATCGAAACCTGAGATTGAATCGCCATCTGAGTACATAGGCATAGGTAGGTAACCTACGCTTTTATCATCGAGGTGTTTAAAGTACACACGTACATAACCGGCATCAAATTCTTTCGTTAGGTTTGCCTTAATTTGGCCACCTTTATTAGATGTATAACCAGTTTCACGCGGGCCTTCGCCTTGGCGAACAAAGCCACCAATGTGATAGCGCACACTGTCGTTTAGGTAAGTACCATACTCAAAGTCCGTACGAATAGAGTCATAATCAAGGCCAACAGTGGTTGATACACTGCCTGATTCGTTCTCACCTGTTTTTGAAATAAAGTTGATGATACCACCTGGGGCATCACTTGCTGCAGTTGATGCTGAGCCACCACGGATTGATTCAACACTTTGCACTGTTGAATCTAAGCGCATGAAGATATCTGCGTTACCAAAGGCAATATCGCCAAACTGCATAACAGGTAAGCCATCTTCTTGTAGTTGCAAGAATTTAGCACCGCCCGATGCAACCGGTAAACCACGTACCGCGATATTTGCGTTACCTTCACCGCCCGTCGATTCTGAACGTACACCCGGAATTGTTCTGAAGGCTTCTGCAGTAGAACGTGGTGTTGATACTTCAATTTCAGCTAATGTCACACTGCTAACCGATGAGCTTGATGCCATGATGGTTGTACGGCGTGGTACACCGGTTACAACGATAGTTTCAAGACCGCTTTTTTTAGCCTCAGGTTGTGCTTGCTCTTCGGCGTGTAAGTTTTGGCTTACTGCTAATGCAAGCGCGCTTAATGTATAAAGGGCATGTTTGTGTGTTGTCATAATGTGCCTCGTCTCAATCCCAGATGGTTTGTTGTCTAAATTGTTTTCTTAATCGATTAAGTTAAGATAACAATAATTTTACACAGTGCAAGTCTTTTTAGTGAAAAACTTGCACGATTTATGTTCGATAATTGATTTTTAACGATTTTTATTTAGTGGCTTAATGCACTGTGCTGCGCTAACGCTTGCTCAGCAGGGTTACGTAAGTAGTTATATAGCATGGCTAAAAACAGTAAACATGCGAAGCCTGTTGCGAGATAAAAGCCGTAACGAATGTGGCCAAAGTAGTCACTGATCACACCCATTAATAATGGGCCTGCTGCCGCAGAAAGGGCGGTAAAAAACAAAATAACTCCAGCTACCGCACCGTGTTGCTGCACCGCAAAGCAAGAAATACCTTTTGAGTTTAAAGTTGGGTAGATCATCGACATGAACAGCCCAGATAAAGGGAGTAAGAACACTGCCCAATCAACGCCACCGAAGATTAAGCCTAAATAACACAGTGCAATTCCTAAGCTTAAATACAGCATCGCCGCTTGCCAGCTTAAGTAATTTAATAGCCATACCGCTAAAAACCGCCCCGCTGCGCGTAAAATGAAAAATAAGGTCAGTGCATAGGTTGCCAGTAATTGCCACGGGCCGTCGTAATCGCCAAGTAGAGTAGGCATCCAAACGTATATTGCTACTTCGGTTGCAACATAAAGGGCAATTGCTAATGAAAAGCCCAGTGCATAAGGGTTTCTCATCATGCTCATAGTGGTTGCAAGAGAGGCCGGTTTTGCGTGTTCTTCTAGCTTTTTAGGTTTAGGGTAATCTGCACGCCAAGCAATTATGGTTAAAATCAAACATAAAACCCCAGCGATGACATAAAGGTAGGTCCAGCTAACCTGTTGGGTGATTAAAAAGCTGACAAGGGCAGGGCCTACAATGGCGCCAACACCAAAGAAACCTTCGACCAAATTCATGGTTTTTGTGTGCTCTAAATTGTTTGTAGAAATATCACCTAACAGTGCCAAAGCACCGGTTTTAAATAGGCCAATAGCAAGACCAATACAGCTAAGCAGCACTACAAATACGCTAAAACTACTGCTAACAGCAAATAGAAAACAACAAATGGTGAAGATGCCGAGTCCTAGCATGATGGTTTGTTTGCGGCCAAAGCTGTCGGCCAAAAAGCCTAAAAACAGGCCACTAAAAGCAATAAGTGCCATCGGTGCATAATGGAAAGCACTGGCTTGGGTCATGCTTAAATTAAATTCTTCGATAAGCTCAGGTATGATCATACCAACCGCATCAGAGGTCATCGCAAACATAAAAAACATCATGTATGTCAGCCATCTAATGGTTTGCAAAGGATCGTGTGTTCTATTCATTGTTGTATCCCCACCGAAAGGTCTGCGCCTTTACTATGTATATTAGTGTATAAAAACTATAAAAACTGCTTGAATAATTTGCTGTCGTGGTTAAAGATATATCTTAATCGATTAAGTTTCAACTTGGTATTAACAATTATGATCAACAATAAAGTGCAATTAATCACCTACGCAGACCGTATTACTGGTCAAGGTATTGATGAATTAAGTAATTTATTAAATGGCCCACTTAACAATGTGTTTGCAGGTGTACATTTGTTGCCATTTTATAATCCGATTGATGGCAGTGATGCTGGCTTTGATCCTATTGATCATAGTGAAGTAGACTCGCGCCTTGGTAGCTGGGACGATATAAAAGTCCTTGGTGCAAACTATGACTTAATGGCTGACTTAATTGTTAACCATGTTTCAGCACAATCTTTCCAATTTAAAGATGTACTCGCTAAAGGCAAGCAATCTGAATTTTGGGATTTATTTCTAACCAAAGATGATGTATTCCCAAATGGCATGTCTGAGGCTGAACAACAAGCGATTTATCGTCCGCGCCCAGGTAGTTGTTTTACACCAATTACATGTGGTGACGGCCAAACCTATGATTTTTGGACCACTTTTACCGATAACCAAATTGATATCAATGTGAAATCAACGGCGGGTATCGAGTATTTAAATACGGTGCTTGGCAAATTTGCTGATAATAATGTCAATATTATTCGTTTAGATGCGGCAGGCTATGCGATTAAAGAAGCTGGCACAAACTGCTTTATGTTGGATGAAACTTTTGAGTATCTAAATAAGCTTTCGGCGCAAGCAAATGAAGCGGGTATGGAAACCATTGCCGAGATCCATAGCCATTTCCAAACTCAGGTTGAAGTCGCAAAGCGTGTAAATATGGTTTATGACTTTGCTTTACCACCCCTTATTTTACACAGCTTGTTTAGCAATGATGCGCAAGCATTACTGAATTGGCTAACTATTTCGCCGCGTAACTGTTTAACGGTACTTGATACTCATGATGGCATTGGCATCATTGACGCAGGCCCGATGGGTGATAAACCGGGCTTATTAGACGCTGCGCAAATTGATAACTTGGTTGAAACCATTCATGAAAAGAGTGAAGGGCAAAGCCGCCTAGCGACTGGTGCAGCAGCAAGTAATGTCGATTTATATCAAGTAAACTGCACATATTACAATGCCTTGGGCGCAGATGACTTTGATTACTTATTAGCGCGTGCAATTCAGTTCTTCGCACCAGGTATTCCACAAGTTTATTATGGTGGCCTGTTCGCTTGTGAGAACGATATGGAATTATTGGCTCGTACCAATGTTGGTCGTGATATCAATCGCCCTTACTTAAATGCGCAAGACATTGATGCTGCGCTTGCTAAACCTGTGGTGAAAGGTTTAATCAAGCTGATTCAATTACGTAATGAGCATCCAGCTTTTAACGGTGAGTTTATTGCTAAAGGTGAAGGCAGTGTGTGCCGTTTAAGCTGGCATGATGATACCAGCTCAATCGAGTTAAAAGTTGACTTTGCTAGCCGTGAAGTGATCATTGTTGATCACCGTGAAGGCGAACAAAGTATTGTTGATTTGGCTGACTTTTTAGCTTAACTACTTTGACCCAATTGCAGTTGATAGTCGATTTCGGCTGTTTGCTGCTCTTTCGATAGAAACAAGGTCGCAGCAATACGGCCTTTTTCTTCGCTATTTTGATGAACAGTGGTGAGTTTTGGCACAAATCGTTGGCCTTCATCGATGCCATCAAAGCCAACAATTCTGACATCTTCAGGAACCGATAAGCCCATTTTTAATGCTTCGCGCATGGCGGCAAGGGCGATCAAATCACTCATACATAACAATACGTTTGGCCTTGGTGTACTGCTAAGTGCTTCTTTGGCGGCAATGCTTGCAAAGCGCTCGCTGCTTTCAGGAATATTCCATGTTCTATCATCACCCAGGGTGATGCCAGCATCGCTGATTGCTTGGTGATAACCGCGCAGTCGTTGATGAGCAATCGACTGACCTGCTTCAAACTCATGATGTTCGTATACTCGGCATAATACGTCGTTATCGAGTAAACGCAGGCCTAAAATAGCAACCCGATCATCATTTTTGTGAAGTGCGTGTTTTGCAATATCAAAGCTGGCTTGTTGGTTGTTTACGTTTACTGAGGCATCGCGACCGATATTAAAATCAACCGTTACCACATGTTTGGCAACCTGTTTTAATTGCTCAACAAGTTGCTTATTACGTGGGCGGCCGTAGCAAATAAAACCATCTACAAAGTCGACAACGCTATTTAGGTTATCGCTGTTGCCTGAAAATAATAAAAGGTTAATACCATTTTTTTCGAGCACCGCTGACACACCGCGCATAAAGCTGCTAGCAACCGGGTCAGATATCATATATTCAACGCTGTCTGGTAATACTAACGCAACAATATTAAAGGTGCCTCGGCGCAATGATTGTGCCGCCTTGTTAGGGCCAAAATAGCCAAGCTTTTTACAGGCAGCCAAAATCTCTTCGCGGCGTGCTTTCGATAATTGATCAGGGCGGTTAAACGCATTTGATACAGTGGCATTTGAAACACCTAACTCTTGGGCAATACTTTTCAGCGTCCAACTTTTTGGCTTTGTCATTGTAGCTTCTTAATCGATTTACTTAATTGTAAATTACCATATAAAGAGTCGAAAAAAAGTGTTTTTAGTCATAAAAATAGGCGTACCATAAAAGAATGAGTACGAGGGTGAGAAAAAGGCGAGTAGCGAGTGATTTCTAAGTTACCAAAATGGGTTGAGATTGGCGCATTTATTTTGGCGCTGGTGGCTGGGTGTGTGAATGCAGTTGGTTTACTTAGCTTTGAGCATCAAGCGGTATCGCATTTATCGGGAACCGCAACCTTGCTTGGCACAGATCTCATGCATGGCAATAGCCTTGATGCGTTACATTTATTAGGCGTATTACTGTCATTTTTAGTTGGGTCTGGTATTGCTGGTTTTTTGCTACATAGTTCAGCACTTAAACTAGGTCGTCATTACGACACGGCATTGCTGATCGAAGCAGGGCTTTTACTGGGCGCACTTTGGTTATTATTTAATGGCTCGGGCTATGGACATTTTTTAGCTTCTGCGGCATGTGGGTTACAAAACGCCTTGGCAACAACTTACAGTGGTGCAATTGTGCGTACTACCCATGTTACGGGTATTTTTACTGATTTAGGTATTATGTTTGGTCGGGTTTTTCGTGGCGAGGCGCTTGATAAACGTAAGGCTAAGCTGTTCGGCCTAATCATTATAGGCTTTATATTTGGTGGCTTAGCAGGGGCGTGGTTATTTGCAAAAATGACTTTTGCTGCGCTTTATGTACCAAGTGCCATCTGTATTTTACTTGCCTTAATCTATCGCGTTTATTCTCATCGAAATCCAGAATTTAATGATTAGCAATACTCTTAGGTGTTGTACCAAAGGCTTGTTTAAACACGCGACTAAAATGGCTCGGGTTATTAAAGCCTAATTGATAACAAACTTGGCTAATCGCCTCCCCTTTTTTGAGCAGTTTATACGCTTTTTGTAAGCGTAATTGCTGTTGCCAGTGAGCGGGTGTAACACCAAATGCTAGTTTAAATTGCTGATAAAATTTACTGCGGCTCATACACGCTATCTTGCATAACACATCAATATCAATATTCTCAGCAAGGTGCTGTTCTATATAACTAACTACATGACTTAACGGAGTTGCGAGCTTGCCTTGCTTACAACTTGCAATCATTAAATCTCGGCTTTGCTGCTGTAACAGGCGGGTTATGAGTTCATTAAGTGATAAATCAATTAAGTAATCGCGGTGTTGTTCATTTTCGCTAAATAGGGTGATCATGCGCTCCAGCAGTTGTTGAGTTTGCGGATTATGCTGGGCGTGCACTAACTTGGTTTGATATTGAAAAAAGTCATCTTGCGTAATTTGCTGGTTAAAATTAAGAGCATCAACTACTTGGCTTATTTTATCGGTACTGATTTCAATCGCTAAACAGGTTGTTGGCTGATTGAGAGATGCATTGGGAAAGTCTATTAGCACCCCTTGTTCTGGGGCAAGTACAAATGATTGGTTTGGTAAAAACTCTTCATGATAATCACTGTCGGCAACATGCATGATTTTTTTACCGCTGATCATGCCACAAAATAATAATTCAGTGGAATGTAACGCCACTTTTTGGGCATCTAAGTAAGTGTCGTAAATACTTAATTCGGCATGTTCGCCCGCAAAACTGACTTTATTTTCAATAAGCACATCAATACGTTGTCGTTTTTTATCTAAACTTCTGCTACTAACTGATGTGTTCATTGTTGCCTCGCTGTCGTCCTAAATTCTGGACAAATAGTCAAAAAGTCTGGACTAGGAATCAAGTGTGTTTTCAGTAACTGAGCTAACTTCAATTGTTAGCGGTTCATTAAACAATAACCTACCGCATAATTTAGTCAATGCTAAATAAAACACAACAATTTGAAGAGAGAACACATTATGATTTATGCAAATCCAGGCAGTGAAGGTGCAAAAGTTAACTTTAAAGCGCAGTATGAGAATTATATTGGTGGCCAGTGGGTTGCCCCTGTAAAAGGAGAATACTTTGAAAACATTAGTCCAGTAAACGGCAAAGTGTTTTGTAAAGTACCTCGTTCATCAAAAGAAGATATCGAGCTGGCACTTGATAAAGCCCACGATGCAAAAGCGGCATGGGGAACAACGTCGGTTACCGAGCGTAGCAATATCTTATTAAAAATTGCTGATCGCATTGAACAAAACCTAGAAATGCTGGCAGTGGCCGAAACCTGGGATAACGGTAAAGCAATCCGTGAAACACTTGCGGCAGACGTGCCACTCGCGGCTGATCACTTTCGCTATTTCGCAGGTTGTGTGCGTGCGCAAGAAGGTTCAATCGGTGAGATAGACGAAACCACGGTTGCCTATCATTTTCATGAGCCACTGGGTGTAGTAGGGCAAATTATTCCTTGGAACTTTCCATTGTTAATGGCGGCGTGGAAACTTGCACCAGCCCTTGCTGCGGGTAACTGTATTGTTTTAAAACCAGCTGAACAAACGCCTACATCTATATTAGTGTTGCTTGAAGTGATTGGTGATTTATTGCCTGCAGGTGTTCTAAATGTGGTTAACGGCTATGGTAAAGAAGCAGGCGAAGCGCTGGCAACCAGTACTCGAATTGCGAAGATTGCCTTTACAGGCTCAACGCCAGTGGGTTCACATATTTTAAAATGCGCTGCTGATAATATTATTCCTTCGACGGTTGAGCTAGGTGGTAAATCACCAAATATCTTCTTTAACGATGTCATGGAAAAAGACGATGAGTTTTTGAGTAAAGCGATTGAAGGGGCTGTACTTGCGTACTTTAACCAAGGTGAAGTGTGTACGTGTCCATCGCGTTTATTTATTCAAGAAGATATTTATGAGCAATTTATTGAGCGTGTTCTTGCCCGAACTCTACAAATTAAACGGGGTAATCCACTTGATACCGAAACTATGGTGGGTGCTCAAGCATCACAAGCTCAGTTTGATAAGATCCTAAGCTACATCGAAATTGGTAAACAAGAAGGGGCCGAAGTTCTCGCTGGCGGCGAAGTCGAGCAACTGTCTGATGAGTTTAATGGCGGTTACTACATTCAACCAACGCTATTAAAAGGCACTAACGACATGCGCGTGTTCCAAGAAGAGATTTTTGGCCCGGTTATTTCAATGTCGACTTTTAAAGATGAAGACGAAGCGTTAGCCCTTGCTAATAGTTCTGAGTTTGGCTTAGGTGCTGGTGTATGGAGTCGAAACATGAACCGTGCTTATCGCTTTGGTCGTAAGATTGAAGCGGGCCGTGTTTGGACCAACTGCTATCACATGTACCCAGCACACGCTGCGTTTGGTGGTTATAAAAAGTCAGGCATAGGCCGCGAAACACATAAACTTGCCCTTGATCATTACCAACAAACTAAAAACCTATTAGTAAGTTACAGTGAGAATCCACTGGGCTTCTTCTAAAAGCAATTTCTTATTGTTGTCGAAACTACCCAAACGCCACATCTAGTGGCGTTTTTATTTTATAACGGGCATAAAAAAGCCCGGCGAACACACAAGCCAGGCTTTTCGACAACAATTTGGTGGAGTCACCGCGTGTGCAGTGACTCGGAATAAAAAAGCTTAGAGAACACACAAACTAAGCTTTTGACAACAATTTGGTGAGTCACCGCGTGTGCAATGACTCGGAATAAAAAAGCTTAGAGAACACACAAACTAAGCTTTTGACAACAATTTGTTGAGTCACCGCGTGTGCAATGACTCGGAATAAAAAAGCTTAGAGAACACACAAACTAAGCTTTTGACAACAATTTGGTTGAGTCACCACGTATGCAGTGACTCGGTATATAAAAAAGCCCAGAGAACACACAAGCTAGACTTTTTGTGACAACAATTCGGTTAGCGCAAACACGCTCAATGGTGTGAAGCTGTTTAGCTTAAAAGCGCTGATGAGTTAACTTTAGAGTAATCCTTCTAATTCGACAAACGATTAAAATAAACCTGATAGATGAATTTTTTTAATCTATTAGCATGTGAAGTACTTTTTATTGCCACAACAATGCCTTAGTGATTAAATAGGGTGTTTTTTAAACATAATAATTATTTAAAATGGATTTTTATGAAACGTTTGACGCTTTACTTATCACTCATCTTTACAGCTCTAAACTTTAGCCCTTTTGGTGTTAATCTATGTCGCGCCGATGAGGGGCGTACAGTCACTCACTCTAAAATTAATTGGTCTGAACTTGCTATAAAAGATGTTGAAGCGGCTTACCAATTATCGGTTATCAATCACCCAGGGATGCATGATGCACGTAACCCTGGTTTTGCTAAACAGCTTGAAAAAGCAAAGCAAGAAGGCTTAAAGCTGGCTGTAAAAGCGCATAGTTCACAAGGTTTTGCTGCGGCTATTGCACGTTTTAGAACTGTACTACAAGATGGTCATGCGGGAGCGATTGATACCTTACCAAGTGAATTAAAACCACAAAGAAGTTGGCCGGGCTTTTCAACTGTATGGCGCGATGATGCGTTAAAAGTGTATTACAGCGAATTAGATACAGTTGCCAAGGGCGATAAGCTCGTAAGCTGTGATAATACAGCAATTAATACTTTGCTCGTTGAGCGTGTTTTTCGCTATTACGGCGAAGTTGAGCAACCTGGTAGTTGGTGGAATCATGGCTGGCGACTAACTATTGATGACGGAAACCCGTTTTTATCGCCACTTGAAAGCTGCACATTTGAAAAAGCCGACGGCTCTGTTTACAGCTTAAAGTTAAATTGGCGTATTAGGCCTGATGATGTCAGTGGTAAACTTAAACATGCTTACAACGGCGACAAGTTACCAATTGAGCTTAATTGGCCTTTAAAGGATATTGCGTGGATCAGTATGCCAACGTATGCACCCAATGAGCAGCAGCAAGCAGATTACCAAACGATGCTGAGCGCCATTGAACAGCAACATGATAAGTTAATGCAAGCTAAAGCTGTGGTGCTTGATCTTCGCCATAATCAAGGTGGCTCATCGATGTGGAGTGAGCAAATAGCCTCAGCACTTTGGGGTAGTGAACAGTTTAAATATGGCCGCTATGAGTTACACAAAAATACCCAAGTGTGGTGGCGTGCTTCTAAAGGCAATACTGACTATTTTGGCGATGTAGTCGCAAGATATGATAAAGCTAGCCCTTGGTATCAATGGTTAAAGACGACTCACGAAAGTATGCAGGCGGCTTATGAAAAAGGTGAACATTTTTATGTTGAGATACCTGCAGCAGAGCAGCCAGCATTGCCAAAAAACGCCAGCAAGTTTACTACACCGGTTTATGTGATTGTGCCAGGGCAATGTGCCAGCGCCTGTTTAGACGCACTTGATAGTTTTAAATTATTTGCAAACACACAGTTAGTTGGCGCACCAAGTAGTACCGATTCTACCTATATGGAAGTGAGGCTCGAAACCCTACCTTCAGGTTTTGCTAAAGTCATTCTGCCGATAAAGGTCTATGTGAACAGACCCCGAGAAAAAGGCTTTTATTATCAACCTGATATTCAATTCAATGAACTTGAATGGACAACGCAAGCGCTTGTTAAAATGATTGCTGAGTTGTAATTAAACAAGTTCTTCTTGCTTTTTTATATTATATGAATACGATCTATATACGTTTCATATATAGGTCACATGATGGGTATTGTTAAAATAAGCGATGAGCTACACGAAGAAATCCGTAAAGCAAGCACAGCGATGGTACGCTCAATCAACTCACAATCTGAGTATTGGATTAAAATAGGGATGCTTGCAGAGCTTAACCCCACCATGACTTACAGCGATATTATCAAAGAGCAACTTCGTCAAGCTGATGTGAAGGCTAAGGATATGAGTGATGAGTAAAGTTGTAATTAAAAATGCAGACGAAATTGCTTTGATGCGAGAGTCTGGTCGATTACTTGCTGATGTATTTGCTTATCTCGACCCTTTTGTAAAAGAGGGAGTGACTACAATGGAAATAAACGATCTCGTTGAGCGCTACATCGTTGAGCAGTTACAAGCAAGGCCATCAAGTAAAGGGCAGTACGGCTACCCTTATGTACTAAATGCCTCTGTGAACGAGGTGGTATGTCATGGTTTTCCAAGCGAGAAGGGTATTTTAAAAGCTGGCGATATTGTGAATATTGATATCACTCTTGAGAAAAATGGCTATTTAGCTGACTCGAGCAAAATGTACTTAATTGGAGATGTATCGCCTTTAGCAAAGCGTTTGGTAGATAGCACCCAGCAAGCCCTGTGGCACGCGATTAAAATGGTAAAACCAGGCGTGAGGCTGGGGGATATTGGTAATGCGATTGCAAACTTTGCTCATCAACATGGTTATAGTGTGGTTAAAGAATACTGTGGTCATGGTATCGGCCAGCAAATGCACGAAGAGCCACAGGTATTACATTATGGCAAGAAAAATACCGGGCTGGTATTAAAAGAGGGGATGACCTTTACAATTGAGCCAATGATCAATCAAGGGGCTGCTAAAGTAAAAACCAAGCCTGATGGCTGGACTGTGGTTACAAGAGATAAAAAGCTTTCTGCGCAATGGGAGCACACTTTAGCAGTAACGGCTGAGGGAGTTGAAGTGTTGACCTTACGCGAAGAAGAGCAACACTTTTTAAATTAAATAGTGTGTTAACAGGCTAATTCAGCAACGGGCTCTTCTGCTAACCAGTTAAGGGCCGCTGTTTTTGACTTAAATACATTCATTATCAAGCCTGCTCGTTTATACAAATTGCAGTAGGTATCACTCAGCAAGCTACCGCCTTCAAGCCCATCTTTTATGACTAAGGCTGTTTTGGCTGGTGCAATGCCCTTACGCTTGAGTTCAACAAAATACACCATTAACTTTTCAAGTGCATCAGGGGTTGCCATACACGAATTTTTAAATTCAACTAATTCAAACCACTGGCCGTAATCAGCGTTGAGCTTATTGATGTAATCCTTTTGCATAAAAGAGTGCGCGTCAATAATCTCTTCATTGAAAGGACCTGTTGCGGTTGTTAAAAGTGTATTTTCACGTTGATAAAACTCAACAAGGCCGTGAGGTTTAAAGTTTTTGAATGGATAATGGTTTGTTGATACTTTTTTATGCATCCGTTCAATCCCTGAATATTTATTGAGCTTTTGATAATAGCAGTGAAATCAACGAATTCAATCTTTTGGTTTGGATTTTCTTGAAAACTAGTGAAAAAGCACTGGTTTTGCTACCAGGTAGAACCTGCTTGAATGTATATAGCATTTTGTTCAGGACCATGGGCTACATCTAAACCAATGCTGATACCGTAATGTTCATCAATCAAATAGCGAAACCCTGCACCCACAGTATCAATGGTTTCAGCCTTTGATAAGTCAGAAAAGCTATCGGCTGCCCAGCCCATACCAGTAAACACATTGAGTTTTATTTTATGTGTGACTTTATAGCTTGCTTCAGCTTCAGTAACAAATACATCTAGGCCTTGATAACGCGTTGCTGACACCCCACGCAAGCTAATACTTGGCGGAATGTAAACCGGTAAGCGTTTCTCACCTCGATTATTAACCGAGTCATACTGCATGCGTAAAGCAAAATTAAACTTATCGGTGTAACGCCAATAGTTTAAGGCGGTTAGCTTTAGACTGGTGTAATTAACCTTACTGCCAATAGCCTCATCAAAATATAAATATTCGGCCTTGTAATTAAAGCCACGTTCAGGGTTAAGCGGGTTATCTCGGCTATCGTATTCCAGTAGCGGACCGATACCTGACGTATTTACATCAAGTGAAAGGTGCTCCTTGATAATGTCGTTTTCAAGTAAAAAATCTTCGATAGGGTTATCGGCTAAGCTAATATCAACTTGGCGATAAATCTGTTTAAAACCGTAAAAGAAGTTACTATCTTCATAGCGTAACTTAAGATTTTGGAACACAGCAGGACCTTCAATATTTAACGATAATGGCGTGAGAAGCTTTATTTCATCGAAGGTATAAAAATCAAGATTGATACTCGCCCAGCCAACAATCCCTTGATAGCGAATTCGGTCTTCATCCCAAAACGTAATGTGGCCAACAGCGCCGCCTTTGGTGCCATTTTTAGTGCCCATAAGGCCAACTAAACTAATGCTTTGTGGTAGGGTAGAGCCCTCTTTTTTCTCCTTTTTAGCCTTCTTCTCGTTGTCATGAAAAAAAAGGCCTACAACACCAAGGCCAGGCCCTACAGCTGGCTCTGTAATAAACGTCGGGATGGGCAAAAATGAAATAGGTTCATCAACTTTTTGTTGTTGATTGCTTAATTGTTGCTCGGCAGGTTTTATTGCATATTCATCGTAACTTGATGCAAAGCTTTCAGTGCTTAGTAAACTTACCGCCAACATATTTATTAGTACTACTTTTTTCACTTAATCCCTTACCCTGTAGTTTATTCTTCTTCAAATCTTAATTTATAGTTGATAATTAAACTCGAGACGGTGGTCGCCATCCACAAAGTCAACGTTTTCATTCCAATTTGCAAAATAGCGGAGATTCATTCGCGGGTTTATTTGGTAACTTGCGGCGAATTCATGAGTTAAAATATGGCTTTGGTTCAACCCATAGTAATGGTCTTTGTAGTTATCACTACCGCCGATAGTGGTTAGCCAAAATGGATTGTAGTTAAGCCATATTTTATCGTTAATTGTCACTTTAGCGTACATACCCACTAAACCATAAGCACCCATAATGGAATAACCACTGTCACGACTGCCGTCATCTTCTAGGGTATTTTCACCAAGCGATGCACCCACACCAGCTAACGGATAGAACGTGAAACGTCCCATAGGTTTTAAAGCTTTAATAAAGCTGTACGAAACATCCATACTTTCGTCAGCAACAAGATTGGCATTAAGGTTATAGTTAGCATCAATTTGCGTTGCACTCATAGAGCTCAAATCAACAGAGAAGTTTCGAAAGCGAAACGAGTCGATAGAATCTGTTGTTTTGCTGTCGCTTTCCCAGCCTAGTGCATCGCCATATATGCCTTTTACTTCAATAACATTCATTCCGGCAGTTGTTGCGATACCTGTATCGTATGCTTGGCCTACTTTTAAGTTTAGCCCTTTGTTAGTGGTACCAAAGCCTATTTGAGTATAAACAGCCAGAGGATCTGACATGTCTTGTACTTCTTTTTGATTATCCGCATAACTGGAAAAAGAAACCCCAATACTAATTAGTGTGATGAGGTGATATGAAGTCATGTGTTGTCCTTACACAGAGATAAAAAGGCTGTTTCATTAGTTAGTTATAGTCTATTTTTTGTTCTTGTTCAATCCTAATTGAGGGCGAAAATATGGGGATCCAGTACTTAAAATTTATGGAGTATTAGTTTTTTAGTATAGCTAAAAAGTTCACTAAGTATTTGTTGTTAGGTATTAATTATTAATTTCAAAAGCGGTTTATAGAAAATAGGTGGTTTTATTGATAGAGGCCAATGTATATAAAGGTAAGAGCTAGAATCGACCGTTTTTTCATCTATACTGATGAAAGCTCATTGTGAGTGAAAGGTATTGCTTTAACTAATAAAGGATGATTTATGAAAAAACTAATAGCGGCAGCTATTTGCGGTTTGGTTTCAACGGTAAGCCTTGCAGCTGATAAGCCAAACGTATTGGCCATAATGGTTGATGACGTTGCGCCAATCTCACTCAGTGCATACTCACACGGTATGACCTACCCAACCCCTAATATTGATCGCATTGCTAACGAAGGTGCATTGTTTACTGATCATTATGCACAACCTAGCTGTACTGCGGGCCGTGCAGCATTTTTAATGGGGCAGTTGCCTGTGCGGACAGGCTTAACCACGGTAGGTCAACCTGGTAACCCTCTTGGTATAAAAGAAGCCGATCCTACCTTAGCCGAATTTTTAAAAGCTCGCGGTTATATGACGGCTCAATATGGTAAAAATCATTTAGGTGATTTAGATGAGCACTTACCAACAAAGCATGGCTTTGATGAATTTTACGGAAATTTGTACCACTTAAATGTGTCTGAAGAACCCGAGCAGGCTGATTACCCTAAAGATCCTAAGTTTGTTAAAAAGTTTGGCCCGCGTGGTGTGATTGAATCTTACGCCAATGGCAAAATCACTGATACTGGCCCACTTACTCGCAAACGAATGGAAACGTTTGATGAAGAAGTGTTAGAGCGCTCACTTAACTTTATGGAACGCGCAGTTAAAGCGAAAAAACCATTCTTTATTTGGCATGCCACAAGTCGTATGCATGTTTACACTCACCTAAAACCTGAAAGCCGAAATTTAGCGACAGGCATTAGTTCTGAAGAAGATATTTTTGGTAGTGGCTTGATGGAGCATGATGGTCATGTTGGCAAGCTACTAGATAAACTTGATGAGCTAAAAATTGCCGATAACACCATTGTTATTTACACCAGCGATAATGGTCCTGAGCAATCAAGCTGGCCTGATGCAGGAACCACTGAGTTCCGTGGTGAAAAAATGACAACCTGGGAAGGGGGCGTGCGCGTGCCTTTCTTGGTACGCTGGCCTGATGAAATACCAAAAGGCTTAAAGCTCAATGGCATTTCATCACATGAAGATGTTTTCCCTACAGTTGCTGCTGCATTAGGTGAAAAGAACTTACGTGAAAAGCTTAAAAAGTCAGACAAAGTGTATATTGATGGTGAAAACAACCTAGCTTATTGGACTGGTAAAGCTGATAAATCTGCACGTAACTATTTCTTTTATTACTATGAGTCACAACTTACGGCGGTACGTTTTGGTCCATGGAAAATGCACTTCGCGACCAAACCAAATGGCTTATATTACGAAGATATGGTAACTCACAGTATGCCTAAATTATTTAATTTACGTAAAGATCCATTAGAACACTATGATGGGGTGACTGGTTTTCATCAAATCATGCGTAAGAGTTGGTTGATGCAGCCGATTATTGCTAAGTTAAATGAACATGTTCAAACCTTTGTTGAATTCCCTCCACGTCAAGAAGCAGCGTCACTTAACGTGAATGAAGCAATCGAAAAAGCAAAATCACTAAACTATGGGCATTAATTATTAACCATAAGTTGAAAAGGGCCTACTTGGCCCTTTTTTAATGCTTAATGATTAATGCTATTCATCATTTCAAGCTGTTTCACAAACTGCTCAACTTGCTGGTTACCCGGTACCAGGCGGGCTAGGTTTCTGGCATAAAACAGCGCTTGGCTGTAGTTCTCTTCTGCCACATACCACTGTGCCAAACTGTAGCTGATATCTGGGTTATTCGGTGTTAAATTAAATGCGCGCTCAAGGGCTGAGATGGCCGCTGGCATGTTGCCTAAATCTTGTAATAGCAAAGCGTAGGTAAACTGATAGTTTGCATTTTCTTGTGCAAACTGCGCTGCTTTTTGTAAATGGTTAAGAGCGGTGTTTTTTTGTTTTGCGCGAATAAGGCTCATTGCCAGGGCATAATGTATGTCGGCGCTTTCTAGGTTAACGTCTAAGCCTTGTATTAAGATGGCTTGCGCTGCTTTTTCATCGCCTTGATTACGGTATAAATCTGCTAAATTGACATAAGCGGGAGCAAAAATAGGCTCAACACTGATTGCTTGCAGGTAATGTGCTTTGGCTTGCTCAGGCTTTTGTAATGTGAGCGCCAAATTGCCTAAATTGGTGTGTGAATAGCCACGCTCTGCTTGGTACTCTTGAATGCCTTTGTATTCATCAAGGGCTGAATTTAAGCGCTTGCTGTCTTGCTCATTAAGACCTGCTGGAAATGGTTGAGTTAACATACCTGCAAGTGCTCGTGCAGCTTCGGCTCTGATAGGCAAATTTTCATCATCTAAAAGCGGGTTCAACAGGCGCCAGCGCTGGTTGATATCAAACGGCATCGCCGCCTCAATGGCTGCTTGGCGTTTTAATGGTTCGCTGTCTTTTACTGAGCGAGCAATCGCGACGACAGCATTGTTATCTTGGCTTGCGGCTAAGCGGCTTAATGCTGATGCACGGATGATCTCAGGAAAGCCTTTATCTTGCACGATTTTGGTCAGCATGGTTGATGCATTAGGCAAACGGATATCCGCGGCATAAAACGCCTCAGAAAAATGCGCAGTGCCAAGGTGCTTTGAATGTGGATGCCAGCCTTTTATTTTAGCAACCGCCCATTGTGGCGTCTTGTCTTCATGGCAGCTATTACAGGCATTTGGGGCATTGGTTTTTAATGTTAAGTCTGGACGTGGTACCCGAAAGCTGTGGTCGCGCCTTGCATCCACTTGCATATAGGTGGTCGCAGGCATATGACAATCAACACATTGGCTACCAGTACTTGCCACTTTATGACCGTGATGTTTTGGCGTGTCGAACACCTCTTGGCTATGACATTGCGTACAGGTTTGATTACCCGGTAGCTTTAATTTACCCGAATGAGGGTTATGGCAGTTACTACATGTTACCCCGGCATTGAACATTTTACTTTGTAAAAATGAACCCCAAACATAGTCTTCGTCCCACACTTGACCATCAACGTGATAAAGCTCTGGAGTGAGTAATGAGCCTTGAAAGTGTTGTAAAAAGCTATGTGGGTCTTTGCGGTCATCAAGCTGTGAGCGGCGAGCATGGCATGTTGCACACACTTGCACTTGCTCGCTTTTTACCAGAGGCTGCACGCTTTGCATACTGCCATCGATTTCTTGGGTAAAAAGCGGGGTTTGCTTTTTAATATTATGAGTAAAGCCTTTATCAGCAATACTGCTATCGCCATCAGCCCATTTTAAATGCGCTTGTGTGTCGCCATGACACGCTTTACAGCTCACGTTAATGCTTGAATAAGTTGAATCAAAGCTATTCGTTTTAAGGTCAAATTGCTTTTTGAAATCAGTTGAGTGACAATCGGCACACATATGATTCCAGTTTTGGCCTTTTTGCGACCAATGAAAAAGGTCGTGTTGTTTCTGCTCAGGATGCAGTACAAACCAGCGCTGACCGCCGTCTGTTTTAGTGCGTGAGTCCCACGCAAATGGAAACAGTTGTATGTGGCCTTTGCCCATATTAAACATGTATTGCTGCAATGGCTCATAGCCAAATGTGTATAAAACAGGGTAGTCAGTCAACTTGCCATCAAGGTTTGGCATGCTTATAAAAAGCTGTTGGTCTTTTTGAAAAAAGCGCGCCTGCTGACCTTGATAGTCGAGGGTTTGTTCGTTGAAATTGCCAAGCACTGAAGCGGGAGTGGCTTTTTCCATAGCATGAAAATGATGGGATGTTTGCCAGTCTGCAACTTGGCTTTGATGACAGTTAACACACTGGGACTCTGCAAACACACTAAATGCGAAAAAGCTACATAACAGCCAAGCCAATCTCATCACAGAATAAATCCTTTTTATTTTTACCACATGCACTTATGAGTTATATCAGTTTGTTACAGATAAGCAAAGTCGGCTTGTTAAAACGGGGATATAAAAAAGCCCGAGAAGCTCGGGCTTAGTAAGTTATAGACTTTTCTTCGGTGGCAGCGCAACGTTAGCGAAGATAAGCCCCGCCACTAATGACATAAATATCAAGAAGGTTTGTTGGCCTATATGCTCCGCATAAACGAAATCTTGACCTTCAATTAATGAATTCAAACCGATATAGGTTTTACTTCCAGGTACTAAAACAATTAAACCTTGCATGGCTACAATAGAGGCGGGTGCATTTGCAACACGGTTAAACAAGTTACTGAATACCCCGACAGATAAAGCACCAACAAATGTACCTAATGTGTAGTCTAGATACATGGCTGAACCAATACTTGTGCCATACGCGATAAAGCCAGAAGCGATTGACCAAACTGCATGCTTTAATTTTGTTCTAAAAATAACGATTAGGCTGCTACATAACATGAAGATAGCAAGCCAGGCTGTCCACTTTGGTAATGGTTCCGGTTGCACAAAATCACTTTGTCCAAAAATAGCAAAACCAATACCGATACCAATAAAAGCACCAAAATACAGTTTAAACAGCAGCATGAATGAGTCCATCACCCGAGCTGTACCAGATACTAAATGCCTTGCCGCTAACTCTGCTAAACCGAGGGCTAATGCTAAGCCGGGTATAAATACAATGATGGCTGAAAGTACCACCAGTCGTATGTTTATTTGGGCATCAAGGTATACGCTTACAGCGCAGGCAATCATCGCAGAAACAATGGCAACTAATGGTTCAAGCATATGCGCAACACGCTTAGAGCGTGTTGACCAAAGTACAAATAAATACACCACTAAGGTGATCAGTGCTGACCAAAATACATCATTCCAGCTAGTCCCCATCAACATGGCAAATGCCCCACCTGAGGTCGCAAATGCAACGCCAGTCATAAATTTATTATATGGGTTTGGCATGGTGTAAATAATATCGAGCTGTTTATCGACTTCTTGTAGCGTCAGCTCGCCATTAAGCATTTTGTTTACTAAGTCATCGGTATCTGCCAGCGAGCCTAAGTCATGATCGCCCGGATCAACACGCGCCACATGGGTATACTCTTCTTCATGACCATCTGTCCAGATCACAAAAGTCACGGATGTTGGCGACATAACAAAAGATGATTTTAAACCGAGGTAAGTCGCAACTTCCATTAAGTGCGCTTCTAGTCGGTATGCAGGTGTACCGTATTTATGAAGCATTTTGCCAAGCTTCACGATAAATTTTCGTTTTTCAGTAAACGTTGCGGTTTTCAAAGGCGTTTTGAACCAAAGGTTAAATTGTTCAGTTAAGGATAGACCAAAATTCAATAAGATATAGTCTAATAGCTAGACTATATCGCTTAAATTGACCAGCGCGATTTTAGCGACAAAAGCCGCTATGTCTAGTGTTATTTACGGCAAAATTACTTATTTTTTGCTTCAATCCACTGCGCCATGTATTGGGTCGAACGCATGGTGTGATGTTTAAGCATTTGGCCGGTAAAATTTTGCTGTCTATGCTGCGCTAATGACTCACTAATGGTGGTGATTTTAGCGATTAACTGCGACTGAAGTTTTGATTTATCATAATATTTTTGCAATAACTGCTGGCCATTTTGCTGTGCCTGAGTAAATAACGCTTCATCTTGATAAAGTGCTACTGCAGCACCTGCAAATTGCTTTGCATCTTCACAGATTGCGCCTGACCAAGGCTCATCTTGATGCATGCCTTCACTACCAATAGGGGTTGTTACGCTCGGCGTTTGCATGATCATCGCTTCGAGTAACTTACCCTTAATACCCGCCCCAAAACGCAGTGGCGATAAACATACTCGGGCATCTTCCATAACTTGATAAGCATCATCTGCCCAGCCTTTGATTAAGAAGCCGGTTTTTGGATTGTTAAGCGCTGTCGCCTTAGGCGGTGGGTAAGAGCCATAAATATGGAGTTCAGCATCGGGTAATTGTTTGCGGATCAGCGGCCAAATCTGTTGCAAGTACAACACTGCATCCCAGTTTGGCGCATGACGAAAATTACCTATGGTCATAAAGTGCTTACGCTCAGCAAATGCTTTGGTGCTGGTAGGAATATGCTGTAAATCAACCAAAAATGGTAAATGGTGAAGTAGGGCGCTATCAACTTTGAAAACGTCATTGAGTAGCTGCATCTCGTAATGCGAGATAATTAAGCTGATGTCTGAGCGTAAAATTGCCGCGATTTCTCGCTTTGCAATATCGCTGTGTAAATCACTATGGCTGAATGCTCGGCCTGCTTTATGAGCTTCGTGACGGGCATTTCTTAGGCACTGTAAATCTTCGGTATCAAGAATTTTAAGTGCGTTAGGGCAGTATTTATCGACTCGCCAACCGAACTGTTCTTCCATCATAAAGCGATCAAACATCACAATATCAGGGTTATACGCTTGCACGTACTCATCAAAGCTTGAGCAGTTTAATGCAATGACCTGTGTGGTAATGCCATCTTCGCTGAGATCCACCATGTGTTCGGTTTTTTGCGCTGGGCTTGCAAATTCAACTTGCCAGTTTTCTGCACGAAAGGCGCGCAAGAGTGACATCATGTGGGTGCCGGCTGCCGACGAATTAGGCTCAGGCCATACATAGCCGATCACTAACACTTTTTTCATTGACTTGAATCTCGTATTTTTAAGTTAACATCCACCAAGGTGCGAACGGGTGGCGTTGATTTATCTAATAGTTCTTTTAACACCTGACAGGTGCGTTTACCGATTTCATCGGCATTAATGGCGATGGTTGAAAGAGAGGGCAACATTAAGCGTGAATCTTCTAAGTCATCAAAGCCAATAACTTTAATGTCTTTACCCGGCTCAAGGCCGTGTTGGCGCATAGCTTCAATCGCGCCGTAAGCAATCACATCATTAAAACAGACAATGGCCTTGATATTTGGCGCTTGTTTTATAAGGGTATTAAAGGCTTCTCGGCCACCTTGGCGGTTTGTCGGCGCTTGAATAACGGGTTTTTCGTCAGTGATATTAAATTGCTCAAGCGCAGCTAAAAAACCACTTAAACGTTCATGGTAGTCAGATATTTCTGCCGTGCCGCCTAAAAATGCAACTTCTTCTATGCCTTGCGATAAAATATGGCTAGTCGAAATATGTGTGCCTTTTTTGTTATCAGGCAAAATACACGGCGCAGCTGAAAACGGAATTTCACGCATGATATTAATAACCGGAAAACCACTATTTATTAAATCATCTTGCCACTGCTGCTCTGTCCCCGGTGCTGGACACATAATAAACGCCGATACGTTGTATTCTTTTAGGGTTTTCACCACTTGAGTTTGCCTTTCGACACACTCTGCAATATTCACCAGCATTGGCAGCATGCCAAGCTCAAAGATGTGTTTTTCGAGACCAACAGCAAGCTGAGCTGAATACGGGTTGGTTAAGTCATTTATAACCAACGCGACTAGGTTTGATCGCTTGCTGCGTAGGGCTGCAGCATCGCGGTTATACACATAGCCAAGCTTATCAATGGCAGCCAGTACTTTTTCTTTACTTTTTTTACTGACCTTATCACTGTTGGTAAGGACCAAAGACACGGTTGACTTTGAAACCTGTGCTTGTTCAGCCACATCCCAAATTGTGACTTTGCCTGTCGATTTTTTCATTTTTATTAGCAAAAAGTGGCGAATAGAGTGCTCTTATTTTAGCGTAATTTAGCTGTTTAAGTCACTGATTGGCTGCCAAAAGGGTCGAAACTCTTTATGAAATGCTGCAAACATGTTCTACTTGTTTACAGAATCGAAAATAAAAACGAAAAAGGAACGAACATGAAAGCATTTAAACTGCTTTTTGCGCTAGTCATTGGCGCAGCTGTTTGCACACCCAGTTTTGCTAATCAAGGTTATCAAACTCCATCGCCGGCACTGGCTGCTGTGGTTGACGCTAAGCTTGCACCGAGTAGTTATTTATCGAATGATGGCCAGTGGCTGGCGTTATTTGATAGAAAACGCATCGATACCTTACAAGACTTAGCCAAAGAAGAGTTGAAACTTGCGGGTATTAAGCTTAATCCTGCTAATTTTTCGCGCTCACGAGTGCGTAATAAATTTACATCTTTAGTGCTTAAGCATGTTGAAACAGGCTCTGAAATTGTTGTATCTGGTTTGCCAAATGGAATTTTACGCTCACCAAGTTGGTCAAGCGACAGTCAATATTTGGCATTTGTGGTAGAGCAAGCATCGAGTGCTAACCTATGGGTCTATAATGTAAGTACTAAGCAAGCCCGCCAGTTAAGTGATACGCCTCTTAATTCTGTGCTAACGCGCACGCCTTATACGTGGTTGCCAGATAGCAGCGCTATTGTCGCAAATGCAGCGGTCAATATTGGTAAAGCACGTATCAGCAATGACAGCTCGCAGGTTGTGCCTGTTATTCAGCAAAGTAGTGGTGAAAAAGCGCCTGCGCGTACTTATCAAAACCTGCTAACTAGCCCATACGATGAAGCACAATTTAAGTTCTTTGCCCAAAGCCAGCTGACTTATATTCCGCTCAGTGGTCAAGGCCAACCGATTGGTCAACCGGGCTTAATTAAATCGTTTTCGGTCTCGCCTGATTCAACCAATATTTTGGTTGGCATGATTGATGAGCCTTTTTCGTATCAAGTACCTTACAGCCGATTTGCTGCGACTTGGCAAATTTGGGGCATGCGTGGCTATACGTTAGCAGAGCTTGCGAAGCAGCCTTTAGCAGATAACATTCCACAAGGTTATGACAGTGTGCGTACTGGTCGCCGCGAATTTCAATGGCGTGCAGATCAAGGCGCTGAAGTCATTTGGGCAGAAGCACAAGACGGCGGTGATATGAAAACCGACGTGCCTTATCACGATCACCTTTATAGCCTAAGAGCACCATTTAAACGTGATGCGAAGTTATTTGCGAAAGTTGAACGCCGTTTTGACTCAATTACTTGGGGCAACGGTAATATTGCTCTGTTATCTGAATGGCGCTTTAGCGACCGACAAGTTCGCACATTTGTTATTCAACCTCGTAATGCAGATAAAAACCGCGTGCTATTTTCTGAGCGCAGCTATAACGATGCGTATAAAGATCCAGGTTACCCAATTTATGAAAAGAATGATTTGGGCGCTGATGTATTAAAAGTTGTTGGTGGGCGTTATCTTTTCTTACGCGGTAACGGTGCCTCTGAACAAGGTAATATTCCGTTTTTAGACCGATATGATGTAAAAACCAATTCCACAACACGTGTTTGGCAATCAGAAGCGCCATACTATGAGCGTGTGCGTGCAATGCTTGATGATGAAGGCGAGCGTTTAATTACGATTCGCGAATCTAAAACTGAGCAACCTAACTTTTTTATTCGCGACCTAGACGATAAAACCCTGACTCAACTTACGACTTTTGAGCACCCTTACCCAGAATTTAAAGGGGTGACTAAAGAGCTAATTCGATACAAGCGTGATGATGGCGTTGAGCTTAGTGGTACGCTTTATTTACCGCCTGGTTATGATTCAACTCAAGGCCCGTTACCGGTTCTAATGTGGGCTTATCCGCTTGAATATAAAGATAAAGCTGTTGCGTCACAAATGCGCGAGTCGCCTTATGAGTTCACTTATATCGGTTATTGGGGGCCAATGCCTTATCTTGCAAAAGGTATTGCCGTATTTGACGACCCGAAAATGCCAATTGTGGGTGTTGATGGTAAAGAGCCAAACGACTTATTTCGTAAGCAGCTGGTGGCAAGTGCTAAGGCTGCAGTAGATGTACTTGTTGAAAAAGGTGTGGCAGATAAAGACAAAATTGCCATAGCTGGTCACTCTTATGGTGCCTTTATGGTGGCGAATTTATTAGCGCACAGCGATTTATTTAAAACCGGTATTGCCCGCAGTGGTGCTTACAACCGTACCCTAACGCCATTTGGTTTCCAAGGTGAAGAGCGTGACTTTTGGCAAGCGCAAGATGTGTACGCGGCGATGTCACCGTTTTTCCATGCTGAGAAAATCAATGAGCCTATGCTGATGATCCACGGTCAAGAAGATCCAAACTCGGGTACCTTCCCAATGCAAAGTGAGCGTATGTACGCTGCATTAAAAGGCCTAGGTAAAGAAGCCCGCTTAGTGATGTTACCTTATGAGGCGCATGGCTATCGTGCTCGTAAGAGCTTGCTGCATGTACTTTGGGAGCAAGAGCAGTGGTTAGAAAAATATTTATTAAGTGACGAAAAACCCGCAGAGCCAGTTGCCGCTGACGGTGTCACTCAGTAATTTGTTAAATGGTCATGTTAGGAATCCCCGCCCATTAAGCGGGGATTTTTGTATTGCCTACTTGCATATTCTTATTCGTAGATAAGCGGTTAGCAAATAAGAGGAAATGTTGTTCATGTTTATAATTCCAGATACCGACAAGAAAATTCGAGCAAAGATATCTAGCTATAAATCTGCTTTTAACCGAGAGATTAGAGATTATGGGTGTATCTCAGATGGTTATGGTAAGCGATATTTAATATTTCCTTTGTTGCTCGTACTCAATGATATGAAAAAAGCTGAGCAACACATACAGTGGCATGATTCACACTTTCCTGATGATATGGGTGAGCCAGTGCAAATGTTGTGTCGTTCGATACTAACTTTTCGTATTGGTGATATTAATAAGGCGTCTTACGAATTAGCTGAAACTATGTTTTCGAATGTATATTTATTGCCATGGCTACTTGATGAAAAAGTAGAGCCTATTGATATGCGCCATCTAACAAACTTCTCACTGTTAGAGTATTGTGAGGAAGTACCACACAGAGTTCTCGAAAGCATATCAGAGCAAGAGCTGGAGTGGATTTACAGCTGCTATCATTCAGAGGCTTTTGTAAAAGCAAGAACACGTTATATTGAAATCTACACGCGCTTAAAGCATGTTTCAGAAATGGATGAACGCGTTAAGCTATCTGATGAAGCTGAGAAGTTACTATCAGCTCTAAAAGTTTAGCAGGCAATAGCTTAAGGGAAGGTCCTAAGTGCTTGGTTTCTGCTTTGAATGCTATTTTAGTCAATTAAATTAGGCCTTTGATGCGGTCGTTATAAAACAAGGATGCTCATGAATAAGTTTATAATTCTAATATTATTTTTAATATCGTCTTGCTCATTACATGCAAAACAAACCAAAAGTTTAGAATTTTCTAAAGTGCTAGATAAGGAGATCCCGTTAATTCTTGAAAAAAGCAAAGCGCGTGGTATTGCTATATCGATTGTTCAAGGGAATGAGGTGCTTGGTTCATATTCTTATGGCCATGCTGACGCTGAAAATAGAACCCCAATCACACACAAAACTTTATTCAATGTTGGCTCCATTTCTAAAGTGATTACAGCTTGGGGCGCAATGATACTAGTTGAACAAGGTAAAGTTGAACTTGATAAACCAATTAATGATTACTTAAAAAGCTGGAAAATACCGAATTCTCAGTTTGATGCTAACAAAGTAACTTTACGTAATATTCTCTCTCATACTGCAGGGCTTTCATTAAGTGGCTACAATGGATGGAGTGCTGAAGATCCATTACCTACTCTTGTAGAGTCATTAGAAGGCAATAACACGGGTGATGGAGCCGTTAAAATTATTCATGAACCTGACACTAAATGGTCATACTCAGGTGGTGGTTACACGATAGTTCAGCTGTTAATTGAAGACCTGACTAATCAATCTTTCAGTAATTATATGACTGAAAACGTTCTTTTACCCCTCGGAATGGCAAATTCTTCGTTTGATATCAACCGTATTTCTCCAGCAAAGCTGGCTAGTCCTTACGATGAGAATGGCAACAAAACAGCTATGGTGTACTTTACAGAAACAGCTGCAGCTGGCTTTATAACAACGGCAGATGATTTAGCTAAGTTTAATCAGGCAGTGCTAAAAAATGAGCAAGGTAATTACATTGGTTCAAATATTTTATCAAATCAGCTTATTGCAAATATGATTCAAGCTCAGCCTCACACAGGAGGGCGATGGAGTATGAGTTATGTCGTAGACTCTGAGAATAACAGTCTAGGTTTTGCAGGGTTTAATAGAGGCTGGACATCCTTAACTCGCTCTGTGACAGATAAAAATATTGGTTATGTAATATTAAACAATAGTAGCGTTGGTGGAGTGAATAATGAAATTGATCAACTCCTGCTGTCTGTAATTAAAGGTAGTTAAACTGAAGCGCACATAGCAAGTATCTTAGCTATGGGTAATCGGTTTTAATTGCTCGCTTAACCAATCAATAAACACTCGGGTACGCCTTGGTAAATGGCGTCGATTTGGGTAGACGATATTCATAGGCATGGGCGGCAAATTATAGTCAGGCAAAACTTGGATAAGTTCACCACGACTAAGCTCGTCAAGAACTCCATGACGAGGCACTTGAATAAGGCCAAGCCCAGCTAAACACGCTGCTTTATAGGCATCCGTATTGTTGACTGTGAGCTGTGATTTCATGGTCAGGGTTTGCCAATCGCCTTGCGTATCTTGGTATTCAAAGCCAGGGTCAAGTTGGCCGAGTGTTTGGCTATAGCGAACAATATAATGCTCGGCTAAATCGCTAAGTTCAGTGATGTTGCCATAGTTTTCAATATAACCTGGGCTTACACAGTTAATCATCGGGCAGTGGCCAATTTTTTTCGCAATCAGCGATGAGTCTTCTAAATTACCGACTCGCACTACACAATCAAAGCCTTCTTCAATTAGGTTAACTCGTCTGTCAGAACTACTCAGTTCAATCTCTAATTGCGGGTGTGCAGATAAAAAGCTGTCTAGATTCGGCAGCACTAAACGTCTGCTAATTGGCTGTGGCATATCTACTCTAAGACGCCCTGATAACGCTTCGTCTTTTTTATGAAATAGGGTTTGTAGTTCGTCTAAATCAGCAAGCATATCTTTGCAGCGCTGATAAAAAACCGTGCCTTCGTTGGTCAGCGTAACTCGCCTTGTTGTGCGGTTTAGAAGCCGAGCACCTAGCGTATCTTCGAGTTGTTTGACCAACTGCGAGACGGATGATTTAGGCATGCTCAGTGCAAGTGCTGCTGCCGAAAAGCTTTTTAGCTCTGCAACCTGAACAAAGGTTTTCATGGCATTTAGTTCATTCATGATTGTTTGTTATTTGCGAACAGTTAATTCAATTTTACATGGTTTATCTGGTTTTGCAGTGTAAATATACTGGTTGCTCACAATTACTTCAAAGCAAAAGGGTAAGCACGATGAGCAACAAAATTGCAGTGATCACAGGCGGTAATCGCGGTTTAGGTAAAAATACGGTTTTAAGTTTGGCACGTAAGAACATTGATTGCGTATTTACTTACAGAAGCCATAAAGATGAAGCGCAGCACGTTGTAGAAGAAGTTGCAGCGCTAGGGGCAAAAGCCGTCGCCATTCAACTTGATGTGAGCGATATTTTAGGTTTTTCTGAATTTAAACAAACACTTGAAAGTACTTTGGCAACACAATGGCAAACGTCTCGATTTGATTATTTAATCAATAACGCAGGTCATGGCAGTGATAGTGCATTTGCTGATACCAGTGAAGCTATGTTTGATAATTTGATGAATGTACATGTTAAAGGTGTGTTTTTCTTAACACAAACACTGCATGAGATGATCAATGATGGCGGGCGTATTATTAACTTATCTTCAGGGCTGACACGTTTTGCATTACCAGGAAAAGCGGCCTACGCCACCATGAAAGGGGCCGTTGAGGTATTAACCAAATACATGGCAAAGGAACTTGCTGGTCGCAATATTGCCGTGAATGTCGTCGCACCCGGTGCAATTGCCACTGATTTTGGGGGCGGTGCTGTCCGTGATAATGAGCATGTTGCTCAATTGGTCAGTTCATTTACAGCCATGGGACGCGTTGGCCAAGCTGATGATATTGGCCCTATGATTGCGCAGCTACTCGGTGATGAAAACCGTTGGGTGACCGGACAACGCATTGAAGCATCAGGCGGTATGTTTTTATAAGCCTGTTAGCAATCGCGTGTATGTTTGCTTATTTAAGTGGATGTGATTTAATCGCTTTCTATTTTTAAGCAATAAACATGTGATTGCATTTATGCTCGATTTAGCAGTACTCGCGGTTTTTATTCCGACCTTTTTCTTTGTTTCTATTACACCTGGTATGTGTATGACGCTCGCCATGACGTTAGGCATGAGTGTAGGCGTTAGACGTACGCTGTGGATGATGGTCGGTGAGGTGTTAGGGGTTGCCACGGTAGCCATTGCTGCGGTAATTGGGGTTGCCAGTATTATGCTTAATTACCCTGACTTATTTGCCTTTTTAAAATACCTAGGTGGCGCGTACTTAATATACTTAGGTGTTAATATGTGGCGCGCTAAAACCAGCTTTAAACCTAACGATGACACACAGCAGCAAATTGGCCGTGGACAATTGTTTTCGCAGGGTTATATCACTGCCATTGCAAACCCAAAAGGGTGGGCATTTATGATTTCTTTACTCCCTCCGTTTATTAATGTTGATTTAGCAGTTGCTCCTCAGCTTGCTGTATTAGTAAGCATTATTATGCTGAGCGAATTTATCTGTATGTTGATTTACGCAACAGGCGGTAAAAGCTTAAGGCTGTTTTTAGATAAAGGCGATAATGTGAAGTGGTTAAACCGTATTGCTGGCGCGCTTATGATGGGTGTAGGCGTTTGGCTGGCGCTAGGTTAACGCTAAGTTGGATAATACCCATCTGCATATTGCAAATGGCTATTATCCTTTATGAGTCTTAATCAACTAATTCAACTTGCTTAGACACATGGTTAAAGCATAGTTTTAAAGTATCAATGGCAGTCCTTGTTTTTGCCGCTAAACTGTCTCGGGCTGGTGTTACAGCATAAACAGTATAGTTTGGCATTGCCCATTCAGGTGCTATTTCAACCAGTTCTTTCGATTTTAGTAAATGCCTAACTTCTGGTTCAGGTAACACGCCATAGCCAACACCATCAATCACAAGTTTGATTAAACTTTGCATGTTGTTCACTGTAATTTTAGCCTTTGGCAGTGGCTTGCTTTCTAATGTAGAAGGGTTAAATGCGTTGCTGTCAGCATTACTGTGTCCAATTCTGGCAAACTGGTTGAGATCTTGCCAGCGAGCCTGTTTTATTTGACTAATTGGATGATCTTTATGGGCGCATAACTTTAGTGGCCACGTTGCTAATTGCCTTGCTACTAGGTTGGAATCTGTTAATGGGCCAATAGCGATTGCTAAGTCAGCGCCGCATTTAATCATATCAATTGGCTCGTCAGTCAAAATTAACTGAATACGTAAATCATCAAATTCGTTAATTAAGCGCTCCAACGGCTCGCTTAATAATCCTCCACCAAAACCCACTGGCGCCACTAATTTAAGCTCGCCACTGGGCTTATTTTGCAAATGTTGTAATTGCGTACTGGCTTGATCAGCAAGTGCCAGCATTTTTAAACAGCTTTGATAATACAGATGGCCGGCTTCGGTTAAGGTAAGTTCGCGTGGGCTGCGGTTAAATAGGCTTAATCCGATTTCTTGTTCTAATTGCTTAATGTGTTGACTCACAGCCGATGTGGTCATCGATAACTCTGCAGCTGCACCGCTCATATTGCCTGTCTCTACAGTACGAGAAAAAACGCGTAGTGTTTTTATCAGCTTGGAATTCATAGTTCAGGCCTTCTTAATTCAGTTTTAAGAAATCGTAAATTGTGAAAATCGGGACTTCTCATTAGTATGCAAACGCTAATTATTATCATTAATAAACAAAATGTCACGGAGTATTATTATGACGAGGGTTGTTACGAACATTTTACCATTAACGGCAGCTATACTGGCTAGTTTGTCTTATTCTGCAAATGCAGATGATAAAAAGCAAGACATGGAAGTGATTGTAGTTTCTGCTTCAGGTTATGAGCAGATGCTTAAAGAGGCACCAGCCAGCATCAGTGTTATTGATCGTGAGCAACTCGAAAAGCGTTTTTATCGTGATCTAACCGATGCAATGACAGATGTTCCTGGTGTGGTTGTCACAGGTGGTGGCGACAGAAAAGATATCAGTCTTCGTGGTATGGCAAGTCAATATACTTTGATTTTAATTGATGGCCAGCGTCAAACCTCTCGTGAAACCCGCCCAAATAGTGATGGCCCTGGTGTTGAAGGAGCATGGACTCCGCCTATCTCAGCGATTGAACGCATCGAGGTTATCCGTGGCCCTATGTCGTCATTATATGGCTCAGATGCAATCGGTGGGGTTATCAATATTATTACCCGTAAAACACCAGAAAAATGGTACGGCGAACTGCGTTTAGATAGCACCATTCAAGAATCAAGTGAGTCGGGCAATATCAATCAAGGCAGTTTCTTTACTGCGGGTGGTTTAATCCCTGAGTTATTAGGTATGCAGTTATCAGGTCAGTTTTCAAAGCGTGATGAAGACGATTTTGAAGCCGGTTTTCGTGGCAAAGAGCAAAGCAATATCAAAGCAAAGTTTATCTTAACACCTTCTGATAACCACGAAATCATGCTGGAAGTAGGCTCTGCAAAACAAAAACTTGACGAAACATTAGGCAAAACAGTTGCTCCTTTAGCTGAAGGTGAAAGCTGTGGCCGAAATGGTTGCCCAGAGTCATCAACCACAGAGTACGACCAAGAAACGTATTCACTAAGCCATAACGGTTTTTATGATTTTGGTTCATCACGCAGTTACCTAAAGTACGATAAATTTGATAATACTTCGCGCGAAATGTACGTCGAGAATACCGATGCGCAAACCAGCTGGACGCTGCCATTTACTGATCACAACGCAACACTTGGTGCAGCTTATTTAAAAGAAGAGCTTGATGATTACACAAGTAACAAAATTAGTGATCTAACGCATGTTGAAAACGAGCAGTGGTCGGTGTTTGCCGAAGATGAGTGGGCAGCAACCAAGCAGTTTAAACTCACAACAGGTCTTCGTTATGACCATGATGGCAATTTTTCAGGCCATTTCAGCCCACGTTTGTATGGTGTGTATACAGCAACTAAATCGTTGACGGTAAAAGGCGGTATCTCTACAGGCTTTAGAGCGCCGAATATTCGTCAATCTACCGCGGCCTGGGGGCAAGTGAGCCGAGGTGGTAATATTTACGGTAACCCAGATTTAAGCCCTGAAAAATCTGTAAACTACGAAATGGGTATCTATTACGATGCAAACCGTGATTTATCGCTTTCAAGCACCGTATTTTACAACGAATTTGAAGACAAAATTACCCGTATTTCGTGCCCACTCACCCAGTGTACTGATGGACCAAACCAGTTTGGTTCGATGCCAACGACCTATGTCAATGTGGATGAGGCCGTTACACAAGGTTTTGAGTTATCAGTATCTTACGACATTACCAGTGAGCTTGATGTTAGTGCCAACTACACCTACACCGATTCTGAGCAAAAAACCGGTGAATACAAAGGCAGCCCACTTAACCAATTACCAAAGCATATTTTACAAACTTCAGTTAATTGGCGCCCGGTTGATAAGCTAGGTACGTGGCTGCGTGTACATTACCGTGGTGAAGAAAGTCAGCCGACAACAGGTCCGTCACAAGACAGCTTAATTGCGCCAGATTACACCTTGGCTGATATTGGTGGTAACTATGATTTAAGCCGCAGCATTAAGTTAGGGTTTGGTGTTTATAATTTATTTGATAAAGAAATCACCGAAGCTGAATACGGATATGTTGAAGATGGTCGCCGTTATTGGCTATCAGTCGGGTTTAATTTTTAAGCCCATACCTTAGCAAAAGCAAAGCCAACGAGTTACGTTGGCTTTGTTAATGAAATTGGTTTTAGTTTTGAAAATAACAACAAACCCGATGATGCTACCTTTGGGTTGTTTTTTAATGCCTGTATAGCACTATAGTTATAGTTCGCTTTTTAAATAGTTCTACTACATTGGGTTAGTCATCAACTGACAGACAACAATGATAACGACTATAAAGGCGATATATGCAAAAAGTAACACAATTATGTAAACGAAAATCAGCGTCGTTTACTCCGCTCGCAGTGCTCTGTGCTGCTATTTTCTCACAGCCAAGTTTTGCAGGGAGTTGGCAGCAAAATGTCAGCATTGGCGGTTTTAATAATGTTCACATTTACACTCCTGATACGCAATCAAGCATAGGCAATGGCCATTCTTTGATGCTAGTACTGCATGGCTGCGTGCAACCCATTAATAACTACTTAACTGCGAATCTTGAAGATGCAGCCGAAGCCCATGGCATGGTAATAGCCGTTCCTGATGCGATGAATAAAGCAGGCTATAGCTGCTGGTCATATTGGCAAGGAGCAATCAATAGAAGTTCTGGTGATTATAAAAATTTAATTAATTTAGCCAATGCATTGAGCGCTGATGCAACGCGTAATATTGACCCTAAACAAGTGTATATTGCAGGTTTATCATCTGGGGCTGCAATGGCTGCACAAACGGCTTGTGTGGCGCCTGATGTATTTGCCGGAGTTGCACCAAGTGCCGGGCCGACCATTGGCACAAGTTCAAGTGGGGCGATTTCGACCTGTGAAACAGTGTCTGAAAACACCTTTGTATCCCGCTGTGAAAGCTATGCTGGCAGTTATAAAGATCATTTCTCTACACAAATAGCGGTGATTGGTCACGGCACTGCCGATACCACAGTGAATACTTGTTATAACCAGCAAAACGCAGATGGCTTTGCTGCCCTTTATGGGGTTAATCAACTTTCAGGCACGACGACAATAAGTGATGATGCAACGCGTACCGCTGAGCAGTCACTTTGGCAAGACAATCGGGTTGCTATGCTGTGGTTTAATAATTTGGATCACTCGTGGTCGGGCGGGCAAGGTGCGTCTGGCGATTATGTGGCGGCAAACAGTATTAATTTTGCAACCTATCTCGGTGAGTACTTTGCGGCTAATAATAAACGAGTTGATCGTAATGCAGGCCCTGAAATTAGTAATTTAACTGCCACAGTCAGTAATAATCAGCTCACCATTACAGGCAGTGCAGTCGACCCAGAAGGCAGTGTAACCAATGTTGATATTAACGTGTATAGCCTAGCCGGTGGCGCGGCAAGCTTAATTGAGTCACTGAACGTGCAAGTCGATGCGAATAATACCTTTAGTGGGGTGACAAGTGCACTCAGCGAAGGACTTTATGAAGTGCGTGTCAGTGCCACAGATAACGAAGCGAAACAAGGTGATGAAGCTAATCTTACGGTACGCGTTGGGCCAGAGCCTGCGGCTACAGCACCACTACTGAGTGATACTGCGGCAAGTGTAAACGGGCAGTGCGCTTCAGTGACGGGAACGGTGATTGATGATAATCAAAACTTAAGTACTGTCGTGGTCAGTTTTAGCAATGGTGATGTGACGGCTACAGTGAATGGGCTTGAGTACTTTGCTGAACAATGCAATCTGGCTGGTGGCAATAATAGTGCAGTGATCACCGCAACTGATGATACTGCGCTGACATCAACAGATAGCATTAGTTTTGTCATCGATGCTGGTGTAACAGGCGATTACAATCTTCATATCAACGAAGGCCATATTAGCTGGGGCGAAGGTTACTCTGCCTGTTATTTAGCGTTTGGAACTGCTGCCTTTACTATGCGCGAGTATTCAGCGGGCACCAATCAATGTCAGTGGATTGCTGATGATAATTCAAGTTGTGCAGGGCCATTACAGGCATGCAAAACCACCACTGGACCGACTAATGACGCAGACAACGACGGTGTGCTCGACGGCGCAGATAATTGCCCAAATGTAGCGAATGCTGATCAAGCTGATAACGATAATGACGGGATTGGTAATGTGTGTGACAGCACTCCTGATGGTGAAACGAGTGACTCTGACAGCGATGGTGTTAGTGATAGCCTAGATAACTGCCCGCTGGTGGCCAATAGTGATCAACTGGATAGTGATGCAGATGGTGTGGGTGATGCGTGTGACTCAACACCGAATGGTGATTACCAATGCACTGAAACCACCTCTAGCAACTATGCACATGTGCAAGCAAATCGCGCAACCACGAATGGCTCTTACGCCTATGCTGTGGGCTCAGGTGATAACCTAGGTCTTTATAACACCTTTTATACCAGTACCTTAGCGCAAACTAGTGCTGGGTATTATGAATTAGGTAATTGCCCTAATTAATAAATGTGTGTCGCCCATGTGGGCGACATAGCTTTAGTTACTCTTATATTTAAACCATTACCGCCTACGTTAAAAATGATTACAGGGTTACCAGTGGAATTGTTGAAACAACTAGTCACGACGCTTTTTGCTGTTTTCAACAATATTTAAATGCTTCAAATTTGTTTATTAATTTAAGCTGGTTGGCATGATTGGTCATAAAGATGATTTTAGTGTTCTTACCAATTTTGTGTTTTTATGTTGCACGCTCATCTCAAAATTTTCTCAAACTTATCAATTCCCGTAAATAATCAAATAAAATTAACTAATTAAGTTTGTAAAGAATTTTACTTGATAGCTTTTATTTTTATCGGGACAGACTTTTTTGAATATTGGTCAATATTCTTTTCTTTTTTTGTAACGCCAATTGGTTGACAATGCAATTTATTGGTAATAACTTATGTTGTTATTGGTAACCTTGTTGTGCCAGTTTGTGTAAGTGCTGCTATTAAGATGTAGTGCTGTGAGATTTAAAAAATTTAACTAGGCGCACTTTTCGAAATGGTTAACTTCATTCAAAAGTGTCAATTTATTTAGGAGTTCTACATGTCAAAACCAACGATCGGTTTTATCGGCCTTGGCCTAATGGGTGGCAATATGGTCGAGAATCTACAAAACAAAGGCTATCAGTTGATTGTGATGGATCTTAATAAAGAAGCCGTTACAAAATGTGTAGAGCGAGGTGCTCAAACAGTATCGACAGGTAAAGAGTTAGCCGCTGCTTCAGACATTGTTATGCTTTGCTTAACAACATCAGATATCGTGGAAAAAGTAGTTTATTCAGATGAAGGTTTATTGGATGGATTAAAAGAAGGATCTGTTTTAATCGATTTTGGTACATCAATTCCTGCCTCAACTAAGAAAATTGGTAAAGACCTTGCTGCAAAAGGCGTAGGTATGATTGATGCACCTTTAGGGCGTACTCCAGCGCATGCAAAAGATGGCTTATTGAATATTATGGCTGCAGGTGACTTAGAGACGTTTAATAAAGTGAAGCCTGTATTAGATGATCAAGGTGAAAATGTGTTCCATTTAGGGGAGCTTGGCGCAGGTCATACAACAAAGTTAATTAATAACTTTATGGGTATGACAACGGTATGTGCGATGTCTCAAGCATTTGCTGTTGCTGATCGTGCCGGCGTAAATCGCCAACAACTTTTCGACATTATGTCTACGGGACCATCAAATTCACCTTTTATGCATTTTTGTAAAAACTATGCGGTGGATGGAGTGAGTGATCTTGGGTTTTCAATTGCAAATGCAAATAAGGACTTAGGTTACTTTTTACAGATGGTAGAGGATCTTGGCACTGTGTCAAAAATTGCTGAAGGCTCATCGGCGAACTTGCAAGCTGCATTTGATGCGGGAATGGGTCAAGGCAATGTGCCTGAGATTTTTGATTATTTCAAAAGCTTAGTTAAGTAAAGCCATTTGCCAAAGCGCTTCACATCGTGAAGCGTCTGAACACACATAATAAAGCTGATGGCGTTTTTCGTCGAAATATCAGTAAAAATGAGTTAACTATGCGATTGATTAAACTAAATATAATAAAGCTTAGCCTAGTTATTCTTGGTTGTTTTTCGACAACGATTGCAGCCAAAGACTACTTAATAGACAACAAACAAGCTTACGCAAAAATAGCCAACACGTTACAAGCAGGTGATACCGTAATTTTACAAAATGGGGTGTGGCATGACTTCGAAATTGTTTTATCTGGTCAAGGCTCTAAACAATTACCGATTAGATTAAAGCCGCAAACTAAAGGTAAGGTTATTTTATCTGGGCAGTCAAACCTTCGTTTAGCAGGGCAGTATTTGCATGCCAGCGGCCTTGTATTTAAAAATGGTTATACCCCGACATCCGCGGTTATTGAGTTTCGTAATGGTAAAGAACTCGCATTTAATTCGCGTGTCTCTGAAATGGTAATCGATAATTATAACAACCCAGATAAGCGCGAATCTGATTATTGGGTAGCGCTTTATGGTCAGCATAACCGTTTTGATCACAACCACTTAGAAGGTAAACGAAATAAAGGAGTGACAGTTGCGGTTCGGTTGAATTCTGAACAAAGTCAGCAGAATTATCATCAAATTGACCATAACTATTTTGGCTATCGTCCTGTATTTGGCTCTAACGGTGGAGAAACGTTACGTATAGGGACGAGCCACTACTCGTTGTCCGATTCGCACACATTAGTTGAGAACAACTATTTTGAACAAACCAATGGTGAGGTCGAAATCATTTCGATTAAATCAGGTAAGAACCATATTCGAAATAACGTTTTTTATGAAGCTCGCGGCACACTTACACTGCGTCATGGGAATGGAAATATCATCGAAGAAAATATTTTTTTCGGTAATGGTGTAGAGCATACTGGCGGCATTCGCGTTATCAACAAAGATCACATTATTCGTAATAATTATCTCGAGGGATTAACGGGATTTCGTTTTGGCAGTGGCTTTACGGTGATGAATGGTGTGCCTAATTCACCCATTAACCGCTATCACCAAGTTGAAAATGCGCAAATTGAAAACAATACCTTTATAAATGTTGAACATATTCAGCTTGCTGCTGGCAGTGATGCTGAACGCAGTGCTGTACCAATTGATAGTGTGATGAACAATAACCTGATCATTAACGACTCGCAGCAACCGTTCACAGCTTTTGATGATATTAGTGGCATTAAGTTTAGTAAAAACATTGCCAATACAGCCGTATTACCATCGCTTAGCAAGGGAGTAAAGCAACAGCAAGTTAAGTTAAAGCGTAATAAAGCGGGCTTACTTTACCCTGTTTCAGAGTCAGTTTTTGCGGGTGCTAAGGCTGATTTAACTGTACTGAAAAAAGCAGACACAGGAGTGAGCTGGTACCCTAAAAGCCCTGCAATTGTGGCTTTTGATTCGGGAAAAACACATCGAGTGGAAAATTCTGCGAAGGATCTCCTGCTTAAAATTGAACAAGCGCACTCTGGTGATGTACTTGAACTATCAGCAGGAGACTATGACCTTGCAAAACTGGTCGTGATTGATAAAACCCTTTCTTTTAAGGCGGCTCAAGATGGCGCTGTGAATTTGACTTTTGAGCGCTCTAGTTTGTTCGAAATTCATGATGGCGGCAGTTTAAAGCTAGAAGGGTTAGTTATATCTGGTAAAAACAGCCCAGACTCAGCGGGTAATTCGGTTATTCGTACTAAAAAATGGGGCATGGTTGAAAACTACCGCTTGATTATGGAGCGTTGCCAATTAATTGATTTAGACATTAATCATACCTTTGATTTTTTTAAAACGGGTAAAGGTGCACTAGCGGATGAAATCACTTTAATTAATAACCAGTTTAGTCAGGTTACTGGCGATATCTTGCGCCTTGACAGCGAGATTGAAAACTTAGGTGTGTATAACGCAGAGTACGTCACCTTAACAAATAATCATTTTGATAATGTTAGTGGTGCGCTAGTTAAGCTCTATCGTGGCGGCACTGATGAAAGTACGTTTGGTCCACACTTTTTGTTAAAAAATAATACACTGAACTCAGTGGGTTTAGGGAAGCGAAATCAAACTAATGCCAGTGTTTACTTACATGGTGTGCAAGTTACCGAAATCGTCGAGAACGCGTTTACCAATTCTGCGCCGATTGTCGTTGATCATACTGTTGGTGAACCGCAAACGCGTATTATCTCAAACACGTTCACTAATACAGCAAAACCACACATTAAAGAGCTAAATATTGCAGGCTCGCATACGGCTATTTTAAAAAATAACCAAGTGATTCAGAAGTAGGGAGCAAGCATGAAAATATTTAATTTTTACACAGGCTTAAAAATAGCGGTAACTGCTCTGGCTATTACCACATGCAGTGCTTTTGCGACGCACCCAAATTTAGTAATCACCCAATCTGATGTTGAGAAGATGCGCAGTGCGCTTAACCAATCGGGTCGCTTTAATGATCGGTATCTTGAGCTAAAGCAACATGTAGATCAGCAACTTGCTTTTGGGATTGTTGTGCCGTTACCTAAAGATGGTGGCGGTGGTTATAGCCATGAGCGTCATAAAAAGAATTATCAGCTGATGTATGGCGCTGGCATAATTTACCAGTTAAGCCAAGAGCAAAAATATGCCGATTTTGTGCGCGATATGTTACTTGAATATGCCGCACTCTATCCAACGTTAGATGTGCACCCCAAACGTAAAGTTAAGTCGCAAAACCCAGGAAAATTATTTTGGCAAAGCTTAAATGAAGCTATGTGGTTGGTATACACAATTCAAGCTTATGATTTGATCGTTGAGACACTCACAGATCAAGACATTAATGACATTGAGCATAAGCTATTAAGACCTGTGGCACTCTTTTTATCACAAGGACAGCCTTCTACTTTTAATAAAGTACATAATCACGGCACTTGGGCTACAGCTGGAGTTGGCATGGCAGGCTACGTGTTAGATGAGCCACAGTGGGTTGAAAAGGCGCTGTATGATTTAGATAAATCTGGTAAAGGTGGCTTCTTAAAGCAGCTTGATATGCTTTTTTCACCTCAGGGGTATTATAACGAAGGCCCCTATTACCAACGCTTTGCGTTACTCCCTTTTGTTACGTTTGCCCAAGCTATTGCACATAACGAACCTGAACGAAAAATTGCACACTATCGTGATGGCATTTTGCTAAAAGCCATAGATACTACAATTCAACTAAGCTATAACGGTTTGTTTTTTCCGATTAATGATGCAATTAAGAGTAAAGGGATCGACACCATTGAACTTGTGCATGGTGTGACGGTTGCTTACGGTTTAACGGGTGATACAGGCTACTTAGATATTGCTCAGCAACAAGGGCAAATTATTCTTTCGGGAGATGGTTTAGAGGTTGCAAATGCGTTAGATGAAGGATTAGCAACACCCTATCAGTTCAGGTCCGTCGCATTTGGAGATGGCAGCCAAGGAGATGAAGGGGCGCTTGTTATCATGCGCAGCAAACCCAATGGCGAACAGGCATTACTCTTTAAACCTGCTTCTCAGGGATTAGGGCATGGCCACTTCGATAAGTTAACCTGGCAGTTTTACGACAAGGGACAAGAAATTGTTTCTGATTATGGTGCTGCGCGTTTTTTAAATGTTGAAGCCAAATTTGGGGGTCGTTACTTACCGGAAAATAACAGCTATGCAAAACAAACCGTAGCGCATAATACAGTCGTTGTGGACGAAATCAGTCATTTTAATTCAGATGTAAAGCAAGGAAACAAACATGCCCCAACGCTAAATTTCTTTGAAACATCGGAATACGGCAGTGTATCGAGTGGTCAAATAAATACAGCTTACGAAGGGGTTGAGCTTGAGAGAACGTTTGCTTTGGTCGAACTTAAAGAACTAGGTAGTACTATTGCTATTGATTTATACAGTGTCAACGCATCACAACCTCACCAACTAGATTTGCCTTTGCATTATAAAGGGCAATTTATCGATAGTAATTTTGATTTAAATACGCAGAGTCAACAGATGACGGCGCTGGGTAAAAAGAATGGTTATCAACATCTTTGGTTAAGAGCGCAAGCTCGTCCTGAGAAGGGGTTAGCTAAGGTCACATGGTTAAATGAAAATGGCCGCTTTTATACTTTATCAAGCTTAGTGAATGGCGAAGAGTCGTTTTTATTCACGCAAGTTGGTGCAAACGATCCTAATTTCAATCTACGTAATGAACATGGTTTTATCCGCCGAGTGAAAGGTGTAAATAGGCATCAATTTATTTCAATACTAGAGCCTCATGGTGAATATAACCCGAGCAAAGAATATACCCTCGTTGCACAAAGCCGATTATCTGCCTTGTCACACACACAACAGGGGGAGCTTACGCTTATTGAGTTAACTGTGGCAGATAAGCCTTATTTAATTGCCATTAATAACAACAAAGACGCTAGTAAAAGATCATTTAAATATAAAAATCAATCATATTCATTAGACGGCCACTTAGGCGTTTATTTGATGACCAACATTTAGGAATAGTTGCCATGACTAAACAAAGTGAACATTTTACATTTGCAAGCGACGCTGAAGTTGAAGACCTAGGGAATGGCCTAAAACGTCAAATGCTTGGTTATAACGAAGAACTAATGGCCGTTAAAATTTGGTTTGCACAAGGTGCTATTGGCTATAACCATGCTCACCGTCATTCACAAGTTACTTATGTTGTTGAAGGTGAATTTCATTTTAATATTGATGGTGTTACCAAAATATTAAAAGCAGGTGATAGCTGTTTTATTCCTCCTTATGCAGATCACGGTGCAACTTGCCCAACGGGTGGTATTTTAATTGATACCTTTAGCCCAGCTCGTGAAGACTTTTTAGAGGATGAATAATATGAAACTTCAAGGTTTACGCTGGTGGGTAATTGCTCTAATAGCACTGGCAACTATTATCAATTATATCGATAGACAAGCGCTTAGTGTGCTATGGCCTGATATTGTTGAAGAACTGTTTCCTGATGAATCAGCTTTAGAGCGAAAGCAAATTTATGCCAATATTTCGATTGTTTTTGTATTTGCTTATGCATTTGGGCAAGCAATTTTTGGCAAAATTTTTGATTGGGTTGGTACGCGCTTTGGTTTTGTTTTATCAATAGGTGTGTGGTCGCTAGCAACCGTGGCTCATGCATTTGCCCAAGGAGTAATGAGCTTAAGTCTTTTTCGCGCTATTTTAGGCGTTGCAGAAGCTGGGAATTGGCCGGGAGCTGCAAAAGGCAATGCTGAATGGTTTCCAACTAAAGAACGTGCCTTAGCACAAGGAATTTTTAACTCTGGTGCTGCAATTGGCGGCATTATTGCAATCCCTCTTATTGCTTATTTAACTGTCTACTTTAGCTGGCAAATGGTGTTTGTTGTGGTAGGTGTTATGGGCTTCTTATGGCTAGTGCCTTGGCTTATTCTAGTGAAAGCTCCACCAGGCTCTCATCCATGGATCAGCGAAGAAGAAAAGCAATACATCTTAACCGGCCAACGTCAGTCTACAGCCGATAACACCAATGATGAAGAATACAACCCAAGCACGACTGAGCTTTTAAGTCGTAAACAAAGCTGGGGCGTTATCATTGCATCAGCAGCAATTGACCCTATTTGGTGGTTGTTTGTTTTTTGGATCCCAATTTACCTCAATGAAGTCTATGGCATGGATGTTAAGTCAATTGGAATTTATGGTTGGGTGCCTTATGTTGGCGCTATGTTTGGTGCATGGTTTGGTGGTTTACTTGCGCAAAACCGTTTAAAAGCCGGATGGAGCACGGATAAAACACGTAAGCTCACCATTACATTAGGCTGCTTAATTATGTTGCCAGCCTTAATTGCCATGGCAAACCCAGGCGCGCCCGTAGTAGCTGTATTGATTATGGCTGTGATTTTATTCGGTTTTCAAACAGCGATTGGTAATGTGCAAACGCTACCGAGTGACTTATTAGGGAAAAAAGCAGTCGGCACCTTATCGGGTATTTCTGGTATGGCTGCAAAACTAGGTGCTGTAGGTCTAACGTCATTGGTGCCTTACTTAACTGCCGGCGGTAATTACACACCTGCATTTGTGATTGGCGCATCGCTTGCGATTATTGCGATGTTGGCTGTTTGGCTATTGATCCCAAAAATTGAACCACTAAGCAGTAAAAAGTAACCCAAATAAAGGCTTTTTAGATTCTCTAAAAAGCCTTTTTAATTACAGGATAAAATAATGAAAAAAATCTTCTTTCTGGGTGAATGCATGGTTGAGTTAAAAGCTATTTCAGATAGCACGCTAAATCAATCATTTGCTGGCGATGTTTATAATTCAGCGGTGTATTTAAAGCGTTGTTTTAGCTCACTTGAATGTGGGGTTGTAAGTGCTATCGGTACGGATGCGCTCAGTATTAAAATGCGGCAGCGATTTGTCGAAGAAGGCCTAGCGACACAGCTTGTCTTCACACATGCTAATAAAGTACCCGGTATTTACTACATTGAAACTGATGAGCAAGGGGAGCGCAGTTTTACCTACTGGCGACATGACTCAGCAGCCCGTAAAGTGGTGGATTTTTTTAACCCAAGTGTTGAAGAAGAATTAGCCAGTGCAGATATGCTGTTTATCTCGGGTATTTCATTGGCTGTCATTGAACCAGCAAGCCGAGATTTATTTTGGCAAATCGTTCAGCGGATAAAAAAAGCGGGCGTTAAAATCGTTTTTGATCCCAATTATCGAGCCCGGTTGTGGCAGAGTGAGCAAGAAACTAAAGGGCAATACACTATTGCATTCGAACTAGCTGATATTTGTCTACCAGGTATTGAAGATTTAACGACACTTTATGAGCTTCATAGCGCACAAGCCGTTATGGACTATTTAGCGCAATTTAATATCTCAGAAGTCGTTGTTAAAAATGGCCCAAGCTCTGTCTTTACAAAAATAAATGGTCAATTGTTTGAGCATCAAATTACACCAGTTACACATGTTGTCGACACCACATCAGCAGGCGATGCATTTAATGGTGCTTACCTAGGTGCCAGAATGGCAGGTATGGATGAACATAAAGCTGTACAGCTTGCTGCAAAAGCCGCTGCTGTGGTGATCCAGCAGCCAGGAGCAATTACACCAAAAGAACACTTTGTGAAGGCCATGCAGAGTACTTAATTTCAAAACTACCTTTTAACTGCTCGTTAGCAGCAACTTGATCTTTACCAATTAATTTAAAGAGAGAACGAACATGATCCGCTTTTCTGAACTGATGTCAGGGCAAACACTGCTGCCTCTTATTCAAGCTGAGACACCTGAACAAGGGGTAAAAATAGCCAAAGCAATGGCTGATGCAGGGCTAGGGCTGGTTGAAGTTGTACTTAGAACGAAGGCTTCATTAGCGACTATTTCAGCGATAAAACAACAATTGCCCCAACTCACGGTTGGTGCAGGGACGGTTATCAACGAAGGTATCCTACAGCAAGCAATTAAAGCAGGTGCAGATTTTATTGTTACACCTGCTGTGTCAGCAAACTTACTTCAAGCGCTAAAAAACTGTGGTTTACCGGTTGTTCCCGGTGTGTCTAATACTGCAGACATTTTACTGGCATTAGAGGCCGGCTTTACTGAGCAAAAGCTATTTCCAGCTTCTTTATCAGGAGGGCCGGCGTTTTTAAAAGCTGTGTCGAGTGTGTTCCAAGATGTTCGCTTTTGCCCAACAGGTGGCGTGAATGAGCATAATAAAGATGAATATTTAGCATTAGATAATGTGATTGCAGTAGGAGGCACGTGGGTCGCTAAACAACAATGGGTTGAGCAACAAAACTGGCAAGCGATTACCGATGCATGTATTGCAGCGAATAAAGCATAACGGAGGCTGAAATGTCGTTGTTAGATACAGCAGTTAAAGCAGGGGTGGTTGTTGGTAGGGATGTTGCAAAACTATACGATGATGCTAGAGAGAACCACTATGCCTTACCGGCAGTGAATGTGGTGGGTACATCATCAATCAATGCAACACTGGCAGCTGCAAAAAAGGTGCAGTCTCCGGTTATTATTCAGTTATCAAATGGGGGCGCACAATTTTTCTGTGGTAAAGACTGTGGCTTGGAACCGCAACATGCTGCGATTTTAGGTGCTGTCAGTGCCGCGCACTATGTGCATGGTGTTGCAGCGCATTATGGTGTGCCAGTTATGTTGCATACAGATCATGCCGCAAAATCATTACTACCTTGGATAGATGGCTTACTAGATGAGGGAGAACGTTACTTTGCAAAAACGGGCAAACCTTTGTTTAGCTCTCATATGATTGATTTATCTGAACAGTCCTTAGAGGAAAATATCGAAACATGTGAACGTTACTTAGTTCGTATGGCAAAAATAGGAATGACACTTGAAATCGAGCTGGGCTGTACTGGGGGCGAAGAAGATGGGGTTGATAATAGTCACCTTGATAGTTCAGCGCTTTACACCCAACCAGAAGATGTTGCTTATGCCTATGAAAGACTCAGTAAAATTAGTCCTAATTTTATAATTGCCGCCTCGTTTGGCAATGTGCACGGCGTGTATAAACCGGGTAATGTAGTATTGACCCCGCTTATCTTAAAACAATCTCAGCAGTTTGTAGCCAAGAAATTTAATTTGCCACATAACAGTTTGAACTTTGTGTTTCATGGCGGTAGCGGTTCAGAACCAGCAAAAATTACTGAGTCGCTAGGCTATGGTGTGGTAAAGATGAATATCGATACTGATACACAATGGGCATGTTGGGATGGGGTGTTAAATTATTACCGCCAACATAGTGCCTATCTGCAAGGTCAAATTGGCAATCCAGACGGCGACGATAAACCAAACAAAAAGTATTATGATCCAAGAGTTTGGTTGTACCAAGGCGAGCAAGCAATGACAGCGCGGTTATTGCAGTGTTTTAGTGATTTAAATTGTATCAATAGGTACTTACCATGCAACGATTGATCCCCGTATTAAAAAAAGATGCTGTCGAGACTGAGCTGATCATGCTGATCAGAACTATTTTAGCGGCATGTAAAGAAATTGCTTTTCGCGTGAGTCAGGGAGAGTTGGCAGGGGTACTTGGCTCCACCTTGGATGAAAATATCCAAGGTGAGGTGCAAAAGAAGCTCGATGTAATCGCAAACCAATTACTTAAAGACATGTTACTTGAAGAAGCATCGGTTGCGGCTATTGCATCTGAAGAAGAAGATCATGCCGTAGCTGGTAACGCTAAAGGCCACTATATCGTTGCTTTTGACCCCCTTGATGGCTCTTCAAATATTGATGTTAATGGCCAAATTGGCACTATTTTTACTATTTATCGCAAACGTGATGATGTTCCCTTTGATAGCTATGAGCAATTCTTACAGGTTGGTGAAAGTCAGATATGCGCAGGTTATGTTTTATATGGAGCATCGACGTTATTGGTTATGAGTACGGGCGGACCAACTCGCTGCTATACCTTGGATTTAACCCATGGAGGCTTTTTGCTAACAAAACAGCAGATGCAGGTTGCAAATACACGTAATGAGTTTGCTGTAAACATGGCTAATTATCGCTATTGGCATGCTACGGTACAGCATTACTTTGACCAGCTTCTATACGCTGATGAGCAATTTGACAAAAGCGCTATGCGTTGGAATGCAGCCATGGTAGGAGATGTACACCGGATTTTAACGCGAGGTGGCGTTTTTATGTACCCAGCAGATCGCCGAGTGGGTAATGAGAATGGTAAAATACGACTACTTTATGAGGCAAACCCATTGGCAATGTTAATTGAAAATGCACAGGGACAAGCCACTACTCAAGGGCAGAGAATTATGTCGATAATGCCAACTAATTTACATCAACGAGTACCCGTAATTATTGGCTCACCTGAGCAAGTAAAAGGGTTTAATCAGACTGTTTTTGAATAAACTAATTTAGAGAGTAGGTTATGTTAGGACTCATTCGCGGATTAGCATTAGGGGCTTGTTAGTCTATTCGAACTGACTAAACCACCAAATGATAAAAGCGCTTTGTATTTTTTGGAAACATTCATTATTTATCGTTGGGATAACTGAAGTGGAATTAACTTAGGCTACTTTTACGCTGATGCAAACATTGAGTTTGAAGGTAGCACTTGTATTTATACTTATAATACCGATGAGAATGGAGACACAATTAACTAAGGCAACCATGGTGTCGTAAATAAATATGGTCCTCACTTATTTACTGGAGTGATATTTAAGTATTAACCTATTATTTAAGGATAATACCAGCCTACACTAAGAGATGTTATTTTGAGGTATAAAACTAGTCGCTTCTTGCGTTAAAAATACTATTTACGACCGCATAGGTATAAAAAGAGCGTATATTCGCTCTTTTTTTTTGCTTTAACTTATTGGTTAACCAATTTTTAGGTGTTTTCACACGAAGATCACATGTAAATTGTTATTGATATGTGTTTTTACGTACACCTAAACCATTTAAGTTTATGTTTTTTATCTGCTTGTTTGTTTTTGTTAGTTGTAAAAAATATTGGTAATAATTTTTATTGAATATTTTTTAAATAAAGTTATTACCAAAAGGTTGATCTTTTTTGTGGTGAGTGTAATTATTTGGTTAACCTTTTGTGGGGCAGTTAGCAATTTTACAACAACAATTATTTACATCATGCGTTTGAATACACAGGAAACACTATGAAACACACACTCTCTAGTATTACGTTAGCGATACTCTCAGCAAGTACACTCAATGTTGCATTTGCGCAGCAAGAACCAAGTCAAACAAAAACGGAAGAAGAATTTGAAGTGATTGAAGTCTCAGGAATTAGACAGTCACTTACTAACGCACTAGCGGAAAAGCGCTCAGCGGACAGTTTAGTTGAAGTCATTCAAGCCGTAGACATAGGTAAATTACCAGATCAGAACTTAGCTGAAGTACTAGAAAATGTTACTGGTGTTCAAATTACTCGCCAAGCAGGTGTTGGTACAGGTGTTCAAATTAGGGGAACTAATGCTAATAGAACAGAGATAAATGGTGTATCTACTGTTGGCTCAGGTTCAGGTCGCACGGGCATTAGCTTTGAAGATGTGTCTGCCTCAATGATTTCTGCTGTTGAAGTTATTAAGTCACCGGAGGCGAAGACCATCGAAGGCTCAGTAGGTGGAACAATTAATCTACGTACAATTCGCCCTCTACAACTCAATGAAACACTTGCTGCAATTCGTGTTCAAGGTGAAGATAGTAGTTTATCTACCGATGGTATGAAGCCTAGAGTCTCAGCATCATGGGGCGATAATTGGGAACTATCTTCTGGTGGTGAGTTTGGTGCTGTTTTTAGTGCAAGTTATGCGGAGCAGGATGTCACGGCTTTTAGACCTCGTGCAGATAGAGATAACTCTGTAGCTGCCGAGAGTGGAGCTCAAAGCGCTCAATCATTTGACTTTCTACCAATTCAGTTCTTGATCCAAGATTACGATAATTACGAGTCCGAAACCGTAAACTTTGCAGGTACACTCGAATGGGCGCCAAATGATAGTACAAAATTTTTCTTTGATGCTGTTGTAAATGATCAAGATCGCCGTCAAGAAAGCTCTCGTGTTCAGGCCTCTGGTGTGAGTGATCTTAGGAATGTATCTGTTCCAACGGAATTTGAAACGATTCACTTTGGCACCTTAGACGGTCAAGACCTTGGTAGTATTGAGGCTGCTCTAAAGGGCGTTATTCCAGTAGAAGATGGCGGAGCAGATCCAAATCTTCGATTCTCAAGTGATACAAACTCACGTCAAACTGATAGTCAGATTTTCCGTTTAGGCGGCCAGTGGCAAGGAGATGATCTATTTGTTAGCGTTGAAGCATCTACATCTCGTTCAGATTCAACGACTCCAAGTTTCAATACAACATTGAATTTTATTAACCCGAATGTTGCTACAAATGACTCTAATGAAAATGGAACCCCCTTTGAGTATGACTTAAGTGGTGGTGCTTTATCCTTTGGTATTGCCCAAAGTGAAGCAAATGCGCCAACCAGCTCACAGTTACTCGACCCTGCAAATGTCGTCTTACGCGATGTAAACCAAGGTCGTGACACAACTGAAAATCAAGAAGATGCATTTCGCACTGATTTTGTTTATTACCTCGACGGTATCGTTACATCAGTTGATTTTGGTTATCGTTACAACAAATCTACAAGTACTTCAGACCAAATTCGCAACAATGTTGGTCTTCGTAAAATGGCTGACAGCCCATCGGGTGAGCTATTCGCAGAACTTTTAGTTGCAGGCCCAGATAATTTTAATGCGGCAGATGGCCGCAAGCTATACATTAAAGATTTTTTACTTATTAACCCTGAATTAGCAGGTTCAAATCCAGACTACGTATTAAGCGTTTTAAATGATGCAATTGCGGCTAATAATGCCATTACCGGTTCTGATCGCGCACCAATCAGCTCGCCAACTTCACAAGTAAGTGCGTTTTTTGATATTGAAGAAGTTACTCATGCTTTGTATGCACAAGCTAATTTTGAGTATGAAATGTTTAGAGGTAATATCGGTGTTCGATATTTACAGACAGATATTACCTCTGTAGGTAATTCTGTCACTGTCGATGATGAAGGGAACCAAGTAGTATCGCAAATTGTTTCTGAAGCAGATTATGATTTTATTTTACCGCGTCTTAACCTAAGCGCGAATGTCTCTGAGGATGTGATTGTTCGTTTAGGGTGGTCAAAGGATATTCGTCGTCCAGATTACGATGACCTATCGACTTCAGTTTCATATAGCACAAGTCCGAACAGCGCGGTGTCAATTGGCAACCCAGGTCTTGAGCCAGAGGAAGTAACTTCGTTTGACATCTCTACTGAGTGGTATTTTGCCCCTTCAGCATTAGTGAGTGTTGGCTACTTTCATAAAAAACGAAAAGATTTACATGTAACTCGACAAGTTGACCCTTATGAAGACCCAGCTACAGGCTACCGTGATACCACAGGACCTGTTTGTGAAGAAGGTGGTACTTTTAATCCGATCGCCGATATTAATGTATTTGGCCCGGAACCAGGGGTTGGGCTTTGTGTGCCAACACAAACTACGATTAATGATTCAGATACGCGAACACAGCAAGGTGTAGAACTGGCATTTCAATATGACTTGTCAGAGTTTGAGAATGATTTAGGTTGGGCTTCAGGTTTTGGCGTCATGGCTAACTATACCTATCAAAAGTCTTCTGGAGGAGAGGCTATAGATACGGCTACGAGTAGAGCTAATGCCATTTTCGCATTAACAACGGGTATTGAAGATATTACCGTTTCTGCTAAGCAGCCATTAATTGATCTTTCTGAAAACGCGTATAATTTTACTTTATATTATGAAAAATATGGGTTTTCAGCTCGTGCCCGCTACACGTGGCGTGAAGGTTATCGTTCAGAAGACTTTGGTAGTACATCAAGCTATCCGTGGGGTTTCCCGGTTGTTCAAGAGGATCGTGGACAATTAAATGCGAGTGTTAGCTATGATGTGACAGAACAACTTAATTTAGCTGTTGAAGCAGTGAATTTAACTGAGTCAGAAGTTAGCCAATCATGTGTCAATGAAGGGGCTTTACTTTGTTATCAAGGTTTAACTGACCGCCGTATTACATTTGGGGTAAGTTATAAATTCTAACAGTTCGATTTAGAAAAAAAGCAAGCTGAGTAGCTTGCTTTTTTTATATTTAATTAGGGGTGTTTGAAACTTTTTAAGAATCCGCCTTAAAGTTCTGCTTATCTTTATTGAGTTAAATGTGAGATCGAATACAAACCACGAGTCTCATTCGTTTTTCTTCTGATCTCTTCAAGTGCTTTCTTTTCACTTGCCGCAAATAGTGAGTTAATTAAACGATTAAAGTGGTTGTGCATTGCTTTACGAGCCGCAGATGAATCCTTATTCGCAATTGCCTCGTAAATACTTGTGTGCTCTTGAAGGCGTTGCTCATCACTTTGCGAACAAACATCTTCATAGGCAGCGATTATTTGCGGCTCAGAACGCCTTAATTTCCATAAGTTCTGAATAGACATCACAATGGCATTATTTCGAGTCGATTTAGCAATAATTTCATGAAAACGCTGATCAGCTTCAATTGCCATATCGGGCACTTTCATATCTTCTAAACTTTGCTTTAGCGCAGCAAGTTCTGGTTCTTGAATTGTCGCAGCTGCTAATGCTGCTGCTTCAGCTTCAACCAAAGCACGAGCTTGGGTTAGCTCAAATGCACTGATTGGTTGATCTACAGTCTCTACTTTGCAGTTATCGGTAACAAATACACCAGAGCCAGTTTTAACTTCTACACGGCCACGAACTTCTAACGCGATAATTGCTTCACGTATTGTTGGTCGGCTTACTTGATGAGTGTCGGCTAATTCGCGTTCTGCAGGTAAGCGACTCCCTACAGGGTAGATCCCACGATCTATCTGAGACTCTAATTTATCAACAACGGTCCAAAAACGTCTCCGTCTTTTCATTATATCTCTCCCGATCTTCAAATTAGTCATAACTATAAAAACGATTTTGAGTCTTAGATAACTAATGCGAAGAACGCTTATTAATTGGTAAGTTTTCTGGTAAAACAATAATTATAATTGGTAAATTACATACCTAAGCTAATCTTGTCAATTTGCTTTTATAAATAACTGAAAGTGCTGATAGGTAGTGGACTTTTCAATACACAAACTGATTCTAAATTTTAGTAATTGGCAATAATAAAACCGGAGCAATCAATGCAAAACTATGAAGGGTATCTTTTTGATATGGATGGCACATTGGTTAATTCTGAGCCGCTTAAAGCAAAAGCTTTAGCAATGACATGCTTAGAATTTAACGTAAAAATCAAAGCTGAAATATATAAAGAAGTAATGGGGCAAAGTTGGCAAGCTGTACTTGAATATATTTTTAGCCACGCAAAAATTAGCAAAGTACCAGAAAGCTTCAACCCGTGCTTTGAAAAAAACTACAAAACGTTATTGAGAGCAGAGCTAAAATTAAATAATGGAGCTAAAAAGCTCTTAAACGATGTTAAGAAAAATGAAAAAAAATGTGCCTTAGTAACCTCAGCGTCGCAGTGGATGGTCGATACTGTTTTATCATTCATAAATTTAGAGGATGTTTTTGATGTGATAATTACTAATGAACAAGTGACAAATTTAAAGCCTCACCCAGAAGCGTATCAACTCGCATTAAAAAAATTAGCTATAACCAGTAAACAAGCCATTATTTTTGAAGATTCTAGGTCTGGAGTAATTGCAGCACAAGCAAGTGGCTGTGAAGTAATAGGCTTTCTGCACAACTATAATCAAAAGCATAATCTTGCGGAGTTAGTCCCGTGTATTGATAGCTTTAACAACTATAGTTTGACTGACAGATAGATAAGTGTCGCCTACGAAGACGACACTGTTCTAAATAAGGTTTAAAACTTATAAGTCAGAGTGAGGCTACCGTTTGTTGGTGCGCCATAATAACCTACAGTTTGTAAGCTATTGATGTACTGCTCATCAGTAATATTATTAACGTTTGCCTGTACTGCAACTTGGTCATTAATATTCCAGCGTGCGAAGGCGTTTAGCAGCGCGTAACTACCTTGCTTAACATTGTAATCAGTGCTTTCAATTTTAGATTGCCAACGGCCATTTAAACCAACCACCACTGCATCTGTTAGTGCATAATCCACTGTTACACCGACAACATCGCGAGGTGCCCATTTATTGGTGTCATCACCATTTTCATCTGTAACATCAATATGCGTATAAGATGCGACGATATTCATAGCGTCGGTGATTTTACCAGTGACTTCAAATTCATAGCCTTCTGACTCAATAGACACGCCTTCATAGTAATAAATACCATCTTCAGTGAGGCCCGCATATTGTGCAAAGTTATCTTGCTCAGCAGTAAAATAGGCAAATGTTGTCATTAGAGCATCATCAAACCAAGAAGCCTTAACACCGGTTTCAAAGTTAGTACCTTTGGTAGGTGCTAAGTATTGGCCGTTGTAATCAGCTTGCTCTTGCGGCTGATAAATGTCTGAGTAACTAGCATATAAGTTTAAATCATCGTTTAACTTATAGGTAAAGCCGATATATGGGCTTGTTTCGCTCTCGTCATTATCGATAGATGCACCGGCATTCATGCCTGAGCGTTCAAATTCAATAGCGTTAAAACCAACCACGGTAAATAATTTATCAGTAATATTTAACTGAGCAGAGCCAAAGTAACGGGTTAGCTTTTGCTCAATATCTGAATACAGAACCGGCGTTAACCATTCAGGTTCTGGGATCGCATCTAAATCGTACGGGAACGCAGGCGTTGGTCCATAAGCTGGTGTATTTGCAAAATCAAACGGGTGTTGATACATCACATCATCACTTTTTGCATGGCTTACACCAAAGCTTGCTTGGTGCTCTTTACCAAACAATTCAAAGGCACCAAATGCTTTGATTTCAAATAAATCAGCATCTACTTCACTGTCGTAACGACCCGGCCAACCACTTAGGCCAAGATTGGTGTCTTTATCAATGCTGCCACTGGCATAAAATAGTTTGTCTTGCTCTTCAAAACCACGGAAGTTGTAGCTCGCTTGAAGTTGCCACGCGTTTGCAAAGACATAGTTGTATTCAACAAATGCAGAGGTGTTAATGGTGTCCCACATTGTCCACTCTTGGGTGGTTGTGTCGCTGACATCCCATTTAGCTTGCGTACCATCTGTATAGTTATAAACAAGGCCGCCCCAAGTATTGCCATCGGTATCTGCGTCTTGATATGAGTAACCGATAGTAACCGTTGAGTTATCTGTAAGCTGACCATCTACTACCGCAGAGAAAAACTCTCGGTTGTTCTCAAGTCCATCGAGATATGACTCTTTATCTTCTGCAGCAGCCACAAAGCGTGCAGCCCAACTACCTGATTCGGTTAATAATAGTGAATAGTCAGCTTGTAGACGTTTAAAATCCCAAGAGCCAACAGAGACACCGATTTCGCCGCCGTTTTCGTTTTTAGGGCGTTTGCGCACATAGTTAAGCGTACCCGAAGCATTACCTACACCAGTAAGTAAGCCATTGGCACCACGAATAACTTCAATTTTTTCATAGCCGTACGCTTCCATTGCGCCAGTGACAATACCCCAGTCATTCGGTAAGCCAACACCATCGATTTGTGTATTCTTAATTTCAAAACCACGTGATGTATAGTTAGTACGGTTAGTTTCCCATTCTTCAACATTGATACCAGGTGCTAAGCGTAGAGCATCATTGACGTTAAAAGCAGAGTAATTTTTTAATTGCTCAGCAGAGATCACACTAATTGATTGCGGAGTTTCATCAATTTCGAGTGCTAAACCTGTCGCGCCTTCACTAATACGGTTCTGACGTATGCCAACAATTTCGATTTTTTCGACATTGGCCTCTATGTCAGTCGTTTGTTCTGCAAAACTGATTTGAGGGTACAATGCACAAAGAATAGCGGTTGCAATAGGCAACTGAGTGAACTTCATTTTTATCTCCGCGTGTTATTTAGCAAATTTTTATAGGGTTATTGTTTTTAATAAGGAAACAATCGGCGGGTAAGTTATCACAACTGATAATAGTTATCATCACCATTTATCGAAAAAGTGATATGTTAATACAAATAAATGTAACAAATTATGTCAAAGAGTTTTGTGTATATGAAAAGGCGAGTTAATTTAAGGCATGAAAAAGACGCCCAGAGGCGCCTTGATTTAGGTGTATTTATTTTCTGCGGAGGGTATATGTGTCTTCATCACGAACAGTAACAGTTTGAGCAAGGCTTACTTCCTCAATATCCATAACATGTACTCGTTCTTTAGCGTGAAGTAATTCTTCATCCATAGATTGCTCTTCTTGAAGGAAGTAGAAATGCTTGCCTAATTGACCACCGTCATGATCAATATCGGCTTGGTATAGATTGTAATCTTTGTTACCTGCAACTGTTTCTAGTGTGCCCGAAGTACCCGAACCAGGTAAAATTGCAAAATAAGCCACTCGTTCAGGAACATGACCTTCATTCAAACTTTCTTGCTCATAAAATGCTGCTTTAAAGCCTGTTGTTGCTAAACTTTTGGCACGCGTATAGGCACTGTGTCCGCCATTGTAGGTTTGAATTTGCAAAAAGACGTAAGGTTTTGCGCTAAATGCTTCCGTAAATACAACATCTGTAAACTTTCTAGAGTTAGACAAGCTAAAACTACCAATTTCAACAATTGTACCGTCGCTCATTGTATAGCGACCTTCATTCATTGTTAAAAAGTCAAAAGACTCAGTTTCGTCATGTTTTGTGTTTAAATATTGCCAATTCTGGAATGAAATCTCAGAGCTATTCGTTTCAATATTCTTTAAACGAATAACACCACCATTTTCATCATGCACGGTTACTGCTGATGAAAACACTGCTGGTTTTGTAAAATACTGATCTTGAAAATCAAATGACTGCCATTCACCACCTAGTTGGTTATTAACTGTTTCTGAGTAGTAAGGAATGCCATCATTTGCAATAGCGCAAGGTGCTTCAGTGTAACAACTTGTTGAGTTTAATGTGTTTGTTGTTAAGTCACTGATGTGAATCGGCAAGGTTGCAATAAGGCAAGTTTTTCCTGAATAAGGGCTAAGTTTATAAAGTTTAGATTCGTTTTGATCACCATGATCATTGATAATTACACGACTGATTAAAACGTCACCTTTTTGGCTTAATGTTGCACCTGTGACATTAACAAGGTTGTGATTGGCTAATTTAGTATATGAATAGTCATTACGATCAATGCTATATACCGAAGTCGCTGTTACTAATAAAAGGTCACCATTTTTAAAGACTAAATCAGCGCGGCTTAAGCCATCAACACCACTGAAGTCAGCTAGTACAGTTTCTTCGCCAGTGTATTTGTCTATGCGATATAGCTTTGAAAAGCTCACTGCAAAAAATGAATCAGTATCTGAAGCGTATGCCATACCGAAAACTGATTTAGTCTTACCTACAACAACATGCTCGCCTGTTGCGTGATCAAAATAGGCTAAGCGACTGTATTTATATTTGTCACCTCTAATAGGTAAACTTGGAAATTGCTCATCACTGATATCAAGGTGGCTAACATCTACTTTGAATTCAAGTGGAATAGGTGAAGACACATAATAAGTGCGGTTAGTTGTTTCGTCATATGCAATTGCAGCAGAACTAAATTTTGCAACAGAGTCTGCTCTAGCGGTTTTTTGCAGTTCATCGAGACCGAATACAACACCTAATTCGCCTCTGCCGGCATTCATTGCTACTAATTCCCCTTGACAGCTATTAGCGACTGCATAAGAAGTCAAAAAGCTACTTGAAAGAGCTAGGGTTGATAGAAATAATTTGGCTTTTATCGACATAAGTAAATCCCACTGTTAGGTTTCTAGCGACACAAAGAGATAAGACCACTTTGTATTAATAGTGAGCATTATAGTGAGAACTCTCACTTTACGAATGCCGATAAAAGCTGTTTTTAAGTCTGAAATTTAATCTTTAAGTACTAAAAAAAGCATGTTTAATGTTAAATTAGCTGTTTTTCTGACTTTTCTGATCTTGTGAATCACTCGACATCGAACTGCCAACCGAGGCGGTAATCACTAATAAAATGGCCAGCCACTGCCATACACTTAAAAATTCAGAGAGAATTATAAAACCAGCCAATGCTGCGATCGCAGGCTCTAAACTCATCATGATGCTAAAGCCTTGTGCGGGCATATTGCGAAGTGCCACCATTTCTAACGTATAGGGTAGTGCGCTAGACATAATAGCCACTAAAATACCAAGTGGTAATACTTCCCAACTCAATAATGCAGCGCCTTGCGAAACGGCACCGTAAGGTACAAGCACAATCGCGGCGACGCTCATCCCCATGGCTACAGTCATCCCGCCAGAGCCTTGGTTTCCAGTTTTTTTGCCAAACAATATATAAAACGCCCAACATGCACCTGCTGCAAGGGCTAAGATCACGCCCACAGGATCGAGGCTGTCTTCGCCTTTCATGTCAGGTAGCAATAAAATAATGCCAACAATGGCGCAGGCTACCCAAAACAGATCGCGCTTTTTACGAGATGAAAGTAGGGCAACAGCAAGGGGGCCAGTAAACTCCAGAGCAACACCAATGCCTAAAGGAATGCGCTCAATCGCGTAATAGAACAGGATATTCATGCCACCTAAACTCAGTCCATAAACGATGATCGGCATGCGTTGCCCTATCGGCGGAAAAGCTCGCCAAGGCTTAAAAACCAGGCACAAAATAGCAGCTGAAAAACCTAATCGAAGTGCTGTGGTACCTTCAGGGCCTATTAAAGGGAATAATTGCTTTGCAACAGAGGCACCAGATTGAATGGTAACCATTGCAAGAAGCACGCAAATAACAGCAATAAAAAACGGTGGAATGGTGCGCTGCATCACTGTCCTTATGAAAGTTAATAGTTCAAGTTTGCGGCGATTCTACTGATGTTTTGAGGGAGAAGAAATGTTTTTCGTTAAACGGACACAGATTTTCGATAAAGCAAAATTATGGGTATCAAATTGCTTTGATACCCATAAAGAGAGTGCTTAACTTTGTCCTGCTTGTTCAAAGGTCGGCATGATGGTTTGCGTGGCCTGTTTTTGCTGCTGGCGTTTTGCCACTTTAAAGAAAGTAGCCGCAAAAATAGCAGCGACAATATCAACTAAATAGCTTGAGTAAAATAGTGAGTTGGTGTCGCTGGCAAGTTTTACTAGCGTAGATAACACCATTAATGCACACAGACTTGCGAGTAAATAAAACCCAACCGTGGTTGCCTTTTGCACAGGTTTTAAGAAGCTATATATTACAAAAACAAAAAAGGCTGCATAGTAACTGTATAGGGTAGCGTAGTTTGTGTTGCTAACAAATGCAGGTAGCCATTTGGCAGCGACGAGTGTAAAAGCAACGGCAATCATAGACCCTAAACAAACGCCAATGGTGAGTTTTGCCATAAACAAGGTACTGCGTTTATTAGGATCTTTTTTGAAGCGTTTGTCTATCCACAGTAGATTACCTGAATAGAATAAGAAGGCGCCAAGTAATCCCATAATGAAGTAACCCCAACGACCCCAGTCTCCTCCATAGGTGCCAAAATGAAGTGAGAAAATACTGGCAACCATGTTACCCCACACTGCATCTTCGCCTTGCGGGTAGCTTGAGTTAACCACTTCTAGTGTGTACGGGTTCATGAATAGGTAATCAGTATCTGGTCCACGCACTACCGCATTATTGTTACTCATCATAAACACCGCAGAAGGTGATGCTGAATTTAAATTACTATAGCGAATATGGATTGGCTCATAGCCGGGGGCATAGTTTTTCGCTGCGAGTACTTGCTCATCAATGCGTGGCAAGTTTTCAATATGAAAACTTTGCGCCGCAGGCGTAGGGCGCTGAAATAGCGGCTTACCATCATAAAATTGTGCTAAACCACCATAAATAAAATCATGAAATGCAAATACCACCACGGTAAAAGCAATGACTAAATGAAACGGTAAACTCGCTATACCGACCATGTTATGGCTATCGAGCCAGAGTCGACTAGGCCCTTTTTCTTTTCGCAGTGCAAAAAAAGTTTTAACTAATGTCGGTAGTAAAATAATCACTCCAGAGACCAAAGCTAAAAAATACAAAATACAGGCAATACCAAGAATATAGACCCCTGATTGATCATGACCAATTTCGCCTATAAAGCCTGCTGTACGGTGTAAATAATCAACTAAATCAGCAAGTTCATTTTCGGTTTGTACGCTGACGTTTAAACTGCCATCAGCATTTAGGTGGGCGAAGTTCAGTTGTTTATCAAGCTCCATGCCTCGGGCATTGCCTTTGATATACCACGAAAGAGGTGCATCTTGGGTATGTAAATCAAGGTTAAAACCTTTGGCCAGTTGCTCACTATGTTCATTAATTGCCGTATCTACCAGCGTTTGGTAGTCATAATTAGAGCTGGTGACTTTAGGAGCTTGAATGGGGGCAGCCCATTGCTGGATTTCGTGTTTGAACATGGTCAAGCTGCCAGCATAAAAACCTATGAATAGCACTAAACCTGCAATGATGCCTGTCCATGTGTGTACTCCTTGATAGGTGCGAAGAATATCCGATCTGACTTTCATAATGCGTTCCTTAGCATAAAAAATACGCCATAAAGCAGCACAGTTAACCCACCAAGTACAAGCCAAGCTTGTTTTGCTGAGTTGAACAAATAACTAAAACTAAAAATGGTTAGCCAAACCGGCGTGATCATCCACATGTTAAATTGCACTTTATCGCGAGCATCAATGCCTCCAGGGCCATACCAAGCAAAAAAAGCAACGAAAATAAATGAAAGTGCTAACCCTAAAATTGCACCTGCTAGCGTTTTCCCTAACCAAGTTGGTTGGCGTTTAGCTGAACTTGTCATGAGTTATCCTTTTCTTCGCAGCAGGCTCGCAAAAGGGAGCAGCATCAACATTAGCATCACACTAAAGATGATGTAGAACACGGCCGCTGTGACTGAGAATTGTTGAAGGGCAAGTATTGATGCGCAAATAGTTAACGCAATTGAAAGTAATCGCCATTGTTTTTTAATTGGTTTTTTTAAGAATCGCTGCTGTTTTCTGGTGCAATATAAAATACTGACAGCGAAAAAGATAAGCAAAGTAACAGTAAAAATGAGCATGAGATTATAGTTGTAGTTGATATTAAATCTCATTGTAAATGATAACTAAACTCAATTGCAATATCATTAAGCTTGTGTTAATTTCCTAGCGCTTTTTTATCAAACTCAATTTGTTTAATTCTAATAATCTCTTACGGGGAAAGGACATTGGCTACAGCATTTAAACTTAATTCACTCACCAAAGTTATGCTTGCATCATTACTTGTTACGCAATGCTCAGCGTGGGCCGACGACGATCAAAACAGTCGAAAATCAATGGATACCATTGTTGTTACAGGTGAAAAAACTGAGAAGTCACTTAAAGAGACGATGTCGTCAGTGGCAGTTGTTGATAAGTCGCTATTAGAAAACGGCCAACTTGCATCGATATCTGAAGCACTGTCAGAAATGGCGAACGTTGTTGTGTTAACGGGCTCGGTGCCAGATATGCGAGGTGTGTCTGGTAATGGTGGCGCAACGGGCTTTAACTCATTTAGTGGTGGTTCAAAGGCTCGTGTCTCAACCTTGATTGATGGTGTAAGCCAGCCGTTTGTAGCTGATTTAACTGGTGATACGGGTCTGTGGGATGTAGAACAAATTGAGGTTTACCGAGGGCCGCAATCAACCAGCAATGGTCGTAATAGTATTGCGGGTGCTGTCTACATGACAACTAAAGCGCCAACTCAAGATTTTGAAGGCGCTGTGCGCGTCGGTTATCGCAACCAAGATAGCTACCTAGACACTGCCGCAGTGGTATCAGGAGCGTTAGTTGAAGATGTATTAGCATTTCGTTTATCAACTCAGTACGTTGATGGCGAAACATTTTCAAATCCGCCGGTATACGAAACAAACCCAACTGATCGTGAATTAAACAAGTTAAATACCAGTAGCACACGCGCTAAATTACTTTACACACCAAGCCAAGATTTAGCAGTACAGCTAACATATTCAACTTATAGTGAAGAGGGTAACTCGGGTCGTAAGTACTTTTTAGCGGATGAGCCATTTGATTATGAGCCACTATATCAACGTATTATGGATACTGAATCTGACACCACGCAAGTGAATGTTGATTACAAAATTAACGATGATTTTTCGCTAGATGTTTTAGTTGCTTATATGGATTACAAATGGGGCTTTGAAGCATATGAGCCACTTGAAAGCGCAGAATCTGATGTATCAATGGATGAGAGTAACATCACTGTCGATACCAAATTGAACTTTGGTTTAAGCAATGATTTTTACTCTGGTTTTGTGGGTCTTGCCTATTTTGACCGCGACCAAGACTTTGAAAGTGTTGGAGCGACTAATTATTACGGTGACGATAGTAGTAAATCGACGGCAATATATGGTGAAACAAGCTTTAACTTAAGTCGCGATTTCACATTAACAGCGGGTCTGCGCATTGAGCGTGAAGAACAATTACGTAATTTTAATATGGCATTTCGCGGTGATATGCTGGTTGAACAACTTGATAACTCTCACACACTGCGTTTACCAAAGCTCGCGATTCAATATGATATTAGCGACGAAACGACTTTATTTGCTAGTGCTCGTCGTGGTTACAATGCAGGGGGCGGCGCCCTTGATTTTACCGCAGAAGATTATTACTACTACGATGAAGAAACGGTTAATACCTATGAAATTGGCTCACGCAGCGTTTTAAATAATGGCGATATTAATATTAGTGCCAACGTGTTTTACAACAACTTCAACGGTTATCAAGCGCTAAGCTCTGAGCGTAAAATCACTAATATTGAAGATGCCCATAGCTATGGTTTAGAAGTTGAAGCTTACAGCATGCTGGGCGAACAGTGGCAATTACATGGCGGTTTTGGTTTATTGAAAACTAAAATAGATGAATCAATTGCGTTCCCAGAAGCCGTTGGCAATGAACTAAATTCTGCGCCGGAGTTAACCGCGAGTTTGGGTGTATCTCACTGGTTTACTGATAGTTTAAAAGTAAATTTAAGTGCTAATTATGTTGATGAGTTTTATGGCGATTTAACCAACACTGAAGAGCGCGTTGCAGGTGATTACACCATTACGCGTTTATCGATGAGCTACGATACCGAACAGTGGCTGATCAGTGCTTTCATCAACAACGCCTTAGATGAAGAGGCGTATACTGCAAAAGAGCCTGCTAGTGGCCGTTACCCACAAGGCTACGTTGCAGTTGTAAACCCACAAACAATCGGTGCATCTGTTACTTACCGATTTTAAATAAACTAATCGCTAGTCGCTGAGGAGAACCAGCGACTAGCCCAATTTAAAGCGGTTAATCTGCCCGTTTAAGTTATTTGCTAAGTTAGCCAATTTGCTTGAAGAATCTGAAATACTTTGTGTTTGTTGCTGCGACTGACGACTTGTATCTTGGACTTCGTTTAAGCGCTGGGCTATTTCTTCGGTCACTTGAGATTGCTGCTCAGATGCAGAAGCTATGGTCATATTGGCATCAGAAATCGCTTTTGCTTGAAGGCTAATTTCATCAAGCATATGGCCTACTTTTTCTGAATTGAGCACCGCCTCTTTAATTTGCGCATCGCTTGAACGGATCCTTTGCGTTACTGCATTGGTTGCAGATTGTAATGAGTCAATTTTATCTTGGATCTCAAGGGTTGAGCTCTGTGTGCGGCTAGCCAATGTTCTTACTTCATCAGCAACCACTGCAAACCCTCTGCCTTGTTCACCCGCTCTTGCGGCTTCGATTGCAGCATTCAGTGCTAGTAAATTAGTTTGTTCGGCAATGTTACTTATTACACTTAAAATAGCAGTGACTTCATTTACTGAGGCTTCCAGCTGATTAAGATCTGTTAGCGATTTGGTTAAGGTGTCGGCCACTGACTCAACAGAGCTTACCCCTTGTTGGACAACCTGTAGGCCTTCTTTGGTTTTTTGATTAGCAGCGGTGGCACTGCTTGCCGCTTCTGCACAGTTTTGAGAAACCTCTTTTACGGCCGTTGAGTTTTCATAGACTGAGCTTGAAATTACCTCAATAGCTTGGCTTTGAATATCATTGAGTGTTTTAGCTTGCTGTGATATTTCATCTAAACTTTTCGCCGCCACTTGTGCTTGCTCTGATTGATTATGTATTTCTTTTAGAAGCTGGGAGAGCTTATCAACCATAATGTTGAAGCTGACCGCAAGTTGGCCTATTTCATCATCAGCTTTATGGTCAATATAGCGAGAGAGATCTCCTTCAGAGATACGCTTGGCCTCATTAATTAAAGCATGAGTTGCTTTAATCACTTTTTTCTCTAATTGCCAATAACACACTATCAAGGTAGCAATGATGGTTAGAACTAAAGCGGTGCTAACTAGGCTTAAAGTTACCACACGGTCATGATTATTTTTTACCTCTGCTGCACTTTTTTCCTCAATTGAATTTAAAAAGGCCTGTACAGGCTGCTGAATTTTCTCAACTTCGGCCATGTAAGCATCGTTGGTTAAAAGCGTAATAGCTTGCACCCATCTTTTATGCTCGCTGACGGTTAAGTTGTTAGTATCTCGACCAAGTAAATCACTGACTAAGCTAAATGCTTTTTCTTCTGTTTCGACTAGTTTGAGTGATAAGTCGTTGGATTTTTGTAATAAAGCCAAATCATCGGTAGCGACATTAAAGGCTTTTAAGCGCTGCACATAGTTTTTTTTCTGACCATTGAGCCAAGCTGCTTTTCCTTGAATTTGGTCAACAAGATGATGGTATTCAACTTCATAGCGAGGATCTAAGGTTACGACATGTTGACGAGCAAGCTCAGTAAGGCGAATCGAATTTGAAGATGAAAACTGAGCAAGATGGCTTAGCTCATAACGCTGTTGAGCCGACTCCATACTCTCATCTTGGCCTGATTGTAAAAATAAAATAATGAAGAGAAGTCCGGCTGCAAGGGTAATGGTTGCTGCGAAAACGGTTCTGAGTAAAAAGCGTATAGTCAAAGTATTACCCTTCATATTGAAAGTAAGTACTATTAACCATAGTACAAAATTTTTGATTCAATAAAAATTACGGGTAAGTTATTTAGAGGTGGTCATTTAAGCTTATGTTGAAAATGAAAAGGGCAGAGTCAACCACCCTTGAGTAATGCATTTATTGGTCTGCTGGATACACAACGCCAAGCTGATTTCGTGCTTCATCAAGTACAGCCATAACTTGTTTTGACAGTGTATGAGTATTAACAGATGACTCAATTTGTCCTGCATTCGCAGCTTGAATAAAGTGGCTGACCTCATGGCGCATAAAGTGATCATCAAATGGCTCAGACAGTTCTTCAACCGTGCCATCGTTACCAATAAATTGCATGCGCTTTAATAATGACACCGCTTCAATACGTATTCGGCCTTTCTCACCTTGAATTTCAGTAAAATTATCGCCCTGCGAGATTTTCGAATAGCTGATCACCGCTTGCTTATCAGCGTAATTTAAAAGCACATCGCCAGCGCCATCAACACCAGTTTCAAGCAACACACCACTGGCTTTTACACTCTGAGGCGCGCCCCATAATGCGAGTAAAATATACAGCGGATAAATACCTAAATCGACTAATGCACCGTTAGCAAATTCTGGCAAGAAGGTATTTGGGCGTTCGCCGTTTTTATATTTATCGTAACGCGATGAGTACTGACTATATTGGCCAATATATTTGCGTGGCGTGCCTATCTTTGCCATGGCACTTTTTAAGCGTGCAAAGTTTGGTAAATGGGTAGTCATCATCGCTTCCATGTATAAGCGTTGATGCGTTTTGGCCGCCTGAACGATGGCCTCAAGCTCTTTGCTATTAGCAGCCGAAGGCTTTTCACCTAAAACATGTTTACCAGCTTTTAAACACATTACAGCATAGTCTTTATGTAAGCTATTTGGTGCAGCAATGTAGACGGCATCGACTAATGGGTCTTCGCATACTTGCTCAATATTGGTAAACACTTTAGCGTTTTGAGCATCGTGCTTTATAAGGAAAGCCTCGCCTGTTTGCTGCTCTCGAGAGCACACACCATATAAGGAGAAATGTTCAATTTCTTTAGCTGCACTCAGTAGTGTATCGCTTATAAAATTGGTACCTACAATCACAAAGTTCATGGTTACTCCTCGCTGTTTTGTACAAGCCATGCTTGCCAATTCTGTTCAAATTTTTCCATTTGTTTATGTTTTTTGCTTAACAAATGTTTGTCTTCATCTTCTTGGGCCATATAAGGGCCAACGCGGCATAATGCACAGTATTTTTCACCTAAATAAGCAGGAAAACTAAGCTTAGGGGTAATTTCATTGTTAGTTTTTTCGCTAAATACATAGGTAATGCCGCTAGTATCTTTAACGTGTTTATCGCGATCAACATTGCGAATTTTATAGCCCGGAAACACGCTAATATCGAATGGCATTTGGCCAAGATATTGGCAATTAAGCCCTTGATTTAAGCTGCCCTCAATATTCCATTCGCGGTAAGGTTTTACATCTTTAGAGGTGATGTAACATAACATCGGGCCGTTTTTATCTAATGCAAACTGGCTAGCGTAGTCTAGGTAGCGATGCAACAAAGCACGGTTTAATACATTCATACCCCCTTGTTGGGTGTGTGCTTTAAATGCGGCTTCACCTTTAAATGCAGGTATCAGTGGAAATTGAAAAATAACCACATCGAAACAAGCGCCATCTAAGCGCTGCCATGAGTCTGGCCTTGTTACATCAAACTCAGTGAGTGTTTCAATATTAAGTTGTTGCAAGGCGCCAAGTGCATTGTCGGCATATTTTTGTTCTATGGTGTTTGCATCATCATAAGTTGAAGCAACAAGCTTGGCTGGTTTTATATAACGAGCAACAGAGTGTGAAAATGATAAATCACCATCGCCTACCGTTAATATGCGCCAACTAGGGTCTAAATACATGGGGTTATTTGCCTTGTTCTGGCGCTATTTCAACTGAAATTTTAGGGCAAAGGGCTAAGCGAGTTTTAAGGCCTTCTATGGCTATTTGCTTAAAAATTAGATTGAAACTAATTAAAACAGCAATAACGATATGAATAGGGCCATGGGTAAAACCTGCTTCTGTATCAAAAAGCATTAAGCCGAATAACAAGAACATGGTAGCTAAAAATATTTCAATCAGCTGATTTGAGTATAGCTTTAAATTGCCTTGGTTTTTATGATCTTTTTTGATGTGAATTGCACAAAAAAATGGGATCACTTTTATTTTAAAGTGAGCGTTTTTTTCTACATAATTTTCACCTAAGTGATCTAGTTTAGCGCGCAGTTGATCTATCATAGCAAGTCCTTAAAAAACTGAGCCGCGGATGTTACCGCAAACGCAAGAAAAGGGCTACTCAGGATAGATACTCATGCCAATTACAAATATGTGGCATACAAACACCACAGACGTTAAAACGAATCGCATTTTTTGATAATCAACGTGATAGGTTTGCCACTGCGGTGTGCTTTTCTCAAACAACAGCACGAGCCAAAAGCTCGCAGCAAGCCAAGCCAGTATCCAGCTTGACGGTAAAAAGCTTAAAAAACCAATCGGTAAGATAGGAATAATTGCTTTAATAGCATCAGCATGCGTTTGCTGGCCTGCATGCCATAAATTACCTGCCATAAAGGCTAAAATGGCGATGCTATAAAAAGTGAAAAAGTCTAAGTTAACAGCATTACTACCTGCTATAAGCGGCCAGCCTACACAGCCTAAAAAAGGCAGTAAACCTAAGTAACCAAGTTGAATGTGATTAATAAACTTTTCCATAATGACCTTTAAATTGCCTAACTGGTATAAAATAACTCGTAGTTATTTTATACCAGTTAGGCGGCTAAAACGATCGCTTTATTGCTGACGTAACTCTCGACGTAGAATTTTGCCAACCGTCGATTTAGGCAATTGTTCCATAAAAATGATTGATTTAGGCACCTTATAAGCACTTAAGTTTTCGCGGCAGTAGTCACTCACTTGTTGTTCATCAACCTGCTCTTTTAAAGTAATGTAGGCACACACACGCTCACCGGTTTTTTCATCTTTTGCACCAATAACAGCCGCTTCGCAGATAGCCGGATGCAGACAAAGTATGTTTTCAACTTCGTTAGGGTACACGTTAAAACCAGAGACAATAATCATGTCTTTTAAACGGTCTACAATTTTGTAATTACCACTTGGTAGCTTTAGACCCACATCACCGGTTTTGAAAAAACCACGTTTCATGCATTTACCGGTTTCATCTTGGCGTTGCCAGTAGCCCATCATTACTTGCGGGCCTTTAACAACTATCTCGCCAGACTCACCGTCTGCAACGGGCTCATCGTTTTCATCCCAAATTTCCACGGTGGTGTTTGATAGTGGGCGACCAATGCTGCCTATTTCTTCATTTTGAAAATCGTTTAATGTCACAACAGGCGAGGTTTCTGATAAGCCATAGCCTTCTGTGATTGTACAACCTGTGGTGCTCATCCACGCATCAGCTGCAGCATGCGTTAAAGCTGCGCCTCCTGACACGGTCATTTTTAGGTTTGAAAAATTTAGAGCTTTAAACCTTGGGTGCATACACAGACCAATAAACAAGGTGTTAATCCCTGAAAAGTAATTAATATCAAAAGGTTCGATTTGTTTAACTAAGGCATCTAAATCACGAGGGTTTGGAATAAGTACATTAAATTGCCCCATGGCAAATAAGCTAACCATGTTCACCGTAAAGGCATATATATGATAAAGCGGAAGCGGGCAAATACCGGTTTCTTGACCAGGCGTTAAAATGTTGTCAAAGCGCTCATTCATTTGCTCGGCATTGGCTAAGATGTTGCCATGACTAAGCATCGCTGCTTTGGCAACTCCTGTGGTACCGCCGGTGTATTGTAAAACAGCAATATCGTCACGACTTGCTTGATGAGCGTCAAGAGGGGCAAGTCTTTCACCTTGGCGAATGAGTTCGTTTAACGAAAATTGACTCTCTTGTAATGCTGGCTCAGCTAAAGCGGCTGCAACAATAACGGTTTTAATGGATGTATCATTAATAATTGTTGCTAATTTTTCGCTAAGGGCATCAAGAATAACAATGGCTTTCACATCTGCATCATTAAACTGGTGTAGCATTTCACGGGCAGTATAAAGCGGGTTGGTATTGACTACGATTAATCCTGCACGAAATGCTGCATAAGTTACGATAGGGTAATCAACAATATTAGGTAGTTGAATAGCAATTCTGTCTCCTGCAACAAGACCACTTTGCTGTTGAAACCACTGGGCTAAATAGCGAGATTGTTGTTCTACTTGAGAAAAAGTGAATGTTCTTCCCACACTTGTGTAGGCAGGAAAGTCAGCATAAGTCTTACAACTATGCTCAATTAATTGCGTGAGGTTATCATGTGTGTTCATGGTTATTCCTTAGCTTGTTTGACTAATGAATATATACAATTTGTTAACGTGAGACTTAGCTTTAAACGACTTGTTTTTGACTTTTTACGCCATTAATGGGAATGAAACTTGCGGTAATCTCTAGGTGGAATACCATACCAACGTTTAAAAGATCGAGTAAATTCGCTGTAATTAGAAAAGCTCAAGATATCTGATATGTTTGATAAACTGAGGCTAGACTCTGTTAAATATTGATGTGCCAAATGACAGCGTACATCATCGACTAATTCACGAAACGTTGTGCCATGCTTTGTTAAGTGGCGCTGTAAGCTACGGGTACTCATCGATAACTTTTCGGCTACAAGGTTTACCCCAAACTCCTCGTGTAGTAAGTACTGCTTGATCATCACTTCAACATGATCTGAGATATTTTCACGTTTGGTGTTTTGAATCAGCCCAAGCTGTTGGCTGAGTATAGAAAACAACTGCTTATCTGAGTTCTTAATAGCGAGTTTAAGGTATTTTTTTTCAAACACGACTGCTGTGTGTGCACAATTAAACACAGGAACTTGACCTAATGCTTGGCGATAAACACTCGGATTTTCATTACAACTATGGGGAAGTTCCAAACGGTGCAGTTTTATTTGATCATCGGTTAGTTTCTTTAATAAATTAACCCCAACACTCAGGGCTAGATCAGCGCCATGATAGACACTCACTTTTAAGCTACTACGAACTAAAAATGATAGTTTTACATAGTTTTGGTCTACTTCAAGGAGTAAATCAGCGCTATTTTGATGAATGTGATAATACTTAGTTAAATTTTTAAGTGCCAATTCAAGGGTGTCGCAATTACCCACCAAATAACCAACAGAGCCCAAAATGTTCAAGCTTTGCCAACGCCCTAATTCTAACCCAAAATAGGGCAGGTTTAGTTCTTTCGCCGTGGTCTCTAACAGTTGAATGAGTTGCTGATACTGCACAAAGCTATTGGCATCTTGTAGTTGTTTTCTGTCTAAACCAACGTGTGATAAAAGTATATCAGGGTTCACCAATTTGCTTTCGATCAGCTCAATATAGCCATGTAGAGCAGATACTCTAATTAGATCAGGTGCTTGTGTTAATCGGGGCATAGTATGCTCTTTTTTGTGTTCTGGCGTAAAAAGTAAAAAAAATTGCGTGCAAAGTAAAGTAATACAGGTCATTAAAGTTTAACAATGTATTAACGTCAACAATACGCTGATTTACTAACACGCATTAAAGAGGGCACACACATGGCATTACCAGATATTATTAATCATCAAGATTTTTTACTCACTATTCATACCAATGATGAAAAGCTAATTAAAAACGCTTTATCAGGCGTGCACATTTATCCACTCATGCTGGATTCTGAGAATGGGGTATGGGTTTTACGCGTTTTATTTGAACCGGGTACAGTTTTGCCAAAGCACTTTCACACTGGTGTTGTGCATTTATATACCATGGCGGGCAGCTGGCACTACACTGAGTACCCTGACGATTTACAAGTAGCGGGTAGTTATTTATTTGAACCAGGCGGTTCGATTCATCAATTTCAAGTCCCAGCAGACAACACTGAAGTGACCGATACCTTTATGATAGTAATGGGAGCCAATATTAACTTTGACCCAGATGGCAACTATATGAACATTATGGATGCAGGTTGGATTGAACAAGTTATGTTAGCAGCTGCAAAAGAGCAAGGAATTGAGCCTAACTACATAAAACCAAAGAGTTTATACGGTTTTAGTAAGTAATTTTATTCCCTGAAATGAAGGCCCTTGATTGCGTAAGTTATTGAGGGCTTTGTAGTTTTTGCTATTTCCAATCTTTCAATCTAAAAAATAAATCAATTTAATCTAAACAATCAATTTTATTTTAATCGCTCAGGCCTCTATTGTATTAATCAAGCAGACGCAAGGCTGCGTTAATTAAACTTTTTAAATACATCAATGAGGAATATTATGAGCACTTCATTAATTAACACAAAACTACAACCATTCAATGCAACAGCTTACCACAACGGTGACTTTGTAGAACTAACAGAAAAAGACGTGCTAGGTAAGTGGTCAATCTTCTTCTTCTACCCAGCTGACTTTACTTTCGTATGTCCTACAGAGCTTGGTGATGTTGCTGATTACTACGAGCAGCTTCAAGAAATGGGTGTTGAGGTTTACTCAGTATCAACTGACACGCACTTCACTCACAAAGCATGGCACGATACGTCTGACACAATTGGTAAAATCAAATTCCCAATGATTGGTGACCCTACAGGTCGTATTACTCGTAACTTCGGTGTGATGATTGAAGACGAAGGTCTTGCTCTTCGCGGTACATTCGTAATGAACCCTGAAGGCGAAATCAAAGTAATCGAAACTCACGACTTAGGTATCGGCCGTAGCGCGAAAGAGTTAGTACGTAAAGTACAAGCTGCACAGTACATTGCTAACCACGACGGTGAAGTATGTCCTGCATCATGGCAGCCAGGTGAAGAGACACTTGCTCCTTCACTAGACCTAGTTGGCAAAATCTAATTTGTCACAGCATTAAACGATAGCAAAGCTTTGCTTTGCTATCTCAATGCAACCTTAATTGCCCATCACAACTCATATTAAGCACATTAGCGGGTGATGGGCAGTTATCCCTAAAATTTTTCTAGATTATTGATTCTGAACTCAAGGGCTAAGCCATGTTAGATACGAATATCAAAAACCAATTAACAAGCCACTTTGCTTCTATTACCAGCCCTGTTGAGCTGCTTATCGCCTTGGATGACAGCAATAAATCAACAGAACTTAAAAACTTAGCGAACGATTTAGCATCGTTAAGCGACAAATTCTCGGTGCGAGATAACCCTAACCAAGACGTACGTCGTCCGTCTATGGTGGTATCTTCACCTATTAACAATACGCAAATCACATTTGCGGGTGTGCCTATGGGCCACGAATTCACAAGCTTGATCCTTGCACTTCTTCACACTGGAGGTCATCCAAGCAAGGCATCAGAGACTGAAATTGAACAAATTAAATCATTGCCTGGGCCACTCAACTTTGAAGTATATATTTCATTAAGTTGTCAAACATGTCCGCAAGTAGTGCAAGCACTTAACTTGATGGCGGCACACAATGAAAATATTACGGCGACTATGATTGATGGCGCCTTGTTCCAAGACGAAGTGAACGAGCGTAATGTGTTAGCAGTACCAGCTGTGTACTTAAATGGAGAGTTATTCAGCCAAGGCGCTGTTAACCTGACCGACATTCTAAATAAAGTAGATACCAAAGCGGCTGCACGCCAAGCCGAAGCACTGAACGATAAAGAGTTATTCGATGTACTTGTTGTTGGTGGTGGTCCGGCAGGGGCTTCTGCGGCAATTTATTCGGCGCGTAAAGGCTTAAATACCGGTGTTGTGGCAGAGCGTTTTGGTGGTCAGGTTTCAGACACCTTAGCAATTGAAAACTTTATCTCAGTAAAAGCGACCGAAGGTCCTAAATTAGTTGCTCAACTTGAAGAACACGTAAAAGAATACGACGTAGATGTGATGCAAAACCAACGTGCGGCATCGCTTACTAAACAAGGTAATTACCAAATCACGCTAGAAAATGGCGCGGTGTTAAATGCTAAGTCAGTGGTATTAGCAACTGGTGCACGCTGGCGTGAAATGAATGTACCCGGTGAAAAAGAGTATCGCGGTCATGGCGTTGCTTACTGCCCTCACTGCGATGGCCCGTTATTTAAAGGTAAAGCGGTTGCGGTTATCGGTGGTGGTAACTCAGGTATTGAAGCGGCAATCGACCTTGCAAACATTGTAGAGCATGTCACTGTGCTCGAATTTGCTGATACCTTACGTGCTGACGAAGTACTTATTCGCAAAGCAAATAGCTTAAACAACATTACGATTATCAAAAACGCGCAAACAACAGAAGTTGTAGGTGATGGTAAACGAGTAACAGGCTTAAGCTATATTGACCGTATCTCTGGCGATGAAAAATCACTTGAGCTTGCAGGTATCTTTGTGCAAATCGGCTTGGTGCCAAACACTGAATGGTTAAAAGATTCAGAACTAGTACTGACTCGCTTTGGCGAAATCGAAATAGACAGCAAAGGTGCAACATCATTACCGGGTGTTTACGCGGCAGGTGATGCAACAACAACGCCGTTTAAGCAAATCATTATTGCCATGGGCAGTGGTGCAACGGCAAGTTTAGGTGCATTTGATTACTTAATTCGCCACAGCGATGAGATTCAAAACACCGAAGATGCAGCTTAATTAGCGACTCTTGATTAGGCAGCTCACACCCATAGCTGCCGCTTTAAAGCCGCCCTCTCCAAAGGCGGCTTTGTTTTTATTCATCGAGCTACTGATACTGTGCTGCAGTTATAAATTCCTCAAAACTTTCACACCAAATAATCACAGTATTGTAATCGCTGACATCAATACCTTGTGGCACAACTAATTTAAAGCCGTTGAACGAACGCACCCCTGCAACACGCTGCATGGTGCCTTTTTGTGCTAAAAAATCGGTTTCGTTATCAATAAAGTTTCGCGACAGATAAAGTTGATAGTCAGGCCCTGGTGATAACGTGCCTTGCATTGAAATAGCATCATTCGTTAGATACACCATACCATCACCATAATGAAGGCGATCTGAGCCTTTAAGATCAGGTTTAAACTCTGCACTAAACAGAGCTCTCGTTTGATGTTGTTCAAGAGTCTTGATTTCAGGGGCTGGTTGCTCAGTTAAAATTGGCAAACTGTATATCCCAGCCATAAAGCCCGCAGCAAAAATAGCCAATGCTATGATGAAAATTAACAGTGCTTTTAGCATTATTATTCCCTATTTTTTAAGTTTATGATGTGGCGTTGACTTAAAGAAAATTGCTTTTCAACATCACCAAAGTGTTGTAAATAAAGCTGCTCAAGTTCACCCGATTGCTGTATCTTTTGCATGCCTTGTTCTAGCAAATCCCTAATATTTTGATTTTCTTTACTTAAGTAAAAGTAATAGTCATTGGGGTATTGCAACATAATGTCTGGCGCAATGACAAAGTTTGTTTGTTGTAGTCGCTGAAGTTCTACACCTATTGCTAATGCAGAACGAGGAAAGTAATCTGCTAGACCACTTTCAAGTGCTTTGACCATTCCTGCGTAATCAAGCTCTCCATTTACAGATAAACCATTTGCTTTTAGCACATCATAATCTGACCAGCTTTGTTGTTGCACAGCAAGTAGCGGTCTTAATTGTTCCAAGTTTTTGATAGCTTTAAATTTTAGTTGCTCTTTTTTATGAATAATTAGTAGCCGCTTACCGTGTAAGCCTTTATAAATAGGAATAGTTGTTTTTACTAAGGTATTACTTAACTGAGAAGGTAAAGACAGCCAGGCGAGAGTTATAGCTTTGTTGTGGCTAAGTTGCTCTACTATTCGTTTATCATTCATTGGTTGCGAATCATATCGGATGATAATATCAGCATTTACCGCGGCAAAGCTTTTCGTAAGTATTTTATGAATGTATTGCTGTTTGACTGCATCAGTATAAATAGGTTTAGCAAGTTGGATTACAATTTGACTTTGCGCGATTGCGTAAGAACAATGCAAAGCTAAAAATAATAATAACAGGCGCCAAATTGTAGTCATTTATTAGGTTCTCTGTGTGCAAAGTAATCAGTTGCCCATCATACTTTGAATACATGGACCTGTTGCTGTAATCGCGACGCTAATGAAGCTAATTCTTGACTTGCTTGAGCGTTTTGCTGCGAGCTTTCGCTAACTAGTGAAATACTACTGCTAAATTCATTTATATTACAACTAAGTTCGTTGGCAACGATTGTTTGCTCATCTGTTGCGGTAGAAACTTCGTTGTTCATATCGGCAATAAGTGCCATTTCTTGAGTGATTTCAGTCAGTAATTGTGATGAGCGTTCTGCGTATTCAACACTTTGTTTAGCACTTTCGTCGGCATTGCCCATGGCGGTCACTGCTTGCTGCGCCATTGCTTGTAGTTTACTGATCATTTCGTTAATACTCGCTGTGGCTTTTTGCGTGTTGTGCGCAAGCTGCCTTACTTCATCAGCCACCACAGCGAAACCGCGACCCGACTCACCTGCGCGTGCTGCTTCAATGGCCGCATTTAACGCAAGTAAATTGGTTTGTTCAGCAACCCCTTGAATCATCATTACCACTTGATTGATATCTGTTGATTGTGTATTTAACTCATTGATAAGTTGAGTATTGGTATTAACTATATGCGACAAGTGGTTAATTGCATCGATATTTTCTTGTACAGACTGTTGGCCAAGCTTCGCTGTCTTATCTGTGTGGGTGGCTTTTTCTGAAGTCGCAAGCGCATTAGCTGCAACTTGTTCAATAGCACTGCTCATTTGCGTAATAGCAGTAGCAATCATTGCCGATTGTTGTTCTTGTTCAGTGGCAGTGCTGGCAACTTGGTCGCTAATTGAGTTCATTTGCTCAGCGGCAGATGAGAGAGTAAGTGTTGCGCTGGTTACATCATTAACAAGAGCATGAATGCGCTCCATCATAGCGTTAAAGTGGTTTGCTGCCTGAGCTATCTCATCATTACCATGGGTTTTTGCGCGGAGCCGCAAATCAGCGTTTTCAGAGATTGAACCTATTGTTTCGCTTAGCGATAACAGAGGGTTGTGAATAGAACGATAAATAACAAAGGCAATAAACAACAAGATAATAATTAAAATAGTTATCGAAGCTGTCATTGCGATAGTGACTTGGGAAAAGTCTTTATCTGCGGCGTTTTTAAATTTGTTGGCTTCATTGATTTGTAAGTTTATTAGCCCTTGATAACTTTCACTGAGTGGGTCAAACACATCGTAAAGATTTTTTACAAACACCTCATTAGGGATCGCTTTTAGCTGGTTACTGTTAACTTGGTTTAAAAACCTGCTAAGTTCACTTTCGACTACAGAGAGATTCTTTTCAACAATATTAACTAAGCGTTGTTCTTCGGAAGTGAGTTTTGTTGCTAAATAGCTTTTCCATTTATTGTCAGCAACATTCTTTGCGTTTTCAACTGCGGCTAGAAAGTCAGCTTTGGAGATTTGATCAGCGCGGTATTTATGAAATAAATCAACAATGTTAACAGCGTAATTGTCCGATACTGTTTTTATTTGCTCTAACGGAAGTACTCTGTCTCTATACAAACTATCAATTCCTTTGACCATATTAGACATCATCGACATCGTGAAAATAGATGTGATCACAAAAACAGCAACTGGTAACAAAGCTAAGACAGCTAATCTCGTACGAACAGTGTAGTTATTTAACATGAGCGAGCAAACTTTTGTAGGGACTTATTATTAAAACTAATAGAGAAATGGTTTTAAGCAAGTTTTTGCAATTGTTTGATGGGTTTTTCTTTTGATAGACCTCATTTAGTTAGTAAAGTCACCATATGCAGCCTTTATATTGTAGGCAACAAAGCCAATTTTCACGTTGGCTTTGTTTTGTTCCTATTTTTACATTAATGGCCGCGATTAGGCATTTGCCTTGGTATCTGTCTTTGTGTATTGCGGCGCATTTGTTGACGCTGCATACCTTGCTGACGTGCTCTGTTCGCGCGATTTAATTGCTGTATACGATTTTGCTGCCTGTTTTGCATATGCTGACGCTGCTGTAATGTTTGTTTCGCTTTACTTTTATCTATGCTTTGCAATTTATTTTGCACTTGCTGGCGGTCAATGTTTTGTGCCCGATCTTTGATTTGTTGCTGTTTATCAGAAGGTAATGTTTGCCATTTTCCCTCAACACGCTGTTGCCATTTATCGGCATCACGCTTGAGCACGTTTCCATTTTTATCCGCAAACACGTTGTTTGCTTTATCGCGTTGGCTGATGGCGGTTTTTAAATCGCGTTTCACTTGCTGCTTTGAAGCGAGACGAGACTTACTTTGATCGCGTTTATAAATGTTATGTCTTGGCTGTTTATTAAGATGACCAGGTTTATAGCCGACATTAATTTTGTTACCAATATTGATGTTGCCATTATTAATAAAAACTGGGCCGCGGTAACCACCGCCATACCAGCCATTACAGCAATGATAAGGTCGGTAATTTGTTGGCCAGCCGACATGCCAATTCATACCTAGATTCAAAAAGCCATTGCTCCAGCTCAAGCCAAACGACCAACCTGTCCAGTTGTTATAGCCAATATTAAAACCCCAAGTCGGTGGGCGAGGGTAGTAGTAGCCACCGCCCCAGTATGGTGGGTAATACCAACCTGTACCATACACTGGCACGCCATAATAAGGGTATGACCACATGTAACCTGGGTAATAACCAACATACACCACTTCAGGAGTTGACTCGTATATCTCGACATAAGTGACGTTGTAAACGGGGGAACTTGGAGGAATTTTTGCAATATCGTCTTTGGGGATGCTATCAGCAATAAGCCAAGGGCCTTGTGCGGAATCTGCTTTAAACCACACCGCATTATCGACTGCATAATATTTGCCTTTAATTTGCAGCACTTGTGCATCGGTATTAATGGCATAAGAAACCTGTGTGCCTGGGATACGTTCAAACTTAGGCTTGCCATCATAGTACACAGTTAAACTCGTATCTTTACGGCTGATAGCCGCTGTTTGCGGCACTTTTGCATCTAGTACAGCTTCGTCAGCTTCTTCTGTGCCGGCAACTGAAACTCTGAGGCCAGCTAAATCTGATTCAGGTGGAATATTGGCAAAGCTTTCTGGTAGTTCGTCGCCACGTACAAATGTCCAAGGGCCTGTTTGTTGTTTTGCGCGATACCAGCGCCCAGATAACAAGACATACATGTTATTCGTTTGCATTTCACGTAGCCACGGGGTTTCAGTGTTAAACACATACATGAGCTCGCCACCGGTTAGGCTTTTCCATTTAGCTGCGCCATCAGTTGCAATAAGTTCGGTGGGTTTAGTGGCTACAACAATGGCTGGTGGTGCACTAAGACCTGAACTTTCATTATCTTTAGGGAGCATTTTTACAAGTTCGGTCGGTGGCGTTTGAGTGAATTCATAAGGTCCTTTGGCTTGTTTTGCCTGATACCAAAATTGCCCATCGGTGAGATAACAAAGTTTACTTTTGCTATCTTTAATCACTGTCATGGCGGTGTTTAAAGCACGCTCATATTGGCTGTTTTCAACTTTACTAAACTTAGGTTCACCATCAAAACTCAGCAGTACCGACAGTTGCTCTTTGAATATAATCGTTGGAGGGTCGGTTTTTAATTGCGTTAAACTCTGCTCTGCCGCTTCTGCACTTTCAAGGCTGGCGGTGAGTTGCGAAAGCGAGGTTTCGAATTGGCTGGCTTTTATTGCTTCATTAACGACAGCAGTAAATTTTTGTTCTCCAGCATCTTTTGACTCAGGCCAGCGTACATCGGTGACTGTCATATTGCGAACGGTGACGGTATCGTTTTCGCGGTCAGTATCTAATTTAGCTCTAAACCAAAACACGCCGAACACAGCATCATTGCCTGAAAGCGAAAAAGACATTGCTGCACGGGCTGTTAAAGTATTACCGTTTAGTTTCTCGGGTTGTGGCTGGTAAACAATGAGTGTGCCTTGGTTTGTTTTTACTTGTTGAGGCCACTCAATAGCTTTGCTAAAAAATGAACATAAACATAAAGAAGAGAGTATTAATACCCTGAAGGCAGTGATAAAAGGTAGGAAGAGTTTCATGGTCAATCCTTGGCTAAAGTAACTCTTTAAAGTATAGCCAATGGCACCGAAAACGCTTGAAAACAGCGCCTATTTTTAAAGTGTTAGCTTAGGCGCCTTGAGTTAAAAATTGCGAGCCCGCATTTAAGCCCATTTCATAGCCTGCACTGAGTTTTTCAAATGATTTCGTTGTTCGACCAACAGCAAAGTCGGGTGGTGGTGCAATAATATTAATTTTACAATCGCTTGGTGGGTTGGCAATAAAATCAATACTTTGATTGTAATTTTCTGCACGTCTTAAGGTGGCTTCTGCTAATGCCGGGGTGTTCTTATAAAGACGTTTAACAAACCATGGCGCTTTTGAAGGCTTTTTCTTATAGCCAAGAGGCTGAGATAAAATCACGGTGATTTCTTTATTGCCCATTTCGTATGCTTTACGAATTGGAATCGAATCTGCCACGCCGCCATCAGTGAGTTGTAAATTGTTGATAACAGGGAATTCTCGATAAGCAATGGGTAGTGCGCATGAGGCTTTTAATTGCTCTTCAAGAAGTGTTGTACTTGCTTTTAAATACTCAGCCTGACCAGTTTTTATATTGGTTGTGACAATATAAAACTCACTAGCTTGTTTTTCGAAAGTGTCGAGATCAAGGCGAATATCACGCATGGTTTCTTGCCACAGCCAGTCTAAATCAAATAGGTGGCCACCTCTAATAAATCGAACAAAGTCGATGAACTCAGGTCTGCAAGAGTAATCGGTGATCACCGCATGGTTACGTTTGTATTGTGCGCACAAATAAGCGGCAATGTTAGTGGCTCCGGCAGAAACACCATAGCATTGAGTAAAAGGTTGGTAATTAGCTTGAATAAAAGAATCCAGTACGCCAGTGGCAAAAATACCACGCATTGCGCCACCTTCTACAACGAGAGCCCTGTTATTGTTCATTTTCGCAACCTTGCTTGTAACCGTGAATGCTTCTAACCATAGCAAACACGGTTACAAAACGAAATAGAGTTTTGACTCTAAGTGAAGTTTGACGCTAGCTGAGTTATATCGCCTCTACCCAAAGTACACCGACTTGTTTATCGGTGACTTTTACTGTGCTACCCGCCGCAATGGGAAAGTGACTTTTTAATTGCCATGTAATCCCCGAATACTGATGCGTGGTTAAACCTTTATCATCAACATCAGCGTTAACGACAAAGGTGAGCTCAGCAAAATCGCTTTGTATTGGTTTTGTATCGGTTTTATCTTGCATGCGTTTGAGTGGTTTCCAAAGCACGAGTGCAAAACCAAGAGTAAATACAATATTGCTCCAAAGCGCGGTGGTGTAACTTGTATCAAGTAGGCCTATATTCATTAGTAAGCCACTGGCAAATAAAGATAAGCCTAAAAACAGTAATACATAAGTACTCATACCTAGTACAGCAACTTCAACAATGAGCGCGATAACACCTATAATCATCAGTGCTTCGGCTAAATGGGTATCTAAAAATGCCATTAGCTCACCTAACTTTGTTGCTTTTTATTCAAAGAGTTAATAATAGACATGCCTTGAGCTACAAGCGAGCTTGCATCTGTGCCACTCTCTGGCAGTAATACCACAGATGACTCACGAGCAATGGCTTCTTTAGCGGCAATGGCTTTAGTAGCAAGGTCAAGTTGAATTGCTTTTTGGCCTTGCTCTGTATCGGCGGCTTCACCTACTTTACGTAGTGCATCTGCTTGTGCTTCAGCAACGGCGATAATCGCTTTTGCTTCACCTTCAGCACGTAAAATTTGCTCTGCTTTTTCAGCTTCTGCTGCAAGAACTTGGGCTTGCTTTTTACCTTCTGCCACATTGATAGCAGACTGACGATCACCTTCTGATTCTAAAATTTGTGCACGTTTTACACGTTCTGCTTTCATTTGTGCTTCCATCGCTTCCATGACAGAGTTAGGTGGCACAATATCTTTAATCTCGTAACGTAAAACCTGAATACCCCAAGGCTCAGAAGCTTGGTTAATCGCGGTAACTATGTTGGTGTTTAACATGTCGCGCTCTTCAAAGGTTTTATCTAGCTCCATTTTGCCAAGCTCAGAGCGCATTGTTGTTTGTGATAGTTGAGTAACCGCAAACACATAGTCATCAACACCATACGTGGCTTTATAAGGGTCAAGCACACGGAAATACAGCACACCATCGACGATGAGCGAGATATTATCTTTCGTGATCGCAGACTGCGAAGGTACATCTTGCGCTTGTTCTTTTAAACTGCGATCAGCGGCTATACGGTCAATAAATGGCACAATAAAGTTTAAGCCCGCTTCTTTGGTTGAATGGTATTTACCAAAACGTTCGATTAACCAAGCACGGTTTTGTGGTACAAATTTAACGCTGCTTTTTAGTAGCACTAAAACAAAAATTAGAAGAAAGACTTCTACATTTAACAACAGGTCTAAAATGCTAGAAATGGGATCCATGTACTTTCCTTAATACAATTAATATTATTTTTCACTGCTCAGATTACCACCACAAAGCAACCTGCGCCAATGATTTATAAGGCTAAATTAGCGAGTAATAGTAACAGCATATGTCACTACATTCAGAATGCTATACATCAGATAGATAGATTTTAAGCAGTTTATAGTCATTAACTACATTGGTACTTTGCTCGCATATCTGCCACAACTTTAATTAAGAATTGCTCAAGCGCATTTAGATCTATATCGCTGAGTTTATTAATGTAAAGGCAAGATTTAGCGTGCTTTATTTTGCCTAGCGTTAAAAGTTCATCACTGAAAGTGCTAAACCCTTGCATTACATATAGGGTTAAATTACTTTTTCGCGGCGAAAAGCCAGTCATCAACCAGTTGTATTCCCCTTTTGAGTTGCGATAACTGTAGTTACCAAAACCAATGATTGAGTCGCCCCACATGATTGGCGCTTGTTCGGTTACTTTACTAAATAGTTCCAGTAACACCTTTGCATCAGCCTTTCGGGTTGAGTGTTCAATACGGCTAATATATGTATCTACATCGGTATTATTGGGTTTAGTTTTTAATTCGCTCATTAAATTTTTGTCCTAAAAACTAACAATTAGCATGGTGAGGCAAAGTTCGTTTTATAAGGTACATTTTTTGGTCAGCTTGTGCGACAATTTCATTGGCCGATTTTTGAGTTCCAAAAAACATAGTAACCCCAACACTCGCAGAGCCGAAGTAATTGACATTTTGGTATATAAATTGGGTTTCAATTGCTGATTGTAGTTTATCGGCAACACGATGAGCGTTTTTTTTGGCGGCTTGTTCATCACGGCCAAGCCTTTCAAGCATGATTACGAATTCATCCCCGCCGATGCGCGCTAAACAGTCTTTGTCGCGAACGACCGCTTTCATCCTGTTAGCAACTTCTATAAGGTATGCATCTCCAATGAGATGACCATATTGGTCGTTTAACTCTTTAAACTTGTTAAGATCGATAAAGATGACAGCACCATAGTTTAGGTCTTGTTTACTAACTTGTAACGCAAGTGATAGGCGAGAATAAAAATATCGGCGGTTTAAGAGTTTTGTTAAAGGATCTGTAGATGCATCATAGAGGAGCTGTTTTTCAAGTTGTTTTCGTTCAGTAATATCTGTCGAAATACCTAAAATCCCAATAACCTTATTTGGCTCTGTGTCACAAAAAATTGGAGTTTTTACTTCCCAAAAAATATATTTGTTTCCATCAGGGAAATTTAACTCCACTTCTTCTCTTGTGCGCTCTCCTTTGATCACACGCGAATCGATTTTAGCTAGTTTCTTAACATCATTAAGCGCAAAGAAATCTTTATCGCTTTTGAATTGAAGTTCCTGCTCTGTGCACGCCAGTAGACTGAGTGTAAGTTTATTAGCATATACATAATGGGATAGTTCGTTTTTTATATAAACGTATGCAGGTACGTTATCAAGTGCAAACTTTAATTCAGCAATATGGACAGGCAGTTTAGTGTTAGTAAGTTCGGCCACAATATGTCCTTATATGACAAGCCATAAATTGATAGTGAATGAAAAAATGCTATTAAACAAGACTGACCACAGTGTTAATCTCACAACTAATAATTTAGGTATAGTTTTGAAAAATAAATAGAAAGTTATTAGTTAAGATGGTTGATGAACTTTGTTATTACTTTTGGGTGATGTGCTCTTCATGCTAAAAACATCCTTGTTTTTAGTCATCACTTTTGGCTTTTAAGCTTTGTTGAGAATGGCAAGCTGCTTTGTATGATGCGCGCTAAATAAGCGACAAAAAATATAACCCGTTACAAACATTGATAAGCTATATGTTGCACCAGGTATTGCCATCGCGGCATTATTGATTAAGGTACTTGCAATTAAAATGGCAAGGGTGCCATTTTGTAGCCCAACTTCAACAGCAATGCTCATTTGTTGCTTGTGATCTAAGCCCGATATTTTTGCAAAAAACAGCCCTAGTAACAGCGTGCTGAGGTTTAATGTCAGCGTTGCAATGCCACTAGTCGCAAAAAAGCTCAGCATTTGGTCAGCATTTTTATGAATAATGCTGAGCACTATCACAATTAAGAATACACTCGAAAAACGACGAATAAAGGGTTCTATTTTCAAGCTCAAATGGGGTTTAAAGTGATTAAATACCATTCCTAAGCAAACAGGAAGTACCGTTATCATTAGCATTTGCACTATGGTTTTAATCACTGGCAAAGCGAATTCGTGACCCGGCACACTCAATGTTTGCATGGCAAAATGCATAATTAGTGGCAAGGTAAACGGTGAGATAAATGTTGCTAACGTTGTTAGACTTATTGATAGCGCAACATCCCCTTTGAATAAATAGGTATAGAGATTTGAAGTCACACCACCCGGGCAGCAAGCCACTAAGATCAGGCCTATAGCGAGCTCAGGGGTTAGGGTAAAACTCATTGCTATTAAAAACGCAACGCTTGGCAATAACAGTAGTTGGCAGCTTAAGCCTATTGGAAGTGCTTTGGGGCTAATAAATAATGCCCCGAAGTCTTGCTTTTTAAGCCCTAACCCCATGCCAAACATGATGATAAATAGTGCTAAAGGCAGCACTATTTTAGTCATGATATCAATTTGCATGGTGTATCCTTATTGATCGTAACCCGGGCTTTTATTGTCGAGTAAGCGCAGTAAGGCAGGCCAAGCAATTGCGCCACCCAATCCCTTTGTAGCAACCTCAGTTTGCCCTTTGATACCATCAATAATCGCGCTAGGTACTTGTACGAGTTGTTCGGTATTTTGTGACGTACGAGTTTGTACAGCGCATGCCGCTTCAAAAACATACATAAACAAAAATGCATCAGCGACCGTTTTACCCACAGTTAATAGGCCATGATTACGTAGCATTAAAAAGTTATTAGAACCTAGGTCATTCACTAAACGGTCTTGCTCAGCAGGATTGAGGGCAATGCCTTCGTAATCGTGATAGCCCAAACCTGAGTGCACAACAACAGCTTGCTGAGAGATAGGCAATAAACCGTCTTTGTTGGCAGACACTGCCGTGCCATTGAGCGAGTGGGTGTGAATAACGCAATGGGCATCATCTCGAGCCATATGAATACAGCTATGGATATTAAACCCCGCAGGGTTAACTGGGTATTCGCTGTCATGCAGCTTATTACATTGTTGATCTACTTTGATAAGACTTGATGCGGTAATTTCGTGAAACATCATGCCATACGGGTTTATCAAAAACTCGTTGTCTGTGCCGGGAACGCGCATTGAAATATGGGTAAAAATTAAATCATCCCAGCCATATAAAGCCACTAGGCGATACGCGGCAGCGAGCTCAACACGGGCTTGCCATTCTTGTTCTGATACTGTGTGTTTCATGGTCATGGTGTTTTCCTAAAATGGTACTTTGCGAATAATAATGTCTTTAAACATCACCCAATCACCAATAAAGCTATAAAAAGGGTGTGTAAAAGTAGCGGGGCGATTTTTCTCAAAAAAGAAATGACCAACCCAAGCAAAGCCATAGCCCACAACAGGGCATAAAATTAACCAGCTATATTGCTGCTGATAAATAGCGGTAAACAAAATAGCCAAAACAACCCAACTGCCAAAGAAGTGTAAGCGTCGACAGACTTTATTTTTATGTTCTTGTAAGTAGTAAGGGTAAAACTCTTTAAAGCTCGCGAACTCGCGTTTACTTGCTACAGTGCCCATATTGTTGTCTCCGTTGTTAATTACAGGTTAACAATAGGCTTTTATTCTTTTATTTACTTGATAGTATAGGTCATTAAATTGTTTGTTTAGGACGCGCATGAGAACCTTATCAAGCTGGTGGCTTCGTGCTATGGCTGAGTCGTTTAAATGGCAGGGCTTACCAATTAATGAGTTGTTTGCAGCGGCAAATATTCCTTTAGCAGAATTAAGTAGCCAAACAGCCCGATACCCGCAAGCGAGTGTCAGTAAGCTTTGGAAGCAGGCGCAAGCGATGTTACCAAACACGCATTTAGGTCTTTATGTTGGCAGTAACATGAATGTACGGGCTATTCCGGTAGTAGGTATGGCTATTATTCAGTCAACACAGCTATTGAGTGCTTTTCGGTTGATATTGCGTTATCAAAAATTGATGGGCGATACACATAATGTGTCTTTGATCGATCACGGTAGTGAGTATGAACTTCGCTTTAACTTTAGTGATGGTGAGCGGGATATGTCACTGCTAAGCTACGAGGCACCCATGGCGTTTTGTGTGAAAATAGCGCGCACTGTGAAGGGAAAAGATTGGCACCCAACGCGAATTTGCTTGCAACGTAAAGAGCCTCATAGTGAGATTAATGCGCACTTTAATTGCAAAATTGAATACGGCGCTACGACCCATAGCCTATTTTTTAGCGAAAATACCGATAGTGAACCTGTGTTATCAAGCCAGATGAAACTGGTGACGCAAACGAATGTGACGCAGGTTCTGAGAATTTTACTTGAAGAGCATTTAATTCAAGGCCAAACCACCAGTAAAGCAATGGCAAAAGCACTTAATATGAGTGAAAAAACGCTGCAACGACGTCTTGCAAAAGAGGGCACAAATTTTAGTAAAGAATTGGCAAGATTAAGACAGCTAAAAAGTGTGTCATTGTTAAACGAAACAGACTTATCAGTCACAGAAATAGCCTTTTTATGTGGCTACTCTGAAATTAGTGCATTTCATCATGCATTTCATCGCTGGTATGGCATGTCGCCAAAAGTGTACAGGCAAAAAAATTAATGCCATAAGTCGAGTGCATTGCTGCACTCGACAAGGTTTTAAAAACTAATTAGAAGCTATAACTAATGCTTGCAGAAATACTACGACCAGAACTTTCGAGCCCTTCTAAGCTATCTGATGCAGAGTGGTTCGCAAGGCTGCCATGCTGATAATAAGTTTTGTCGAACAAGTTGCGAATAGCTAAGTTTAGATTAGCTTGACCAAAGCTTGCTCGTGCTAACCAATCAACCGTACCATAACCTGGTGTTTCGTAATTGCCTTCGTTCACTTTGGTCATTTTTTTAGCAAAGTTCACGATTAAATCACTACCCAATGTGTCACCTTGGAAGCTAACACCCAAGTTACCTGATAGAGGGTTGATTGAGCTGATGTATTCATCGGTTTCGTCATTTTTACCGTCTTGATAACTTGCATTCAAAAACACAGAAATAGCATCTGTTGCATAGTAAGTTGTAGAAAACTCTGCACCTTTGATGGTTACTGAATCAATATTTTGATACTGATATTTATCGTGGATATATCCAAATGAGCCGTCGTCATTAAATACAGTTTCACGATCTATTAATTCGGTTGCTAAAAAGTCATCAAACTTATTGTGGAATACCGCTGCTGTAACAATAAAATCGCCTATGTGGCCACGTAAACCAAGCTCGAAAGTATCGCTTTTCTCTGGATCTAAATCATCCGCAGGTAATACTTCATAAATGTATTCAGCGGTAGGTTGGTTATAATGCTCAATGTAAGCTAGGTCATAAGCAGGTACTTTAAAGCCTTGCCCGTATTGCGCATAAGCGCTCAACATATCATTGATGTAATATAAGCCACCTAAATTAAATGAGAGGTTGCTTTCATCAATTTTAGCGTATTCTTCACCATCTGTTTTTAAAGCGCCGTTTGGATCCATACTGTAATAATCAAAACGAACACCTGGCGTTATAACCAGTTTGTCGTTTAGTAATGAGATTTCGTCATTGATGAATAAACCAGCACGAAGAGTATCATTTTTAGGGAACTTATTGGTGGTATCGTCTTTGGTTGTTTCGCCTTCAACTTCACGATATTCATGCACAGTGCGTAAGCTTTCGGTTGTTTCAACATCAATACCATAACCAAGAGTGTGATGTTTATTTAAGGCTTTACTTGCATGGGAGATTAAACCATAGGTTGTTTGCTCGTAGGTGCCTGTTTTCCACATGTCACGCATTTCAACGGTACCAAACATTGGCGCATTGATGTCTAATAACGCATACTCTTGGTCGTCTTGGCGGTTATTAGTGTAGTAAAGGTTAAACTGAGCGCTATCCCATAAGCGATTGGCTGAATTATTGTTGTAACTAAAGCGATATGAGTCGCTATCTTTTTCTGTTTGCGTGTTTTCGGTGGCAATATTGTAGCCATATTCTGCTAAGCCACGGAAATAGGTAAGTAGGCCATCAGCACTGTCGCCATTGACATCTTGGCGCCACAGATCAGCAGAGAAGTTAATGTAATCTTTATCGTTTATGTTGTATTTAAGTTTGTAAAGAAGGCTTTGTGAGTCAATTTCGAATGGCGCATTGCTTTGGTGTTTATTTTGCTCTTCCTCGCCATCACGAGCGGTTACACTTAATAGGTGATCAAAGTTACCATGCTGAGCATACAGTGTTGCACCTAAACTGGTTTGATCATCTAAGTCGCTGTAACCTAATTTCACACGGCCGCCAAACTGCTCACCGTCTTGTAAATAGTCGCTTGCATCTTTAGTTGTAAACACCACGATTCCGCCCAGTGCATCTGAGCCATAAAGCGAAGATGCAGCACCCTTTGCAACTTCAACTTGCTTTAAAGTATCGGTATCAATAAAGCCACGACCCACAATATCGTTCAAGCCGTTTGCACCGTAGCCTTCGTTCATTCGCATGCCGTCTTTAATCATCAGAATACGATCAGAACCCATACCTCGTACTTGAATGTTTTGTGCACCGCCAACACGGCCAGTTACCTGAATACTTGGGTCATATAAGAATAATTGACTCATATCAGTAACAACTTGTTTTTCAATATCGTCACTTGTTATTACAGAAATACTCGCAGCAACATCTTTTAATGGTTTTTCAGTACGCGAGCCACTAACAACAATTACTTCTAAATCGTCAGCTTTGATTGACTCATCGGCAATGGTAGGTGTTGCAGAAGCTGCAAGAGTCGCAGCGATTAAAATGCGTAAAGAATGTGTTTTAGCTAGGCGCATTATTGGTTTCCTTAGGAGCTTTATATTATTTGTGTACAAAGAACTGTTTAATTTTTGCCAGAATAATACGCCTATTTTTATAAAGATCAATATAAATGCAAATTGTTCCTATTTGCATTATTGTAATGGTGTGTGTTTTCACGTACATTTGAGCCCGTCAAATTTACTGGGGCAATAATGTGAATATCCAAATAATCGAACAACTTATGGCTGATGTGTCAGCTCTTCTAATGGCACCTGTGATTTTAGTGATTGCAGTACTCTTTGTTTATGCGTTTTTCGCAGCAGGGAGGTTTGTATCTGAATATCTAATCAGAAGAAAAAATCAGCTTGCTTATCAGCGAGATATCGATACTAAAACGGCCACGAATTACAGAGGCTTTTATGTCCATAATTACTATGTAGCGAATCCAACTGCATCTGAGGATGAGCTTGAAGTGTTTGCGTTAAAACAACTAGAAGTACTTAGAGTTGTTACCCGTATTGCACCTATGCTTGGACTAATTGCGACGATGATCCCAATGGGACCTGCATTAAAAGCCCTTGCCGATGGCAACATTCAGGGGATCAGCGAAAATTTAATCATTGCCTTTGCAGCGGTTATTTGGGGCTTGGTTATTTCGACCCTAACGTTTTGGCCAGCTTCGGTTAAAAAACGTTGGTGCGCTCAAGAACTTATCAATATTCGTAAATTAAGAGGGCAATAACATGCGCTTTTTAGACGAAGATGAAGAGTTAAACCCAATTGTCAGTGCCGTTAATCTGGTTGATGTATTTCTGGTGATTATTGCTGCACTTCTTATTGCAATTGCACAAAACCCACTCAGCCCTTTTACGGCAGAAAACGTGACTGTTGTTAAAAATGCCGGTGAGCCAAATATGGAAGTAATTGTTAAAGAGGGCAAGGAGATTAAACAATATAAATCTAACGGTGAAATCGGTTCTGGCGAGGGCATGCGCGCTGGTGTGGCTTATAAAATGGCTGACGGTAGCTTTGTATATGTCCCCGAAAGTGATGGCTCAGCAACGGGCAAACAAGAGAATACACAATGATAAGAATAATAACGTATGCGCTGCTTTTATTCAGCGCACTGACTTCACATGCAGCACAAAAGCCTGAAGTGCTTATAATGATGTCGGGTCATGTGGCTAAATCGAAAGGGGCATTGCTAACAAGCCTTGCTGAAGATCAACCGTTCACCTTTACTAATTTTAGTACTAAAGGCAAAACAGACGAAGAGATTAAACAAGCTTGGCAAAATGCTGAGCTGATTTTGTTGGATGGCATCAACCCTGCGCTTTCAAAATATATGTTTGCTAAGTATCAGCCATATTTAACTGAGTACCCCAATGTGCCAGTGATCTCACTCGGTGATATGGAAAACTCAGCAATGAATAGCGGTTTATCTGAGCAGCAACATACTCACCTTGGCGGTTATTACAATAATGCTGGGCGCGATAATTATCGTAATATGATGCTTTATATTGCAAATGCCATTTTTAAACTCTCAGATGTGCCAGCAGAGCCAGTTAAAGTCATTCCAAACGTTGGTTTATATCACCCTGAGTTTGACGGCCATGTTAGTGCTGATGAAACGCAGTTTTTTAATTGGTTAGAGGCTAAGCCAACTCAACCAGTTATAGCGATAGCGATTCATCGTTCAGTCATTGATTATGAACAGCAACAAATAGTTGATGCATTAATTACTGGTCTTCAGAACAAAGGTGCGAAAGCATTGGCGTTTTTCTTTGAAGGCAATGACGAAGCATTAACCTACCCAGAGTTACTGAGTGATGAAACTGGCTCACGGGTAGATTTAATCATTAACTATCGCTCATTGCACTATGTTGAGAAACGCCGCGCAGAGTTTATGCAAATTGGTGTGCCTGTTATTCATGCACTTAACTATACCGAAGGCGATGAACAGGCTTTTAAAGAAGATCATGCGGGTGTATCACCAGCACTCACTCCGTTCTTTCTTGTAATGCCAGAAGATACGGGTAGCACCGACCCAGTTATTATTGCCGCTAATGAAAAGGGCAGTAAGGTGGCAATGCAAGCGCAACTTAATGCGTTGGTTGAGCGTGCATTTAACCATGCCAATTTAGCGCACATTAAAAACACAAATAAAAAAGTCGCCACCTTTATTTGGAACTACCCGCCGGGTGAAAAGAATATTGGCGCTGCATTTTTAGATGTACCGAGTTCGATTGCTAACATCGCAAAAGCGATGCTCGATAAGGGTTACCAAGTAAAACAAACGGATACAGCCACGTTAGTTGAGCAAGCGGGTAAGTTGCTCCGTCCTTATTATCGTGGTGAAGATGCTGAGGCTTTGGTAAAACTCGGACTCGCAGATTATTTACCGCTAAGTATCTATCAAACTTGGTTTGATAGCCTGCCTCAGGATGTCACTCAGCCAATTATTGATAAATATGGCCAACCAAGTGAAAGCGGTATGTTGCGTATGCACAATGGCGAAATGATGTTTGTCATTCCGCGCATGGAACTGGGTAACATGATTGTACTTCCTCAAGGTGTGCGTGGTGAAACGGCAAAGCAGCATGCTGCCCAGTATCACAGTACTAAATCGGTCATCAATCATAGTTACTTAGCTATTTATCTATACGCACGTGATGTTTTTAATGCTGATGCGGTGATGCATTTAGGTACTCATGGTTCACAAGAGTGGCTTAGTGGTAAAGAGCGAGGCTTATCGGTTTATGATGCGCCAAACTTAGCGATAGGCAATATTCCTGTTTTCTATCCGTACATTATTGATAATGTCGGTGAAGCGATGCAGGCAAAGCGTCGTGGTCGTGCCACCATGATCAGCCACTTAACCCCAGGCTTTGCAAAAGCAGGGCTATACACTGAAGTGGCAAAATTAAACGAACTGATCACCAACTATTTAATGTTGGATGAAGGGCAAACAAAATCAAATACGCAGCAAGAAATAATTAAGCTTGCTAAGCAATTGAATATGTTAAAAGACCTCGACCTTGATGAAGCTACTTTAGCAGCTCAATTTGCTGACAAGATTACCGTCTTACAAGATCACTTAAACACACTGGCACAGATGAGCCAGCCGCTGGGAGTTCATATTTTTGGTGAGCTACCAATCAATGCCCATCTTTACAGTACTATTTTGCAAATGCTTGGTGATGATTTCACTAAACAAGCAGGTGAATTTGAGCGAGAAATCGGTATTGCTATTGGCGAGTCTGAACGTGAGGACGAGCGCAAGGTTGTAAAGTTAGAGGCATTAGAAGGATTTCAGTTACTAGCGCGAGTGCTGGGCGAAAATAGTAACTTAGCCATCCCTGAGTCGTTACAAAGTGATATTGCGACAGCAAAAGAGTACTGGCAAAACTTTCACAAAAGTGAAGAAATCACCGGTTTGCTAAACGGTTTGAATGGTCAGTATATACCAGTAAGTCACGGTAATGACCCTATTCGTAATCCGGCGGCTGTACCAACAGGTCGAAACTTAATTGGCTTTAACCCAGCGAAAGTACCTTCGAAAGAAGCTTATCAGGCTGGGGTAAAGATGCTTGAACAAACTGTACAGCAGTATCAAGCAGAACATGGCCGCTACCCACAGAAGCTTGCTTTTTCACTTTGGTCACTTGAAACAATGCGTCATCAAGGTGCATTAGAAGCACAAATTCTCCATGCAATGGGGATAAAGCCGAAGTGGAATAATCAGGGCAACATTGTTGGCACTGAAGTGATCCCATACTCAGAGCTTGGCAGGCCACGTATTGATGTAGTGGTTTCTGCGACAGGCTTGTACCGTGATGCATTTCCTAATGTCATGCTTTGGATTGCCGAGGCAATAGATAAAGTGGCAAAGATGAAAGAAGACAATAACTTTGTTTATCGTCACTCAATGACCCTCAAGCAAACACTATTAGACGAAGGTAAAAGTGAAGAGGATGCAGATTACTTATCTTCTGTACGTATTTTTTCTAATGAAAGTGGAGCATACGGTACAGGGCTTGCGGGGGGAGCGCTTGACTCTGATAGCTGGGAAAATGACAGTAAGCTGGCTAATTTGTATTTAGAACGAATGGGCTTTGGTTTTGGTAAAGATGAGGCTCGCTGGAGCGAAAATTTATCAGAAACAGGGCTATACGAAAAGGTGTTGTCGGGCACAGATGGGGTGGTGTTTTCTCGTTCAAGTAACCTTTATGCACTCATGACAAATGATGATCCGTTCCAATACTTTGGTGGCATAGGCCTAGCGGTTCGTAATATTGATGGTAAAACACCACAAATGTATGTCTCTAATTTGCGCCGTAAGGGGCAGGAGAAAATTCAAACTTTAGATCAGTTTATCAGTAACGAGATGCGCAGTCGTTATTTTCACCCTCGCTGGATTAAAGCGATGCAAGACTCAGGTTATGCTGGGGCTACTGCTATTTTAGACCGTATGAACAACATGTGGGGCTGGGAAGTTATGACCCCCGACGCGGTAAGAGATGATCAATGGCAAGAATTCTTTGAAGTGTATGTTGATGATAAATACGATATGCAAATGCGCGAATTCTTTGAGCAACATAACGCTGAAGCATTAGCACAAATCATTGAGCGAATGTTAGAGGCTGTTCGCAAAGGTTATTGGCAAGCTGATGCCGAGACACTGAAGAAAATGCTTGAAACCTACACTGAAATTGCTAATCAACATGATGTTGTTACAGACAATGAAACATTTACCGAGTTCGTAAAAGAGCAAAATGCTGGCTTTGGTCTTGCACCTTTAGTACCTGGGCAAGCGGCACCAGAACTTGCCAACAGTGTAAGTTCTGCTAGTCAGCAAGTGAGTGGCCAAAAACTTGAACAGGTTGAACAAGGTAAACAGACAGAATCTGACTATACATTATGGTGGCTATTAGGCGGGATTTTCTTTACTGGAATGATTAGCCCCTTTATAAGAGTGAAACAATAGCATTACCTTACAAAAGGCGGTCGAGGCTAGGTTTTTGGCCGCCTTTCATAACTTTTTAGTGCGTTTAGCCGCGTCACGTATTACAATTGCGACTTTATATCATTTCCATCTCCAGCGAATAGGTTTTCCACTTCTTCATGACAGATATTACAACACACCAAGCTTCTAGACGCCGCTTGTTAATTGCTTTAGCCATAACGTGCTCGTTTATGGTTATTCAGATTATTGGTGCCTATTATTCTAATTCGCTTGCTGTACTTGCTGATGCTGGGCATTTGTTTGTTCATAACAGTTCTTTATTTATTGCACTTATTGCTTCAAGCATGGCGATTTACTTTGCAAAAAACTTTAACGATGGTTACCAACGAGCTGAACTGACCGGTGGCTTGATCAATGGTGTTTTGTACTTAAGCATTAGCTTAGTTATTCTTTACGAAGGTGGAGAACGTTATTTCCATCACAGTGATGGGCATGAACTACAAATCAATAGCTATTTGATGTCAGTTATATCTGCTATTGGATTTTTGTTTCATGGCGCAGCTGCATGGGTTTTGTATAAAGGGCGTAAGGCAAGCATTAATGTATATGCGGTATTTCTCCATTCGTTCTTTGACTTAATTTCGACAGTTTCTACTTTCTTTGCTGGAATTTTAATCTACTTAACCGGGTGGGCAGAAATCGATATTATTTCGAGTATGCTCATAGCGATCTTTGTATTGTTCACTGGGGTTAAAGTGATTATTCGCTGTATTAAAGGGTTACTGGAAAACCGTAGTAAGCTTCCTGATGTAGCAGCTATTGAGCAAAGTATTGCATCAATAGAACACGTTCAAAATGTGCATAATGTAACGGTAATGCGCCAAGACAAAGATATTGTTGTGGGAGCACATGTGGTGTTAAAGCAGCATTGTACCGTGGAAAAGCATGATGAGGCGTGTCGACTTAAAGTAGAACAGCTATTGCTTTCACGCTTTAAAGTAAACAAAAGTGTTTTACAAATCGAAAGTCATGAATGCCATTATGTTAATTAAAGTGGCAAAATGTTTAATTTTCTTTTAATTTAAAGGTATCGCTAGGGTGTTAGGATGCCTTTTTTGCTTCAAAATAAGCCATTTTATATTAACTTTTTAGCTGCGCTGTTGCTTGGTTGCATTGCAGGTCTAGTTAATTTATTGCCAGTATTTTTTTTGGATAGCTCTGAGTTTCTGCTTGGGCAATTTTTTGTCATTTTAAGCCTGCTTTTACTCGGTTGGCGCTATGCAATTATCACCTTTATCATTAGTACTGGCTTCATATTTTATCGCTGGGGCCATGCTTGGCCATCCATTGTTTTTGCCTTAGAGCTTATATTTTTACAATTATATTGCCTGTCTAAGGCGCGTCCTGTCTTTTTGAGAGGGATGCTTTTTTGGTTTGTTATAGGTTCACCCATTCTTTGGGTATTTGGGCACTATTTTTTAGCATTACCCACACTCACTCTGTTGATAGCATTGGCTAAGTACTGTTTAAATGCAGTTATTTACTTGTCTGTAATAGATTTATTGAGCTTTTTCTTTAGTCGATACTCTTGGCACAAATATTATTCCTCTTTGGATAAAATACTTAATTACGTGGTTAGCTTGTTAGTCATTTTAGTGGTAATACTCACTTCAATTGTTTTGACTAACAATCACTATGCTCGCATAGAGTATGAGGTTAACGCTCAACTTAATGAAAAAGCGAATGAAATAGCGCGAGTTATCGATTCGCATTTAGAGCACCATAAAAAAGGAGTGGTTCTAACCGCAAAAAGTATTGCTCATGGGCTACCCAAACAGGTTGCACTTGAGAATATGGCTAATCTGTACCCAGATTTTAGAACTCAAATCATCACTGATGCTTTTGCAGATGTTACTCATTTTTACCCCCAATCATTAGCTGTAAGTTTGCAGCAGTCAAACATTCGCGCAAATGTTTCAGATCGTGATTACTTTATTCATGCACCGTCCAATAAGCAGGGTTATATTTCGACTATTTTTAAAGGGCGTGGTTTTGGTTCTCTGCCCATTGTTGCGGTTTCAGCGCCTATTTATATTGAGGATATGTTTACTGGCGTGGTCGAAGGCTCGCTGATGTTTGATTACTTTGCTAGTTTACGTCCAAGTTTATTTAGTCATCAAGGTGATTTACTAATACTCGATGCGGCTAATAAAGTTGTGTTTAGCACCATCGATGATTTTAAAGAGATGCAACAACTAAGCAATGAAGAGATTGATTCATTTGCGAATGAAGAGCGTTTTATCATATTTGATGCACACAATGAGCAGCAATATTATGCTAAGCAAGCGCGCTTAGCTGACCATAATTGGATGGTTATGACCATGCTAAACCGAAAACACGCGAATGATGTCGCTGTAAATGCATGGGGACAGTCATTGGTTATGATCATTTTTATTATTTTACTAACAAGCGTTTTCATCACTCAACTAAGTCGTTGGCTGACAACACCGATACGCAAACTTGCTGAACAAATTGATAAATTTGAGCCAGAAAATGCTGATACTGACACGTATTTACCGCAAACTTGGTTAGAAGTGAGCCGCTTGCAATCACAATTTTCGAGCCTTGCGAATAAGCTTGCACTGAGCTTCAATCGTCTACATCAAGCGAACCACGAAAATGAATTACTAAACGTAAGACTGAAAGACTTTAATGCACAACTAGAAAAACAGGTTGATGATAAAACCAATGAGTTGGTTGAAGCTGTACGGGCTGCAAATAATGCTAACCGCACTAAATCTCAGTTTTTGGCTAATATGAGTCACGAAATTCGAACTCCGCTAAATGGTATTTTAGGGATGACTCAGCTGTTACTAGATAATAAAGATTTAGCAGAAGAAGAACACGAAGAGTTAGTGATGATCCATCAAAGTGCGAATAACTTACTGCTGATTTTAAATGATATTTTAGATTTCTCCAAAATAGAGGCGGGTGCTTTAAAATTAGAGTATCGTGCAGTTGAAATAACTAAGTTACTTGAACAAATTGCCAAGGTGTTTAGTAGTACAAGCGTAAAAAAAGGGGTGACGTTTAAGCTTAACATTAGTGACTCTGTACCAAGTTGTATCAGTTTAGACCCTTTAAGGTTTAGCCAAGTTATAAATAATATTTTGAGTAATGCCGGCAAGTTCACAGAGTCGGGCGACATTACCATGAGCTGTACTATGGTTAATGACCGAATGCAGATCAGCATTCGTGATACAGGCATCGGGATTTCAAGTGAGCAGCAGGCAAAACTGTTTACCGAGTTTACTCAAGCCGACATTTCTACCACACGTAAATATGGCGGAACGGGACTTGGGCTAACCATTAGTAAGCGAATTATTGAGTTAATGGCAGGGGAGCTTAAGCTAACAAGTCAAGAAGGCGTTGGTAGTGAGTTCACCATCACGATGCCTGTAATTATTAGTAATTCAGCCTCAGTGGATAACCAAAGTACTGCGACTCCCCAATTAGCAGGTTTGAATATCTTACTAGTTGAAGATAACCCTGTTAATCAAATTGTATTGAAAAAGATGCTGCGTTCCACTCAGTGTAATCTCAAACAAGCAAATGACGGCCTTGAAGCACTTGAGATACTGCAGAGTTATCAAGCTGATATTATCCTTATGGACTGCCAAATGCCAAATATGGATGGCTATCAATGTACAAAAGAAATAAAACAGAACCCGCACTTGTATGGTCAGGCTATAATCATTGCCATCACTGCGAATGCATTTGAAGAGGATCAGCAGCGTTGCCTTGTTGCTGGCATGGATGATTTTATCTCAAAGCCAATTAATAAAGACCAATTATATGCGTGTTTAAACAAATGGCTTAAAGCTCTTTTAAACGAGCAACAATAGATTGCAAGTTTTGTTCTGCAAGTAGGTCTTCAGAAAGCATAGGTTTTGCAAAGTAGTAACCTTGAAAGTCATCACAGCCCATGTGTTGTAAAAATTTAATTTGCTCAATAGTTTCAACGCCTTCGGCAATACAATAAAGGCCTAAATTAGCGGATAACGCATGGATTGTTTTGATAATTGATTCGTTACTTCGATCATGCCCAATATTGCGCACAAAACTTTGGTCTATTTTAATGACGTCAATTGGAAACTGACTGAGGTAAGTCAGTGAAGAATATCCGGTACCAAAGTCATCAAGTAATAGTTTAAAACCCGCATTTTTTAACTTTCGTAGTTGCTTTGAGGCTTTATCTTTGTCTTCTAGTAATGTGTTTTCAGTAATCTCTAAGCGCAATTGCGCAGGCTTAATGCGAAAATTATTCAGGATCAACAAGAGTCTTTCGGTTAAGTTCGCCTTTAATATGTGCGTTGGCGATACATTTAAAGAAAGGTAAAAACGAGGGTTTGATCTTAAAATTGGCTGCAATTCTGTTAAAGCTCGATTTAAAGCCTGTTCTGTAAGTACATCGATTAAACCAATTTCTTCTGCAATAGGGATAAACTCAGCAGGTGAAATAAAACCTTGTTCTGTCTTCCAGCGCATTAATAATTCAACACCATTAATTTGCTTCGTTTTAGCATTAACAATTGGCTGATAATTATTAAAAAGCTCATCATCTTTAAAGGCATCTTTTAACGCATTTTCGAGTAATAACTTTTTAGTGAGCTGGTTATTCATCTGCTCGGTAAAGTATTTGAAATTGTTTCGCCCAGATTGTTTGGCATGCATCATGGCAATATCAGAATTGCGTATTAACTCATCAGCTGTTTTAGCATCAAAAGGATAGAGTGCAACCCCAATACTGGCTGAAATATTGATAGAAAAATCGTCAATAATGACTTTATTTGCTAATTCTTGTGTAAGTTGCTTAACTAATTCGCTCAACGTTTGAGGCGAATGAAGATCTTTGACTAACACTAAAAACTCATCGCCACTTTGTCTACCAACCGTTGCATTATTAGGTAAAAGTAAACTTACACGTTGCGTAATATTGCACAGCAATTGGTCACCAACAGCATGGCCAAAAGAGTCATTCACTGGCTTAAATTTATCTAAATCAATAAATAACAAGGCTGCTAACTTGTTATGCTTTTTAGAATGATTTATACAATTATTGATTTTTGAATGCATTAATGAACGATTTGGTAAGCCCGTTAATGGATCGTAATTCGCTAAATAACGTAACTCATCTTCAGCACGCTTTTGTTCTGTAAGATCTGAAATTACAATCACATAATGACTAATCGCTTGATTATCTTTCGCAACTGCAGTAACACTGATATGAACAGGGTGGGATGGATTTTTTTGAGTGTGTATATAAGCTTCTGTTTTCCAGTTTTGTTTTGGTTTTAATGTTTTTAACACATTGATGTATCTTAAGAACTGAGCCCTACCTATTGTGCGAACAAAGTCCTTAATTGTTAGATCAGTTATATTGCCTGTAATATCAAACGTATCACTGAAGCTTGTATTTGCTGAAAATGGTTTTAACTGGCTGTCTAAAATTAAAAGCCAGTCATTTATCTGGCTGAAAGCTTCACCGAGCACACTTGCTTGTAGTGCATTTGCTCTTTGTTCGGTAATGTTGGTATAGATACCTGTTACTTTTATTGGCTTATTTGCTTCATCAACTTCGACGACACGGCCAATGTCCTGATACCATAACCACTTACCATTTTGATGATTTAAACGGTAGGTGATATTCCATTGTTCTTGATTTGATTGTTTTGCAAAGGCATTCCAATGGTTTAAGTAGGCACTACGGTCTGCTGGATGAATAAAATCAAGGAACTCAATGAGGGCTAAACTCTCGTTACTCTTGTGGTAACCCAGCTCTGTCACAAAGCGATTATTTAAAAGCGTTTGCTGGCTTAAATTGGCTTCCCATACCCCACTTTTGTTACTGCTCAGTGCTAATTCAGTTTGTTGTTGCGATTTAACAACATCAGCATGCGCTTTATTCAGTACTTGTTGACGTGCTCTGTATTGCCAAAAAAAGAAAAAGAGTATGGCAAAAATGAGCAGCACATAACCTGTTATCGCAACTGGTGAAGACCAAGGTGCATAGGCAATATTAAACTGTAATTGTCTTGTTGCTGAACTGACTTTGGAGCTCTCGGAGTTAGAAGCAACAGACAAGATATATTGTCCGGGAGGTAGCTTGGTAAAAAATACTTTGTTAGTGGTTAATTTGTCGTAATTTAATGACGTTGGTCCCTCTAAAGTTACTTTATAAGTTGTTTTATCCTTATTGATAGTATCAAAGTTAGAAAAGCTAACCTCAAGACCGATGTCTTCAGCAGTCATTTGAAGAGGGTTATTGATATATTTGTATGGATGATAGTTCAGCTCGCGAGAGAGCAAAGAAACATGAGTAATTTCAGTATTTATCGCATCTAATTCTGTTGGTGAAGTTAAAAAGTCTTCAGGTGCGATTAACAATAAGCCCCTTGTCGAACCAAAGCCAATTTGGCCATTGTCTAGCGTTGCATCGGCATCAACATTAAACTCATTAGCTGAAAGGCCATCACGGATAAAATACGAATTGACACTTCTTGAACTTAAATCAATTCTATACAGGCCATTTTGCGAACTAGCCCATAAAAAACCAAAGCGGTCGATTTGTAAGCCATACACTGATTTTGCATTGAGACCAGATTGAGTGCCTAAGCGATGTTTAACAGCGTAGGAGTGAGAGTCAACAGCAATTAACCCTTCGTTAGATGAAGCCAGCCAAAGTGTATCATTGTGGTCAATAACCCAATCATCAATCACAGAAAATGTGAGTGGATTGAAGTTTTCGACTTGATAAACAAGTGTCAATTTTTCAGTTTGCTCATTATAACGATACAAATGGCCAGACATACTTAACAAATAGTCGTTAGGGTGACTCGAGAGCGGCTTTAAAAAAGAGTGCGCATTGATAATATCGACTTGTTCTTTTAGTCCCTTAATAGTTCGTAATTCACCTGTTTTACCATTGTAGCGATAAAAGTTTTCTTGAGTAATAAATGCAAATTGATCTGAACCTAAAGTATGAAAGCCCCAACTTGGCTCATTTTCTAATATATTAATCACTTCTTTACTGCCTTTTAAAGGCACTAAATCACCGCTGATCTTATCAAAGAGCGCTAAGCCTCTGTACTTCATAAGCCACAGAAAGCGTTCAGATGGTTCTATTTCTGCCTGTGCAATGCCATATACAGCATGTTCTCCATGAAAGGCTTTTATATCGTCATTAACTAGGTAAGGGCTGATGGAGTTTGTTAATTGGTTATACTTCAGCATGCCATTTTCGGTGCCGAACCAAATAATGTTTTCGCTGTCTTGCAATACCGCCCAAACACTATTGTTGACATTACCAGAAGTAGACGTTGATTCGATATGCTTAAAACGCCTTGCTAAGGTGGACCATGTAAAAACTCCCTGCGAACGAGATGCAAGCCATAGCAATCCTGTTTTATCAATCATCACGTCGACAATTGTATTGTCGGTCATTAAAAATTTACTTTGCTCATAGCTCAAAATAAATTCGGCGGATAGAGTTTCCCTATTAAATTCGAATAAGCCTTTTTCAGTGACAATATACTCACCAAATTTACTAGATGCGAAATCCCAAATATTTAATTCAGGAACCAATAGTTTGGTTTTATCTACTGCGAGAAGTTTATCTGCATTAAATGGAATGTTGTACATTCCTTCGACTGTACCAACTAACAGACCTAATTGAGGATCCAGATGCAAAAATTTTGCGTTTTTATTATCGTTATTTAATTTATTTTCATCAGCAAGCTCAATACGAGAAACATGATCATCCACTAAGTTTTTTGAAAAAAGTCCTGCGGTTGTTCCAATGTATAAAAAATTATCATGCAGAGCTAAAGCACGAATAAAGTCATCTTGCTTATCGATTGAAAACTCATGCAAAAACTTTTTGGTTTGCTTATGGTAAGAATAAAGGTGCTGATTGATTGCGAAAAAGAAATGACTGTCATCTTCTTCGAGTGCAAGAATAGGGGAAAAATAAACATCTTCAGGGGTTAGTTTTCCTGAATAGACTTTTTCGACACTGAGTGTTTTTGGGTTTATGAAGTAAGCACCTGAAAACTCAGTACTCACAAAAATCTTGCCATCACTGGTTTTAGTCATAAAAGTGATCTGTCGTTGATCAAGCATATATTCGCCAGCAAAAGCGGCTACTTGATAGCCGTCATATCTATTTAAGCCTTGATAAGTGCCAACCCAAATAAAGCCTAAATCATCTTGCACGATTTTAGTAACACTACCTTGGGTTAACCCTTCATCTGTAGAGATCCGCTGCATTTGCAAAGCATAGTTTTGTGCATTCACTGAAAAGGTGAGCGTGAAGAACAGCAAATTGAATATCAAAAGAAAAAGTTTAGGCACCGACTGATTAACCCTAAATTATTATTTGCATATAATTTTTAACAAAATATAGCACAATTATGAATGTTATTGAGTCAGCTGAAAAGATAAATTAGTAAATGTTTAATTAAGGTACAACATAGTGTTAGCTGTGCTATAAATAGCCCATAGGCAACCTAAGGGAAAGTTATGCGTCATTCATTTATAAGTCAAAAGAATCATGCCTTGTTATTAATTATTGACCTTCAAGCAGGGCTTGAGCCTGTCATAAGCGACTTTGGCCAAGCTGTTAATTACACCGAAAAGTTGATAAATGCAGCTAAAGCTTTAGACATTCCGTATTTATTTACTGAACAAAACCCAACCAAGTTAGGTAAAAGTAGTGAACAGCTTTTACCCTTCATAAATGGTAATAATTGCTATCACAAAATACATTTTAGCGCATGCCAAGAAGTGCAATTTAACCAACAATTAGCTGGCTTCAATCGTAAGCAAATAGTGGTGACGGGTACAGAGTCGCATGTGTGTGTACTGCAAACCTGTTTAGACTTAATTGCTAATGGCTATCAGGTGTTTGTGGTTGAAGATGCCATTGCATCACGCAACGAAAAACACAAAGAGTTAGCAATTAAGCAGCTATTGGCAGCAGGTGCTATTATTACCTGTACAGAAAGTGTGATATTTCAATGGCTAGAAAAAGCAGGGACCGATCAATTTAGAGCATTATTGCAATTAATAAAGTGAACCACGATGCGGTTCGAACCGTATTGGCTCGATTAATTGTATTTTTGTAAAGTATTTAATCATTAAGGCTTTATCTATGACGAGTGTGCGCCGCCTTTTTACTTATTTGTTCCTTTTATTGTTTGTTGAGTCTTTGGTTTTAGGCTTTATCTATTCGACCCTAATTACCGGTGTGGTAACTGGTTTATTATTGCTGTCTTTACCACTTTGGATGCTCCATCAATACCCAACGAGCAAATTAACAGCCCACGTTGTTGCTGCCGGTTGCATGATGTTTTCGTTTTTACACATCCAACAAAGCTACGGCCTCATTGAAGTACATTTTGAAATTTTCATTTTAATGGCCGTATTGATCATGTTTGTTGAATGGCGCGTGTTTATAACTGCACTTGCTTTTGTGGCCGTTCACCATTTGAGCTTTTATTTTTTACAGATCAACGAAGTTGGCTTATATGTTTTTGACCCAGACCGATTGTACTTTAGCACCGTACTTATCCATGCTGTGTATGCCATTGTTGAAGCAATTGTAGCGGGTTACATTGCTAAAACCCTTCACCGCGAACGCAGTTCTGGCTTATCGTTAAGTACAACGACTGAGCAAATAATGGCTGACGAAAACAGCATTAATATAAGTTTAAGAGCAGACGACTCCCACAGTGAAGCCGTGGCGGGCTTTAACCGCTTACTGGGTTTTGTATCAAGTGTGATCGGTGATGTTCAAAGCCAAAGTAGTGTTTTAAAAAATCAGTCTAAACAATTGCTTGAAGTACACGACGAGTTACATGAGCAAGCACTTCATCGTGAGCAGTTATCTGCAGATATCGCGCAGTCAGGCGAGCGAGTCGCCGAAGGCTTTGCCCAAGTTGAACAAGAAAGTAATGAACTACAAACACAATTTGAGCAGCTCCATTTAAGTGCTACAGAGGCACTCAATGAAGTGGCGAATACCGACAGCAAAACAGCTGAGCTTGCTAATAATCTTCAAGAGGCTGACCAAAATATTAGCCAGCTGGTGAGTGCATGTTCGCATATCTCAGAATTACTCAATGAAATTTCGTCAATTGCTGAGCAAACAAACTTACTTGCACTAAACGCTGCAATTGAAGCCGCCCGTGCTGGAGAACAAGGCCGTGGCTTTGCGGTGGTGGCTGATGAAGTGAGAAACTTGGCAACGCGCAGTAAACACACGACAGATAAAATAACCAATACGCTTGAAAGTTTGATGCAAAATAGCGCCTCATCAACTAAGTCGATGCAGGGTAGTGTTGCGCTTATAGAGCAGTTGTCGGCCATTAGTTCGCAGATGAAGTTGCAAATTACCGAGATGACAGAGCAGGTGAATGTTGCTGCAAGCAGCTCACAATCGGTTGCACATGTAGTGCAAAATCAAGCGGGTAATACGCGTGCTATTGCCGATAATTCACAAGCCTTAATTGCTAACCAAGCCAACGATAATCTGATGATTGAAAAACTCACCGATCGCGTACAGTTAATTGATGTAAGTATCGATGTACTGGAGCAAGGTATTGCTAAATTCAAATAGCAAATGGCTGATAATGGCAACTCTACTTTGGGTTGCCTCTGTGGCATTAGCCTTGGTATTTGCTTATTCTCAACAAGCAAGCACCTTTGATCCAGATAAAAAGCTGGCAACAGCTAACTGGCTGACTACATTTCAACAAAGTATGGGACTTGGCATCACCCATACAGATACCTTGTACATTATTGATGAAAATACCTGTGTATGCTCAGAGCGCTCACAACCGCACATAACAAGCCTTAGCAGCTATGCAGCAGAGCACGGTATTGAAGTAATAAAACTTAAACCAACATCTGCGGTTGCTGCAATATTACCCGCTCAACCTGCCGCAGTACTTGTTTCTGAAAATCAACAGCTTGTGTATGCAGGGCCATTATCAAAAGGACTCGCGTGTTCAAGTCAGAATGGCTTTGTTGAGTTAGTAATTGCAAACTTACGAGCGGGTTTTAATAGCCAGTTTATTAATTCAGACGCCGAGGGATGTTATTGTGAAATTAATTGAGCTTGAAAGGTAAGTAAAAGAGGCCAAGTATGTTGGCCTCTGTATTTAATATTTATTGAATTTGGCCTCGTATCTCACCGCTTGGGTTTGCAGGGGTATGAATGTTTACATAATGACCGCCTGAAGCTAAAACTGAAAAGATATCGGCGTCTATCATTAAGCCTGTGCTACTCATCCAGCGATTCATATCATCACTGTCTTGTACAAGTGGAGCTAACACTGGGCCATTTTCACCTGCTACACCGGTATGAATATGGGCAGCAGTTGCATCGCTTACACCTGATGTAAGCACTTGCAACTCAACACTGTAATCATTGGTATTCACTAGCGCATAACCATCGCCAGACGCATCCGTTGTGACCGCAGGTACTTCTTGTTCACCACTTAGCGGAAAGGTGACAAACACATAGTTGTCGGTAAGGATTTGACCGCGAAGTTCGCCACTTGGGTTAGCAGGAGTATGCACATTAACGTAATGACCACCTGATGCAAGTACTGCAAAAATATCTGCATTAATCATGGTATTTTCAGGTGTTTGCCATAAGTTCATGTTATCGCTTGATTGCTCTAACGCGGCAAGAACGTCGCCATTGGTGCCTATACGACCCGTATGAATGTGAGCAGCAGTGGCGTCACTCACACCTTCGGTTAACGCTCTTAATTCTAGATGGTAGTTATCCATGTTAACTAATGCATAACCACTACCTGATGCCATCGTATCAACCGCTGGAACTTCTTGCATACCACTAAGTGGGAAAGTAACAAGTTGATAGTTATCTGTTAGGATCTGACCTCTAATTTCGCCACCCGTGTTAGCAGGTGTATGTACGTTAACGTAATGACCACCTGATGCAAGTACCTCGAAGATCTCTGCGTTGATCATGGTATTTGCTGGCGTCATCCACATGCCTGCATCAGTTGTTGACTGCTCAAGCGCTACTAGAACGTCGCCATTGGTGCCAATCCGGCCAGTATGAATGTGTGCACCTGTCGCATCATCAACACCCATTGTGTTTACTAATAGCTCTAAGCCATAGTTATCCATGTTAATTAATGCATAACCTTCACCACTTGCATCAGATTCGACAGCAGGAACTTCTTGCTCACCGCTTAGTTTAAAGCTCGTAAAACCATAGTTACTGGTTAGGATTTGCCCACGAAGCTCGCCGCCAGCATTAGCAGGTGTATGAACATTGACATAGTGACCGCCAGAAGCCAGCACTGCAAAAATATCCGCGTTGATTTGTGTGTTGCTTGGTGTCATCCAGACGTTACTGTCGTCCATTGATTGTTCAAGAGCCACTAATACATCGCCATTAGTCCCGATACGACCTGTATGAATATGCGCAGCACTTGCATCGTCTAAGCCTGATGTTACAACAGTAAGCTCTACGCTGTAGTCTGTTGTATCAACAAGGGCATAACCATCACCATCAGCCATGGTGCTGACCATAGGCACTTCTTGATTACCACTTAAGTCAAAGGTCGCAACTGCATAGTTGTCTGTTAAGATTTGGCCGCGAATTTCGCCACCGGCAAATTCAGGCGTATGAACATTAACATAGTGACCGCCGTCTAAAAGTACTGCCAGAGTGTCGCTGTCGATCATGGTATTTTCTGGTACAACCCAGTCAGTCATGACTTCGTCGTCTTGCTCTAAAGTTACGAATACGTCACCATTTGAGCCTAATTTACCCGTGTGGATATGAGCTGCTGTTGCGTCATCAACACCCATAGTCACCGCGCGAAGCCGTAATTCTGTCGTGGCGCTGTCATAAGATGCATAGCCATAACCCATTGCGTCACTGTCGTTCATAGGCACTTGTTGATCGCCATTTAAAACAAACGTGATGATACTCGTTGTATCTGGCACAATTTGCGCACGAAGTTCACCGTTTGCATACTGTTCGGTATGAAGGTTTATATACCAATCGCCATCCATTAAATCAGCAATTAGGCTTTCATCAAGGTCGGTAATTGCGACTTCATACATACCATCGGTAGTGGCTTCAAATGCAAAAGCAACATCACCATTAGCGCCCAAATCGCCGTCATGGATGTGTGCTGCGGTAAAACCTTCGACTGAGCTTGCATCAAGTGTTGCACGAAATTGCATTAAACTTTCGTCAAGCTCTACCGTTGCAGTCGCTGTTTGCATTGAGTCATTCATTGGCACTTCTTGTTTGCCACTTAAAGTTACAGAATAGGTTTTACTTGGAGTGAATTCTTGAACTGGGGTTGGGGTAACAACTTCGGTATTATCATCATCGCTACACGCGGTGAGAAAAAGTAAGCTGCTAGCCAGGAGTATGTATTTCATCGTTGTTCCTTATATCTTTGTATGTTCGGACGTTACGACGTGTCCACTTCAATAAGGCGTACGGGCGGTGTTTAAAAAAAGATCAAAAAAGGTTGTTTAAAAGTTAAAAAGTAGTTCTTTAGTGTTGGTTTATTTGAAGTGAGGATTCAAAAGTTAAAGTTTAATAACGCTAACTTTAGAGGATTTGACATATTTAGCCGTATAATGGCTTTTGGGTTTCAAATGGGTACGGATCGTGCATCTAGTTTGATTTTAAAAAGTTTATAGCTAAACGCCAAAAAATTAACGATAGGAAAACTATGCAGCTAACTTCGTACACTTCTTCATTCCTAAAAGAACCATTATTAGATCAGCAAAATAAAAATGAGCTAAACCCAGCAAGTGAAAGAGCAACAACCCTTCAAGGCTCTAAACAACAAGAAGCGGGAGTTGATTCTGAACCGGAAGTTGAGGCTCAACCAAAGACATCACAAACACAACAAGAGCTAGTAGTAAAAATAAAGGAGTTACAAAATAAGATTAATAGTTTAAAAAGCAATAAAGACCTAGCTCCAGAACAACGAGAAAGTGAGTTACTAGAGCTTAATAAACAACTTGATGAAGAAATAAATGCAGTCCAGCTTGCCGTAAAAAGTAATGTTTCTACGATGATAAACTCATTGTTTGCTCCTACTTCTAGTAATCACTCTGGTATGCTGTTTAACAATAAAGCGTAAGTTTAAGGCAAAGCGCTTGTTCGCAGTTACTTTGCCAATTGCATATTTATAAGTCCGCTAAATTACATACTTTATAAGTGAGTAGATGAGAGTACATATAAAGGTAAATAGGAAGAACCATTTTATGTGAACTGTTATTGGTGACCCGCGTTTGGCTGTTCTGATCATAGTTACTGGGTAATCATACTCAACAAGTGTCTTGAAAAGCTCAGGATGTTCTAAGCTCCAGTCATTTAAAGGAATTGAATCACCATAGCGAGTTTTAAAAATAACAGAAAATAGATAGGCACGCCTAGGTTGTGGATCGTTAATATCGTAGCCGCTTTTGGTGCGCGTAAAATTCCATACGGCCTCAACATTAAGTAAATCTTCTCTTTTAAGTGTTCGTGCTTTTCTGTCATCGAATAAAAGTGCAGGCAGGTAAACCTCTTCTTTGTTTATTTTAATTTCACACAAGGGAGATTCATGGATGAAATAACGCTTATTGGCAATAAACATCTGAATTAAAAAATAACTGAGATAAGTAATGACCACAGCGGCAATTGCACCTGCACCGGATTGTGTTTTCCAAACAAGGTGACATTCAATAATGAAAATAACGGCAGTAATTAATTTTGCCTTGAATTTCTGTGCTTTCGGTAAAGGCACTGCGCATCTTATGATAGGTATTTCAGGTTGCACTTTCGTTTTTATGAAAGTCTGAAAAAAGATTGAGTTAAAGTTATCACGGGTTAATTCAAAAGTAGGCGCTTCCATGTGTCCTCGGTTACAGATTTAGTATTAGACGTAAAATAGCAAACGCAGTGCTTTATTACCAACTAAAGGGTTGGCTTTGTTGTGTTATTTAAAAATGGTTTATTTATCATAACGAGTAGCCAACAGGCTCAGGTCTTTCTTTTGCCCTTTAGCATATTGAAGCCTAATTTTTAGTTATTAACTAACCAAGATTGATACGTGAAAGGATGGCTAGGCCATTACGATTAGAGTTTGCAGGTGCTTTGTATCATGTTACGTCGTGAGGGAATGAGCGCACACTCAGCTAGCTGAGGTCTAGACAAGTCCCCCCTTATAGCATTAAGCAACTTGAGTATTTTCTAGCTCATTTTAAAAAGGTAATGCATTTGCATTGCCTGTTCGTTCGTACTAAAATCAAAGCTAATGAAGCAAATAAAAGACAGAGGTTGTTATGGCACAAGTTGCTTTAGAAACTGAATCAACATTGACAGACCGTTTTCAAACTACGGTGCCTAGCCCTGTTCGTAAGGCGTTGCACTTAGGTAAAAAAGATAAAATTAAATACACGATTCAATCTGATGGCAGCGTTGTTATTTCGCGTGCAGCAGTGCAAGAAAGCGATCCTGTACTTGGCGAGTTTTTATCATTCATAGCGCGTGATATGCAGGCTCACCCTGAAAGAATAGAACCGTTATCAGCAAGTGTGCGAGAAAACGTTGATGTGTTGATTGAAGGTGTTGAAATCGATTTAGATGCTCCGTTATTGGATGAGGACGAGTAAGTTTGCAAAAAACGATACCAATGGCCGTAAATGGTTGGACACTTTACACTCATCCATTGTTTAAAGAGCAATACATAAGCCTTAAAGTTCAAGTTGAGGCTCTTCGGAATAAAGATCCAAAGGGCTACCTTAAAAAAAATGCCACGAAACGATTAGCCGCTATTCAACGGTTAATCTTTGAACTAATACCGCACGATCCTACCAGCCCTGAGTTTCGTCAAGGAAGCACATTAGGTGATGATAACAAGCACTGGTTTCGAGCAAAGTTCTTCCAACAATACCGTTTGTTTTTTCGATATCATTTAGGGTCAAAAATCATCGTTTATGCATGGGTCAATGATGAAAATAATAAACGTGCATACGGTAGTAAAACCTATGCCTACAAAGTATTCGAAAAGATGTTAAATTCTGGTCATCCACCTGAGGGATGGGATGAACTTTTAAAGCAGCTAAGGACGAGTTGCTCTTCCCATAATCAAGGCGCGTGTTTTTCCAGTTGTTGAAGTGTTGGGTTCTTTGTTTTTTCATCGCCTAATGCTCTGTATCTGAGCCATCCTCTCTTTTTCTTTCAACTGCAACACTAACCACCCCTCAAAAAAGTTAAAAATTTTTCTTTACTCGCCTTTAACTAACTGCCCAAATCATAAGGGAAAATTTTTAGCTGTGTGCCATTTATGAAATATTGGTATAAAAGTTATGCAAATATTGCCTATAACACTATTGCGAACTATTACCGTTTAGATTAATATGCTGACCATCAAGAGAAATGAGAGTGGTTTGCATTCATGTATATCTGTTTATGTCATGGTGTGACTGATAAAAAAATCGAACAAACAATTGATGATGGCGCTATGACGATGCGCGATTTATCAAAAGAGCTGCAAGTGGGTAGCCAGTGCGGCAAGTGTTGCGGTTGTTGTAAAAAAATTCTTAATCGCAAACTGATCGAAATTGCAGATATCACTGAGCAAGTAGCGTAATTACTTGCTCTTAAGCATGCGTGCTTAACAATTTTTCCTTTGTTTAATTGTTCTAATTAATCCCCATACTTACGAGTTTTTATTTGCTTTTAACCCCTTCATTTATTAGGGTTATAACAAAGCAGATACGTGTATCACACGGTCATTGGTAGGAAGCCATGATAATAGACTCTTCAAAATCACTTTTTTGTGCAGTACTCATTTTAATCACCGCGGGCTGCGCGCAATTACCTTCACGAGAGTCCATTCAACCAAGCTATGCCATTGCAGCAGATACACCCAGTACCATAGGAGATGCAGTGGGTAATAATCATCCTGGGTTATCAGGGTTTTATCCTTTAGCAGATGGGGTCGATGCCTTTGTAGCTAGGTTGGCGCTCATTGATTCTGCAGAGCACACCATTGATGTGCAGTACTATTTATACCACAGGCAGCAAACCACCATTTTATTTACGGCCTTTTTATTAAAAGCCGCAGATAGGGGGGTAAGAATTCGCTTGTTGCTCGATGACTTATCGCAAGCCGACAGTGAGCTTGATTTAGCCGCACTGGCTGTACATCCAAATATTGAAGTTCGATTATTTAATCCATTTCCTAACCGTCGTTTTAGGGCGCTCGGCTTTATTACCAACTTTAGACAGCTTTCTAGGCGCATGCATAATAAGAGCTTTATAGTCGATAATCGTATTTTTATTACTGGTGGGCGAAACATTGGTAATGCGTACTTTTCGGCTGAAGATCATTCTGAGTTTATTGATTTAGATGTTATGAGTGTTGGTGAAATTGTTCCAAATGCATCTAAAGCATTTGATTTATATTGGAATCATCAATTGTCTTATCCAGTTGAAGATTTACACGGTAAACGTGATGAACAATCACTTATAGATATCACTAAAACATTGTCGAGCTATGTTGAACAAAACCGACAGAGCAATTATGTTCAGCAGCTACATGAAAGCGAGTTTGTTAAACGCTTGCTTGATGACGAAATTACATTTGACTGGCAAACCTCAGAGCTGTTTTTTGACCATCCTGATAAGGTTTTAAATGATGTACGTGAAAAGTCGTCAAATATGTCGCCACGTTTACTTAAAAGACTTGGGCAACCACAGCAAAGAGTTATTATCATTTCGCCTTACTTTATTCCCAAAGAGCAAGGCGTTAAGTTGCTAACAAACTGGGTGCGGCAGGGCGTTAACGTTACTGTGCTAACAAATTCACTAGCCGCCACTGATGTCTCAGCTGTGCATGCAGGATATAAAAAGTACCGCAAAGATTTAATTTCTGGAGGGGTAAAACTTTGGGAATTAAAGCCAAGTGACTTGATGGCCGTTAAGCGCAAAGCAGGGCGTAAGGTTACTGGGTCATCACAAGCAAGCCTACACGCAAAAACCATGACCTTTGATGATGAAAAGGTCTTTGTCGGTACCATGAACCTTGACCCTCGCTCACTTGATTTAAATACTGAAATGGGTGTATTGATCAACAGCTCTAAATTAAGCCGATCACTATCAAAGTGGGTTGATACTGATATGGCTGAGTATGCTTGGAAAGTTGATTTAAAGGATGATGATTTAGTTTGGCTCGACACAGTGAGTAATGAGCAATTTGATGAAGAGCCACAAACGTCTTCTTGGCGACGCTTTCAAGTGTGGTTTATTTCGTTATTCCCTATCGAGGATGAGCTATAAAGCATTCCTTCAGCATTTACACGTAAGCCCAACTTTTTAGTTGGGCTTTTTATTGTCAGCCTTTAGTTGTTAACCATTTTGGGATAAAAAATAGCGTTTGAGCTTACACGTGTAAACCCATTGTATTCAAGTGCTTAGCATGCAAAGAAAAAATAAATATAAAAAAATGTTAAAAAAACTGGTTGGACCAATTGATCTATTGCTTATTTTATGACGTAATGTAGGTATTGCTATCTGGTCGGATGAGTTTATTATGAGCTTACGTACAAAATTAAAAAAAGTATTACCTAGTATTTCAATTACAGAACAAGAAGCGTTAGATGCGGGTGATGTTTGGTTAGAAGGTTCAATCTACCAAGGTAAACCTGATTTCGATGCACTTCGTGACGTGCCAGCAGCTAAGCTGAGCGCTGAAGAGCAAGCATTCTTAGATGGCCCTGTGAAAGAATTATTATCAATGATTGATGATTCTGAAATTCAAAATGGTGTTCATCTTCCTGACTACATTCTTGATTTCTTGAAAAAAGAGCGCTTCTTCTCGCTTATCATTCCTAAATCATTCGGCGGTTTAGAATTCAGCCCATATGCAAACTCAACAATCGTTGCGACTATCGCGACTAAGAGTTCTGCGGTTGCGGTAACCGTGATGGTTCCTAACTCATTAGGCCCAGGTGAGCTATTACTTCACTTTGGTACTAAAGAGCAACAAGATCACTACTTACCACGTCTTGCAAATGGTCGCGACATTCCTTGTTTCGCACTAACTAGCCCAGAAGCGGGTTCAGATGCGGGTGGTATTCCAGATATCGGTGTTGTTAAACGTGGTCAGTTTAATGGCGAAGAAGTGCTAGGTTTAGAAATTACCTGGGACAAACGTTACATCACACTTGCGCCAATTGCGACAGTATTAGGTTTAGCATTTAAAGTAGTTGACCCTGATGGTTTACTCGGTGGCAAAGAAAACCTCGGTATTACCTGTGCGCTAATTCCTAAAGATCACCCTGGTGTTGAACTTGGTAATCGTCATGATCCTATGGGTATCCGTTTTTACAACGGTACGACTCGCGGTGAAAAAGTATTTGTACCAATGGACTTCATCATTGGTGGTCAAAAGAACATCGGCCGTGGCTGGCAGATGCTGGTTAGCTGTTTAGGTGCAGGCCGTGGTATCTCTTTACCGGCACTAGGTGTTAGTTCATCACAGGTAGCATTTAAAGGTGCTTCTGAGTACGCAGCAGTACGCGAGCAGTTTGGTCTGGCGATTGGTCAATTCGAAGGTATCCAAGAAAAGCTTGCTGATATTGCAGGTAAAACTTATCTTCAAGAAGCAATGCGTGTATTAACAACAGAAGGTTTAGGCATGGGCTTAAAACCATCTGTCGTCACTGCGATTGCGAAATACCACATGACAGAAATTGGTCGTAACGTGCTTGATTCAGCAATGGATATTCAAGCAGGTAAAGCAATTCAAAATGGCCCGCAAAATACATTAGCAAGTGGATATGTTGCACAACCAATCGCAATCACGGTTGAAGGTGCAAACATTCTTACTCGTAACCTAATGATTTTTGGCCAAGGTGTAATGCGTTGTCACCCTTACCTTCAATCTATGGTTGAGTCTATCCATAGCGAAGACAAAAATGCAGATAAAGAATTCAACAGCATCTTACGTAAAACAGTAGGTTACAGCGTAGCTAACAGCTTACGTGCTTTCCGTTTAGGTGTATTACCGTTTACTGCCGGTGCTAAATCGTCACTACCCGAAGTACGTGAATACGAAAAAGCAGCGCATAAATTATCTGCAAAACTAGCAGTTTACGCTGACTTCTCGTTATTGGTACTGGGCGGCAAACTTAAGCAAGCAGAAATGTTATCTGCACGTTTAGGCGACGTAATGAGCTTCTTGTATGCGGCGATGGCATCAATTAAATATTACGAGCAAAAAGTAGCAAGCAGTGAACGTGAGCAAGCTGCGCCTTACTTCCACTATGCGACTCGCTTTGCACTACAAAGCGCTGAAGAAGCATTGCATAAGTTCTTAGATAACTTCCCTGCAAGTGGTACTCGTAAGTTTATGCGTTTCATTACGATGAACCACTCAATGAAAATGCCTAAGATCAGCGATGATTTAATCCGTGAACTTGCGACTCAAGCGCAGATGGATACCGTATTTAAAGCGCAAATCACTCACTTGGTTAACCCAATTGAAGGTGATGGTCATTACATCAATGAGCAAGCGTACAAAGCGAAAATGGCGTGCCTTGATTTACTTGCAAAAGTTAAAAAAGCACTGCGTGCTAAAACTATTAAGCCGGGTGTTCGTTTTGCAGAAACGCTTGATAATGCACTTGTTGCAAGTGTTATCAACGAAGAAGAGTATGCAAAACTGATTGATTACAACAAGAAACGTGAAAAAGCGATTCGTGTTGATGAGTTCGACTTTGACATGAACTTACTGGATGACAATGCAAAGCCAGTAAACCCACTTAAAAGTGTGGTAAACGAGTAATTCAACAATGCAAGTCCTGAGCAGTATTAGGACTTTATCTTCGAAAACCCGTGCTTAGCACGGGTTTTTTATTGCTTATAGGTCGTTGTACCAATAGCCAATATCACCTACCATTGCCATCGGTTTATATAAATTACAGAGCGTTATGGATCTTAGGCAATTTGTTACTTCTCACTTTTCAAACATTACAGAGCTACAGCAAGCGGCATCAGTATGGAGTGAATGCGGTGAGATTATTCGTTGCCAAATAGATGGTGCGGCTAGGGTAATTAAAGCGATTGAAGTGCCAAGTCAGATCAATCATAGTCGTATAAAACAAAGTGATTTTGCGCTTGCCAGAAAGCGGCAATCTTACTTAGTCGAATTTAATTGGTATCGGCATTACGCTAAGCAATTGCCACATGAAGCTGCGGCTATTCATTGTATTGAGGCAATCCAAGAGGGCAGTAAGCAAGCGCTGTTATTTAGTGATTTCAGTGCACTTGGCTACCAGCAAGCAAGTGCTACACACCGCGACATTGAAGCAATTATAAACTGGCTTGCACACTTTCATGCTTTTCATTTAGCAAGCTCTGCCGATGGCCTTTGGCCGCGAGGTAGTTATTGGCATTTAGCAACACGGCCCGATGAGCTAAAGCGTATGAGCGATTTAAGCTTAAAAGCGCAGGCACACGCTATTGATACTGCGTTGAATGAGTCACCTTACCAAACATTAATTCATGGTGATGCTAAGCTTGCCAATTTTGCTATTGTGCCACAAAACCAGCATGTTCTTGGCTATGATTTTCAATATGTTGGCAAAGGTGTTGGGGTGATTGATGTCATGTATTTTTTAGGCAGTTGCTTAGATGATACTGCATTAAAATCAGTTGCAGATGACTATTTAAATCGCTATTTTGACACCCTCACACAGGCACTAAAACGTTATCAGCCGAGTGTCAATCCAGCGCATGTCGTTAGCAGTTGGCGAGCGCTTTGGTGTTACGCATGGAGCGATTTTTATCGTTTTTTAGCCGGTTGGAGCCCAGAACATGCAAAAATAAACGGCTACATGCAGCAGCAATTTGTAACGTACTTAAAAATAAAGGATTAGCAATGAATAAGCCAATGCGATTTGCCATTATCGGCTGTGGTGCTGTAACCGAAGTGAAAAGCGGCCCTGCTTATCAACACGCAGAAGGTATTGCGCTTATTGGGATAACACGCCGCGACTTAGAAAAAGCCCATGATTATGCTAAACGCCACAATGTTGCAAAGGTGTTCGCATCGCCGAGCGAACTCATTAACGATAACAGTGTTGATGCCGTGTATATTGCCACGCCGCCAGATAGCCATAAAGCGTTTGCTCTTGATGTTGCTGCGGCAGGTAAACCGTGTTGTATCGAAAAGCCACTGGCGCCAAGTTATCAAGATAGCCTTGACATTGTTACAGCATTTAAAGAGGCTAAACAGCCGCTATTTGTCGCTTATTATCGCCGTTCATTACCACGCTTTAATCACGTTAAACAATTACTTGAGCAAGGTGCCATTGGTAAGCCTCGTCATGTAAGTTGGCATTTAAGTAAAGCACCTAACGCCCTTGATTTATCGGGTGAATACAACTGGCGCACAGATCAAAACGTGGCTCGAGGAGGTTACTTTGACGATTTAGCCAGCCATGGTCTTGATTTACTTGCTTACCTTTTAGGTGATTTTAATAAGGTGCATGGTTTATGTGCTAATCAACAAGGCTTATATTCAGCATTCGATGCTATTACCGCGCACTGGCAGCATCAATCGGGTGTTACAGGCACTGGGAGCTGGAACTTTGCTTCATCTAATCGTTTTGATGATGTGATGATTTTTGGCAGTGAAGGCGAGCTTAGCTTTAGTGTTTTTGACGAAAAACCGATTTTGCTTAACAACGCACAGGGCAAACAAGAGTTCGTAATTGATAACCCCGCGCATATTCAACAATATCATGTTGAAAACATGGCGAACTATTTTCATGCTCAGCAACCACACCCATCAAGCGGTGAAAGCGCACTTCATACAAGTTGGGTTATGGAGAAAATACTATCGGGTTGAAGAAGTTATACAGGTATGTTTGCTTTTTATTGAATAAAATTAAGTCATTTAAAAGAATTAATGCAAATGTTGTGCATTTTTTGCAGTAGAGCTCATTAATTTACGCTAAAATAGGCGTAATTTATTTCATTTAGGTTCTACTTATGTCTATCCATGTAATTACTCATCCGTTAGTTCAACACAAACTTGGCCTTATGCGCGCAGAAGGTATTAGTACTAAAAGTTTCCGTGAGCTAGCGTCTGAAGTAGGTACCTTGCTTACTTACGAAGCAACAAAAAACCTACCATTAGAAAGCGTACAAATCACTGGATGGGATGGTTCAACATTAGATGTAGAGCATATCAAAGGTAAAAAAATTACTGTTGTGCCTATTCTTCGTGCCGGCCTTGGTATGATGGATGGTGTAATGCAGTTATTACCTGCGGCAAAAGTAAGTGTTGTTGGTCTTCAGCGTAACGAAGAAACACTTGAGCCAGTACCTTACTTTGAAAAACTAGTGGGTAAAATTGATGAGCGCTTAAGCCTCGTTATTGACCCAATGCTGGCAACTGGTGGTTCAATGATCGCAACTATCGATATGCTTAAAAAAGCTGGCTGTAAAGATATTAAAGTGATTGTATTAGTAGCAGCGCCAGAAGGCGTAGAAAAAACCCTTGCAGCGCACCCTGATGTTGAAATTTTCACAGCATCATTAGATAGCCACTTAAACGAAAAAGGATACATCATTCCAGGCTTAGGAGATGCCGGTGACAAGATTTTTGGCACAGTGTAAGGCGCTCACGTGGAAAATCATCAAACATTTTCGTTAAAAACCATTCTAACTGGCGCGCAAATGCTGTTTGTTGCATTTGGCGCCTTGGTACTTGTGCCGCTACTGACAGGCCTTGATCCTAATGTGGCTTTATTTACCGCAGGTTTAGGAACCTTGTTGTTTCATGTGGTTACCAAAGGCCAAGTTCCTATCTTTTTAGCATCGTCTTTTGCTTTCATCGCACCTATTATCGCCTCGGTACAAATGTGGGGCATTCCCGCAACTATGGGCGGTTTGATGGTGGCAGGCTTTTGTTATGTTGCGCTTAGCTTGATTGTAAAATTTAAAGGCGTGAATGCACTGCACAAGGTGTTACCGCCTGTGGTTGTTGGCCCTGTGATCATGGTGATTGGTTTAGCATTAGCCCCCGTCGCTGTGAATATGGCAATGGGTAAAACAGGGGATGGCAGTGCACAATTAGTTCCTTATGATCAAGCAATTTGGGTGTCTGGTTTATCATTACTGGTTACGCTGATTTTTGCGGTATGGGGCAAAGGTGTATTTAAACTTATTCCTATTCTTGCTGGTGTGGTAGCAGGTTACCTTGCTTCGTTATTTATAGGTATTGTTGAATTTAATGCGGTCACTGAAGCAAACTGGCTAGCAGTGCCTGCATTTACTTACCCTGAGTTTAAGTGGCAAGCTATTTTGTTTATGGTGCCAGTAGCCATTGCACCAGCAATTGAACATATTGGCGACATGATGGCTATTAGCCAAGTAACAGGTAAAGACTATTTAAAGAAACCAGGTTTACACCGCACTTTACTAGGTGATGGCTTAGCAACCTCTGCGGCATCAATTTTTGGTGGTCCACCTAATACAACGTACTCTGAAGTAACGGGGGCGGTAATGCTTACGCGTAACTTCAACCCTCGCGTGATGCTTTGGACCGCTATCATCGCTATTGTGCTCGCGTTTGTGGCAAAAATGGGCGCGGGTTTACAAACTATTCCGGTTCCTGTGATGGGTGGCATCATGATTTTACTATTTGGCTCTATCGCCGTTGTTGGTTTAAATACCTTAGTAAAATCAGGTGAAGACCTTACCGCGCCTCGCAACTTGACTATCATCGCACTGATTTTAGTGTTTGGTATTGGTGGCATGCATATCGGTGGTGATGAGTTTAGTTTACAAGGTGTGAGCTTATGCGCAATTTTGGGGATTATCTTAAATGCAGTTCTCCCCAAAGCAGTGCAACAAGCTGATTAGAACTTAAAAACTGCTTGAATATTGCACCAAAAAAGCGCATTAAATATGCGCTTTTTTTGTAACCATCTAAAAAATAAGGAATTATAAAACTGGTCTACTAACTGCATTTATCTCTATGTCATACTGGTAGGAGCGATTATGCAAGAGGCAAATGTTGTGGATATTACCCCGTTTTTAGCGAAGCATCAGTTACCACTCAAGTATCAATACTTAAGTGAGCAGTTTTTTATACCCCTCGCGCACGATATCTTAAGCGCAAAAATGACCGGCCAACCTATGCTGGTGGCGATTAACGGCTGCCAAGGCTCAGGTAAAACGACCCTCGCTGACTTCTTAGTGACCTGGGTTAATAGCAATACCGAATTTAATAGCGTGTCATTATCAATCGATGACTTTTATTTAAGTCGTGCTGCGCGCAATGAGCTTGCTAAAGATGTTCATCCTTTGTTTGCGAGTCGTGGTGTACCGGGTACGCATGATACGCAATTAATGGAACAAACCTTATCAGCTTTGTTGGCTGGTAAAGTAGATGTGCCATTACCTCAATTTGATAAGCTAACTGATGATCCGGTGCCAAAAGAGCTGTGGCCTAGTAACCAAAAGCCGATTGATATCGTGTTTTTTGAAGGCTGGTGTGTAGCCAGTACTCCACAACAGCCTTATCAACTGCAAACTCCGGTAAATGAATTAGAGCAACTAGAAGATGCCGACGGCATTTGGCGTCGCTGCGTAAATAGTTGCTTAGCGAATGAATATCAAAATGTATTCGCAATGGCCGATTACACCATTATGTTAAAAGCGCCTTCATTTGAAGATGTGTATACGTGGCGCTTAGAGCAAGAGCATAAACTAATTGCCAAAAAAGGCCAGGGGCAGGGCACGTTTGACGAAGTGAGTTTAAAGCGTTTTATCTCTCATTTTGAACGTATTACGCGGGAAAACTTAGCCACGCTTGCGCACAGCGTTGATGCGTTACTATTGCTTGATACTGAGCGTGATATCACCAAGATGGAGCTACTCGCGGATCAAATTTCTCAACCACTTATTTTTACTGACTTAGATGGAACATTGCTCGATCACGATAGTTACGAATGTGAGGTGATCAAACCATTTTTGGCAAAGTTAAATGATACCGGTGTCAATGTGATTTTTAACACCAGTAAAACCTTTGCTGAAGTCACTGATATTCAAAAAGGTTTGGATCATCACCAGCCCTTTATTGTGGAAAATGGTGCGGCTGTTTATATCCCGAAAGACTATTTCAAAGTAAAGCCGATTGGCTGTGATGACTATAAAGGTTATTGGCGCTTTGCCATGACGCAAAGTACCGATAAATTGCACGACGATCTTAAACAATATGCGAGTCAATTTAGTCATTGTGTACGCTTATTTAGCCAATTTAGTGCACAAGAAATAGCTGAATTGACAGGGCTCCCCGTTGATAAGAGTGAACTAGCTTTACAAAGACAGTACTCAGATCCGGTTTGTTTTTCGGGCAGTGATGAAGAAAAGCAGGGCTTGATAGATGCAATGAGCCAAGCAGGCTACGAAGTGCTTGTTGGCGGCCGTTTTATCCATTTAACCAAAGGTAACAATAAAGGACTTGCACAAAAGTGGCTGTTAAATCAGTTCAAAAAAGCCTATCGCAATCCATTTACTGTGATAGCGCTTGGCGACAGTCAAAACGATGTAGCCATGCTAAAAGCGGCCGACACCGCTATTTTAATCAATAACCCTGGCAGCCAAGTACAATCACAAATATTACAAAAAGCATGGCAGCTCAGCGAAAAGCCCGCCCCTGCAGGTTGGGTTCAAGAAGTTTCTGCGTTAACTATCATCAAAGCGCGTTTTGCAGCAAAACAGGAGCAATCTCATGGCTGATTTTTATCAAAATGGCATTATCACGACCTTACACAATATTGCTGACCGCCCAGTAGAAGAGCTAGAAAAAGAGTTGTTGGGCTTTTCAAAACAACGCCCAATGGGCCTGATTTTGCCTTCGCTTTACAGTGAGTTAGAAGGACCCGCTCTGCAAAATATTATTACTGAGCTGAAACATGTGCCTTATTTATCGCAAATTACCATTGGTCTAGATCGCGCTGATGAAAGCCAATATCGCCATGCACTGCAGTTTTTTGCGGAGCTTGATCAGCCTCATAAGGTACTTTGGAATGATGGCCCGCGTTTACAAGCGCTCGATAAAGAACTACAAAAATTGGGCGTTGCGCCACGAGAGCTAGGTAAAGGTCGCAATGTTTGGTATTGCATGGGCTATAAGTTGGCAACCTCAAAAGTAGAGTCAATTGCACTGCATGACTGCGATATTTTGACTTACGACAGAGCGTTATTAGCACGTTTAATTTACCCCGTTGCTCACCCTCGTTTTAACTATGAATTTTGTAAAGGGTTTTATCCGCGCACCGCTGAGGGCAAAATTAATGGCCGTGTGTCACGTTTGCTGGTAACGCCGTTATTGCGTTCGTTTAAAACAATTTTAGGTAGCAACGATTATTTAGAATATATGGATTCGTTTCGTTACCCATTAGCAGGTGAGTTTTCATTCCGCCGTGATGTACTCAACGATATTCGTATTCCAAGTGACTGGGGCTTAGAAATTGGCGTGTTATCAGAGATGTATCGTAACTACTCGCATAACCGTTTGTGTCAGGTCGATATTGCTGATAACTATGATCATAAACACCAAGATTTATCGTTAGAAAACCAAGCGGCGGGCTTGTCGAAAATGTCGATTGATATCACCAAAGCTTTATTCAGAAAGCTCGCTACCCAAGGCGTTACCTTTACGACAGAAACGATTCGTTCATTAAAGGCAACCTATTACCGAATTGCACTCGATTTTATTGAAACCTATCACAACGATGCGTTAATGAATGGCTTAACACTTGATATTCACCACGAAGAAAAAGCCGTTGAAATGTTTGCACAAAATATTATGAATGCGGGTCAGCACTTTTTAGAAAATCCAATGGAAGCACCCTTTGTGCCGAGTTGGAACCGAGTAGCTTCGGCAATGCCGGAGATGTTTGCTCGCTTAGAAGAAGCCGTAGAGCTTGATAACAAAGAATATATTTAACGGGGAAGGCACGTGACTTTAGAGCTTTTGCAACAAAGGGTTATTCAGCATTTAACCTGCATCTACAGCGAGGTTGAGCTATCAACAACGCTTGAACAACTCGCAGATAGATTAATCGATACCATGTTAGGTGATGATCCTGTTCGAGACCCAACGCCGCATAAAAACCGTTGGGATGAGCAAGATATGATTTTAATTGCTTACGGTGATTCGATTATTCGTCATGCTAATACGGATGAAGCCGTTGCTAAGCCTGAAGAGCCACCTTTGCATACATTACATCGCTTTGTAAAAAACCAATGCTTACCTGAACTTAATGCACTGCATATCTTGCCATTTTACCCATATAGCTCAGATGAAGGCTTCGCGGTAATGAACTATGTGCAAGTGAATGAAGCGTTAGGTAGTTGGCAACATATCCGCGATATTTCAGCGGATGTTAGGTTGATGGCAGATTTGGTGATCAACCATTGCTCTAGCCGCAGCGTTTGGTTTGAAAACTTTATTCAGGGCAAAGTGCCGGGAAAAGGGTATTTTAAAACGGCAAGCCCAAGTGATGACCTTGTGCAAGTTGTTCGCCCGCGAACATCGCCCCTTTTACAAGCGGTTGAAACAAAAGATGGTTTGCAGCATGTGTGGTGTACCTTTAGTCACGACCAAGTTGACTTTGATTTTGCTAACCCAGATGTGCTCAATGAATTTGTCAGCATTATTCGTCATTATTTAGATAACGGTGTGCGTATTTTCCGCCTTGATGCGGTGGCTTTTTTATGGAAAAAACTCAATACCCGCTGCATTAACTTACCTGAAACTCACGAAGTGATTAGGCTGCTTCGCACCCTTATTGAGCACTTTGAGCCTAATGTGATTATTATTACAGAAACTAATATCCCGAACCGCGAAAACCTATCGTACTTTGGTAATGCCAACGAAGCGCACTGTATTTACAACTTTTCATTACCACCGCTGTTATTACATACCTTACTCAGTGGCGACAGTACCGCATTAAAGCACTGGATGATGAGTATGCCACCTCCTCAAGAAGGGACGGCATACTTTAACTTTATAGCTTCACACGATGGTATTGGCTTGCGCCCCGTTGAAGGCTTGTTGGAGCAAAGTGAAATTGCCGAAATGGTAAATACGACTGCGAAATATGGCGGTAAAGTCTCATTACGTACCGCCCCAGATGGCACCAATACCCCTTATGAGTTAAATATTGCCTTATTTGATGCATTGCAAGGTACCCATAAAGGCCCAGATAAATGGGGGGTTGCACGATTTTTATGTGCGCATGCCATTATGTTTGCGCTTGAAGGTATTCCTGGTTTGTATATTCATAGCTTACTCGGTACTACTAATGATTATGATCGCTTTGAAAACAGCCAACATAACCGAGCGATTAATCGTCACCGCTGGCAAGAGTCAGATTTACTAGCAAAGTTAAGTAACGAAAATGCCCATCATCGTACTGTGTTTAAAGCGATGAAAAACCTAATGGCTATTCGTAAGGCGCAAAGTGCATTTCACCCTAATGCGACGCAATATACGTTACATTTAAGCGAAGGGCTCTTTGGTTTTTGGCGACAAAGCATCAATCGTTCGCAAAGTATGTTTTGTGTTTATAACATTAGTGACGAGCAACAAACGCTTACGCTTGCTGACTTAAATTTGATTGGTACCGAACAATGGCGAGATTTAATTAGCGGTGAGCAAATTACCGAGCAAACACAAACAATTTCGCTAACCCCATATCAAGCTGTATGGCTCAGTAATAAGTAATGTAAACGCCCTTTACAGTGCGCTTTTGGTTGCTTCTAACAGAAGTGATTCAACACTGAAGGGAAGGGGATTTTCATTTGATTTACTGAAAACGCGAAAGTTAATTGCTAAGTTATCACTGTGAATTTGTTCAACAAGCTTGAGTGTTTGTTCGTTATGTTGGCTGAAAATAGCCACTTCATGATGCATAGGTGCGGTTTCGTGTTTATTCAATAAATCATAAATATTTACCAAAGCAAACGCCCCCAACGTAACATGGCCGCCGATAGTGACGTCTATCTTCTCTGCTACGGCTCTGAGCGGCCAATTTATTGCGCCAACTAATACATCTTTGCGTTTGTTTAACTCATCAAGCGCAGTAATTGCTCCTAATGCCATAGCATCGTTGGCAGCCCAGACAATATTCATGTTTGATTGATGGCTAAAGTAGCCAAGACTATGGCGATACGCTTGTGTTGCTGACCAGTTGGCAACCGTTTTTGCGGTGATATTAGCATTCTCATGCGTTTGAACACTTTGATTTAAACCTTCTTCTCTATCAAGTGCTGCATGGGTGGTGTAATCGCCATTTATAGCGAGAAAATTGGCCGCGTACTGAGCTTTTTCAATCAGTTTATCTGCGAGTAATTGCCCTGCTTGTTTGTTGTCGGGTTCCACACTACCTGCGATTTTAATGCCATGATCAATCAAACGTTTTAGTTCTAATTCTGATGGGCGGTTAAGTAGAAAATAAATAGGTGTAGAGGTGCTATTTAAGCTTAAAAGTTGTTGGGTGAGCACGCTTTTTTCGTCAACTAAAATCAGCATATCAGGCTTTGCTTTAATCGCCTTAGCTACTAATGACTTCATTTCAATATGATTTCGATTGGCATAATGAATCGTTAAATCGAGATCAAAGTCTTTGGCAGCATCACGCATCAACTGAGACACTTCAAACCAAAATGGGCCTGTGACATTCGTATTTTCATAGCCAGGGTTTATAAAAATAATACTTTGTTTGGCAAAAACACTTGGTAAGCAAAATAGCAAGATTATGAAAAATACTGTTCTTAGCATGATATGATTAGGTTAAAAGGTTGATATGGTGAAGTATAGCGCGAATCGTTTGCTTTGAAGTAAATGATTGGAGTAGGCTTTGAGGGCTCATACAAAAAAGGGCTGCACGAATGTACAGCCCCAAGAGAATCAAATTTGTATATTGTTACTTTTTAAAATTAAATCGTTATTTAAAATTCGTAAGTAACATTTGCGAATACGCGGCGTCCTATAGTGTCGTATTGAGAATACAATGCGGCATTACCTACTTGGAACTCTGTGCTTGATAAGCGAGGAGGCTCTTTATCAAATAAGTTTGCAACACCTATCGTTGCACTCCAACCATCTGAGAAGTTAGTAGAACCTGAAAGCGTGTGGTACGTTGTCCATCTAGTTTCACCAATGAAACGAACTTCTTCTCCACGGTATGATGTTAGATTTGAATCATTGTTATATTCATAATCGTTTGTAGAGTCAAAATAATTTGCAGTCCATGTCAGGCTGTAATCATCCCAACTATAAGTCAATGATGCGTTACCAACATGCTTAGGTTCACCCATCTCGCCAACTTCATTGTTCAGCTCACTATTTTCGAATAACTGATAAGTACGCTCAATTTGCATTGTGTGTTCTAAACGGAATCGAATTGAGCCAAAGTCAAACATATCTTGGTATGTGAAGTTATAATCAACACCGCGTGCATTTTGACTCGCAACATTTACATATCCACTATAGATTTCATCAATCCCATAATCATTGTTAGTTCCATCTCGGCGAGTGAAAAGGTCACACAGAGGCTCATTTGTAAAATCTTTAGATTCATAACATTGAGACGTGATATTACTGCCACTTAGGCTAGTTACCTCATCATCAATCGAGATGTTGTAATAATCTATTGAAAGAGCATAAGTGTCTTCTGGGCTTCTCCAAACAAAGCCAATAGTTTCTGTGACTGCAGTTTCCGCTTTTAGTCGTCCTTCACCACCACTAGTATAAATAATCGCAGAGCTACCGCCTAAAGCATAATGAGCTGGAATACCATCTGCTTGACAGTTATTAGCAACTGTTTGAGTAATATTGCCTGCGGCAAACTCTTCAGACCAATTTAAACAAGGATCGACTGCTAACTGGCCACCAAAACCAGATTGGTTCGCTAAATATAGTTCATATAATGCTGGCGAACGGAAAGAACTGCCTCGGTTTGCTCGAATATTAAAGCCTTCAGCTACTTCCCAATTTAGTCCTAATTTATATGTCGTATCGTTCCCATAAGTATTTACGTCTGTCCAACGAAATGATGCTGATAAATCAAGTGAGTTCATTAAGAATAGCTCTTTTACAACAGGTATTTTAACTTCACCGTATACTGCTCTAGTGACTTGTGAACCTGCAGTGATGCCTGCACCTGTAAGACCCCAAGAGTTGCCCTCTAATGTATGTTTTCCAGGTGTGTCTTTGATTTCATCCTTTTGTATTGAAAGACCAAATGCAGATCCAACTGTTCCTGCAGGTAGCTCAAATAAGTCACCAGTAATGTAAGCATCTAAAGTTTGTTGCTTATAAATAGTATTACCGATATCTTCACCAAAGATAAAATTTCTAACCTCTTGAGAAGGGTTTCCTGCTAAGAAGCTCGGATCTGTCCAAGGGATATCCACACAGGTTCTTTTTGAAATCTCAGTTACTTCACCATTACATTGAACATCATTCGCTAAATTTAGCTGTGACATTACAAGCGAATCTCTTAAAAAGATTTGTTGCTGATATTCACCATCATTGTAACTATTTTGGTAAGATACATCCCACAACCAATCCCCTAGGCTACCTTCTAGACCAACTACAGCACGCGTGTAATCAACAGTTGTCTCAGAACCGTAGTGATCAGATAAAGCAACAGGCATTAAAAATGCGTCTCCAGAGAAACCATCAAATAGGTCTGCAGCTTGAGGGCCTATATCACCAATCCAAAACTGTCTATAACTACTCATTATAGTCGTTCGTGAGCTATGGATTAATTCGCCGTATAATTTCATATCATCAGTAATTGCATAATCACCTTGGGCAAATACAGACCACACTTCCGTTTCTGGACGCATACTTTCATTATCTAAAAATGGATGTTGTAGATTCCACCAGCCATCACTTTCTTTGTCATAAGAAACAGGATACCAACCATCTGGCGTAGTTAAATCACCGGGCTGAGAAGCTGTAGTATTATAATTATCAAAGCCATTCGCACCAAAAAAACCATCATAATCATATGCTAAGTTTGGTCCACTACCCACAATGTTTGATGCACCCGCACCATATACCCAAAGGCCATACCCAGTTTCATTACAGTTAGCTTTACCCGTTCTAGGATCAATTGGATCAGCTTGAGTGCCATCCTCATTATATAAAAGTCGCTCGGTACAATTTAGAAAGTCTCTATCACCGCGTTTAAGCTCTTTTGAAATTTTATAATCGGCTGTTACACGAAAAGAACCTTTGTTGAATTCTTCACCATAGCTAACATTGAAGCGTTGTTCTTCACCACCCGATTCAAATGGTTGGCTAATATCAATATTTACAGATTTATCGTCACCTTTCTTAGTAATGATATTGATAACACCTGCAATCGCATCTGAACCGTATAATGAAGATGCACCATCTTTAAGGATTTCTACACGTTCAATTGTAGATAGTGGAATAGTATTAAGATCAAAAGCAGAAACTTGCCCACGAGTACCCGCAGGGCCAGCTCTACGACCATTTAGAAGAATTAAGGTCCGTGATGCCCCTAAGCCTCGTAATGATGCAGTTTCAGTGCCTTTACCACCTGCAGTAACATAACCTACACTCATTGCTGAGGTGATTTGATTTGAACCTGCAGCGGCAGTACTTGTTCTAAGTAAATCAGCTAGCGTTTTAATACCTTCATTTTTAGCATCTTCTACCGTAATTATATCTATAGGGGTTTCACTTGCGAAACTGTCCGTTCGAATACGAGAACCGATCACTTGTACTTTTTCGATAGCTTCAGCACCTTCTTTTTCTGCGGAAAGTGAATACCCAGAAACAGAAAGTATTGAAGAATAAAGTGCGAATTTTATACTTGCAGTTAATAAACTATTATTTCTCATTAATAACACCTGTTGTTTTTATTTTACCTAAAGGTTTTTTGTTAAATGTTTGTTTACACACAATTAACTAATGGAATCTAACATTGGCGATCTTTGATTCAAATTAAATCAATGTAGCAATTTGTACGTAGCTTCTTTTTGAAATGTGGTTATTAACGGTTGCTTTCTTGTTTCACTACCATCTGAAAAGATGTTGCTTAAAAATCCTTATTTTATTTTTACGTTAGCTAATCAATACAAGGTGGATGGGCTTTATTTTTGGGTTTAAAATACATCAATATCTTTTTGAATTGGGATTTTATGAAAGCCATTATTATTAGTATTTTAATCGTTTTTTCGAGTGTGAGTGTAGCCTCTGATATTGATCTTGAGGCCAATATGAAAAATATGGGGCTTGCTTATAAAAACTCCGTACGGGCTACTGATTTAGCTACCTTTAATGCCGCTATTGATGAGTTTATTGTGTTGTTAGAGACAGCTAAAACAGCTGATTTTAAACAGCATAAAACAGCGTCTCTAGAAGGGCTTGATAAAGTCATAAATCAAGCAAAGCAAGCGAAGCAACTTGCAACGACTCGTGGCCTTGAAGCTGCAAAAGCGCCGCTTAAATCTATTGATGAGTTACGTAAAAAATACCATGAGCTACATGAGCCGCCAGGCTTTTGGGAGTTGTTATTTGGCAACTAAGCTATTGAGTTAGATTTACTTTAATTAAAAAAAGGTGCCGAGGCACCTTTTTTAACGCTTTTTCTTTTTACCTTGAACTGCTTTAAAACGCGGGTTGTCTTTATTAATAACATAGACACGACCTTTACGTTTTACGATTTGGCAGCCCGGGCGGTTCTTAGCGCTTTTTAATGAACTTAATACTTTCATGTTCTTTCCTTAAAGCAACTATTTGCTCGCCAAGTTTTTGAAACGACGATTAAACGCTGCAACACGGCCATCGCTCGCAACGGCTTTTTGTTTACCGGTATAGAACGGGTGCGAATCGCTTGATACGTCAATTGGTACATAAGGATAAGTTTTGCCTTTAAGTTCGATCGTACGTGTAGTTTTGATTGTCGAACCAATAATAAAGTAGCTGTCTGCCGCTGTATCATGAAAAGCGACTTGCTGGTAATCAGGATGGATATTTGGCTTCATAATGCACCTATCTGTTATGTGATAATGTAGCGATTATAGGGTGGTTGATTATTTAGATCAAGATAAAAATGATTCTTATTTATATCGCGTTGTCTTAAATTTGTACAAGCTGAACAATCAATAAGCAGTTAGATTTAAAAAGCTGGATATTGTCGATAAGGCTGTTATAACTAGGAATGCGTGCTTATTTTTAAGAGGGATATGGAAGTGAATGATAAAACTAGCCGTGAAGAACTAGATCAAAATGTAATGAACACGCTTCGTGATAAAGACCATTCTGTTTTAGCTAATCATGTAGACACCTTGTCGTGTACTCACAACGATATTATTGAATTATTGGCCCAGTATTTAGCGTTAAGTGAACAAGATGATGATGAGCGTTTCGATACCTGGTTTGATAATCTAAGTAAAGAGCAACACACTGTTGTGAAGACTTTTGAAGTGTACCGAGGTCAGTACGAGCATTTAGATTCTTAATACTTGATCATGTTGTTTTTACATGAAAAAAGCCACCCGAAGGCGGCTTTGCTGATTAGCGCTAACTAATTAATCTAACATGTAAGCTCGCATGGTAATTTGCTCTGCTTGGCTTGAACCATAATCAGAAACAATCGTACGAATATGGACAAAGTCACCGACGTTTCCAGTATTAGGGATCGTAGCTACCCATTCACCGTCAATGTGTTCAACTTGTGCATCTAACCAGTTTTCGCTTGAGAACTTCGTTGATACAGGGCAATAGACATAAGCAGGCACGTTAGCAATCGTACATTCTTGGCCGTATGCATATTGGAACTGTACATCTGCCAGCGCCACTTCACCTACACCGTCTAGTAAACCCGTTAACTTAACTTGAGCGGCTTCACCTGCTTTCATGCTGTTGTTAATATCAACCGGTAAATCAACCATAGGCACTAAAATTGGCTGAACACCTTGTTGCTGCTCGTCAGCGGTAAATGTATAGAAACCTTGGTAAAGAGAACCTAGCTTATCATTTATTGGAGAGCGCTCACCAACACCACGGGCATAAGAACGCATTTCTAAGGTAATTTGATGAGAGCCCGGCTCAAGTGTTAACGTACCTTGATACGGAGATGCTGGCTCACCATTTACTTTTAAACCAAAGGCTGAGCTACCCATAAAGCCAAAAATACCATCATGGTTTGCGGCATCGCCAAACGGAGCAAGGTTAAAGTAAAGAACATTGGTATCGCGGCTAATAATCGCCGAGCCACTGCTGCCTAAGCTACCAGCACGTGGACCTTTAAACCAAGTGGTACTTTGCTCAGCACCTTCAGTCATTGCACGTGGACCATCAAAATAAGCGCCTGCGCTTTGAATTTGGTAGTTTGGCATAACGACATTCGTCCATGCATTTTTTGCACTTGCTGTGAAATATTCATCACGTTGATGAGGTAACATAATTAACTGCGAGCTACCTGTCGAGTAGAACTCACCGGTACTGTTGGTCATTGCCATAACATCAGTCCATGCCGGGCGCTCATCATTTTGCGAGTGATAAGACGCACTTATTTTATGCATTTTATGTTCAGCAATATTGATTTGCCCAGATTGAATTCGGCCATCAACAATATGGTTTATTGAATAAGCATAAGGTGAGCGTTCAGCCGCAATACCAGACCAGCTAACGATATTGTTGCCAGCCTCTATTTCTGCCATTAAGGCTTCACCTTGTTCGGTACTAATACCAATCACGGGTACTTTTGGTGTGCCTGTGATCGCGCCTTTATATCGGCCACCACGATCAGGGCGATAAAAAATCACGCCAATGGCGCCATGTTTCATCGCGTTACCAACCATGTACGACGTGAGGTAATTAGGGTTAGCAATAAGCGCAATTTTTCCATCTAACTCAAATTGACTCCAATCAGTGCTGTAGCCTGCATCACCTACAGGTACGACTTCTGCAGAGCCTTCACCATGAAAAGACAGTGCTAAACCTTGTTTGATGTAATCAAGTTCAACCCCGTTTTGCATAGTGACGGTTGTTTCTGGAGCTACCGCGCGGGTGGTGATAAATGAACGAAAACGGTCGTCATGACCTTGTGACCATGCATACATATCATTTACGTAATCAGGTGCCATTTCGATAGCAGCAAGCTTCGCAACTTCTTGATCGTCAATCGCGTAAGTAAAGCCAAACGAATAACCTTGTGGATCAAGAGGCTGGTCAGCTTTAAAGGTAACAGGCTGAGCGTTACGTGCATCAAAGTTAATCTCTGTTTTGCCATCAATCTTACGATTTAATACAGCCATTTGTGCCGCTGAATCAACTAAACCAGAGCTGGTTTGCGGGTTATCGTAAGTCATAATGTTAGCAATCAACGTATAGTAACCAGCAGGTACATCGATATTGGCTTTACCGCCAGTGAGCCTAACAAGACTGCCCCAATCATCTTCTTCATTAATTAAGTAAAGCTTAGATGGAGAGCCTGCTTGATTACCCCAGCGATCAGTCAGGTTTACCGTTAAATTAACGTGAGGCTGGTCAATCCAAAATGACACTGGTACAGTCACTTGCTGATCTGTATTGCCAACGGTTGTGCCTGTGATACGACCTGTAATTGCACCATAAGCACTGTTATTAAGTGCCACACTTGGGTCAATCCACATAGGAACTTGAGCAACACCTTTGGCTGGGATTGTCACAGATTTAATATCTAATTCTGCTAGAGTTGCTGGCAATTGTGTTTTGCCATCTTCGCCAATTAAGTCTAATTTCAATTTTAATTTAATATTTTCATCAGAGGTGTTTGTTAACGTGATCTGTGTTTCGGTAAATGCACTATTGGCATTATCAAAGTAGCCAAGTTCACGGTTTGCAGGGGCTACAATAGCTTGATCAATGGCACGGTCGATATTCATGGCACCGGCACCTTGCTCAAGTACGTGAGAATCACCACTAAATACAGATGATGTAAGCACGTCTTTAATTTCTTTTGGTGTAAGGTCTTGGCGAGCTTCCATAACAATTGCAGCACCACCGGCAACATGAGGGGCTGCCATCGAAGTACCTGAATACACACGGTAAGCCGTATCACCTAAGCCACCAGAAGCCGCAGCAACAATAGATACACCTTGCGAAGCAATATCTGGTTTTGCTGAGTGGCCATCTGGCGATGGACCGCGTGAAGAGAACGACGCCGTATTGCCATCACGGTCAATTGCACCTACGGTTAGTGCACTTGGTGCACAGCCTGGTGAGCCAATCGTTTCACGGGTAAAGCTATTGCCTGCAGAGATAACAAATAAGGCCTTATCGCTCAGCGCTTCAACCATCTCAACCAATGGGCCACTACAGGTTGTTGCTGTGCCACCCAACGACATATTTACAATGTCAGCGTGCTCTGAAAGCACCGCCCATTGCATGCCATTTAAAATACCGTAAGTTGATCCTCCTCCTGTATTGCCAAGTACTTTACCGATTATTAAATCGGCAGCAGGCGCCACACCGACCCATTTACCTTCTGACTCATGGCCATTGCCTGCAACGGTTGAGGCTGTATGAGTACCATGACCATTTAAATCATCTACACCGTTGCTTGAGTAAGTAAAGTCTCGTGATGCTATTACTCGCCCCTGTAAATCAGGGTGCTCAATGTCGTATCCTGAATCGAGTACGGCAACTTTAATACCTGCGCCATTATAGTTAATCGCTGACTCACCATATGCGCCGGTAAGCGGGACTGTTGGATTCAGTGTTTCTGACTGGGTAACATTGTGAGCATGAACGACAGCATCAAGCCAAAGACCTTCAACGTCAGCTTGTGCAATCAAGGTTTGCCAAGTTTGCGCTGCTTTGTCTTTGCTGATTGCAAATGCAGCGCTGTCGATTAGCTCAATTTCACCGGTTAATGACATACCAGCAAGCGTTGCTGGGACTGCCGGTCCTGCAAGGGTACCGTCGCGGTATTCAACAATGACGGGGAGCGCGTCTGTTGATGCATCATCGTAACCCGATTCATATAACTTATTAATGTTAAATAACTCTAAATCAATCGCATTTGAATCAACTAAGGCTTGAGCATGGTTTGGAACAACATAGGTGTTGTTACCACGTTTAAAGATACTGGTGAATGTATCTGAACCATCTGCATTCACTAATCGAATGCCGCCTAGCTTGCCGTCTTTATTGACAACAGCCGATACTTTGTCCCCAGTGATCAAAGTGAATGTAAGGGCATCCGCTTTACTTTGTTGTGTAACAAATGATTCTTCTGCGGTTGCTGGCTGGGCAATCGATAAGCCGAGCATGGCTAAGTAGGTCGCCTTTAAGCGACCAAGCCTTGGAAAAGGTTTCATTTTTTCATCCTGTATTTTGATGTAATTAGTTTGGAAGAAAGAAGTTATTGCTAGGTGTCAAAATAACAAATATGACAAGAGCAATAACTCGACCAGACCAATCTATCGATCAAGCAGATGAAAACCTACAAAACAAAAGTAGCAAATTGTATTAACCTATTTACAACAAAATAAACATAGTTGTAACTTTGTTCGGCCATTCAGTTTCGCTTCATTTTAAGCGCAAAAATGAGAGGTTATTTTACCGATAGATCGTACTTTGCCACTACGTCATCAATATAACGATGGCGTAAGGTATTTTTACCTTCGTTGCCCGTACCATGGCTTAACGCGCGATTTATTAGTTTTAGTGCCTTATGCAAGCTTTGACGTTCATCCATGTTTAAACCTGTTTTAGTGCGCATTTCAGTAATATCATCAATCAATAGCTTGGCCACATCTAGCTGAACGGCTTCTTCAACTAAGCCATTTTGTGTGAGCACACCGTATTTACTGCATAAAAACTGTTGCCAAACTTGCTGTAAGTGCTCGTCAATTTCACTGCCAAATAATTCTTCATTGATAGCAAAGCCTTGCTCGGCAAGCTTACTAAGTTGATTCGAATATTGCTGAGCAAAATAATTAAACGCTTGGCAGGATGAGGTTATGTCATGTTTGATAATTAATTGCCCCCAACTAGCGGCGCCACGAGGGTAATAGTCTTGATATTCTTCGCATTGATAAATGCCAGAATACGAACTGCATTCTAATTGACTCTGCAAACAGTAACTCGGTTTTGGAAATAAACTACTTTGTTGCCATGCCGATAGCGTTTCCTCATCAATTGAGAGGGTATAGCACAGCTCTTCGGTAGTATAAAAGTAGGTTGCCAAAAATTTAGAAAGTTGCATTATCAAATACTCACAATAAATACTGTTAATTTATACAGTATTTGATTTTGGCTTAACTTTGATTTTTTCTCAAGTATTTTTATTTATTGCAGCTCATTACTCGGAAAATGCCTGTGTTTATGATACAACTAGCGCAAATTTTCCAAACATTAAAAAAAGTTATGCGCAACCTAGAAACAATTAAACAAGCAAGTTTGATCACCGCTATAAAAACACCGTATTTAACTAATGGTGACATTGATCTTGCATGTTATGACGACCTTGTTGAGCAGCAAATTGCAGCTGGTGTTGAAGGCATCATCGTCGGCGGTACCACAGGTGAAGGCCAATTAATGAATTGGGAAGAACACTTGATGTTAATTGCACACAGTGTTAGCAAATTCTCTGATCGTTTATTAATTGTTGGTAATACAGGGAGCAACAACACGCGTGAAGCGATTAAAGCAACCCAGTATGGTTTTGCCACCGGTATGGATGCCGCACTGCAAATTAACCCTTATTACGGGCGCACGTCACTGGCGGGTGTGAAAGAGCACTTTAACCGTTTACTTGATATTGGTCCTGCGTTTATCTACAACGTAGCAGGTCGTACAGGCCAAGATTTAACACCAGATATCATTGAGCCACTCGCTAAGCACGAAAACTTTATCGGTGTAAAAGAGTGCGGTGGCAATGAGCGTATTGCTCATTATGAACAGCAAGGTATTGCTTGTTGGTCTGGTAATGACGATGAAGCACATGATGCACGGCACATTCATAATGCTCACGGTGTTATTTCGGTTACATCTAACATTATTCCAGGCTTATTCCGTCAGTTAATGGATGAGCAAAATGATGCACTTAATGCAAAACTGCAGCCACTTATGGGCTGGCTATTCTGCGAACCTAACCCAATCGCGATTAATACGGCGCTGATGATGACAGGCGCGGTAAATCCTGTGTTCCGTCTTCCTTATGTGCCACTAACAAGTGCTCAGCAAGAAATCGGTTTAGGTTACATTAACGAACTTGATGTTGCTGATATAGTAGGCGAAAAAGCTCAACTTTTAGACGAAAAAGACGTTATTTTACGATAAAGATGAATGGGTGCTTAATTTCACTACAATTAAGCACCATTATTTTACTTTTTTATGCCTTATGGGTAAAATTAGCAATCGTTTGGCGCTAAAAGAATAATATTTGTGAAATTTGTTGTTAATAATTTGTGTGTATGGGTTGCGCCCGAGCAACAAATTGCAGAATTAAGCCATCTTGATCACCCTGACCTTGATTTAAGCTGGGTTGCACCAATGCAGCGCCGCCGTCTAAGCCCGTTTATGAAAATGGCACTTCATACTATGCATCAAGCGCAAGGTGAGCATCAGCAGTTAGCCGTTAATTTTTCATCTCGTCATGGCGACTTACCTAAAACAGCGCAACTATTGCATTCACTTGTTGAACAAGAACCGCTTTCTCCGACCGCATTTGGTTTGAGTGTACATAATGCTGCAACAGGCTTGTTCTCGATTATTGCAAAAAACAAAGCCCCGATGAATGCCATAGCAGGTGGTCAAGACAGCATTATTTCAGCCATGATTGATGGTTTTGCACGTGTCCAGAGTGGTGTTGAGCAGCAAATTTTGGTTGCCCATGCCGAAAGTGTATTACCTGATGAATACTTACCATTTAGCGATGAGCAACAAATTGCTCATAGTGTGTCGTTCATATTATCCAAAGTTCAGGTAGACAAACCGTATTTTGAATTAACACAACTTCCTGAATCTGAACACTCTCAAAGTGACTCGTGTTTACCCTTGAGTCTACAGTTAGCAGCTGCTTTAGCAAGCAAAGGATCACAATCGCTGCTGACACATCAACAATCAGCTTGGATGCTACAGTACCATGGTGGCTAATTTATATAAAAAGCTGAACAAAATTTGGCGTGTATTAGCAACTGGTTTTTGCTTTGCTGTTTTTGGGTTTGGCGGTATTTTACTTACCTTGTTGATTTTACCTATTCAACGATTTTTGGAGCCTTGTGAATTTAAACGTAAGCAGAAAGCCCGTTTAACTGTTCACTATAGTTTTAAATTCTTTGTTGCTTTAATGCATTACACCGGTGCTATCCATTTTTCTGTGCAAGATAAACAGAAATTTCATGATCTTAAGGGGCAGCTAGTGCTTGCCAATCACCCCTCATTAATTGATGTTGTAGTGCTGATATCTGTGATTAAAAATGCTGACTGCGTGGTCAAAGCACACCTATTTAAAAATCCATTTATGCGCGGTGTAATTAAAGGCACAGGTTATATTAGTAATGAAGACCCGCAAGAGTTACTGAATGATTGTGAAGCATCACTCGCTGCTGGAAATAACCTGATTATCTTTCCTGAAGGCACCCGCACAACCCCTGGTGAACAGTTAAAATTTAAGCGTGGTGCGGCAAATATTGCTGCGCGTTGTAAAGCCCCAATTACTTCAGTGCTGATTAGTATGAAACCCAGTACTTTGACCAAAGGCACACCATGGTATTGCGTTGCCGCAACAAAAGCGCATTTTGAGATGCGCTTTGCCACTGATCCATTTACGTTTAACGACACATTTAATAATGAACAACCCGCCATGCAAGCACGACAATTAACCCGTGATTTGCAACATTACTTTTCAGAGGAACTCAGGCACCTATGACTGAACTAAAGAACAAAATAAAACAATTAATCATTAGCAGCTTAGATCTTGAAGATATTACCGTGGATGATATTGAAAATGACCAACCTTTGTTTGTTGATGGTTTAGGCCTAGATAGCATCGATGCGTTAGAGCTTGGCTTAGCCATTAAAAAAGAGTTTAACGTTAAAATTGACGCAAACTCAGAACAAACAAAAGCCCATTTTGCATCAGTAGATGCACTGGCAGAATTTATTAACCAACACCAATCATAATACAGACTTAGAAGTAGGAATAAGCATGAAAACCGCTGCTGACATTTACAACGTTTTACAGGGCATTTTAGTAGATGAATTTGAGATTGATGCTGATGATATCAGCCTAGATGCGCACCTGTATCAAGACCTAGATCTTGATAGCATTGATGCTGTTGATTTAGTTGTAAAACTACGCGAAATCACTGGCAAGAAAATTGAGCCAGATGCATTTAAACAAGTGCGTACTGTGCAAGATGTTGTAAATGAAGTAGAAAAACTCGTTTCATAAACATTACTATGCTCAAAGCGATAACCACAACACTGGTTTTAGTGTGCTTATCTTTATACCCATTTATTGTGTATTTTGGATTACAGCATATCTCAATAAGGCAAGTGAGCTTGGTACTGATGGTATTGTTAGGTTTAAGGCTTTTGCTGAGCAAAAAGCTGCTCACATCTATGCCATGGATAAAGCCCGCCTCTATTTGGGCTATTATCGCTTTAGCTACAACGCAGTTTTTTAACAATGATCTGGGCTTAAAACTGTACCCGGTCATTATAAATACAGTAATGGCCATAACCTTTGCTTATTCACTGAAAAGTGGCCCAACAGTCATTGAGAGTTTTGCTCGAATTAAAGAGCCTGAGCTTGATGAGAAAGGGGTTAATTACACGCGCCAAGTTACTAAAGTATGGTGCGCGTTTTTTATTATTAATGGCAGTATTGCGTTATACACTAGCCTATTTACATCGTTACAGACATGGACACTGTACAACGGACTAGTAGCCTATATTCTGATAGCTCTCTTGGGTCTTGTGGAATGGCTTGTTAGACAAAAGGTTAAAAATAATGGTATCGAGTAACCTGAAATTTCACCCAGATGCTGCATTTGTTATTGCAGGGCAGCCAATAACACACACACAGTTTTTTGCTGATATTGCGGCTTATCAAAGTAAGCTTACGGCGCTTAAAGCTGGCAGTCATGTGGTGTTATTCCACCCCGATACCTACCAATTTGCAGTTCGCTTATTTGCCTTAGCCTGTAGTGGTCATAATGTTATTCTTCCGCCTAATGGTCAGCACGAAACCTTAAGTTTATTGCTTGCTCAGTCTGCTTTTTTTGCAGGCGATGCGACCAATATCGATGATGATGTGCTATTTACCAACCTTGAACTCAGTCTGGGTCACACGCCTTTGCAAACTAACCGTTTACAATGGCCAACAAACACAGCGGTTATATTTTATACGTCAGGCTCATCAGGACAATCTAAACCGATAGTAAAACCGTGGCGGGTATTAAATCGAGAGCTTGCAGTACTTTCAATGTCATTTGACTTACCCAGCCAGTTTACGTTTTTAGCAACCGTTTCGCATCAACATATTTACGGCTTATTATTTCGTTTACTTTGGCCGTTGGCGAAAGGCCATATAATTGATAGTGAACAAATTCAGTACCCTGAGCATATTGCGCAAAGGCTAAAAAATATTCGTTATGCAGCGCTCGTTTCAAGCCCTGCGCAACTTGGTCGCTTATGTGCTGATAATGTGTTAATTCCTGAGCGTGACAAAATTAAGTGGTTATTCTCCTCTGGCGGACCGCTCAATAATGAGCATGCCGAAACTTTATTTAACCAGTTAGCTCGCCCAGCTACCCAAGTATTTGGTAGTACCGAAACTGGCGGTATTGCTTATCGACAAGTTACACAAGCCGCGGTTGATGTACCATGGCAGCCGTTTAATGGTAATTTTTTATCGCTGAATCATGAAGGACGCTTGATGCTAGATTCTGCGATTTTAGAGCAATCGAATTTTCCTTTAGATGATAGAGCACTCGTTCATAAAAATGGTCAATTTAAACTGTTGGGCCGTATAGACAGAACGATAAAAATTGAAGAAAAACGTTTAAATCTAGATGAGCTTGAGAGTTATCTGCAAAGCCATGACTGGGTAAAAGAAGTTAAAGTGGTGGTTATTCCAGCTAAGCGCGTGCAAATTGGTGCGGTGGTTGTGCTCAGTGATGAAGCTAATAAAGAGCTTGAACAGCAGGGGAAATTGGCAATTAACCGCACATTACAAGCGCACCTCTCAAACCGCTTTGAACGTATTTGCTTACCGCGTAAATGGCGCTACATCGATGCACTTCCTTTTAACAGTCAAGCTAAATTAAGTTTAAAAACATTGGAGCAGTATTTTGCCAAGTCTGAATAACGTGACCCCAGAGGTGGCCGTTTTATCACAAACAGAAACTAGCGTGAGTTTAGCGTTAACCATTGCGGCTGATTTAGATTATTTTCGCGGCCACTTTCCAGATGCACCAATTTTAGCAGGCGTAGTACAGCTGGATTGGGCAGTAAAATATGCTCAGCAATATTTGGGTTTTGGCAAACTAGTACAAGATTTAGAAGTGTTAAAGTTTCAGGTAGTAACAACCCCCGATATGACGGTAAACCTAACTCTTGAGCGTAATGCAAAAGGCAAGTGCCTGTTTAGCTATCACTCGGACAAAGGCCAGCATGCGTCTGGTCGAATTGTATTTTGTGATTAAGCCATGAACCAGTTTTGTATTGTTATTCCTAATTACAATCACACCCATGCTATCGCTGCAGTACTCGATGAGCTAAAAGCGTTAAAGCTGCCGATAATCATGGTTGATGATGGCAGTGACGCTGATGCCAAGCAAGTATTTGCAGAGCTTGACGCACAGTACGATTTTTTGACCTTGATAAGCCATGCTCAAAATCAAGGTAAGGGTGGGGCAGTTCAAACTGGGTTGATGGCTGCCTATCAGCAAGGGTTTAGCCATGCCATTCAGGTTGATGCTGACGGCCAGCATTCGTTAGCAGATATTAGTAAGTTGATTGAACTCAGTAATGCATCACCTAACAAGGTGATCAGTGGTTGTCCTATTTATGATAGCTCCGTGCCAAAGCACCGTTATTTGAGTCGTTACATCACCCATTTTTGGGTTTGGGTAGAAACACTCAGCTTTGATATTGTTGATTCAATGTGTGGTTTTCGGGTTTACCCATTAGCAGCCGTTGAGCAATTAATGGCTAAGCAAGCGCTTGGCAAGCGCATGGACTTTGATATTGAAATTTTAGTCAGGCTTTATTGGCAAGGTGTTAAAGTCACGTTTTTGCCAACCCAGGTTATTTACCCTGAAAATGGCGTATCTCATTTTCGAGCTTTACACGATAACGTGGGAATTTCGTGGCTGCATACGCGTTTATTCTTTGGTATGTTGCTACGCTCTCCCAAGCTACTTTGGCGTAAGGTGGCTGGCTAATGGCTGTAAAGCACTGGTCAAAAATGCAAGAACGTGGCAATCGCTTTGGCATGCAAATATTGCTCGTGTGCTATCGCGTATTTGGTCGTAAAGGCTTGTGGTTGGTGTTGTTTCCGGTGGTGTTTTATTTGTTTTTAACAGGCAAAACTGCCCGTCAAGCGTCACATGCATTCTTAACCCAAGCGCGTAAAGTGAATGGCAATAACAAAGCGGTTACTTGGCGCGATAGCTTCCGTCATTTTCGCTGCTTTGCTGACAGCGCCTTTGACAAAATAGATGCATGGCTTGGACGAATTCAGCAACATAATATTCTTTACACCAACGAAGCGCTGTTTAAACAACTCGATGAGCAACAGCAAGGGGCTATTTTTATTGGCTCACACCTTGGCAATTTAGAGGTGTGTAGAGCACTTAGCCAACACCGAAACAGTAAAACGATCAATGTATTGGTGTTTACGCATCATGCTGTTGAATTTAATAAATTACTGAAAAGTATCAATCCGGATGTTGCAGTAAACCTCATTCAAGTAACCGATCTTGGCCCAGATATGGCAATTATGCTCAAAGAAAAAGTCGAGCAGGGTGAAATTGTGGTGATTGTCGGTGATAGAACCAGCACCACCACCGCAGGAAGAGTTATTGAAGCGGACTTTTTAGGTAAGCCAGCCCCTTTTTCACAAGGGCCATTTATTTTAGCTGCGCTGTTAGATTGCCCGGTGTTTCATCTGTTTTGTTTAAAAGATAAAAAGCAAAATGGCGAGACATGTTACCGCGTGATTTTTGAAAAATACGCCGACAAGCTCGTTTTACCTCGTAAAACGAGGCAACAAACATTACAACAAATTGTTAGCGATTATGCGCAAAGGCTCAGTTTTTATGCTGCGGCCTATCCGTATCAATGGTTTAATTTTTATGATTTTTGGCAAAATGACGAGCAAGTGTCTCGTAGTCAAAACAAGGAGAACTAAGGTGTCAGAGCACTCGACTACCGTATTTGGCCAACAGCGTTTATCAATCGAAGATATTGTTCATATTGCATTAGAGCAAGGTGCTGTAGCGTTAACATCAGACCGTCAATTTGCGAATAAAATAGACAGCGCCGTGGCCTTTTTAGACAAGTTGCTTGAAGATGATGGCGTGATATATGGCGTAACCACAGGTTATGGCGACTCGGTAACCGTAAAAGTGCCGCTTGATTTAGTTAATGAGTTACCACTGCATCTTACTCGATTTCATGGTTGTGGCCTTGGTGATGTGTTTAATCAAGTCCAAGGGCGTGCTATTTTAGCGAGCCGTTTAAGTTCGCTTTCACAAGGGTATTCTGGCGTTAGCTGGGAGATGTTGAATTTATTACGTGACTTTTTAAATCACAATATCGTACCGGTGATCCCGCAAGAAGGGTCAGTGGGAGCCAGTGGTGATTTAACGCCACTTTCATATGTAGCCGGTGCTATGGTTGGCGAGCGTGATGTGTATTACAAAGGCGAAATTAAAAACAGTCTAGAGGTGATGCAAGAACTTGGTTTAAAGCCATTAAAGCTGCGCCCGAAAGAAGGGCTGGCAGTCATGAATGGCACGGCCGTAATGACAGCTTTGGCATGCCTTGCTTATGATAGAGCAGATTATCTAGCTAAATTAACCAGCCGTATAACAGCCCTTGCAAGCCTTGCACTAAAGGGTAACAGTCATCACTTTGATGATATTTTGTTTTCGGTGAAGCCACATCCAGGGCAACAGCAAGTAGCTGCATGGATCCGTGGAGACTTAAACCATGTAGAACACCCGCGTAATGCTGACCGCTTACAAGATAGGTATTCAATTCGCTGTGCTCCACATGTTATTGGTGTGCTGCAAGATAGTTTGCCGTGGTTTAGGCAAATGATTGAAAATGAACTAAATTCGGCAAATGATAATCCAATTATCGATGGTGAAGGTGAGCACGTATTGCATGGTGGTCACTTCTATGGCGGTCATATTGCAATGGTAATGGATAGCATGAAAACCGCTGTTGCTAATTTAGCTGACTTAGCAGACAGACAAATCGCATCCTTAGTTGATACGCGCTATAACAATGGTTTGCCTTCTAATTTATCGGCGAGTAATGATGAACGTCGCTACATTAACCATGGTTTTAAAGCGGTCCAAATTGGTGCCAGTGCATACACGGCTGAAGCATTAAAACTAACCATGCCAGCAAGTGTGTTTTCTCGTTCAACCGAGTGTCACAATCAAGATAAAGTGAGCATGGGAACCATCGCTGCACGAGATTGTTTGCGTATATTGCAACTTACCGAGCAAGTGGTTGCTAGTACCTTGCTTGCGAGTATTCAAGGTTTGCGTTTACGTATTAATAGTGGCGAGCTTGAGTTTGCTAGTTTAACCCCTGATGTACAAAGTATGTATCAAGACATTAGCGAGTTTTTCCCGCTGCTTGATGAAGACCGTCCTCTAGAGGCTGTTCTTCGCTTTACGGTTGACGCTATTCAAACAAAACGTTGGAGTTTATATGCATAGTCGTGGCTCGTTGCTGAGCACTCATGTTGAGATTGAAATTCCTTTTCATGATTGCGATCCAATGAATGTGGTGTGGCATGGAAATTACCCGCGCTATTTAGAAGTCGCGCGCTGCGAATTACTGCGTTTGTTTGATTATGATTATGTGCAAATGCAAGAATCTGGCTATGCGTGGCCGATTATTGACATGCATATTAAGTACGTCGGCTCAGCATTGTTTACACAAAAAATCCGCGTTGATGCCTACTTAAAAGAATATGAAACACGATTACGTATCGATTACGTAATCACTGATTGCGCTACAGGTAAAAAGTTAACCAAAGCAACGACTATCCAAGTTGCGGTTGATATAGAGAAAAAAGAAATGCAGTTTGTTTCGCCGCCTGTGCTACAAGAAAAACTTCAAAAGGTGATTTAATGCGATTAAGCGTGTTGTTACTGAGTGTGCTCGTTTTTTTTCCTGTGTTTGCATCGAGCGCAGTGACAGAGCAAGGCACATTTAGCCAAGAAAAGCATTTTAAAGGGTTTAGTAAACCTTTTATATCAACAGGTTCGTTTGAACTTGCTGAAGATGGCCTCACTTGGCAGGTTGAATCTCCGGTTAAAAGCACGCTATTAATCAAGCAAGGGCAAGTATATACCCTTAACGCTAAAGGTGAGCCGCAGCTACAAAAAGGCGCTGAGCCTTACGTTAATTTACTGCAAGCGATTTTAAAGCATGATGAAGTGGCACTTGCTGAGCAATTTACGATGACAGATCATGCAGAGCCCGGTTGTCAGACTTTATTGCCTAAAGATGACTTGCTAAAACAGCTATTTAGTCAGTTCGAATTATGTGTAGCAGCAAAGCAAGTGAGCCGTGTGCGTCTTCAAGAAGCAAATGGTAACTTTACGGTATTACGCTTTGCGTATCCTCAAATTGAGCAAAAACAGTGAAAGCATGGGGCCTAACGCTTGCTTGGCTGAGCCTATTAGTTAGCGCCTTAGTGGTTGTTTTTATTCTAAAACAGCCTACGTTGAATAATGATATTTTGGCTTTGTTACCAAAGTCAGAGCCGCGCTTACAGCAAGTCGAAGAACACTTTTTTGCGGCTAATAAACAGCAGTTGAGCTTTTCTTTTCGTGGTGAGAATGCAGTAAAAGCTTATGATGATTTAGAACAGTGGCTTTCTAGCAAACATATTGAGCCTCGTTTTAAGTTACCAGAAATATCCCAGTTGGCAGCATTTTACGGTCAGTACGCCGGGCATTTAGTGTCCGAGGAATATAAGCAAGCGATTGGCGACGCTAATCGCTTTCAACAGTATTACTTTAGTCAGTTGAGTAAAGTCGCTGATCCTTTTGTTTCAAGTACTATCAACCAAGACCCAACACTTGCTACAGCAGGGTTCCTATCTGAGGCAATGGCGCACATGCAGCAATTTGAGCTGCAAGATGGCCGAATTAACATTAACTATCAAGGTGATGAGTATTTAATGTTATTCGTGCAAAGTGCTGACAATGCCTTTTCAATAAATCAATCAATAGCTTTAAGCAATGAGATTGTTGCCTATATCGCTGAGCTTGAAGGCCGCTATCCAGATACACAAATTCGCTATGCCGGTGCTTTATTTCACACCGCAGCAAATGCGCAGCAAGCCAAATTTGAAATGACCTTGTTTGGTTCGGTGAGCTTGCTGGCGCTTATTGTGATGGTGGTCTGGGTGTTCCGCTCGATAAATGCATTGTGGTTGGCCTCTGTAACCGTGATAAGCGCCGCTATTGGCGGCACCATTGCGCTGATCAGTATTTTTAGTCAGGTGCATGTATTAACCATGGTGTTTGCCGTGACACTGATTGGTATTGCCATTGATTATGCATTTCATGGCATGCTTGATTTAACCGAGCAGCTGCAAGGTTTTAGTCAAGGGCTTAAGCTGGCACTGTTGTTGTCGTTACTAACCACCACACTCGGTTACGCGAGTTTGTTTTTCTCACCGGTGCAGTTACTCAGTCAAGTGGGCGTGTTCGTTGTTGCAGGGCTAGTTACAGCTTGGCTTTGCACCCGTATTTTATTGCCTTATTGGCAAGCTGGTTTAACCATTAACACTGTTGCGCATCAGTTAGCAAACAGGTTAAGTGGTTATTTAGAACGATTAACGCATTATCGCGTCTCACTCAGCATGCTGATGCTAGTGTTTCTGAGTGCTTTTGCTTTACTAAAACCCCCTGTGATTAATGATGATGTAAAGCTGTTAAATGCAAGCCCTGCTGATTTAATGCAAAACGAAGCGCTGCATATGTCTTTATTAGGTAAAGATAATGGCCAAATCATGATTTTATTTGCCGATAATGCGCAGCAATTATTAGTAGAACAAGAAGCATTAAAAGCAACTATTCTCGGCCTTAATGGCACTGCTGTAATGCTTAGTGACTTAGTGCCTAGTAAACAATTACAACAGCAAAACTACGAGCAACTGCATTTGGCCCAGCAAGCGATGAGTGTGGTTAGCCAAATGACAGAGACGCCCGTTGAGCTTTCAACATCAATGCTTGATTTAAACGCGGCACTTAATTCACCGTTAGCGCCGTTAATCGCTAACCAAGTGATCTCAAACAATACACTAACCGCAAGCTGGTTTATGGTAACCGGTGTAAATAAATCCGAGCTGATGGATTTAGCCAACGCTTACCCAGATTTAATTGTTTACGATAAAGTCGCGATGATAAGCGAAGGTTTAAGCCATTACTCAAATTCGTTACTGGTGACATTGGCCATTGCGATGACCTTTGCGTTATTACTATTTAGCGTTAAATTTGGTTTTAAAACGGCGTGTAAGCAAACGTTAGTGCTTGTACTAACTACTGCAGCTGTACTGCTACTCTGCAGTGCATTGCAATCTCAGCTGTCGATTTTTAATTTATTAGGCTGTTTATTGATATTAGCGTTGGCAATCGATTACTTGGTGTTTTATCAAGTCAATAATTTAAGCCCTAGCAATGTACTCGCAATTAGTTTGTCAGCGGCATCATCGATGTGGGTATTTGGCATGTTGGCCGTTTCGAAAACGCCGGCCATTTTCAGTTTCGGATTAACGGTATTAGTGGGGCTAATATGTATCTATATATTTGCGCCGCTCAGTATTGCATTACCTAAAAATAAGGAAAAATAATAGGTGAATAATCAAGTTCAACAGGCTGATGTTGTTATTATTGGTGCGGGTCCTTCAGGTGCCGTGGCTGCCAGTTTACTGGTGAAAAAAGGTTGGCATGTGGTGGTGTTAGAGCAGCAAACCTTTCCGCGTTTTTCGATTGGTGAAAGTTTATTACCCCAGTGCATGAGCTTTTTAGCAGAAGCAGGCCTTGAGCAAGCGGTGCAAACACAGGCACTATCGCTTGGTTTTCAGTTTAAAAATGGTGCGGCGTTTCAGCGTCGTGGCAACCACACAACAATCGATTTTACCGAGAAATTTAGCGAAGGCCCTGGCACGACTTTTCAGGTAAAACGCGCTGACTTTGATAAATGCTTAGCCGATGCTGCTATGCAGCAGGGGGCTGAAATACGTTACCAACATAGCGTGTTAGCGTTCAGCAATTGTGAGGATGGCGCTTTACTTGATGTTACGGATGAAAACCAGCAAGGCTATCAAATTAAAGGGCGTTTTGTGCTTGATGCCAGTGGTTTTGGCAGAGTATTACCTCGCTTACTTGATTTAGAGTCAGCATCAAATTTCCCTGTACGTTGGGCTTTTTTCAGCCATTTTAAAGATAATATTAGCGATCCCCTGTTTGACCGCGAAAAAATCTTAATTAATGTTCATCCAGAGCATAAAGATATTTGGTATTGGCTGATCCCATTTAGTGATGGTACGGCAAGCATTGGTGTGGTCGGTAAACCAGAGCAACTTAATGATAAACAACCACTCGCTGGTTTAAATGAATTTATTGAACAAGATAGCTATTTAAGTGAGTTATTAGCCAATCGTGAAGCACTTGGTGAAGCGCGCGCTATCAAAGGCTATTCGGCTAATGTGTCGAGCTTGTATGGTGAGCATTTTGCACTACTTGGTAATGCTGGTGAGTTTTTAGATCCGGTGTTTTCATCTGGGGTGACGATTGCATTAAAATCAGCTTCATTGGTTGCTCCTTTAGTTGATAGCTACTTACGTGGTGAGCAAGTTGATTTCAAAAACGATTACAGTGAACCTTTGCAACAAGGGGTTAATTGCTTTAGAGCCTACGTCAGTGCCTGGTATGATGGCTCATTTCAGGACGTGATTTTTTACAGTGAGCAAAATCAACAAGTGCGTGAGATGATCAGTGCTATTCTTGCGGGTTATGCATGGGATTTACGAAACCCATTTGTAAAACAAAGCAACAAACGCTTAAATACGTTGGTTGAATTATGTCGCGATTAACACGCTCTTTGCTTTTAACCTTGAGCATATTAGTGGCAAGTTGTGCCAGTGAATTTGCAGTAAAAAAGGGTGTTGATTTAGCGCCAAATGCAGGGATTTATTTGCTTGATCCACCGCCATCATTAGTTGCCGATAATTGGCAGCAAGTACTTGAAGTACACCATGGCGATGAGCAGCATACATTACTAGCGCAGCTGAGTTTAAACAGTGAAACGGGTATTAACTTGGCTGTTATGACGGCTCAAGGTATGCCGATATTTCAGTTAGAAAAAGCGCTACTAGGGCCGATTAAAAGCGAAAAAATGCTCCCTATCAACGCGGTTGATCCTCGCTATATTCTTGCTGATATCATGCTAGTACACTGGCCGGTTACTGTGCTTAACTCGCAGCTTTATGGCTTGAACTTGGTTGAACAAGGCTCAACGCGACGCTTATATCAGGGTGAGCAGTTAATTAGTGAAATTCGCTATTTAGACGGTGCAACAGAACTTGTAAACTTTCAGCGAGATTACAAAATTAAATTTCAAAGGGTTAATTGATTATGCCATTTTGGCTTAACGACTTAGGTATTGTTAGTGCATTGGGGGTTGGTCATCAACAAACAATGCAAAGTATCAGCTTGCAACCTAAACAAACACTCACAGAGGTGACGTCGCTTGCATTTGAGCAGCGCCCAACTTTTGTGGGGTTGGTTAATGAACTGCCATTAACCGCATCAATGCGGTTTTATCAGCTAATCGATTTAGCGCTGGCGCAAATTACTGACACATTGACAGGCATAAACATTCCGAGTAGCCGTATTGCTGTGGTTATTGGTACCAGTACTGCTGCAATTCAAGAAGGTGAAAGAGGCCGAATTGCCCATGCAGCGAAGGGAAAGTGGCCAGAGGAATTTGATTATTACGACCAAGCACTCGTTGCACCCGCCAATTATATTGCCAAAAAACTCGCTGCGAAGGGGCCAAGTTACAGCATTTCAACTGCGTGTAGTTCAAGTGCCAAGGCGCTTATTAGTGCGCGTGCCTTACTCAGTGCTGATTTAGCCGATGTGGTAATTTGTGGTGGGGTAGATAGCTTGTGTCAACTCACTATTAATGGCTTTGATTCGTTATCTTCGATCAGCGATGAAATCTGTAAGCCGTTTAGCAGCGACAGAGCTGGTATCAATATTGGTGAAGCCGCAGCATTATTTATTATGAGTAAAGAGCAGCACACAAAACAAAGTATTGCCTTTTTAGGTGGTGGTGAAAGCTCTGACGCTCACCATATTTCAGCACCGATTGCAGACGGTTCTGGTGCAATCGCAGCTATGACGATGGCATTGCAAGACGCGAATTTAACACCTTCAGATATTGACTACATTAATGCCCATGGAACAGCTACACCGCAAAATGATGCGATGGAATCTCTGGCAATCAGTGAGGTATTTGGAAAAAATACTAAAGTGAGCTCTTCTAAACATTTGACCGGCCATACTCTAGGTGCTGCAGGTGCCTTAGAAGCGGGCTTATGTTGGCTCTATTTGGCCTACCCGGAATTTAATCAATTAGTATGTAATCAGGTGATAAAAGACGACTCTTTGGCTGAAATTGGTTTAATAACACAGCCAGAAAAGGCAGTAATTAACACCTGTTTATCAAATTCGTTTGCCTTTGGTGGCAATAATGTCAGTGTAGTACTAGGACATCTAAATGAATCACTATAAAATTGAGCAAGTCGTCCCTCATAGCGAACCAATGATATTGCTCAATCGCCTATCTAGTTACAGCGAAGAGTCAGGTTGCTGTGAAGTGGATATTAGTTCTCAAAGCCCGTTTTATGACGAGAGCTTAAATGGGGTTGCCAGTTATATTGGCTGTGAATATATGGCGCAAACTATCGCAGCTTACGCGGGTGCGCTGGCAAAAGACAAAGGAAATGAAGTACAAATTGGTTTTTTAATTGGCACGCGCAAATATAAAACCTATGCACCGGTATTTAAAAACGAGCAAACGCTTAAAGTCTCGGTGACAAAATTATATCAAGAAGAATCAGGGTTAAGTGTATTTGAGTGTCAAATACACAGCGATGAAACATGCTTAGCAGAAGCAAAAATCAATGTGTTTCAACCACAAGACCCCATGCAGTTTATAAGAGAAAATCAATGACAAAACGTATTTTAGTCACCGGCTCAAGCCGTGGTATTGGCAAAGCAATCGCACTTAGATTAGCTAACGATGGCTTTGATATTGCTGTTCATTGTCGCAGTGGTGTGGCTGAAGCAGAGCAAACCTGTGAAGAAATTAGTGCGCTTGGTCGTCATGCAAGCCTATTGCAATTTGATGTTTGCGATAGAGAACTAGCTAAACAACAAATTGAAGCTGATATTGCTGAGCACGGTGCGTATTATGGGGTGATCTGTAATGCAGGTATCACAAATGATATGGCGTTCCCTGCGATGCAAGGTGATGACTGGGATAAAGTGATCCGCACTGGCCTTGACGGATTTTACAATGTGGTGCATCCAACGGTGATGCCAATGGTGCAAGGTCGTAAAGGTGGCCGTATTGTCACTATGGCGTCAGTGTCGGGGATTGCCGGTAATCGCGGGCAAGTTAACTACAGTGCCGCTAAAGCGGGCATTATTGGTGCGACCAAAGCGCTTTCGCTTGAGCTTGCAAAGCGTAAGATCACCGTTAACTGCGTGGCACCAGGGTTAATCGAAACCGAAATGACAGACGATTTACCGGTTGATGAAATGCTAAAAATGATTCCATTAAAACGTATGGGTTCAGTTAATGAAGTAGCTGGCACTGTGTCGTTCTTGTGTTCCGATGACGCTGCGTATATCACCCGCCAAGTTATTTCTGTGAATGGCGGTATGGTGTAATGAAGCGTGTTGTTGTTACAGGCATGTCTGCCATCACTGCATTAGGTGATACCTGGGGCGAGTTTAAAACCGCTTTGCAAAAAGGTGAAAATGCCGTTCAGTACATGACTGACTGGGATGTGGCGCCAGAACTAAACACTCGACTAGCGGCACCTGTTACTCATTTTACTAAACCAAGTCATTATAAGCGTAAACAAGTTCGCTCAATGGGGCGTGTTGCTATGATGTCGACCCGTACTACAGAGCTTGCTTTAGAAGAAGCTGGGCTATTAGAGCATCCTAGCCTAACCGATGGCTCTACAGGGATTGCTTTTGGCTCGTCAACGGGGTCAACACCACCATTATTGGCTTTTGCAAAAATGATGGAAACCGGCGAAATGACGGGCGTAACGGCCACCAGTTACATCCAGATGATGGCACATACGGCGCCTGTGAATGTGGGTGTCTTTTTTGGTTTAAAAGGTCGCGTGATCACCACCAGCTCTGCCTGTACATCGGGCTCGCAAGGTATTGGTTATGCTTACGAAGCGATTAAGTATGGCCGTCAAAAAGCCATGGTGGCTGGTGGCGCAGAAGAGTTATGCATCACAGAAGCCGCGGTATTTGACACCTTGTACGCGACCAGCACAAAAAATGATGCTGCGAAAAGCACGCCACGACCATTTGATCAAAATCGTGATGGTCTGGTTATTGGTGAAGGTGCAGGCACACTCATTTTAGAAGATTATGAGCATGCCCTTGCCCGTGGAGCGACCATTTATGCGGAGCTAGTTGGTTTTGGTTGTAACTCAGATGGTCAACATGTTACGCAACCTACCGCAGAAACAATGCAAGTGGCTATCGAAATGGCCCTTAATGATGCACAGCTTACTGCCGACCAAATTGGCTATGTGAATGCTCATGGTACGTCAACAGATCGAGGTGATATTGCGGAGTCTCTAGCGACTTTCAATGCCCTTGGCAAGAAACCTATTAGCTCATTAAAGAGTTATTTAGGTCATACCTTAGGTGCGTGTGGCGCCATTGAAGCATGGGCGAGTATCAATATGATGAATGATGGTTGGTTTGCACCTACTATTAATTTAACAGATGTCGATGCTGAGTGTGCTGACCTAGATTATATCAAGGGCAATGGCCGTGAAATGCAAACAGATTACATTATGAGTAATAACTTTGCGTTTGGTGGTATCAATACCTCGTTAATTTTTAAAAAGTGGCAAGCATGATCAAGCGCTGCATCATAAGTATTTTATTTATTCTAACTTTTAATGCTTATGCTGCAGAAGATAGTGGAGAAAAGGGCACTGCAAAAATGGAGTTCGGTGCAGGCCTTTTTTATGCAGATATCCCGCATTATTTAGGTTCAGATGAAAGTGAGCAATACCTATTGCCTGTGCCTTATTTTCGTTATCAAAGTGACACAATGGCCATAGACCGTAATAGTTTCACTGGCTTTTTGTGGCAGCAAGAAAATCTCCATTTAGATTTATCTGCAAGCGTAGGTCTTGCAGTTGATAGTGAAGACAACAAAGCCCGAGAAGGTATGGATGATCTAGATTGGGTGTTTGAATTAGGACCTTCACTTAATTACTACCTAATAGGTGAACCAAACGCTAAACAGCATTTGTATTTAAGCCTGTTTGCACGCAAAGCCATTGCGACAGATTTCTCAGGTATTGATGATATTGGCTGGCGTTATGGGCCAAGTGTGTATTATCGAGTGCCGATCATCGAAAAAGCGGATTCACAATTTTCATTAGCGTTTCGTGGCAATATCAACTTTGCTAGCGATAAATACCTTGATTACTACTATGGAGTGAGTGACTTACATAGCAATGAAACTCGCCAAGCATACTCAAGTCGTTCAGGTTTTTCTGGCGCTGATGTATCAATTGGGGTACATTTTGACACAACACAGTATTGGTTAGGTGGTTTTGTTAAATATCATCACCTTGCTAACAGTCAACAAGATGCAAGCCCACTCGTGAAGCAAGATTATAATGTTTCGGTCGGTTTTGGCGTTGCATGGAAATTTTATAGAAGGAATTTTTAAATGAAGTTATTGACCCTTGCATGTGTTTTAGTAGCTTGTTTGTTTTCAGCAAACAGTTTTGCACGTGATGATTTACAAACACTACCTGTACAAGCATTACTTGAAACCACCAAAGCGAAACAAGCATTGTTAGATATTCCGCTGTATTTTGCTGATCAAAGTCATAACACGATTAAAACAACTTATGGTGAAGTGATCACCAACAAGAAAACCAATGCATTTAATAAAACTGACCGAGAGGCGTGTGAATGGGTAATGCTCAGTGCTTTAAAAGCATTACAAGAGCGTGCTGTTCGTGAAGGCATGAATGCAGTTGTAAATATTCAGTCGTATTACAAGAAGCGTGAGTTTGTTAGCCAAACAGAATATCAATGTGGTGCGGGTACGTTTATCGCTGGTGTGGCATTAAAAGGCACTTTAGTTAAGTTATAACTAACTAAAGTCATTTTTTTTCTGTATAATTTGCGACCCTTGATATGATGGCCGCAGGTTATACAGCATGAATTTTAAATCATTTAGTTTTTCTTCTGAGCTTTTACAGGCATTAGAAGAGCTTAACTTCGAAACGCTTACTCCCGTTCAACGTAGTGCAATTCCTGCAATAAGAAAAGGCAAAGACGTACTTGTTAGTGCGCAAACAGGCACGGGTAAAACCGCTGCATTTGCTTTACCACTTATCCAAAAATTATCAGAATCAGCGGTTAACGAAAATAATGCACCGAGTGCACTAGTGCTTGCACCTACTCGCGAGTTAGCTGAGCAAATTGCTAATAACTTTAAAGCGTTTGCAAAATACACTGAACTCAAAACAGTGTGCTTGTTTGGTGGTATCAATCTAGCGGGTCAAGCTAACGATTTGAAAGCGGGTGTTGACATCGTAGTTGCAACGCCAGGGCGCTTACTTGATCATATTCGTTTAGGTAACATCAGCTTAGCTAATGTTAAGCATTTAGTGCTTGATGAAGCTGACCGTATGCTAGACATGGGCTTTATCAGCGATATGCAAACGGTTATTAATGGCTGTGATGAAGCGCGTCAAATCTTATTGTTCTCTGCCACTTTCCCGGCGGCAATTAAACAATTTGCGAGTAAAGTACTAAAGCAGCCTGAAATCATTCGTGTTGATCAAACAAACAGTACTGCAGAAACAGTGCAACATGTTGTGTATCCTGTAGAAGAGCGCCGTAAGCAAGAGCTTTTATCTGAATTGATAGGAAAGAAAAACTGGCAGCAAGTACTTGTTTTCGTAAACATGAAAGAAACTGCCGATGAGCTTGTAAAGGAGCTTAACCTTGATGGTATTCCAGCAGTTGTTTGTCATGGTGATAAAACCCAAGGTAACCGCCGCCGCGCTTTACGCGAGTTTAAAGAAGGTAAAGTTCGCGTGCTGGTCGCAACCGAAGTAGCTGCCCGAGGTATTGATATTGAAGGGTTACCACGTGTGATCAACATCGACCTACCTTGGCTTGCAGAAGACTACGTACACCGTATCGGCCGTACAGGTCGTGCTGGTAAGCCGGGTCAAGCTATCTCGTTTGTGAGCCGTGAGGAAGAAAACACTTTATTCGATATCGAAAAGCTAATCGGACAGCGCATCAAGCGTGTTGTTTTACCAGGTTATGAAGTAAGCAGCCGTGAAGTACTGATTGATAAAATTGGTAAAAAGCCGTCGCATTTACGCCGTAGCCGTACAAATAAGGCTTCAGGTCAGGCAACGGGTGAAGCGCGTGCGAAGAATCGTTCACGTATCGCAAATGTTCGCAAATCTTTGAAAGGCAATAAATTAAGCCTCAAAAAGTAATAAATTTCGATATTAAACAATAAGAGTTTCTATAAGATAGCCCTATTGCTGTTTAGCGATAGGGCTTTTTTGGCTCTGCTAATCGTACAAATGGAGTATTTTGTTAATTTTTATACAGTTAAATGCAAAATTAGATTAACAAATGTACCTTGATGAATTACAATCGCTTTGAAATCAGTCAAGTAGCGTTTCTAACGCGTTAGTGTCTAAATGGATGTTTATGCAGTACATAAAAAGAATAATAAATAAAATAATCGCCCCTACTTTTTTACTCAGTGTTGCTAGTGTGCCTTTTTCTGCTAATGCATTTGATAAGGCTGAGTTCTCCCTTGCCCATATTAAAGAGTCTATTAGTGTTGATGGTGTGATGGATGAGCCACACTGGCAATACGCCACTAAAGTGCCATTAAAATATCAGAACGAACCAACCGAAAAAGGCATACCGCTCGTGCAAACCGATGCTTACATGTACGAAGATGGCACGTACTTGTATGTGGGTTTTATTGCAAAAGATAATGATCCTTCGCAAATTCGTGCCGCTCTTCGAGATCGCGACACACTTTGGCAAGACGACAATGTTGCCTTGATGATTGATACTTTTAATGATGAACGAACTGGCTATGAGTTTTATGTAAACCCATTGGGTGCGCAAGGTGATATGCGCATGACAGATATTGATGATTGGGTGGAAGACCCATCATGGGATGCTATTTGGGATAGCGCAGGGCAAATAACAGAGGACGGCTATGTTGTTGAAATGCGTATTCCATTCACTGCACTTCGCTTTCCAAAAGACCAGGCCGAATTAACGTGGAGTTTTGCAGTATGGCGAAATTACCCGCGTGATGTGTATTATCAAATGTCGAACGTTGGTTTTGACCGAGATGTAAAATGTAGCTTTTGTCAGTTTGATAAACTCACAGGTTTTGCCAACATGACAGAAAGCCAAAATATTCAGCTTACACCCACTTTAACTGCGCTTCGTCATGATAGCAAAGACACAGTGCCGGGTGATTGGCAAAATGGCGATATTGATACTGAAGCAGGCTTGGACTTACGTTGGGGTGTGACGCAAGATGCGGTTATCAATGCCACTATTAATCCTGACTTTTCGCAAGTCGAGGCAGACTCACTCGAACTTGATGTAAACACCACTTATTCAATTTATTATGCTGAAAAGCGCCCATTCTTTTTAGATGGCGCCTCTTACTTTAATACCAGCCAACTAGAACTTTTATATACGCGAATGATTGCTGAACCTGATGTAGGTTTAAAATTAACAGGTAAAACCGGTGCGCACAGCTATGGTTTTATGTACGCTGATGATCAGAATACCAGTGTTTTACTTCCGACAAATCAAGGGTCGGGCTTTGCTAATCTGGCAGATAAAACGCAAGCAGTAGCGGGGCGTTATCAATTTGATATTGGCCAAAAAGGCACAATTGGTGTGATGAGCACTCACCGTGAAAATGATGATTACCATAATACCGTGTTATCGATTGATGGTAGTTATTGGTTTAACCAATCAGATAGTTTGCAGTATCAAGTTGCAAGCACAGATACCACTAATTCAGAATTTTTAGTTGATTATTATGGCGTTGATAAGAATCAATCCGATCAAGCTTATGCTATTGAATTTACTAGAACTAAGCGTGATTACGAAGTCTACGCTAATTACGAAAATATAGGTAAAGAATACCGCTCTGATTTAGGCTACCAAGCTAAAGTTGATTACGAACAAGTACAATTAGGTGGTGGGCAAACTTGGTATCGTGATGCTGATGATGCAATCACAGAGTACAGCTACAATGTTGAGTGGGATAAAACGTGGGCACAAAATGGCGACTTACTCGAAGAAGAATACGATGGCTTTATTACTTTTAAAGGTAAGATGCAGTCGCAAACAGAAATTGGCTTTATTCATCGTAATGAGTTTTATGCCGGCGAGTTCTTTAATCAAAATATAGGCTATATCTACGGTGGTTTTAGACCTATTCGTGATGTGCGGTTCTTATTGTATGCTCAATATGGCAGCAAAATTGATTACAGTAATGCAGCTTTAGGTACCATGGTTCGTATTGAACCTGAGATGACATGGGATATTAACGATCATTGGCAGGTTCAACTAGAGCACAGTTACAGCTATCTAGATAACGAACAAAATGATCGTGTTTATACTGCAAATTTAACTGATTTACGTGTTTATTATAAATTTAATATGCGCTCAATGCTAAAACTCGTTTTGCAGTTTGAAGATGTCGATCGAAACAACGAAGCTTATCGATTTGATGTCAGTCAAACTAACCGCGATTATGGCAGTCAGCTGGTGTATTCATACAAAATTAACTCTCAGACGCTGTTTTACTTAGGTTATTCAGACAAAGGATATCAAGACGACTCTTTGAAAAGTCTTGAGCGTGACGAGCGTACCTTTTTCACTAAACTAAGCTATGCATGGCAGCTCTAAGTAATTATAAAAAAGGAAAATCATAATGAAATATTTAAAAATGTCAGCTGTTGCTGCTGCGGTAACTATCCTTGCTGGATGTGCGGCGAAACAGGATGTAAGTCGTTTTGAAGCGGAAAAACCAAAAACTGTGTGTATTGCAGAGCATCAAGCAGTTAAAGAAGGTGTTGTAACATCATTGCAAACAGGTTTTGCAAAACATAACGTGCAAACACGCGTGATACCGGCTAACTATGTTATGAAACACCAAGCGTATCAAACAGACATCTCAACTGCTAACACAGACGGTTGTGATGCAATTGCATTTTATGTTGCGAACTGGCATTGGGATTTAGCTCTTTATATGGCCTATGCCAATATCTGGGTCACTAATGTTGACCAATCTAAAACAATTGCGCAAGCAAGCTATCGAACGGGTGGTGGTTTGGATAAATTTATTGATGCAAACGATAAAATTATCGAATTAGTGGATTCAATGTTCCAGCAAGTTGAAGCCAAGAAACAACAAGAGAGTCAGAAAAAAGCAATATAAACTAATATGTTGGTCAGCTTATGGCTGACCAACCTCTTCGTTAACTTTGCTTCTTACCACCCCTTCAAGGCTTTTTAAGCCCCATTGTTTACCAATCTCAACAGCTTCATCAATTGGCTTTTTCAAGGTTACCGCATTGTATAGCGCAACGAGAGCACCGACACGGTTGCTGCTCGCGCAGTGAAGTAAGGTAGTTTGCTGTTGCTGTTTATTGAGTAAGGCCTGAAGTTTCGTAGCGTTTTCAATGGTAATATCAGCTTTAGATTGCACAGGAATATGGTAATAGTTCATACCAAGCTCAGTGACTGACTCTTGCTCAGACCAATTCGTTTCGTTATCACCACGAAGGTTTATGACGTTCTGAACACCAAGTTGTTTTAACTTGGCAAAATCCGTTTGACTTGGCTGCCCAGAAGTTAGCACATTCTCAGACTGCGCCTTAAGATTTAAAATATCCAGTTTTGTAGTAACGGTTTGTGCTGCAAATGCAGAAAAAGACAGCAGCGCAGCACAGGCTAATTGTATGAACTTATTCATGTTACTCCTTAAAGTGTGTTTAATTTTTGCTGTAGACGGTTTCACCACGACTAATGGTTTCTAACACTTGTAAGTTATGTAGCTCTACAGGCTTTATCTTTAGCGGATTCTTATCAAGAATTATCAAGTCTGCTTGCATCCCTTGTTTTAATTGCCCTTTTGAACTTTCTTCAAAATGTTGATACGCAGGCCATGTGGTCATTGCTTGTAGTGCAGTATACACAGAAACACGTTGCTCTGGCCCTAATACTTGATCTGTACGGGTTGTGCGGTTAACAGTTGCATCTAATACACGTAGTGCATCAGGTAGGGCGACTGGTGCATCATGATGGGTGCTAAACATTAATCCTTGTTTGCGAACAGCTTGAGTGGGTGAAATAAAATCGGCACGGGGGTGACCTAGCACTGAATTTACATGCCAGTCGCCCCAATAAAAAGTATGCATTGGGAAGAGCGATGGAAATATGCCTAATTCTTTAAGACGATTTACCTGATCTTGTCGAATTGTTTGACCATGAATGAGTACAGGGCGGCGATCTTTTTTGCCGAGCTTGTTATTGGCACTTTCAACGGCATTTAAAAACTGCTCAATGGCGGCATCACCATTTGCATGCGTCATTACCTGCCAGTCATTGGCAAAGGCCGTTTCAATATACTGATAAGCTTGCTCATTATTAAAAGTAGGGTAGCCTGCATAACCTTGCTCTTGGCCTTCGGGGGCTTTTAAGTATGGCTGAGATAACCAAGCGGTTTTACCTTGCGGTGAGCCATCAAAGTTAAGTTTTACACCCCCAATGCGAAAATGATTTGTGTAGTTTTTACTGTTATAGGCTGAGTCCATAAATCCGCTGCTGGTGGCCATATCGGCATAGGCAACTATATCAATCACGAATTTATCTGCCTTTGATGCTCTTACCATCGAGTCATAAGCTTCTTGGGTAGCACGTCCTTCTTGGGCCGTTGTGTAGCCGTATTTTGTATAGAGTTTTTGCCCTTCTTGCAGCATTAAATCTTGTAAATCAGGATCAACAGATTTCATCAGTTTGAACAGTAATCCAAAGTGCGCGTTTTCTTCGAGCACCCCATTAGGCTCTTGTGAGTTTGTCATGCGACGAATTATCCCGCCGTCAGGATTTTCTGTGTTTTCATCGATGCCAGCCATGGCTAACGCTTTAGTGTTTGCCACACTTAAGTGCCCTGAGGTATGAATGATGATCACAGGCTTTTCGGTGCTAACTCGGTCTAAGTCCATTTTTGTAGGGTATCTATCAAGCTCAGCATCATCGTACCCAAATCCTAAGATAGCGCCGGTTTTTTCAATAAAAGTGGTGTAATCAGGGTTGTTCTGTGCAGCTGTGAGAATATTAACGATTTGTTCAACGCTGTTAGCATCACCATCTGGACTAGGTAATACATTGGCTACCATGGCTTGTAAGCCTACCGCGTACACATGACTGTGGCCATCTACAAAGCCAGGCATTAGGGTCTTGCCTTGTAAATCAATCAGCTTCGTTTTACCAAACTTATGCTCAAGGGCTTTAGTTTTATCACCCACAAAGATAATTTTGTCGCCTTGCGTTGCGATTGCTTGCGCATACTCTGGTTCATCGCCAGTCATTGTAAGAATATCACCACCATAATAAATGGTATCTGCTGCACTCACTTGCAGTGGAAGCGTTTTAGCTGTTTGTTCAGAGGTTTTATCGCAAGCCGTTAAGGCAAGCAATGAACATGCAATTGCGAGGTGATGTTTCATATAATCTTCCTTGAATTCTAAGTATTTCTAATAATATAGTCTGTTTGCTCAGTTTGTGTTTTTATATTGGACTTAAATTTCATTAAAGTACAAGACAATAGCAGCGCCATCTAGGCTACTGCCATTATGAATGTTGATACCAATACCAAAGTTATCGAACCATGACGTCCATTTTCTGCTATCCCATAAAAAGCCAATACCGTATTCATAAAAGTGATCGGTCCCAAATGCTACCCGACTATCGCCGCCTAAATCGATACGTTGGCCTTTGATGTAAAAAGCTTGCTCAAAAACCCCGATTTTGAACATGTTAAATTTAGCTTTAATACCATTGAGTGTGCGCCATGTTTCTGGCGCCGCATTATTTATTCCATCAGGGTGAGAGAGCGCCCAGCCATAGTAATAATTAAAGTTAAGTTTGTACTCGTAATAGCCCCAATGCCTAGGTAAGCGATAGATCATGGTCGCATTAGGGTTTAACACCAGTGCATTACTATTGAGGTTGGTGTAAAGATTTTCAGCTAAAGGCTTAAAATTACGTCTAGACTCGGGAGAGTTGTACTCATAATCATTGTTGTAATGTAAGTAGTGAGTATTAAAACCAAATTGATATGACCATTTAGAGCCAAGTGCTTTTTCGGCATTAAAACCGATCATCCCGTTATACACTGTTTCTGAAATATAGTCGTCAGCCACATTATCAAAAAGCGAAATGAAATCTGATTGATTTAAATAGCTTACTTTGCTGGTCAGGCTTAGTTTGTGTTGATAAACAGGCTCATCAAGCTGCCAAGTGTAAGGAATACTGTAGAGTTTGAGTTCTTTTCTAAGCGCAATACTGTCTTCATCTTTGTTGGCATGTTGCGAGTCAAACAGTGTTTGTGGATCAAAATCACCAAAACCCAAGGTAATACTATCACCATCGGTTAAAACCAACGACGTGGCAAAGGCCGATTCGAGCTGCTTAGTCGGGTTTGCAAAAACCGCTGAGCAGATACAGAAAATAATAGGGGTATAAAAAATAAATTTAAATCTATAGCTATTTTTCATTAATAAAGCGGGAATCATTATTTTATGAATAATAATAGCCCATTTAGTTCAAACTATGACTAGTTATTTAGAATTGATTTTTTGTCAATTATTCAAAATCACCAAATAACTAATAACAATGTCTGTCGGAAATTTCATAAGCTCATAAATTTAGGAAGATTCTGATTCGGATCACTCATCTTTTCATCTAATGTAAAACATAAATGCAGAGTTGATATTCTGACTTTTAAATCTACATATTATTGTATTTAAATCAATTCTGTGCCCGTTTAATTAGATTAAGAGAGTGCTTTATTTTGAACCATAAATACTTTTTAACTAAAAGTTCTAGTTGTTTTTCATGGGCTTTTATACTGATTCTTTTTTCTGGTGGCTCACTATTCAGTACAGATGGGCAAGCTAAAGAAAATAATTGGTATTTGTATGGCCAAATAGGCCACGCTTCGACAGATTTTAAGGCAGACGCTGTTAAAAATGAGCTTGTTGCACAGAGTGTCAATTATGAAAACTTATCAGTGAAAGATGCTGACGTAGGTTATCAACTAGGATTTGGATATCAGCTAGATTCTATATTTTCAGTCCAACTGGGTTATTTAGATTTTGGCGATAGAAATTTTCGTTTAACAGGAGAGGTGACTGATTTAGACAATTTTCATGATGTAATGCAAGCAACTTACCCTGAATCTGCAAAAGGGCCACACCTAGTTGTTTTAGCATCATGGCCTCTAACAAATGACCTATCACTAACAGGTAAACTTGGGTACCTTGATTGGCAACAAAATTACCAATATCAAATCAATACATCAGATGTTTTTAAAGCGAAACGCAGCGGCAATAGTGTGACTTTTGGCGGTGAAATCAGCTATTCAATATTTGAAAATACCCTACTTTTCTTAAGTTACGACCAAGCTAGGTTAGATGATTACTCAACGTCAATGTTTTCAATTGGCGCTAAGTATCAGTTTAACTAATCAACTCCAAATGTATGCAGGGGGCGTACATTTTTAATTATCTCAAGGAATAGCTGAGTCTACTTACTAAACCACTCATCGTGAATTAGCAAACAGCTTGAAGTTTCTACAGGATTAAAATGCCATGTTATCAACAATTATTAAATATTTATACTTAGTCGCACTTATTGCGCCCATGTCGATATTGGCTATGCCAATTACAATTATCGCTCCTAGTAAAACCTTTACGCTTGATGTAGAGCCCAGTGACAGTATTGGTACTCTACGACAATTAATAAGCGATGAAACGAGTATCCCGTATGACAGAGTGGTCATTACCCAAAGTAGAGATAACTCTACCGCTGTGTTGGATGATGATAATCGTTCTTTGTCAGATAGAAATATACAGAAGGATGATACATTAACAGTCTCAAAGAAAAATACAGCGCCTAGTTTTAGTACAAGTGCCTGGGAATTAGTTGGTAGTGCACGTTTTGCAGGAGTGCCTGAAGGGCTACAAGGGGCGGATGTTGGGGTTGATAACAACGGAATACCTTGGGTTATTTTCTCTAATAATGAAACTAAGAAACTCAGTGTGATGAGATTCAATGGAACTGATTGGGAAGATGTAGGATTTTCAGGTCGGGCTGTTAATACAGCTACTAAACCTAACATCATTTTCGATAATGCTAATAAACCTTACATCTCATATGCTGATAGTGAAAGTCCTATAGTTGAGGGAAGACTCAAGGTAATGACTTTAAATGGTAGTGATTGGCAGGATGTTGGGGCATATGTCTCTACTGAATATGGTTCCAGCTCTAACTTACAATTTGATAACAATGGGTTTTTACATGTTGTTTATATTGATATTGCCACTAGTTCCAAATCATATGAGAATAGGATAGCAGTAAAGAAATATAATGGTACATCTTGGGAAGTTATTGGTATTGAGGGATTTGCCCCAGTTAGAAGTTCTACGCCTTCACTCGCATTTGACAGTTCTAATATGCCCTATGTTTCATTTCTTGATAATTCATTAACACCTACCTCACCCTCTGTTATGTCATTTAATGGGACAGAATGGAGCTATGTGGGTAGCCCTGTGATTACTGAATACCCTTCAAGGCAACCAATTATTGCGATAGATAGTAATGATAATATTTATTTGAATTTTTCTCAATTAGTCGACAGAAAGGGAAAGCATGCACTTTTTAAATATGACGGTGAAATATGGAAAAACCATGGATTTGATGGTGTTAGAATTACAATGGGAGACGTCGACTTCAAGCTAGGCAATAACGATGTACCTCATGTGTTTTTATCAACAAATAATAAAGGGAGTGTTTTAACTTATGAAAATAACAAGTGGGAGTATGTTGGAAACGTAGGGTTTACGGAAGCCTATAGCAGGCTTAATCGTATTGCCCTAGATAGCAAAAATAATATATTTGCATTTTATGCCGATCATTCAGTTATAGATTTTAACTACAGTTCTGTTCCTGGGACAACTAAAAAGTATGCAACAACAACATTCTCAGATTCATCTAGAATAATTACTCAAGGAGACTCAATAGGTGATCCGTTTGCTGATTTCGGAATATCTGACGAAGACGATGACGATGTTGTATTAACGATTACACTTTCTGACACTAACGCGGGGAGCTTTTTAGGTACTGCTAGCGGTGGGGCTAATTATAACTTCGACACTAACAGCGGTGTATTAACAATTTCTGGTAGTGTTAGTGATGTAAAGGCAACGATTGAAAACTTAACTTTTACTCTTGATGGTAACTACACAGGTGAATTCACATTCACTAATGAGTTGACTGATGGCACAGAGAGCGCCTCGCCGGTAACTTTAACATTTAACGTTGTTACACCTAATAAAACGCCGTCTATTAGCACTAATAAAGGTCTTTCAATCGATGAGGGTGCTGTAAAAGTAATTTCTGCGCTTGACTTATCCGCTACAGATGCCGATGACTCTGGTACAGGACTTACATTTACACTTAAATCAGTGCCTACTAACGGCAGCTTGTTTGTTGATGCCAATGATAACGGCAGCTTAGACTCAGGCGAAGCGCTTGCTGTAAATGGTACATTTACCCAGCAAACGCTGGATGATTCAAATCTTTATTACAAACACAATGGCTCGGAGACTACCTCTGATAACTTTACATTTGACCTAGCAGATGGCTTGGAAGATGGTGTTGAGCCAGTTACCAATCAAAACTTTGCTATTTCTGTTTTTTTAATAAATGATGCACCAGAGATTACCACCAATCTCAAATGGGATTTTGTGGGTGATGCGGGTTTTTCTAAAAAGAATGCCAATTACATTAGGCTTGAGTTAGATAGTCATGATACTCCCTATGTAGTTTTTTCAGACGGTTCATATGTTGGTGGCGGCATATCAGGAATGAAATTTGAGGGCAATTCTTGGCAATATGTAGGACTTCAACGTTTCCATACTGGAGTTACTGTTAAATTAGAAATGGCTATGGACAGTCATAATGCCCCCTATATTATACATACAAAGACTCAAGATAGGGCTTTCGTCCAAAAGTTTATTAACGGAAGTTGGCAAGCCGTAGGTGAGGGGTTTGTCAGTTATAGCAGCGCAGATTATTTATCAATCGCAATTGATAGCGCAGACAATCTTTATGTTGCTTATCAAGATGGTCATCACTCTAAAAAAGCAATTGTTAAAAAGTGGGATGGTAAAAATTGGCTGACTGTCGGTGGTACTCATGTTTCACCTAGTGATGCAAGGTTTATCTCACTTGCATTCGATGACAGTGACACACCTTACCTTGCCTATATTGATAAAAGAAACGACAAGTGGTTCGGCAGTGTTAAAAAGTTTGTGAATAATAGTTGGGAGCAGGTAGGTCCTGTCGATTCCCTTGAAAATGTTTATATCTCTAGCTTTGCTATAAATAATAATACGCCTTACTTTGTGAATACTGATATGGCTGAAAAGATTACCTTAGTAAGAAAATTCGATGGCACAGATTGGGTTTTAGTAGGAGAACGAGGCTTTTTTGCAGAAGGTGGATCTAAACCCGATATTGAGTTTGATAGTAAAAATAGGCCTTATGTCGCTTATACGAATAGAACTGAAGGCCCTGAGGTGAGAGTGATGAGATTTGATGGCACAAGCTGGCATAAGCTATCTCCCCTAAGCTCTAGATCAAATACAGCCGGTCTGTCTGGATTCGCGATTGCGAGTGATGACAGCTTATATTTTTCTTTTAATGATGCTGCTGATGATTATAAGGCTTCGGTTATGAAATCCAGCCGAGCAGTATTTGATAGTTATGCGCTTTCTGTTGCAGAAGACAGTGACGCAAGCTTACTATTCGATAATTATCAAATCACCGACGAAGAGGGTGATGATGTTACCCTGACAATTACACTTGCTAATAACACATCTGGCTTGCTAGCAGGCGCGGCGAGTGGCAGTGCTGTCGTTAAGTACGATAATGAAAGTGCTAAATTAACACTTAGTGGATCGTTAACAGATGTCACCGCTTCGCTGGCAAGTTTATCATTTAAACCAGCGGCTAATTTTTCTGGCTCACTGGGTATTACATTTAACTTAACTGATGGCAGCAATAGTATAACGCCAGTGAATGGCACGATTACGGTGACTGGTGTAAATGACGCGCCGAGTATTTCATCAATTGCGGTGACTCAAGCAACAGAAGATACGCTTTATTCGTATCAACTGACAGTATCTGATGCTGATAAGGACGATACATTTACATACAGAGCGACCCAATTACCAAGTTGGTTATCGCTAAACCCATCCGGTCTGCTGGCGGGTACACCGACTAATGATGATGTAGGTGATCATACGGTGACTATATCAGTGACCGATCAGGCAAATGCAAGTGACATTCAATCATTCACGATTTCAGTTGAAAACGTGAATGACAAGCCTGTGATTTCTTCCACGCCGATTAGAGCAGCAACACAGGACCAGCCATACAGCTACACCCTTGTTGCGAGCGATATCGATAAAGGCGATACGTTGACTTATACAGCAACGAAGATCCCTGGATGGTTAGGCTTTACAAGGTCTACGGGCGAACTGTATGGTACCCCAAATAAGCATACCATTGGTACATATGCCATTACTTTAACAGTTACTGACAGTACTGGCGCATCTGTTTCGCAATCATTCTCTATTACGGTTGAAAATGTGAATGACGCGCCGGAAATTTCTTCTGTGCCAATCACATCGGCAACCGAAGACAGTTTTTATAGTTACACGTTAACAGCAAAGGATGCTGACAAAGGTGATACCCTAACGTATGCGGCAACGAAGCTCCCTAATTGGTTGACGATCAACCCATCAACGGGCGTACTTTCTGGAACACCAAGCAATGATGATGTGGGTGAGCATGCTGTTATTTTGAGCGTCAAAGACGGTGCTAATGCACTTGATACTCAATCATTCACTATCTCGGTTGTAAACGTGAATGACGAGCCGGTGATTTCTTCAACGCCAATTACAGTGGCAACGGAGGATAATCGTTATATCTATACTTTGAATGCAAGCGATGTCGATAAAGATGATACCTTGAAGTATGGAGCAACAAACTACCCTGACTGGATGGTGTTTAACGGTTCAACAGGTGTGCTTACTGGTACGCCTCGCAATGATGATGTCGGTGTGCACTCTGTGACGCTAACCGTCACCGACAGTGCCAATGCAACGGTTGAGCAAACTTTCACTATTACGGTTGAGAACGTGAATGACGTACCTGATGTGCAAAATGACATCGCCAGTGTCGATGAAGATAACAGTGTTGCGATTGATATTCTTGCCAATGACAGTGATGTCGATAGTAAGCTAAACCCAGCAAGCGTGATGATTGTTACACCGCCAACACAAGGTCAAACTAGCTTGAATACGGCGAATGGTGTGATCACTTATACGCCGAATGAGAATATTAACGGGACCGATACATTTAGCTATACAGTCGATGACATAGAGCATGGCCGTTCAGATGTGGCGACGGTGACCATTACTATTAATCCTGTTAATGACGCGCCTCTTGCAAATAGCGATAGCGCGATGACCGAAGAAGACATGGCCATTGAAATTGATGTTGCACTAAACGATGCTGATATTGACGAAGGAGACTCACTCGACTTATCAAGCTTAGTAGTCGTTTCTGCACCTGAAAATGGTCAAGCAAATGTCCAAAACGAGCGCATTGTTTACACGCCTGCGTCTAACTTTAATGGTAGCGATACATTTACGTATCGTATTGCAGATAAAGCAGGTGCAGTGTCAAATATTGCACGTGTTTTAGTGACTATCGGTGAAGTTAATGATGCACCAGTGGCGACCAATGATTTAGGTGTACTTGATGAAGATACATCAATTGAGTTGTCTATTCTTGACAACGATATTGATGTTGATAGTGAGTTGCTTATAGGGAATGTGACGATCACGAAAGCCCCTAAGCATGGCGAGCTAACTGTCAATAAAGAGTTAAGCACAATCCGCTTTACACCACATTCAGATTTCTTTGGTACTGATAGCTTTGAATATAGTGTCAAAGATGATCAGTCTTTAATGTCAAATATTGCGACAGTCACTTTAACGGTAGATAGTGTGAATGATGCGCCAGTTGCACAAAATGACACCGCCGTATTACTTGAAGACACATCTCATAATATCAATGTGTTAGGTAACGATAGCGATGTTGATGGCACCCTTGATAAGACGAGTCTAGAAGTTGTTACACAGCCTGAACACGGTAATGTACAAGTGAACAATGGCGTGTTCAGTTACACACCAGATAGTAATAGTTATGGAGCAGACACATTTACTTATCGTGTTAAAGACGATTTAGGCCTTTGGTCAAATCATGCAGAGGTGTTCATTACGGTGACAGCTGTTAACGATGCACCATTGGCAAATAATGATGTGATCCAGACCAATGAAGATGAGAGCGTGATTATTGATGTGACGCAGAATGATTCAGACATTGATGGTCATCTTGATGAGGATTCAGTGAATATTGTAACAAACCCTGCATTTGGTCATATTACCAATAATGTAGATGGTACAGTTACTTATACGCCTGTTAGCAATTATGTGGGCTTTGATTCATTTACTTACTCTGTACTTGATAATGAAGGTGCACAGTCAAACACAGCCTCAGTGACCATCACCGTGTTAGCAGTCAATGATGCGCCTGTTATTGAATCTCACCCAGTCACGTCGGCTACACAAGATGAAGCGTATAGTTATGTTGTTATTGTTAAAGATATAGACAGTGCAGATAGCTATAAATTAAGTGCGCTAGAGCTGCCAAGCTGGCTTGATTTTGACCCTACAACAGGCGAGCTAAGCGGTACGCCGAGTAATGATGATGTAGGTACTCATAGTATCAACTTAGTTGCCACTGATGCAGGAGGATTAACCGATACTCAAACCTTTGCTATCACAGTGGCCGATGTTAACGATGAAGCCACGGGCGGGATCAGTATTACTGGTGAAGCAAAAGAAGGTGAAACCTTAGCTGTTGAGTCGACAATCGAAGACCCAGATGGCGTAGGTGAGTTTACCTACCAATGGATGCGTAACGGCGAAATCATTACTGGTGCAACGCTTGCAGAGTACATGCTAACCGAAGCTGATATTGGCGCGACAATCACAGTTGTCGTAACCTATGTTGATGGCCATGGTAATACAGAAACCTTTACCTCAGATGCAACCAGTGTTGTCATTATCGCGAATGTTGCACCGGTTACCCATGACGAACAGTTCAGCATGGATGAAGATGAAAGCATTACCTTTTCGCTAAACTATTTCGACGAAAACGGTGATGAGGTTACGCTTAATCTTGTGACACCTGTGAGTAATGGTACATTGATAATGGATGCAAACCATCTGGTGTATCAACCAAACGCTGACTTCAATGGTACTGATAGTTTCAGTTACACCGTATCGGATGGCATGCTGAACTCTAATATTGCGACAGTGACTATTGTCGTTAACGCAATCAATGATGCGCCAGTGTCTATGCCAGATAACTTTACCGTCAATGCGGATTTAAATGAGTATGTGGTGCTTGATGTGCTCGCAAACGATATTGATGTTGACGGTGATGAACTTACTCTTGTTAAGGCAACCGTGAGTGCTGGCACGATCCGCATTGTCGATAACAAACTAGAGTACTTAGCCCCAGTTGGCTTGAATGCTGATGTTGTAATTACTTATCAAATTAAAGATTCAAATGGTGAAGTGGTTGAAGTCACATTGGTGGTATCTGTTGTGTCTACGGCAGCTGAAATTACGATTACAGCACCAGAAGACAAAACAATTGCATCTAAAGGTCTTTTCACCAAAGTGAATATGGGCACTGCTATTGCGAAGGATGCACTGGGTAACCCAGTTCGTGTCACCGCAAGCTCAAAAGGTTTCTTTGCACCGGGGACTCACACTGTGATTTGGAGCGCCGGGGAAGGCGATGATCAAGTTTCTGCAACGCAGTTAATCAATGTTATTCCTCAGGTTAACTTTAGTAAAAATCAAACTGCAACTGAGGGGACGGCCGTTTCTATTAAAGCAATTCTCAATGGTGATGCCGTTAACTACCCAGTGGTTGTGCCATATACAGTATCTGGAGATGCGCTAGAGGGTGCAGACCATGACCTAGTTGAAGGTGAATTTAGATTTGAAAAAGGGCAACGTGAAGCGAGTCTGATTGTTAACGTGTCATCTGATGACATTGATGAGAGGTCTGAAACACTGGTTCTTCAGTTTTCAACGCCTGAGAATGCTGTTGTCGGTCCGTTAGGTGAGCATACTCTTACCATCGAAGAAGGGAATGTTGCGCCAAGCATTGAGGTCTTTGCAAATCAGCAAGGGATAGTGACGCGAATCATAAATAGACAAGGTGGTGATGTAACGTTAACGACACTAGTAACGGATGCAAACCTAACCGATACACACATATATGGTTGGTTAACGTCTGATAGTGCCATTGTCGATACAGACAGTGTTGAAGAGAGTTTTACTTTTGATCCACAACTTCTTGAGCTAGGGACGTATCAATTTGAAGTCGGCGTGTTTGACGGACAACAAGCGGGATCTTCACTATTAGAACTGACTATTGTTGACTCAATGCCTCAATTATCTTCTGAAGATACTGACTTTGATGGTATTCCTGATAATGAAGAAGGTTACGGGGATGCTGATAATGATGGCATACCTGATTATTTAGATGCTGATTCGTTAGCGCTCAACGTTGTACAAGAAAAACTGAACGAAAGTGAATTTTTCTTAATGGAAACCGAGCCAGGTTTGCAACTTAGCCTAGGTCATGTAGCGTTTGTAGCACATGGCACCAATACCGGAGTGTCAGAGCAAGAAGTAATGCATTACGGGAATTATGGTTCAGGTGCCACAGCAGATGCTGGATTTGATTATGCTAGCGGAGTCTTTGACTTTAACGTTAGCCAAATCCCCGTAGCGGGTCAGTCAGTCGGCATTGTTATAGCTCAGTTTGCACCCATTCCGAGCAATGCTGTATATCGTAAGCTAATGCATACCGGATGGACTGAGTTTGTCGTAGATAGTCGCAATAGCATTGCATCAGCACCTGGTGCAGAAGGTTTCTGTCCACCACCACATGATGCTCAGTATACCCAAGGATTAACTGAAGGACATTGGTGTGTTCAACTTACTATTGAAGACGGTGGCCCAAATGACGCCGACGGAAAAGTAAATCGTATCATCGAAGATCCAAGTGGTATTGCCAGTACAATGAGTACAAATACTCAACCGGTTGCTGAAGATGATATGGTTAGGGTTAAACGCAACATTAGTACATACCTTGATGTACTCTCGAATGACACAGATGCGAATGATGATTCGTTAATTCTGACATCCGCAGCAGTAGACATTGGTGAAGTAAGTATTGTTAATAATTTACTTTATTTTGTCCCGCAAGCAGAGCACCTAGGAATTGCAACGATTAGTTATAGCATTTCAGATAGTCAGGGAGGGGCTGATTTTGCGACAGTGATAGTTGACGTCGTAGCCAATGAAGCGCCGATGATAGATGCCATCATTGATGTTAGCACCGATGATCAAAGTCCAGTCACGATTGATATTTTGGCAAATGTGACAGATGAAGATAATAATGACTTCACTATAATTTCAGCCACAGCAGAGAATGGCAGTGTGGTCATTAACGATGATGGGACGATTACCTATACTCCAAATGCAGGTTTTGAAGGTACTGACACAGTCACCTTTGTTATCTCAGATGGTGATGGCGGAACAACACAAGGACAATTTAATGTGGTTGTTAAAGCGTATAAGCAGGTGAGTGTAGAACACAAAACCAGTGGCGGTGGTACGCTGCCAATGAGCTTAATCTTGTTATTATTCGCATTGACAATGATAAGACGCAGTTATTATCGAACATATCGATAAACATTAAAAAGCCAAGCTTCAAAGCTTGGCTTTTTTACACCTTTAAGAAGCGCTTTAAGGCTGATAGTAAATCGGTGATTCAGGGCCAACTGGGAAACCCAGAACAAATACCCATAAGTAGAATAACGCGACCCAACCAACAAAGAAGATCATGCTGTAAGGAAGCATGGTCGCAACCAATGTACCAATCCCCATGTCTTTCTTATACTTAGTCGCAACAGCCAGTATCAAACCAAAGTAACTCATCATCGGGGTGATAAGGTTAGTAACCGAGTCACCAATTCGGTACGCCGCTTGAATAGTCTCTGGCGCATAGCCGATTAGCATTAACATTGGTACGAAGATGGGGGCCGTTACAGCCCATTGTGCAGATGAAGAACCTAAGCTTAAGTTTACTAATGCACACATTAAAATGAATAGCACGAATACTTCAGGGCCAGTTAGGTTTAATGCTTGTAAAAGAGCAGCACCGTTAATGGCTAAAATTGTGCCTAGGTTGGTCCATTTAAAGAAGGCAACAAACTGTGCTGCAAAGAAAACCAGCACAATGTACATACCCATCGAGCTCATACTTTTACTCATGGCATCGATGACATCTTTATCGTTTTTCATGGTGCCAACAACGCGGCCGTAAACAAAACCCGGAATACCAAAAGTCACAAAGATAAACACCACAATGCCTTTTAAAAATGGTGAATGTGCCACAAGGCCTGTTTCTGGATTACGTAAAATGCCGTCTTCAGGAACAATTGTCCAAGCAAGTAATAGTGACACCACTAACAGTGACACACCCGCCCATTTTAGTCCTGACTTTTCTTTATCGGTTAAACCGGCAATATCATTTTTAGGCAAATCGTTGCTTGCTTCATCAGGGTTGTACTTACCAAGGCGCGGCTCAACGATTTTCTCGGTAACAAACGTACCTAAAATGGCAATTAAAAATACCGAAATCATCATGAAATACCAGTTTGCTTCAGCGCCAACTTGATAATTTGGATCAATCATTTGTGCTGCTGGCGTGGTGATACCAGCAAGTAGCGGGTCAATGGTACCGAGTAATAAATTGGCACTGTAACCACCAGAAACACCGGCAAATGCCGCAGCAAGACCGGCAAGAGGGTGACGACCAAGGCTGTGGAATATCATGGCTGCTAATGGAATAAGTACGACGTAACCAAGCTCAGACGCCGTATTTGATAAAATCGCAGCAAACACCACCATAAAAGTAACTAAACGCTTAGATGCGCCCATTACCATGCCGCGCATAGCAGCAGAGAGTAAACCTGAGTGTTCTGCAACACTTACACCTAATAAAGCGACTAATACCGTACCAAGTGGTGCAAAGCTGGTGAAGTTCGTAACAAGGCCAGTAACGATACGCTGCAGGCCTTCGGCACTAAGTAGGCTGACAACTTCAATAACACCATCAGGGTCTCGACCAGCAGCGCCTTCAGGGCGTGGGTCGATAGCGCTTAAACCATACCAATCGGCAATGCCGCTAAAAACGATAATAGCAACGCAGAACATTGCAAATAAAGTGATAGGGTGGGGGAGCATATTACCCAAAAATTCAACGGTGGCTAAAAATCGGTTAAACAACCCATTATTGCCACCCTCATGGGTGTTGTGAGAGTTTATAGTTTTTGACATGTCCAGTTCTCGTTATTTCAAAATGGCGCTAACCTAGCATTTTTTACCGGACAGATCATGTTTTAGCGGTGGGAGAACTAATAGGTACGTTCCAAAATGCCCTTGTATAGCAAGGGATAGCGGCGCAAACGTTTGCCAATGTAATCATCGGCTAGAATTTGCGCACAGATTTGCTCTACATCGTTACTTGCTTCAAATACCCAATCAAAGCGCTCAATAGCTAGTAGAAAACCACGCTTGAGGAACTGTTGTTCACGATAGTAACTAAGGTTTTCGCGAATGATATCTAACTTATCTGGGTTAGATTTTAGCTCATTAATAACTTGGTTAATAAACGCTTGCTGTTGCTTTGACTCAGCTTTTACCCGTCGTTTCATTACTTCTTTACAGTTCCTGTTCTGCGATATAAAGCACTTTCTTTAAAAAGTCCTCTTTGTTCTTTTCATGTTGATAGTCAAGGTGATAAGTATTGTGAAAACCAAAGCGCAGTAACACGCCACTGCCTTTTAGATAGACCGTATAACCATCGATATCCGAAAAAGCGCAAATACCCTCATATAGCTTTCCATCTTCATGATCTTCACCGTGTTGAATGATTTTTTCATACACTGAGAGGATCAATTTACCGTCTAGCTCATTTTTCATAATGACTCCTTTTTTTGTGTAATACGTTTCAAACCTATAAAAAGTTTAGTGTTATTTTATGTAGGCATTAAACGAGTTGTGAATTTTAAAACCTTACTTTGCGATAAATCAGTAAAATCACATTTAGATAGCAGATGTCGAAAATTTACAATATTTTCTCTTACCTTAAACTTAAGATAGATTTTATTTGAGGGACGCACAATGAAATATAAGTTTATACCCCTGATACTACTAGCAGGCTTGTTACTTGTAAGCAAAAGCATATCAGCAAATACAGCCCCCCTGATGTTAGAAAATGAAGCAGGGCAAATAGTTAAGCTTAACAGTTACTTAGGCAAGAAACCCGTTTACTTAAAGTTTTGGGCAACTTGGTGCAAGCCATGTATGGAGCAAATGCCACATTTTCAGCATGCATATGAGCAATATGGCGATAAAATTCAATTTGTGGCTATTAATATTGATCTCAATGATGATGCAGACGCTGTTGCTAAGGTTAAAGAGCGTTTTTCACTTACTATGCCAATTTTTACTGATCACACAGGGCAAGTTGCTAAACATTATGAATTTATGGGCACCCCTTTTCATGTATTGATTGATAGTGATAAAAAGGTGATTTTTCAAGGCCACGAAGCTGATAAACCGCTTGATAACACATTACGTTTGTTATCACACAATGGCAAAGTTGATGAAGCGCGCTTATTAAACGAAAAGCAAGGCCAAGCCACTCCTTTGCTTATTCCGAACAAAGGAAAAAAAGCCGTATTATTTACCGCAACATGGTGCGACTGGTACTTAGCCGACACGCGCCCTGCAATGGCAAAACAGTGTGAATTAGCACAGCAACATGTTAATCAGTTGGCAGAGCAAGGAGTTGATGTCGAGGTTAAAGTGAGTCAGTTATGGACTGACCAAAGCGCAGTGCAAGAATATGTTGATAAATTCTCTGCAACCATGCCAGTTTCAATCGATTATGGTAATGATTTATTTATCGAAAATGGCATTAATTCGGTACCCAGTTTACTTCTCTACAACGACGGAAAATTAGTCTCTAAAAAAGCTAAATTTTAGCTAAAAAACGCTTAATTTTGCTTTGTAATTATGCAAATTTAGCCTATGCTCTAGGCTCATTACACAGTGAGCCTAGAGCATGATAGATAAGGCATTATTAGCAAAAACACGCGAGTTATCTGACCGATTAATCGCACTGCAAACACCCATTCGTATCCTTGATGCGATTAATTGGGATAAACAAATCAAAGAAGAGTTTTTTAAGCATAAGTGCCAAAAGAACCCAACAGTTGATCAAGCCTATTACCAACAGCGTGACCTTGGTTTTGTACCAAGTGAGTTACGTCGTGCGTTTTCTGATTTAAATCGCGATATCATCAGCCAGCTAGGGCAATTAAACCCAATTGCGCAATATATGAGCAAGATGTGTACTGAATATAAAACCGTACTCAGTATGATTGAATATCGTGGTACTCCTGAATTTCATGATTTGTCTGTTGAGTTGTTTGGTCATCCAAAAGATTTATTCCATGCTGGAGAGCCTTCACTTTCTGAACTTGCAACCATGCTTGAGCAGCCGCTAAAAAGCATGCTTGATGCTGATATCTTGCCAGATGATCCAAAAAACATTGATGCAGAAGATGCAGTAAAAATTTTAGCATCACAAGTAGCTCAAACGATGCCAGGCATTGATGTTGAGGTTATTCTGAGTGATGGTATTGTGAGTGATGCTGCGGCAGGTGCAAATAATATTAAACTTAATCAAGATGTTAAATTTTCTCAAAGAGAGCTAGATATTCTTGAGGTGCATGAAGGCTGGATCCATGTTGGGACCACGCAAAATGGTCTTGCACAGCCATATTTAACTTGCTTAAGTAAAGGCACTCCAAGCTCTACGGTCACCCAAGAAGGTCTTGCTGTCTTGACCGAAATTATTACCTTAAAGTCAACGCCGCGACGTTTAGCAAAATTAGTGAACCGTATTCAAGGTATTACTAAAGTCATTGATGGCGCAGAATTTGTTGATATTTATCGTGATTATGTAGCGCAAGGGTTGAGTAAAGACGAAAGCTATACACTTACTCAACGCGTGTTTAGAGGCAGCACAGCAACAGGCTTACCTTTTACCAAAGATATCGCCTACATCAAAGGTTTCGTGTTGGTGTATAACCTTATTCGGGTTGCCATTCAATTAGGCCGAATTGATCAATTGCACTTATTATTAGTCGGTAAAATCTCAATTGATGATTTCAGGCTGATATCGCAATTACATGATTTAGGTGTGATTGAAGACCCTAAATTTATACCACCACACTTTAAAGACTTACGAGGCCTAGCAACCTGGCTAAGCTTTGGCCGTTTTATTGGTAACTTGTCGTTTGAACAATTAGAAAACGACTACAAACCACTGTTTCTTTAAGCAAAAAAATGCAGCTGGAATGAGCAGCTGCATTTTAAGAGTTAAAGCATGTTGCCTTACATGCTTTTAGTCGAGGAAACGATTAACCGGTGAGTGCGTCAACCTGCACTACATCATTCAGTACGATAACTTCTGCACGTTTGAAGAAGTTAAAATCTGTTGCAGTTGCTAATGTGTAAGCACCCATCATACGGCTGATGATTAAATCGCCATTGTTTAATTTTGGTAGCATGATTGATTCACTTACTACGTCGATGCTATCGCAAGTCGGGCCTGCTAACACGGACTCAACACGTTCGTTTGATTGTTTAAACGAGTCGATAGGGTATGAGGCTTCATCAAACAATAAACCACTGAATGAGCCATAAATACCATCATCTAAATAGTACCAAGGCTTACCATCACGCACTGCTTGACCCATGACCGATGCAACACTGGTAACCGCACTGGCTACAATAAAGCGACCTGGTTCAGCAATTACGCGAACTGTCTCTGGTAACTGTGCTAAGGCATCATTGATTGGCGCACAAAATTCCTCAATTGGCAGCACGTCTTTGTTGTAAGGCACAGGGAAACCACCGCCAATATCAAGCGTACTAAGCGCAGGTAATCCTAATGCGGCTACGTCGTTAATCACTTGGTTACATGCAGCAATAGCAGTGACATACTTAGCCGGACTTGCTGTTTGCGAGCCAACATGGAACGACAACCCTTTGATACGAATACCTAATTGTTGCGCGTAGCTAATGATTTCAATAGCCATTGCTGGGCTGCAACCAAATTTTTTCGATAAATCAGCGAATGCTTCCGCATTACGAAAACTTAAGCGAACAAGTAACTCAACCTGGTCTTTGTATGCAATGAACTTTTCTAGTTCGTTGATGTTATCTACCACAAACACATTGCAACCGTATTCAAGTGCATCACGGATATCACGATCACGTTTGATTGGGTGCGTGTGAATAGTACGGTCACTTGGTACGCCTTGGCTGGCGACTAAGTCAACTTCGCCGCTGGTTGCTAAATCAAAGCTGGCACCTTCTTCTAAAAGCGTACGAACAACCGCAGGATGAGGAAGTGGCTTTAATGCAAAGTGTAAAGCAACGCCAGGTAAAGCACGGCTTAATGCACGGTATTGATGACGAACTGATTCACAATCAAGCACCATTAATGGCGCGCCATGTTGTGCAACGAGTTGCTCAATAAATTGGTTTGAAGGTTGTGCTACTGGTTCGTTTGCTGCAACCGACGCTGCAGGTACTTTGATTGTTAAGTCTTGTGTAAGTGTTGAAATAGCCATTTTACTCTCCGGCAATTAAGCAACTGCTCGGAAAAAAGTGGAAGTCCGAGTCAGTTGAGTGTTATTAAGCGCACAGTTTGTTCTGTGCAATCAAATACACTCTTGGATAGTTGCTCTATCGCCTTGCTACAAACAGGGTTCGTAATGTACTCGGATTGGCTATCATCAAGAAGCGGCGAGATAATAGATCTGCGTTTTTATTTGCGCAAGTGTTTTTTGATAATATTTTGAGTTATTTTTATGCAAAAGTTAGAGGCTGCTTAGTCGTTTTGAAAGAGTATTCCATATTCGTTTGTGTAAATTTTAAGCATTGCTTCTGCGTCGCTAGGATCGTTCATTTGCTGGTGGAGTTCTTTGATATAAGCAGCCATTTCTACCTTTTGCATATAATCATTTATAAGCGACATAGCTCGATAACCTTCTGTGTTTTTACTACATGTAAAAAAGCCATTTATAAATTCTGGGTATTCAGCAATACGTCTTGATGTGAGTTGGTTTAATTCATGAGCTGGAATGTGTACATCAAGTGTTTGTTTGTATGCAACGATGTAATCAATACGTTTGCTGAAAAGTAGGCGGCTTAATTGCAAAAAAGCATTTTCACCGTAAATCGTTGCGACATTGAATTTTTTATCAGCGAAAATGCTATCAAGTTCGCGGTAACTAGTTGAGCCAACAATCCCAAAGCTAGCTTTGCTTTTTAGTAGCTCTGTAACAGAAACAGGCTCCGAACCTGACTTTAAGGTACTTTTAAGGGCGTATAAACGACGCTGTACATGCATGTACGTGGGTATCGTCGAAAATATCATAGCTTTCGATCGATTTTGGGTTTTGATGGCATTGTAAGTGCAACTAGCTTCGTTACCAGATAAGCGTTTTAATAACCGAGCATGATTTGTTATTTCGACATCTATATCGAATTCATCTGCAAGGGCTGGTTTGATTACAGCATTTAGGTGACGGTTGACACTATTTTTGTCAAATTCATTAGCAAAATATGCATGAGACAGAATTGTTAGCTTAGGCTTTTCTGTTGCCGTAGCAGTGTTTAGAGTAAATAAAATTACGATAAACCCAATTAGCCTCATACATAAACTCTTTTTAGTTATCGAGCATTGGTGCTCTCAAATATTTTGTCAGCTGATGCTGCAACAAAGCCAGTGTATAGCTCACCATCTGGTTTTGCGTAGCGCAAAGCAAACTCATAAAAACAACTTGGTACGGCAACAACACCATCGCTAAATTCAACTTCGCTGTCATCAGCAAGGGTTGAAGATTGCTCGAGTAATACCTCTGGTGAACCTTTGATTTCGCCGCCAGATGTATTTAGCGCAAAACCCGCATCTTTAAGTGCTTGGTTTACACTTTCGATATCATCGAATTTAGCCAATTCATTGATGCTCACCGTAAAGTGATTAGCACGGTAACCCCATGCTGACATCCATGCTGCATATTCACTTTCTGCGAGCAGTTTTTTGTAAGTGTCTGAACTTACTTGCCAGTGCGTACCTGAATACAGGAAATTATCGGCTGTAACAGCGTTTTCGTCAATCTGTGCAACCATGTCGTTGACAATCGTTTGCAGCTCTTCTGAACATTGCTCAACAAGTAATTCAGAAATGAAAACTTTAGGTTGCTTAGGATCTGAGTGTTCGAAGTGCTTAGCGTATAGTTTTTTCGCTTCGAAGTGGTACTCGCCGCATTCTTTGTAGCCAACTGCTAAAAAGTGCGCAGCTAGTTTTTCTAAACCAATTTTTTCATGGTTAAAAGTACGTAAAGCAATGTGATCGTTAATCACGTCATCTTTTTGGGTTGAGCCAAGTAACTCATGTACTTTTACCGCCGATGGCGTAACTGATAAATAGTTGTCCCATAGGTTTTCGAATAGGGCGTTTACATCTGTGTGCATGTTTAATTCCTTCAATTAAGGCGGCGAGGCCGCCAAACAATTATTCAATAATTAAGCCCGGCGCAAGGGTCTGTGGTAAGTTAACTTTTTCGGCTTCAACAGAAGCAACAGGGTATGCACAGTAGTCAGCAGCGTAATAGGCACTTGCTCTGTGGTTACCACTGGCACCAATACCACCAAATGGGGCAGCGCTTGATGCGCCTGTAATTGGTCGGTTCCAGTTAACGATACCGGCACGAATTCGTTTTAAGAAATGCTGGTAGTCATCGCTATCATCACTTAATAAACCAGCAGATAAACCAAATGAGGTGTTATTTGCTTCATTAATCGCGCTATCGAAATCTGTGTAGCGATAAACTTTGATAAGAGGACCAAAGTGCTCTTCATCAGGCATCTCTTTAACAGCCGTTACATCAATAATACCAGGGCTTACAAAACCAGTACCCGGTTCAAGATGCTTAAGTTCGACAAGAGAGGTTGCTCCCATATCAAGTAACTGCTGCTGAGCTGCAACCATACCTAGTGCTGCTTTTTCGCTGATCATTGCACCCATGAACGGTTGATCTTCGCTAAAGCTGTCGGCGACTTTAATTTGCTTTGTTGCAGCAATTAATTTTTCTAAAATTGCATCACCATTTGCCGAGTTTTCAATGAATAAACGACGAGAACAGGTACAACGTTGGCCAGAGGTGATGAAACCAGACTGAATAATGTCGTGAACAGCCGCACTTACATCTGCGACATCTTTTACGATCAGTGGGTTATTACCCCCCATTTCCAGCGCTAAAATTTTACCTGGGTGACCTGCAAATTGCTTATGTAATAGGTGACCTGTATTTGAGCTACCCGTAAAGAATAAGCCATCAATATCTTGATGAGAGGCAAGTGCAATACCTGTGTCTACTTCACCTTGCACTAGGTTGATGACACCGGCTGGTAAGCCTGCTTTAAGCCAAAGTTTTAAGGTGAATTCAGCAACATGTGGTGTTAGTTCTGATGGCTTAAATACAACGGTATTACCCGCTAAAATAGCTGGCACAATATGGCCATTTGGTAAGTGACCCGGGAAGTTATAAGGGCCAAACACTGCAACAACACCATGTGGCTTATGACGAATAAATGCTTTAGCGCCAGGCATTGGGTTTTCTGTGGTACCCGTACGTTCGTTATAGGCTCTGATTGAAATGGCGATTTTACCCGTCATTGCACCTACTTCAGTACGTGTTTCCCAAAGCGGTTTACCTGTTTCGCGGGCAATGATCGTTGCAAATTCTTCGCTATGCTCTTTAAGCTCTGCTGCAAAGTTTTCAAGAATAACGATACGCTCTTCAAGAGTCATATCAGCCCAGCCTAACTGCGCACTACGAGCTGCTTTGATTGCATCAGCGACTTGTTCAGCTGTGGCTGTTTTACCTTGCCAAACAACCTCGCCATTACTTGGGTTGATTGAACTAAAATCATGACCAAGGCCTTCTTGCCATTGGTTATCGATAAGTTGAGTTGTGACACTCATTTTAAACTCCTTAAGTGGTTACAAACGGAAAAACCGTGCTGCATCCCCTTGTTTTAATTTAAGTGCATCTGCCACTTCTTGGCTGACGATTAATGTGTGCTTAGCGTGGTTATAATGAGCATGCTTGGTGAATGTGGCTCTAAAATCATTCACGCCTTGGTTGCAAATAGCTAATGTATCTGAGCTTTGCTCATTGATATGCGCAAGTTCACCAATGCTGATAGGGCAAACTTGTGACTCACGGACACTGCGAATATTGCCAAGCTTTGCTTCTACCGTTGGCCCTGCATCGAATAGGTCGACATAACCACGGTGCTCAAACCCTTCTTTTTCCAAAAGTTTAAGCGCAGGCTTGGTTTTTTCATGAACCTTACCAATCACAGCTTGTGCTTTTTTGCTCAGTAAGTTGGCATAAATAGGGTACTTCGGCATTAACTCGCTGATGAAGACTTTATCGCCTAAACCAACTAAATGGTCAGCCTGTGGGAACTCAATGCTAAAAAAGTGTTCTTGTAACCACTGCCAAAAAGGTGAATGGCCATCTTCATCACTTACACCACGCATTTCTGCGATAATGGTGTCAGCAAAACGCTCGCTATGCTGGGCCATAAATAAAAAGCGAGAACGCGATAAAAAGCGACCTGTTAAACCTTTGCGGTTTTGCTCACGTAAGAACAAGGTACAAATTTCAGAGCAACCAGTGTAGTCATTACACATACTCAGAATATCAACCGTGTTATATACATTGAGAGTAGGTGAATGGTGAACAGTTTTACCTTGGTGGTAATGATATAAAGGAACCGACATTCCTACAGCAGCTTCGATAGCCGTTGTGCCGATAACATCACCCGTTTTACTGTCTTCTAAAACAAATAAATAGGTTTCGTCTTGTGGTTTATTAATGTCTTTTGCAAAACTGCGTTCTGCGCGTTCAATTTTTTCTTGTAGTAAATTGTCGTCAACTGGTAACGAGGTAAAACCATGACCAGATTCAACAGCAATTTGTTTTAACGCAGCAAAATCATTTGCTGTTATAGGACGTAATACTTGCATTAAGTGCACTCCAATGGCGCATGCTTTAAGCATGCGCCAACTAGGATTAACCGTTTACAACGTCTGCAACCGCTTTTTCAAAGCGAGCTAACCCTTCTTTGATATCCTCTAATGGAATAACTAAAGATGGTGTAAAGCGCACAACGTTTGTACCAGCAACAAGGCTCATTAAACCGTGCTTAGTGCTTGCTACTAGGAAATCACGTGCACGGCCTTCAAATTTGCTGTTAAGTACTGCACCTAATAATAGACCTTTACCACGTACTTCACTAAATACGTCGTATTTTTCGTTGATTGCAGCAAAGCCATCGCGTAACAGCTGTTCGCGCTCTTTAACACCGGCTAGTACTTCTGCTGTGTTAACAGTATCAAAAGCAGCTTCAGCTACCGCACATGCAAGTGGGTTACCGCCGTAAGTAGAACCATGTGTACCTACTTTTAAATGCGCTGCAATGCTTGCTGTTGTGATCATCGCACCAATTGGGAAACCACCGCCTAACGCTTTTGCTGTTGTTAGGATGTCTGGTGTTACATCTAAGCCTTGGTATGCGTATAAATCACCTGTACGGCCAACACCTGTTTGTACTTCATCAAAAATAAGTAAAGCATTGTGTTTATCACATAATGCGCGAACACCTTTGATAAAATCGCTCGTTGGCGAAATGATACCGCCTTCACCTTGTAGTGGTTCCATCATTACGGCACAGGTGTTGTCACTGATAAGTGCTTCAAACGCAGCTAAATCGTTATAATCACAGTGATCAACAGCAGCAGGCTTAGGACCAAAACCGTCTGAGTAAGCCGCTTGACCACCTACGGTAACAGTGAAGAATGTACGACCGTGGAAACCTTTGTTAAACGCGATGATTTGGTTCTTTTGCTCGCCGTGTACATCTAATGCCCAGCGACGCGCTAATTTTAATGCCGCTTCGTTTGCTTCTGCGCCAGAGTTTGCAAAATACACTTTGTCTGCAAATGTCGCATCAGTTAACTTTTTAGCTAGGCGAAGTGCAGGTTCGTTTGTCATTACGTTTGATAAGTGCCAAATTTTTTCGCCTTGATCTTTTAGGGCATTGACAAGAGCTGGGTGACAATGGCCTAAACAGTTAACGGCAATACCACCAGCAAAGTCGATAAATTCTTTACCGTTTTGATCCCAAACACGTGAGCCTTCACCGCGAACAGGAATAACCTCTGATGGGTTGTAGTTTGGTACCATTACGTCGTTAAAAAGTTCTCTTGTTACTTGCATTTATTACACCTAAATCTGGCTTAGTATGAAAAAAGTTAAATTGCAAAAAATAGGTCAGTTAAGCCGTTCCTGCCTAATTAAGCACGATGAGATTATTCTTCTTATCTATTTTTCTTATTATCTGGGTTAGGGACTTAAATTTGCAGTGCTATTTTGTGAAAAATGACTAAAATAAAAAGCAAATTAACGAAAAGAGTAGTCAAAGTGATAACTTCACAAGATGAAAAACTATTAGCTATCTTAAGAACCAACGCGCGTGCGAGTATTTCAGACCTAGCGAGGGCGCTTAACTTATCGCGCTCAACAGTTCAAAGCCGAATGTTAAAATTAGAAGAAACAGGGGTGATCAAAGGCTACAGCGTAGACTATGGAGATGCTTATTTGAGCCAAATGGTATCAGCCCACGTTTCGATTAAAGTGAAACAAAAATTGACCACTAAAACGAACCTTGAACTAAAGCAGATTGATGCTATTTCACAGCTCTATGCAATTAGCGGTGAATTTGATTTGATCGCCGTTGTGCAAGCTCAAAACCTTGAAAAGTTGAGCCACTTGTTAGATGACATTGGTAACTTAGATGGTGTTGAGCGAACAACGTCGTCGGTGATTTTAGAAACGAAGTTTAAGCGTTAACCTTAACCTTTGATTTAGTTTTTGCCTATAGAACTTAATTTGTATCAGCTTGAGGCGCTTTGCGGATGACTTTCTTTTCGACTTCATCAAGCTTTATAACATAGGCATTACCACCAATGCCTTTAAACTCTTCGTCTGTAAAAACAATCGTGTTGTCATCGTAAAAAGTGATTGCTTCTTTTTGCGTAACAATGCCTAAGTCAATACGTGATACATCACCAGAAAAAAACTTATCACCCCGAAAGTTCTCAAATAACCAAATACTGGTGGAATCAAGTAGAACCAACTTAGTTCTATCTGGGCTAAGCGCCGCGGAAGTGATCCAACAAAGCTTTTCCATGGTGGTGCAAGTTTTGAACGAATCAATTAACTGTGCATCAAAATTAGCTGCATGATCGCCAACTTTGTAAACTTTAGTAATGCCATCAAATGGCTCAGTACGATTTTTGGTAAATAGATATAAATGTCGCCCTAAGGCTACAAAGGCTTCTAAATCAAAATTTCGCTGATCAGGTTGGATGGGGCGGCCATCCATTTCGGGGTATGTAAACTTGATAATCTCTGCTTCAGTGGTGTCGCCTTTAATATCGATTGGATTTTCGATTTTATAAATGGTTAACCATTTTCGGTCGTTTTTGTTATTGCCAAAATCCCCCAAAAAGAAATGACCAAATTTATTTTGCGTCATATCTTCCCAATCAATGTTTTTAGCATTGGTTACCAAGATTTCTTTTGCAATAGACCCATCTTGATTAAGGCGGTACAACTTGGGTTGATCGCCACTGTCGTTTATGGCCCAAAGTCGATTAAATTTATCAAATTCAATCCCTGAGATTTCTTTGACTTTGGGGTCTACAGACAATCTTTTCTTGCTATAGAGAGTGTAAATAGATGAACCAATGAGTAGGCTAGTGATCGCAAAGGAAACTAAAAAAATGGTTAATAGGCTTTTTTTTAACATCAACTGGATAAAAGTACAGATTAATAGCTGGGATTATAGCGGTTTATGCTATTTTTGTATATTCCAAACACCACGGCCGGTGGCTGATATAAAGTTTAAGTTATCTTGCAAAACTTTGTGCCCTACATTTAAAGATGACTCTGGGTGACTTATCAAATAACCTTGAATACTGTTGATACCCATAGATTTTACCAATTCAAATTGTTTTACATCTTCAACACCTTCAGCCACGACTTTTAAACCGAGCTTAGCACCTAGCTCGCTCACAGAATGCATTATTTTATGGTATTTAGCGTTATCTTTAGCTTGCGATACGAATAGACGATCTAATTTAATAACATCAATTGGAAGATCTGCAAGCGTACTTAACGAGCTAAAGCCAGTCCCAAAGTCATCAATTGCGATAGTAATACCTTCTGCACGCAATTGTTCAAGTGTTTGAATAATCTTATTGCTTGCTTCAATAAAAGTAGATTCAGTGATTTCAAGCATTAATGCGTGGGCAGGGAGGCCTGTTTTTGATAGTTTATCCATAACCCAATCATAGATATTGCAATGCTTTAACTGTACTCCTGAGATATTTACAGATATTTTAACTTTTCTCATACCAGCGTTGTACCATGCCGACATTTGCCTACATGATTCGAGCATTATCCAATCTCCAAGTTCTAGAATAATATTCGACTCTTCTGCGATCGGAATAAACTCCTCGGGAGAAATAAGTCCTTCTTTTGGGTGCTCCCACCTAACAAGCGCTTCAAAATAATCAATGGCGCAGTCATCAACATCAACAATAGGTTGAAACGATAAATGAAAATTTTCGCTTGCAATTGCAAGACGCATTTCGTCAAGTAAATAATGATATCGCCTAATTTTCTTGCCCATATCAGGTGAATAGACTTTAAAAATGCCTCGACCATCGGTTTTTGCTCTATACATAGCAACATCAGCCATCTGTAACAGTGATTGTGGTGTGGCTGCACTATCTGGGTAAACCGCAATGCCTATACTTGCACTAATTTTTATTAGTTTATTACCTAAAACGAAGTCACGTTCTATTTCGTGTAAAACATTTTGCGCTACATCTAAGGCTCTATTTTTACATTCTTTAAGGTCAATAAATATCGAAAATTCATCACCACCTAGTCGGGCTAAGTTTTGATCTAGTTGGCTCGTCGGAGATAAGTTAGATAACTTATGGTGTCGCATTATGCTACTTAAGCGTGATGCGACTTGCATTAGAATTTCATCTCCAAAACTATGACCAAAAGAATCATTTACTTGTTTAAAGCCATCTAAGTCGATAAAAAGTAATGCGCAACGATATTTTTGTCGCTCTGCGATTCTAAGTTGTTTGGCTAAATGCTCTATGTATGCGTGGCGGTCAAGCAGGTGAGTGAGCTTATCTTGAAATATACTTATTTCAGACTCTTTAGTGTAGTTAGTGATATGCGTGCGAAGAGCGTCATAGTTGACGCGGAGTTGCTCAATATGCGGTTGTTTAGCTGTAGAGCTGGTAGCTAAGTTGAGACTTTTAAGTAAATCAGATGCTTGAGTATTAAGCAATTTGAGAGTGTAACTCTCATTTCGAGTTTGTACTCTTATATTAACTATCCAGCTTACAGCCATTATCAATAATAATAGTATAATTATATTTATTGGAGCTAACAGTGTAGATAATATTATATCTGATGAAAGTGCCGCGACAGTCAGTCCTTGCTCAGAATTTATTACTATATAGGTTTCATTCTCTTTTATTATTATGTTTTGCCCACTTAATAAAATATTATACCAAGCCGTTTTTGTTATCTGCGATTCTACACCAGTTAAATAGTACAGCTCTATTCCGCTATCAATATAATTTAAATCATTAATTTTTTTTGTTAATAAGATACTCATCCCATAAGCGAAAGCAATTATAGTAATAATAATCGTGAATGAAGTTCGTATTGCATTTGTCATCTAGAGTACCATTTTGGTGCATTTTTATAAGTTGTGCTCACCTTTATAATGTCAGTAATTATATTGTTACAGATAAGTTAGCAAAAGCGTTTTATTGATAATGGTGTTTAGATTGGTACAAAATGTGAAAATTCACATCGTTTAGAGTATAAGCTCTATTTGTGGGGGTGGTAGTGAGCTAATAATATTCGCTTAGCGTTTACGATGTAAAATAAATTTACTTTACTGGAAAAACGTCCGCTTTTAAATTTTTAAAAGGTTTTTATTTTTATTTTAAAGCTGGGTCTGATGTTGGTTTGATAACTAGTTTTAAATTTTAAATTTACGATTTTGTACTTATTGTTTTTGTCTTTCTGCTTGGGTAGTTTTTAAATAAGTTAATTGGGTAGTAAAAATTAACGGTTGGTTTTGCTTTGTTTTGTAGGTTTTTTTCTGGAAGGAATAACGATTTATATATGTCTCATATAGATTTATATAATTTACCTTACAGAAACAATGTAATTTATTTTTGTAAATTATATGCTTATATTTTTTACGAAATGAAATAGTGTCTTTTTAGTGTTTTTGCTCTAATTGTTCACTTCAATTTAATTCACTTTACCCAACCCAATTTGTTATCTACTTTTTATAAGTCATTACGAGAGTAGATAAAACATACTGAAATTAAAGTGTATTTTATCATCAACTTGGTTCAGTTATTGCTCGTAATAATACAGCAATATGATTGTTGTAATTTTTGTTTAATTTACGCACTATCTTGGTGCGAAAAATAAACAGTTGCACTGTCATAATGCGTAAATATAGGTTTGATTTACTTAATGAACTTGATGATTTGGTAATCAAGTTTATGAAACCTGGAACGCACAGCCTCCGCTTATAGAGTCGTTGAATGCGGTACTGTGGCAAGGATTAATTTACCAATTGGTTGAATTGGAGCCCACTATGCTAAGCAAACGTTTTTTTAAAACTAAAGACGAAACCGAAGTTACTTTTGAATTTAAGCATCCTGATGCTGAAGATGTGCAATTAGTTGCGGAGTTTACAGATTGGCAGCCTGTGCCAATGAAGTTCAATAAAAAAGAGCAAGTTTTCAAATGCAAGCAGCGTTTACCACTTGATCAAGAGTTTCACTTCCGTTACCTAATCAATGGCGAAACATGGGACAACGACCACCAAGCTGATGGTTATATCCCTAACGGTTTTGGTACTGATAACAGCATTGTTAATACCCAGCGCGCTTAGGTGTTTTGATGCACTCACTTTCTCAGTTATATTACCTGCATGGCATAGGCTATGAATATACTAAATACACTGGTGAGCATGTTATTTTCGATGAAAGTACACGCAAGCAGGCGCTTAGTTGTTGCGGTATAGATACCCAAGATTCTGATGTAATAAACCAACTTAATTTTGCATTAGATGCAGGTACTTGGCTGAACTTGTTGCCTCATACAAGCATTATTGAGGCACACCATCCAATTTTGAAAGTACGCGTTGATGAGCGTTTATTAACACGCTCATGTACTCTAAGCGTGCCTTCGCTTGATATTCATTTTACTTGTGAAAACTTGCAAGGTTTAGCTGTATTAGGTGATTACGGCCTAAACGGCATTCGTTATCTTGAGCTTGCATTGCCAGTTCCTGAAATGCCAATCGGTTACCATGATGCACTCATTACAGTGGCAGATCAGCAAGCTCACAGTCAGCTATGGATCACACCTAAAGAAAGCTTTTCTATTGATGATAAAAAGCGTTTGGGCTTATCCATTCAGCTTTATAGCTTATGCAATGAAGAGGGGTTAGGAATTGGTGATTTCGCTGATTTAACAAAACTTATTAAAGCAGCCGCGACTAACAATATGGATTATGTGTTGCTTAATCCGCTGCATTTACTGTTTGAACACAGTCCTGAGAGGGCGAGTCCTTATAGTCCAAATAGCCGAGCGTTATTGAACCCGCTGTATATTGCTGTGTCATTATGCGAAGACGCCAAAAATAATAATGCACTTGATAAATTATTGGCAAATAAACCGCAAACCGATGCGACTTACATTGATTATACATCGGTTAGTGATTTTAAATATCAAGTGTTTAGCTGTTTATATCAACAATTTTGTGAGTTTGCTTCAGAAGAGCGAAAACAGCAGTTCGCTCGTTTTTGTGAAACCCATAAACACAGCCTGTCGACCATGTTGGTTGGCGACCGTGATTATGCTAGCTATTTACAATGGCAAGCTCACCTTCAATTAAATATCTGCCAGCAAGCTGCCCGTGATAGCGGTATGGCAATTGGCCTTATTAATGACTTAGCCGTTGGCTGTGCAGGTGATGGCAGTGAGTTCAAGAGCCAAAATGAGCTATTTGCCGAAAATGCACATGTTGGGGCTCCGCCTGATCCTTGGGCTGAACATGGTCAGAATTGGGGCTTGCCGGCACTGAATCCACAAAAGTTAAGTAAAGACAACTTTGCTTTTTATCGCTCACTTATCCGCGCCAATATGGAAGATGTGGGTGGTCTTAGAATTGACCATGTAATGGCAATTCGCCGTCTTTGGTGGTGTTTTGAGAATAATTCCCAGCAAGATGGTTGTTATGTTTATTATCCGTTTGAACAGTTATTAGCAGTGCTTAAAATTGAATCTCATCTTAATCAATGCGTCGTAATTGGTGAAGATTTAGGTGTGGTACCTAATGAAGTGCGTGAAGCATTAAAAGCAGGTGCAATCTATTCAAATGGGTTGTTCTACTTTGAAAAGGATTATCAAGGCGAGTTTTTAGCGGCTGAGCATTTTGCGCCTCATAGCCTTTTAATGATAGCCAACCATGATGTACCACCATTCAAAGGTTGGTGGATTGGCCACGATATTACGATTAAACAACAATATGGTTTGCTTGATGATGAGCAAACTCGGGCTCAATTCGATGCGAGAAACATTGAAAAGCATCGTATGCTTAATTTTATCGCACGAGAGTCACACCAGCATTTATCGTTAGAAACAGATGCCTTTACGGTTTATGAAGCGTTGGCATCCTCATTAGCGGCAGCACCAGCAAAGTTATTTACTATTCAAATAGATGACTTAGACCAGCAAATACTGCCTGTAAATATCCCCGGTACTGATAAAGAGTACCCAAATTGGCGGCGTTTATTGTCGCGTCCAGCTGCGCAGATTATCGAAGCGCAACAGTCATTCTTAGCCAATTTAATTTCGATAAGGAATCAATAATGCGAAGTCGTGTTCGTCAAGAGCAAAGTGCACAATCTGTTATTTATCAAAAACAAATCGATGCATTAGCCAGTGGTTGTTTTAGAGATCCTTTCAGCTTTCTTGGGGCGCATAAAAGTGGCCCTACAAGCTATGAAATTCGTTGCTTTTTGCCTGGCGCAAGCAGTGTTTCGATTCTGCTTGGCACAGAAAAAACCGTTGCGCAGCAACAAGGTGATAGTCATTTATTTGTCGCAAATATCAAATCAAAAACGAAACCTGACTACCAGCTGGATGTTAGCTATAGCAATGAATTTACTCATCAACAATATGATGAGTACAGCTTTGAAAGCAGCTTAGATGAACAGGCAATGTATCTGTTTAATGAAGGCAGTTTAGAGCATGCGTATCAACATTTTGGTGCACATTTTGTGACTCAACAAGGGGTTGATGGTGTTCGCTTTACAGTGTGGGCGCCGAATGCCAGTAGTGTATCGGTTATTGGTGAATTTAACTATTGGCAGCGTAATCGTCATTTTATGCGTTTTCATCCTGCCAGTGGGGTATGGGAGTTATTTATTCCTGGGCTTAAAGAGCATCAATGCTATAAATTTGCTATTACCACTCTAACAGGAGAAGTGCTTGATAAAGCTGATCCATTTGCGTTTAAGATGCAACAAGCACCGGGTACAGCGTCAGTACTGCAAAAGCTAAAAACGGGAATTCAACTTTCTGAAAAAGCGTTAGCAAATCGTGCAAAACGAAACAGTGTTAATGCCCCTGTTAGTATTTATGAAGTGCACGCGGGTTCTTGGCAAAGACGAGATAACGGTGAGCGCTATCTAACATGGCGTGAACTGGCTGATAATCTTATTCCTTACACTAAAGAGCTCGGCTTTACGCATCTGCAATTAATGCCAATTAGTGAATACCCTTTTGATGGTTCATGGGGTTATCAACCCGTTGGATTATTTGCCCCGACAAGTCGCTATGGCAGCTTTGAAGATTTTGTTTACTTTGTAGAGCAATGTCACGAAGCCGATATTGGTCTTATTCTTGACTGGGTACCTGGTCATTTCCCAAGTGATCCACATGGTTTACATCGTTTTGATGGCACCCACTTATACGAACATGCCGATGTAAGACAAGGCTTTCACCCTGATTGGAATACCTATATCTACAATTATGACCGTGCAGAGGTTCGTAGCTTTCTGATTGCGAATGCAATGTACTGGCTACATGAATTTGGTATTGATGGCTTACGCGTGGATGCGGTTGCTTCAATGCTTTATTTAGACTACAGCCGTGAAGAAGGGCAATGGGTTGCAAATCAATACGGTGGCAGAGAAAACTTAGGCGCCATTGAGTGCTTAAAACAAGTCAATATGCGCTGCTATGCAAAAAATCCGGGCATTATGATGGTGGCTGAAGAGTCAACTGCGTGGCCGGGTGTTACGCGCCAAGTTGACCATGATGGTTTAGGTTTTGGTTATAAGTGGAATATGGGGTGGATGAATGACAGTTTGCATTATATGCAGCGCGATTCCCTTTACCGTTCGCATCACCACCACGAAATGACCTTTTCGATGGTTTACGCCTACAGCGAGAACTATATTCTACCGCTTAGCCATGATGAAGTGGTGCATGGTAAAGGCTCATTAATTGAAAAAATGCCAGGGGACGACTGGCAAAAGTTTGCAAACTTACGTGCATATTATGCCTTTATGTGGGCGCATCCAGGTAAAAAATTATTGTTTATGGGTGCTGAAATCGCCCAGAGTAAAGAGTGGAATCACGACCAATCGCTTGATTGGCATTTACTTGAGCATATTAGCCACAGTGGCATGCAGCAAACGATTAAAGATTTAAATGCTGTTTACACTAGTACGCCAGCTTTATATGAGCAAGATACCAGCCCAGCAGGTTTTGCTTGGCTCGACAGCAACAATGCTGAGCAAAGTATGTTTAGCTTTATTCGCTATGCAAAGAAAGCAGAAGATTTTGTGGTTGTGATATGTAATTTAACGCCACAGGTGTATCACGACTACGTGATAGGTGTGCCAAAAGCTGGTACTTATCAAGTTATTTTGAACACAGATAAAGCGGACTATTTTGGTTCTGGCGTTGATGCAACTAGTCACGCAGAGCAAATCATCGTAAGCCAAGCGATTGAAAGCCATGGCTTTAATCAAAGCATCAGTGTGTCTTTGCCTGGTCTTGCGACAATTTACCTTAAGAAGGTGAGCGATGAGTCATAGTGTTGAACTCGAAGTTGGGGTGAGCTCGCCTTTAGGGGCATCTGTTGTTGGTGAGGGCGTAAACTTTGCTGTGTACGCACCACAAGCACAACATATGTCTCTGTGCTTATTTGATAGCAGTGGTCATTCAGAAATTCTCACCCTAGCGATGCATATGAACGAAGGCGGTATCTGGACACTAAAAGTGAGCCCTCTGAAAAGTGGCGCCTTGTATGGCTTTCGCGCTGATGGTGAGTACGCACCCGAAAAAGGACTATTTTTTAATAATCACAAATTGCTGTTAGACCCTTATGCGCGTGATTTATATGGCGAGTTTACGTGGAGTGAACGTCACTATGGGCAAATGCCTGTAGGAAAGTTAAGCCAGGTTAACAATGCTATTGATATGCCAAAATCTCGAGTCCGTGAGTTGGCACCTTACACAGGTAAAAAGCCGAATCACAGCTGGGGTAAAACGGTTATTTACGAATGTCATGTAGTTGGTGCAACCTGTCGTCATCCTGAGATCCCAAAATCGTTACAAGGTAAGTTTTTAGGTTTAAGCCATCCTAGCTTTATTGAGCATTTACGCACTATTGGGGTGACTTGCCTAGAATTATTACCTATTCATGCATTTATCAGCGAGCAGTTTCTTACCGCTAAAGGTTTACAAAATTACTGGGGCTACAACACGCTTAACTTCTTTACGCCGCATAAAGAGTATCTCGTTAATGATGATATTAGTGAGTTTCAAGAAATGGTGGCAGCGCTTCACAAAGCGGACATAGAAGTAATACTCGACGTGGTTTATAACCACACTGCAGAGGCGGGCACAGATGGGCCTATTTTATCATTACGTGGCTTAGACAATTTAGGTTATTACCGCACTGTTGCTGATAAACCGCAGCATTATATTAATGATACCGGCTGTGGTAACACGGTAAATATTGATTCGCCTCGTTCTTTACAGCTGGTACTTGATAGCTTGCGTTATTGGGTTGAAGTGATGGGGGTCGATGGTTTTCGTTTTGACTTAGCAACCATTTTAGCGCGTAACCCGAATGGTTTTAATCAGGCGCATGCGTTTTTCCAAGCGATTAATCAAGACCCAGTATTAAGCCAAGTTAAACTCATTGCAGAGCCTTGGGATATAGGCCCAGGAGGTTACCAATTAGGGGCTTTTCCGGCACCGTGGCGTGAATGGAATGATAAATATCGCGATACGATAAGACGCTTTTGGAAACAAGAACAGGGCGTAATTGGTGAGCTTGCAAAACGTTTACATGGTTCGTTTGACTTGTTTGAGCATAACCTACGTGGGCCACTTAACAGTATCAATTTTATCACTAGTCATGATGGTTTTACGCTTGCTGATTTAGTTAGTTACGAGAATAAACATAACGAAGCCAATGGCGAGCAAAATCGTGATGGACACAGTGACAATCACTCATTCAATTGTGGCGTTGAAGGGTTTACCAATGACCCACAAGTGAGCAAATTACGCTTACAGCAACAAAAAAATATGCTGTTAACTTTGTTGCTTTCTAAAGGCGTGCCTATGCTTTCATTAGGAAGCGAAATGGCACACTCACAAGGTGGTAACAACAACGCCTATTGTCAAAACAATCGCACAAGTTGGCTTGCATGGAAAGACTCACAATTTAGTCATCCTCTTACACGTTTTATTGACGATGTTTTGCGCATTCGTAAGCAGTTCAGCATTTTTAAACACCGCTTTTTTGTTCACGACAATGACCCGCGTTATGACGTCGCGTGGTTCACTGAATCAGGCACCAATATGCAACAAGACGATTGGCATCAAGGCGATCGCCAGGTGCTGATATACAGCCTGACAGACAAGCACACAAATCAAGCTTTATTGATCATATTAAATGCAGGATCAGAGCCTGTAACTTGCCAACTTCCTAACTTAGATAAAGGAAAATGGCAGTTAGCGCTGACCAGTATTCATCCAATGTCAACTCAGTTTGTTGACAAGGAACACGAGATTGCTGCAATGAGCAGCTGGGTTTTTACCGCCAATTCAGAGGATCTTAATCATGGCTAAAAATGCCGATCAAGTATGTGTTGTTAAGGGCTGGCAGGATGCGCCTACAGTTGATGAAAGTACTTTAGACGATGATTTATCACGCCATTTTTATTACACCCTTGGACGTGACAAAGTAGGTAAATCACAACTGTATTTATACCATGCATTAGCATTAACTATTCGTGACCGATTAGTTGCTCGTTGCCGAGTAACAAAACAGCAAATTCATGAACAAAAACGCCGTAAAACAGCTTACTTGTCTCTTGAATTTTTAATGGGCCGCGCCCTTGGCAATGCGATTTTAAACTTAGATTTAGATGAGCAAGTAGCTAAGGCGTTGCAAGAATACTGCACCGAACTTGAGCAAGTTGCGGAGGCTGAGCATGATGCAGGTCTAGGTAATGGTGGCTTAGGGCGCTTAGCTGCATGTTTTTTAGATAGCTGTGCAAGTCTTGCATTACCAGTGGTTGGCTATGGTATTCGTTATGAATATGGCATGTTTAATCAAGCTATTGAAAATGGTCATCAAATTGAACAACCAGATAATTGGTTACGTGAAGGGCACCCATGGGAGCTGAGTGCGCCTGAGCAATCAAAACGCGTAAAATTCTTCGGTCATGTTGAAAGCTATACTGATAAACAGGGTCGTGAACACCGTCAATGGCTAGATTCTCATGATGTCTTAGCTGTGCCTTATGATGTGCCGATTCCGGGTTACAAGAACGATATTGTAAACACCCTACGTTTATGGAAATCAGAAGCCACTGACGAATTTGATTTAAGCGAGTTCAATGCGGGTAGTTACTCAGAAGCTGTAGCGCGTAAAAACTTAGCTGAACAAATCACAATGGTACTTTACCCAAATGATAGTAGCGAGAACGGTAAAGAGCTACGTTTACGTCAGCAATACTTCTTATCTTCGGCGAGTTTACAAGACATCATTGATACCTGGGTTAGCAAACATGGCGAAGACTTCTCTGACTTTGCTGATTACCATGTTTTTCAATTAAACGATACGCACCCAAGTATTGCTGTTGCTGAGCTTATGCGTATTTTGGTTGATGAGTATGAGCTAGATTGGCAAGAAGCGTGGTCTATCACGACTAAGACCATGGCTTATACAAACCACACTTTACTTCCTGAAGCATTAGAGAAGTGGTCAGTATCTTTATTTGCCCGATTACTACCGCGTATCTTAGAAATTATTTATGAAATCAATGCGCGTTTCTTAGCCGAAGTTGCGTTAGCTTGGCCTGGTGATGTTGAAAAACAGCGTGCACTGTCACTGATCGAAGAAGGCCGTGAGCCGCAAATTCGCATGGCATATTTAGCGATTGTGGGTAGTTATTCGGTTAATGGTGTGGCTGCACTTCACACTGAGCTGCTTAAAGCCGGCTTATTTAACGAGTTTTATCAGCTATGGCCAGATAAATTCAATAATAAAACCAATGGTGTAACACCGCGTCGTTGGTTAGCACATTGTAACCCTGAATTAGCAAAACTGCTTAATCAACACATTGGTGATGAATGGGTTGCTGACTTTAGCAAAATTAGCCAGTTACGCCGTCTATATGACGACCCTAAATTCCATAAACAATGGCAAGCTGTAAAGCACACTAATAAGCAACGCCTTGTTGAATTGGTAAAAAACCGCTGTGGTGTACAGTTTGACGCAGAAATGATGTTTGACGTGCAAGTTAAACGTATTCACGAATATAAGCGTCAGCTATTAAACGTACTGCACGTTATTCACCTTTACGATCGTATTCGCCAAGGCGATACAGCAAACATTGTTCCTCGTTGCGTGCTACTGGGCGGTAAAGCTGCACCAGGTTACTACATGGCGAAGAAAATTATTAAATTAATTAATAACGTAGCAGAAGTGATCAATAAAGATCCGCTTGCTAAACCGTATTTAAGAGTTGCTTTTTTACCTAACTACAACGTAACAGCCATGGAAACTATTTGCCCAGCAACTGATTTATCTGAGCAAATTTCTACAGCAGGTAAAGAAGCATCTGGCACAGGTAACATGAAGTTCATGATGAACGGTGCTTTGACTATAGGTACGTTAGATGGCGCTAACATTGAAATTCGTGATGCAGTGGGTGCTGATAACTTCTTCTTATTTGGTGCACGTGCAGAGCAAATTGACGATATCAAAGCACACTATAATCCTGAGCAGATTATTCACCAAACTGACAGCCTCTATAAAGTAATGCAATTACTTGAGAGCGGTCATTTTAACCTGTTTGAGCCTAATTTATTTGACGACATTATTGCGGCGATTAAGAGCCCGCACGATCCATGGTTAGTCGCTCATGATTTTGCCAGCTTTGTAGAAGCGCAAGAGCAAGTTGAACAAGCCTACTTAGATACTGCTCACTGGACAAAAATGAGTATTTTGAACACTGCAGCCAGTGGCATGTTTTCGAGCGATAGAACCATTAGTCAATACAGTGACGACATCTGGCATTTGGAGCCATTAATGGATACTAGTGCACAGCAAAACACACAGAAGAAAAGCAGCTAGCTTAAGACGGAGAGAGTTATGCCAAGTTATGCAAACCGATATATAAGTAGTTTAACAAGAGAAACGTATGCCCTCATCCTAGCAGGAGGGCGAGGTTCACGTTTACATGAATTAACAGACTGGCGTGCTAAACCAGCAGTCTATTTTGGTGGCAAACACCGAATCATCGACTTTCCACTGTCGAACTGTATAAATTCAGGTATTCGTCGAGTTGGTATTGCTACTCAATATAAGTCGCACTCGTTAATTCGTCACGTAAATCGTGCATGGGGCCATTTCAAAAAAGAATTGGGAGAATCAGTTGAAATACTTCCTGCCTCTCAGCGAAATGGAGATGACTGGTATTGTGGTACAGCTGATGCGGTATTCCAAAATATGGATATTATCCGCCATGAGCTGCCTAAGTATGTGATGATCCTCTCGGGTGACCACGTTTATTGTATGGACTACGGTGGTTTGTTGGCTAAACACGTTGAGACAGGTGCTGATATGACGGTATGTTGTATTGAGGTACCTTGCGAAGAAGCGGCAGATACATTTGGTGTAATGACAGTTGATGAAAGCAATCGTGTTCGTCGTTTTGATGAAAAACCTGCTGAGCCTACTTCTGTGCCTGGTAAGCCAGGGACCTGTTTAGCATCAATGGGTAACTATATTTTCAATACTGAGTTCTTATTTGAACAATTGAAAAAAGACGCAGAAACTGAAGGTTCTGGCCGAGATTTCGGTCACGATATTATCCCTGCTATCATCGAAGAGCATAACGTATTTGCATACCCGTTTAGAGATGTACATGATGGTCAGCCATACTGGCGCGATGTGGGTACACTTGACTCATTCTGGGAAGCCAACATGGAGCTGGTAATGCCACAGCCACAGCTTGACCTTTATGATCCAAAATGGCCAATTTGGACTTACCAAGAGCAGTTACCACCTGCTAAATTCATTTTTGATGATGATGACAGACGTGGTATGGCTGTTGATTCAACAGTATCAGGTGGCTGTATTATTTCTGGTTCTAAAGTTAAGAAGTCACTACTTTTCTCAAATGTATATGTTCATTCATTCTGTGAAATCGAAGAATCCGTAATATTACCAGGTGTTAAGATCAACCGAAATTGTAAGATTAGGCGTGCTATTATTGACCGTAATTGTGAGATCCCCGAAGGACTTGAAATCGGTTACGATAACAAAGTCGACAAAGAAAATGGCTTTAGAGTCTCGAAAAAAGGGATTGTGCTGGTCACTCGTGATATGTTGAATGAGCTTGCAAAGAAGTTAGAGCAACAAGAGCAAGATAATAAACGCCTTGCTTAAGCAATCGCGCTAAGACAAAAAGGGAGGGCATGTCCCTCCTTTATTTATATTTGAATAATACCAGTTTGCTTAATTAAGTATTATTGCCAATTGGTATAAAAGTTTTATGGAGTACTGCAAAGCATGCATGTATTGATGGTAGCTGCAGAGAATGATGCATTACCGAATGCAAAAGTCGGTGGTGTAGCGGATGTTGTTAGAGATTGCCCTAAAGCGTTAGTAGAAAAAGGCCTTAGTGTTGATGTGGTGATCCCAGATTATGGCTTTGAGTATTTAGAGCGGCATCACATAGGTGTAGTGCACGTGCCTTTTGCAGGTCAAATGCAAAAACTGGATGTGTGGAAGCTTGCTAAAAGTGAAGAAGGTATAACGCAACTGCTTATTTCTCATTGGGAATTTAGCCGCCATAACGGCGCTGTTTATTGTAATGATGAACCGGGCCGTCCGTTTGCAACCGATGCAAGTAAGTTTGCTCTTTTTAACGCTGCTGTTTGCGAAGCCTTATTACAAGGGCTTATTCGCACGCCGGATGTTGTTCACTTACATGATTGGCACAGTGCTTGTGTTGCTCTATTACTTAAATCAGATAGCCGCTATAGAAAACTAGCGCACTTATTTTTAGCTTACACAGTACATAACCTTGCATTGCAAGGGATACGTCCTTTCAAAGGTGATAGCTCAAGCCTAGAAGCCTGGTTCCCAAGTTTAGGTTATAACGGCGAAAGGTTATGCGATCCGCGCTATTTTGATTGCTTTAACCCAATGCGTACTGCTATTAACCTGGTTGATAAAGTACACCTTGTTTCGCCAACTTATTGCCAAGAAGTACTGCGTCCAAGTGATGCTGAAAAAGGCTTTTTTGGTGGTGAGGGACTTGAAGCTGACTTGCAGGCTGCCTATGAACAAGGGCGTGTAGTGGGCATTCTTAATGGTTGCGAGTACCCAGGAATGAAGCTTGAAAACATCAGCTTAGCGAGTCTTTATCAACATGCCGAAAATGCGTTATTTCAATGGATGGCAAAAAGCCCAGTATTAGATTCAAGCTATTACATAGCGCATCAACGATTACTTCAATTTAAAACACGGCCGTTTTCAGGGCCATTAGTAACCAGTGTGGGTCGTTTAACGGACCAAAAAGCACTGTTACTTCGTCAGCCTTATGATAAAGGGCTTGTGTTAGATGAGTTATGTCAGCGTTTAAAACAACATAACGGCTACATGGTTATTTTAGGCTCAGGGGATACTGAACTTGAGCACATCATGACATCAGTTATGGCACGTCAAGATAACCTGCTATTTTTAAAAGGTTATGCGCATTATGTTGGTGAATACATGTACCACTTAGGCGATTTATTTTTAATGCCAAGTTCATTTGAGCCGTGCGGTATTAGCCAGATGTTAGCAATGCGAGCAGGACAGCCGTGCTTAGTACATGGTGTAGGTGGTTTACGTGATACAGTAGAACATCATGTGAGTGGTTTTAGTTTCCAAGGCGAGAGTTTGGCATCACAAAGCTACGAACTTGTTACTAGTTTTAGTGATACGCTTGAACTTAAAAAATCGCAACCAGAAAAATGGTGCTCAATATGTGAACAGGCAAGAAATGCCCGTTTTACGTGGCAATCCGTTGCAGAAGGCTATTTATCTGGCTTATATCAATAAAAAGTAAGTGATTCATGGTAATTAGGTGACTTTTTTACCAATTTCAGCTATTAATTACTTAGTGTGATATAAAATAAGAAAAGTAGGTAAAGTGGCTGTATTTGTTGCTAGGCAAGCGGTCTTTAATCGTCGTCAACAAGTTGTCGCCTATGAGCTACTATTTAGAGATAGTTTACAAAATAGTTTTCCTGATGTGTCAGAGAGCACGGCAACGGCTCGCCTAATTATGGAAAACCAGCTCAATTTAGGTACTCGTCATATAACGTCGGGTAAAAAAGCATTGATTAATATTGGTCCAGAGTCTTTGAAGCTGGACCTTTGCGCATTTTTGCCAACAAATGATGTCGTGATTGAGTTACTTGAAACCATTGAGCCAACGGACGAAAATTACGAATATTGCCGTGAGTTATTTCATAACAACTATAAATTAGCGCTGGATGATTTTGTTTACCAACCCGAATGGGACCGTTTTTTAAAACTTATTCGTTTAATAAAGTTTGATGTTCAGCAAACCCCTTTTGAAGAATTGGCCCCGATTGTTCATAAATTAAAAAAGTATCAAAAGATAAAGCTATTAGCTGAAAAACTCGAAACAGCTGATGATTACGAAAAAGCGCATAAAATGGGCTTTGATTTTTTTCAGGGTTATTTTTTTGCTAAACCGAAGATGATTCAGCATCGTGATATTGATTACAATTATGCGCTGGTATTATCGATTTATGCACAAGTCATGCGCCCAGATCCAGATATCAGTGAAATCGCTGGTTTGTTTTCTTTAGATACTGCACTTGCTTATAAACTGTTACGTTTAATAAATAGCGGTGTTTTTCCTATAAAGAGTAAAATTGGCTCATTAAAACAAGCGCTTGTTTATTTAGGTCATGAACGACTTAAAAAGTTTGTTAGCCTAATTATTACTGCTCACAGTGCCCAGTCAAAACCAGCCGAGTTGACTCGGCTTTGTGTTGTAAGAGCCCGTTTTTGTGAATTAATCGCTCAGCGTGTTGCTAAACAGCAAACTGGTGAGGCATTTTTAACAGGGCTATTTTCATTACTTGATGCCATATTAGATCAACCTATGGAAAAGTTATTGGATAGATTGCCGTTTCCTGACGAAATTCATGCTGCTCTCATGCAAGAAAAAAATATCCTCTATTACATACTTGAAACGGTTAAAGCGTACGAAACTGGTAGCTGGTGGGCGCTTGAACAGGCTGTTGCCTATCTAAGTATTGAAAGCGCAGATCTTCCCAAGATATACGAAAATGCAGTAAATTGGAGTGATAGCTGCAGGCAAAACCTATAAGGGATTTATGCGCAATATAAATATGGATGTGTTACGGGGTATTGCGGTACTCGGCTTGATGTTTATGAACATCTACACCTTTGCTGTGTTTGAGTATGACTATACCCCAAGTGCTACGCCACCCTTTTCAGACTCGCTAATTTTCACTATTAATACCGTGTTTATTGATGGGCGTTTTAGAAGCCTTTTTTGCTTGTTATTCGGAGCATCTTTAGTTATTCAATGGCAGCTTTGGCAAAATGTTGAAAAACAACATAAACGGCTAAAAGTTTTGGCATTTATAGGCCTTGCCCATGGTTTTTTATTATGGGCTGGTGATATTTTGTTTATTTATGCTTGTGCTGGCTGGTTAACGCTTAAATTTAGTCAGCAAGATGAAGAAAAAAACTTGCGTATGGGTATGTTGTTTTTACTTCTCGGCGCCTTTATTTCATTCTTACTTGCCTTTGTAGAGCCAGATTTTAACCCTGTAACGAGAAGCTCTGAGAGTTTCTTAATGGCGTATGATGCAGCGTATTCTTCTTACTTTGCAGGATTCGTCAGTAACTTTTTGATATTTATCATAATGCTTATTGCTGTACCCCTTATCACTGTGTGGATGGCTGCTGGGTTAATGATGATGGGTGTCTATTTATATAAGAAAGGCGTATTTGTTCAGGGTTTAACAAACTCCCAGTTCAAGTTGATTGTTCCAGCTGCGATAAGTTTAACGGCCCTGAGATTAATAATCGATCCAAACCAGAGTGTCTTTATGTACGCGATTGTAGAACCAATTAATTGGTTAGCTGCTTTATCCATGGCTATTTTTTATTGCCACATTATTGTGAAAGTAGTTAAGAATATCCCTAATAACTGGTTGCTGCTACAGCAAGCTGGGCGTATGTCATTGACGTTATATTTGATGCAAACAGTCATATTTATATTGTTTTTTAAAGTTGTATTTCCTACTGCTGCGCTTAGCTTTGATAGAATAGATTACTGGTTAGTTATTGCTGTTATGCTTGTTTTTCAATTGTTTTTTTGTAAAGTGTATAGTATGTATTTTAAACACGGTCCGTGCGAGTTAATTTGGCGAAAATTATCTAATTAATTCCTCGTATACAATAATTATAATAGAGTGAGGCGGTAATGCGGATTTGCTTGTTTGTTCTAACCTTGCTTAGCTATTCACCGCTATATGCTGGCGAGCAATTCTCTGTGCTGTTAGTTAACCCCTCAGTTAAAAGTGATTTATTTTGGCAAAGAGTGACTAATGTGATGCAGGTTGCTGCCAAGCAAAATAATGTCGCTCTTACAACAATTTATGGCGGTGGAAATCGCCACATTCAATTAGCTGAGCTGAAACAATACCTGCAATATAACGCTAAACCCGACTACGCAATTTTAATTAATTACCCAGGTGGTGCAGAGCAGTCAATGACCTTGCTTGAGCAGCACAAAATTAAATTTATCACCCTTGAAGAAACGATTGTTGGCGTAGAGCGAGACGAAGTCGGTAAACCCCGTCAGCGCTTTAAGTATTGGTTAGGTGAAGTATTTCACGATAACTTCAAAGCCGGTGAGCAACTTGGCAAAGCCTTACTTGATGAGGCAATAAATACAAAGCAAACGCCTCATTTTGTTGCTATTAATGGCCATTATGGTACTGAATCTGACACCCGCAGTGATGGCCTCGTTCATTATTTACGTAAACAAGATGTTGAGCTTGAGCAAGTTGTCTATGCAAATTGGAGTAAGCAGGAGGCTGCGAATAAAGTAAGCCGATTATTGCAACGACACCCTGATAGCAATGTGATTTGGTGTGCGTCTGATTTAATGGCGCAAGGCGCCCTAGAAGCTGTGAAAGGTAAAACAGATAAAGCCTATTTCATAGGTGGCATAGACTGGCTTGATGATAATTTAGACTTAATTGAACAACAAAAACTCACTGCCAGTGTTGGCGGGCATTTTATGATGGGAGCGTGGGCACTAATTAGCGTGGTCGATCATCATAATGGCAACCCTTATTGGCAGAATCACGATGCGATTAAGTTTAAGCTTGGGGTGATCACAAAGCACAATATTCAAAGTTACCGCTGGCTAAGAAACATCAAAGATTGGTCGGTTATCCCTTTTGAAGCCTTCTTACTGCAAAACAGTAAAAGCACTGAGTACGCCTTCGATTTTGATACGCTACATAGTTTATTGAGCGAAAAGCCCAAAAACGCAGCGCAACACTAAAAGTGTAGTCAAAGAGCCTAGATTCTACCTAGCTTGGTAAAGGCTTCTGGTATAAACTAGCGGCTTTAAAATCCAGACAGAAGTGTGCCATGACAGAGTTAAAGCGATTAAATAAATTTATCAGTGAAACAGGTTTTTGTTCACGCCGTGAGGCAGATAAATATATTGAAGAAGGTCGTGTTACTGTTAACGGCAGCTTGCCTGAAATGGGCGTAAAAGTCAGTGATGCCGATGATGTACTCATTGATGGCAAGCCTTTAAAAGCAAAGCCTAAGCTGGTTTATATTGCCTATAACAAACCAGTTGGTATTACTTGTACGACTGAGCGAAAAATCCAAAGCAATATTGTTAAAGCAGTTAATTACCCCGAGCGTATTTTCCCAATTGGACGCTTAGATAGACCTTCAGAAGGCTTAATTTTCTTAACTAACGAAGGCGACATTGTTAATAAAATTCTTCGCGCTGGTAATAATCATGAAAAAGAATACGTAGTAACGGTTGATAAACCACTTAATCGCCAGTTCGTTAATAAGATGGCAAATGGTATTCCTATCCTCGATACCGTTACTAAAAAGTGTAAGGTTAAACAAACGGGCCCGCAGCAATTTACCATTGTGCTAACACAAGGCTTAAACCGCCAAATACGCCGTATGTGTGAATATTTAGGCTATGAAGTGGTGACTTTAAAGCGCACACGAATTATGAACGTGACCCTAAAGGGTTTAAAAGTAGGGCAGTGGCGTCACTTAACCGAACAAGAAATGGCTGAGATCAATAACTCAATTGCCGACTCAGGTAAAACGGAAGAGCGTTCAATTGATGAAAACAAACAGCCAACGCAAGCTCGTGCGAAGCAAAAGCCACGCAATGAAGAAGAAAAAAAGCGCGACTTTTCTAAATACGTGAAAAAAGCACGCAATGATGCCAAGCAAGGTCAATCAAGATCAAAAGCTGGCAATCCACACTCATCAAAACCAAATCAAACGAAGCGTAGCAGTACTAAACGTACAGGTACATTAAGCCTGAAAAAGTAAGCTTCAGCGCATTAGAGCCCTGACTAGTCTTTACTGGTTCCCTCAGGGTTCTAAATGATACTGATTTCAACCTTAGCCTTTATTAGGGTAAATAGCATCATCTTCAAGACGGTCTCTTTTCTGTTTAAATTCTTTTTTAGTGAGTTTTTTCGAGATAATATCGATAAGTTGATGTTTTCTTACAAAGAATAGCTCTTTTGTATTGTCATCTTCAAATACTAATAGCGCTATTTCATTGTTTTTGACACTTGCTTCAATCAATTTGAGTCCATTCACAATCAAGTTAGGTCTAAAATACAGAGCAATTTGACTGTGTTGTGGAAAGTCGTAATGAGATTCAACAGCGCGGTTTGAAACAGAATCACACTCGAGCTCTAAATCGGCTGATTGTTGCCCTTCACAAATATCTGCGATTGGTGTGCCTATTTCCCCAAAAATCCATCTTGAGTTAAACATCAATCCATTTTGTCCTTCAATTGCTAAAATAGCATCAGATAAAGTTTCAACGGCAACGTGAAAAGCCACATTAGACTCATGCTGATAGTATGCTTTTTCATTGGTACTTAAAGTACCACTGAGTATTGCAATCAATAAGTAAAAACCACTTCTAAACATCTTAATTCTTCAAGTACTAAATCAGCAAAAATAGGTTAGCAAACAAGCTGATAAGTTAATCATTAAACAGACACCCACTTTATTAATAACCATAACAAGATCATCAAAAAATCATTAAATAGACACCCATTTTATTTAGAGCCATAACCAGATCATCAAAATGGACAGCCACGTTAAATAAATTTCACGAAAGCTAGTGCGCTTCCCCAAAAATGGACACCCACTTTAAATGGAAATCCACTTTAAAAGTAACTAGACACCCATCTTAAATAACCTTAACTAGACACCCACTTTAAAAGTAACTAGACACCCACCTTAAATAACAAAAATTTATACTAGACACTGGCGAGCTCTCGGCACCCGACGTTACCGAGAATAATAAATAAGTTAATGATTGATAGCTGACCAATTTTGCATGACTAATAAACTGGGTTATCAATGGCTAGCTTTCAGAATGTATTTATCTTTATTGCATCCCTATTGTTTGTTGGTTATGGGGTGTTGGGATTATTAACGGATAAAATTCGTGTAGGTAGCCGAAGTTATACAGGGAGCATTACCACCATCTATAGGCACCAAGAACCAGTGCGCTTTTATTTTTGGTGTTGCTTATTTTTATTTGCTGGCTGTGGCGGATTTTATTACCTTTTTGTTTATTAAAATAATAGGTAATAAAGAAAAAGCCCTAACAGTTTGCTGATAGGGCTTTTGGTTGAGAGTCAATCTGTATTAATTGGCGTGACGCTGTTTAGGTACTTTGATCTTAAACAGCATGGTATAGAGCACAGGCACAACAATCAGTGTTAGCACTGTCGCAAAACCAAGACCAAACATAATGGTTACCGCCATTGACTGGAAGAATACGTCAAATAGCAGTGGGATCATGCCTAAAATGGTGGTAATTGCTGCCATCGCTACAGGGCGAACACGGCTTACACCAGAGTCGAATACTGCTTTGTAAGGGTCTTTGCCACTATCGAGTTCAAGATTAATTTGATCAACTAATACAATGCCGTTTTTAATGAGCATACCGCTTAAGCTCAGTAAGCCAAGTAGGGCCATAAAGCTAAATGCTGCATTCATTAGTAATAAACCAGCTGATACACCCACAATGGCTAGTGGCACTGTTGCCCAAATCACTAAAGGCTTTTTAACTGAATTGAATAGTAATACAGTTATAGCGAACATAGCTAAGTAACCAAGAGGTAATGAGCCGAAAATAGCTTTTTGCGCATCTGTTGATGACTCATATTCGCCGCCCCATTGCAATTCATAGCCACGAGGTAGTTCAATAGCTTCAATGTCTTTACGAACACGTGCAAAGAGCTTCGCTGGAGTCTCATCGCCAATAACATCGTGGTCAGCCATTACAGTGATGGTACGCTTACGGTCACGTCGCATGATCAAGCTGTCTTCCCACTCAACAACAAAATCATCAACCACTTGTGTCACCGGAACAAACACTCCTAACACTGGGCTGTAAATTTGTAAGTCGCGCAAGCTTTCAACGTTTAAGCGCTCTTCAGCAGGTGAGCGAGCAATAATAGGCAGCATTTGCGTGCCGTCTTTATATACGCCCACTTGTTTACCCGATAAGCTAGTTAACAGCAGCTGATCAAGGTCTGATTTAGCAATCCCTAAACGACGGGCTTTTTGCTCGTTAAATTGTGGACGAATTAACTTCGAGCGAGCACGCCAATCGTCACGAATATTAAATGCCCCCGCATCTTGATGCAGAATGTCTTTCGCCTCTTTTGCTAATTGGCGAAGTACCACAGGATCAGCACCAGAAAAACGCGCTTCAATTTTTGCATCTGTTGATGGGCCAATTTCCATACGTTTTACTTTGAGCTGAGCATCAAGTACATGCTCGTGTTGGTAATCGCGTACTTTTTTGATCATGGTTGTAACAGCTTCGCGGTCTTTTACTCGAATAATCAATTGCCCATAAGCTGGGTATGATTTTTCAGGTGCGTAAGTCAGCATGAAACGCGGTGCACCTTGACCAACCGTTGTGGTTATTTCTTCAACCAGTGGGTCGGCTTGTAAGAATTTTTCGAGCTTTGCAACACCATCCATAGTGGTATGAATATCAGCGCCTTGCGTATGCCAATAATCTACATAAAACATAGGAGTATTCGATGCTGGGAAGAACGACTGCTTGATAAATTTAAAGCCATAAACTGAGCTAACAAGCATGATCACCATCAGCAGTAGCGTGGTTTTACGGTACCGCATTGCTGTATGCAACACGCCTTTATAAACATTGAAAATAACACCTTGATAAGGGTCTTCATCGTGATGCGGCTGTTTTTCAGTGGCTTGTTTAAACATTAAATCAGCGAAAAAAGGCGTTAAAGTAATAGCTGTGATCCAGCTTAGTAACAAGGAAATAAACAACACCCAGAACAAGCTGCCAGCAAACTCACCACTGGCATCTGAACTCAAGCCAATCGGCGCAAAGGCAGTAATTGCAATAACCGTAGCCCCCAGTAATGGCCACTTGGTTTGATTAACAATGTTAGTCGCCGCTTGCAGTTTTGTTTGTCCGCGCTTGAGGTTAATTAATATACCTTCGGTAACCACAATGGCATTATCTACCAGCATCCCTAAGGCAATGATTAAAGCACCAAGCGAAATTCGCTGTAAATCAATGGCAAATAACTTCATGAAAATGAAGGTACCTAATACGGTCAGTAGCAGTATTACACCAATCAATACGCCACTTTTAAAGCCCATAAATATTAAAAGTACAATAATAACGATGGCAACAGCTTCAAGTAGGCTGATAATAAAGCCACTAACTGACTTCTCAACCTCTTCTGGTTGGTTATAAACGCTGTTAATTTCCATACCATGTGGTCGTTGATACTCTAGTGACGCTAAATGGGCATCAATATTTGCACCTACATCAACAACGTTAACGCCAGTGCTAAACGACACACCTACCAGTAATGCTTGCTGCTGGTTATAGCGAATAATATTGTTAGGGACTTCGGCGTACTCACGAAAAACGGTGGCAACGTCACCTAAGTAAATAAGCTCATTTTCACCAGGCTTAGAAATAAGTAAATTTTCGAGCTCTTTTACGTCTTTAAATTCACCGGTTGGGTGTAAGCGAATTGATTCATCGCCAACACGCACTTTACCAGCGTTCGACACGCTATTTTGAGTTTGTAAAAGTTGATAAATACGATTAGGCGAAATACCTAACTGGGCAAGCTTGCGGGTTGAAATCTCAACCATGACTTGTGCTTGTTGCTCGCCACCCACTGTTACTTTACTAACGCCATCAACCAAAACAAGTTCACGTTTTAAATAATCAACGTAATCTTTAAGCTCATCGTAAGAATAACCATCGCCAGTGACTGCATACATCACCCCGTATACATCACCAAAGTCATCCATAATCTTGCTTGGATAGACACCTGAGGGCATAGACGATGCCTGATCATTGATTTTACGACGCAGTTCGTCCCATATTTGGCGTAAGTCTTGTTTACGATAATTGCTTTTCATCTCGACGGTAATTTGCGATTTACCCGGTGATGAAATACTGGTTACGTAATCAACATACGGTAGCTGCTGAATTGCATTTTCAATAGGGAAGGTGACTTCTTCTTCAACCTGCTGTGGTGACGCGCCCGGATAAAGGGTGATCACCATGGCTTTTTTTAGGGTGAATTCAGGGTCTTCAAGTTGTCCTAAGCCAAAGTAAGCGACGGTTCCACCAATCAGTAGAAACAGCGCGAACATCCAGCTAATGACTTTTCTTTCAATAGCGAGTGCAGCAAAGCTCATTATAAGCCTCGCTCTTTTTGCCATGGACGCACTTTCATGCCTTCTTCTAAAAAGTGCACACCAGCAGCCACAACGATTTGGCCTTCTTTAATACCTGAGAGTACTTCAATGCCATCACGATGTAATTGGCCAACTTCAACAGCTTGCTTGTGCACTAAACCGGTATTTTGGTCATAAATCCACACAAAGCTGTTGTCGTTTTCAGACTTGGTAGGCTCTGAGAATACCGCCTCAACAGGCAGCAATGTATAAGGTGATTGTGAACTGGTGATTTTGCTTAAGTCTATATCAACGCGGCCAGTCATACCGGCAAGTAGATTAAAATCTTCTGGCACAGGTAATGAAAACACAACTTTATACGTTAAAGTAATTGGGTCGGCTTGGGTATCAAACTCTTTAATGGTTAATTGATATGACTTGTTTGGATAACCATCAAATACAACATCAGGTTGATAGTGAACGTCTTTATCGATGCGTGCAATGAGTTTTTCGGGTACTTGAATAACCACGTCCATTAGGTCGCGGGTTTCAAGGCGTAGGATGTTTTGTTTTGCTTGAATGTTTTCAAAGTTTTTCACAAATACCTTTGCCACAGTACCCGCGAACGGCGCGCGTAATTCGCTATTATCTAGGTTGGTTTTGGCAATTTTAAGCGCTGACTCAGCAACTTGTTTATTAGCAAGGGCTTGGTCTAACTCAGATTGGCTGGCAATTGAGCGGTTAAATAGCTTTTGCACACGCTCAAGTTGAGACGCTGCAAGTTCATAACGTGCTTTGCGCTCATCATATTGCAGTTGAAAATCTTCAGGATCGAGTTTGGCTAAAAGCTGGTCTTTCTCAACGTGTTGGCCCGCAAGAGCAGGGAACTCAAGTAACTCACCATTTACTCGAAAGGCAAGGTAAGATCCTTGGTTAGCAACCACTTCAGCAGGAAAGCTGCGAATGCTCTGCTCCGAATTATTACCAATATTAAACAGTTTTACAGGGCGAACTACCGACTCTGCTTCACCTTGTTGTGCTTGCTCTGAACATGCCGCAAGTAACAGAAACATACTGCTCATTAACACGGCGGGTGCCAATCTCATTGTCTTCTCCATAGATAAGAAAGCATAAATTTGCTGCAGGATACGCTGCAAAGATATAAAATAAAAATTATTAAATTTTAGAAACAGCATAAGTTTTATTTATATAGTTTGCCATTAATGAATTTAAATCAATTAATCATTCTAGATGCTATTGTGCAAAGCTCTAGTTTGAGTCAAGCCGCACTTAAATTGCATAAGACTCAACCTGCGCTCACGCTAGCGATTAAGAAGCTGGAGTCAGAGCTAGGTTTTGAGCTGCTAGACCGTAGTCAATATCGATTACACTTAACTGAAAAAGGCCGAATTTTTTATCGAGAAGCCCGACAATTGCTTAATGCAAACAGTGAGTTAAGCTCACTCGCTAAAGAGCTTGCATTAGGTAATGAGGCCAATTACAAAATATGCTACGAGCAACTTTGTCATCAAAACAGCTATAACCAAGTGATCAGTCGTACATTTAAACGTTTTGCCAGTACAGAGTTTAGTATTTCTTCAGGTAAACGTTTTGTATCTCTTGAGCAAGTTAATAGCCATGAGGCTGATTTAGGAATTGGCCCTTGGTTTGATTTGTTTCATGCAACAGGGGATCTAGAAAGTTTGCCAATTGGTAAATTTGATATAGGTATTGTCAGCGCGCCTGATGTGGTGCCAAGTTCAATCACCTTTTCAGAAATTCAAAATTACCCGTGTTTAGCCATGTTTGAAAGCGACTTGAGCTTTGATAGCGATAGGCTTTCTTATACCTTAGGCTCTGCATTAATGAAAATTGACGATATAACCAGTGTTAAGTCATTTTTACTTTCTGGTGCGGGCTGGGCAATGATCAGTTTGCAACATTGCCAAGCAGAAATCGACGCTGGTTTATTACAACAAATTAAAATAATCGATCGTGAACACCAGTTTGGTGCAGAAATTCGTGTATTTAGACAGCACTCGGTTCATCATGGCCCTGTTGCAAGAGCTATTTGGCAAGATTTTAGCGAGGTCAGTAAACATTATTTGGAGTCGAGTCGTGCAGCAGGCAACTAAAGAAGAGTTAATTTATACCATTATTTGTGCCATTCCTGAGGGGAAAGTTGCCAGTTATGGGCAAGTAGCAAAGCTTGCGGGATACCCTAATAACTCAAGGTTGGTGGGGCGGTTATTAAAAGTGATGCCCGAGGGATCAAGCATTCCGTGGCATCGGGTGGTTAATAGTCAGGGTAAAATATCGTTTCCTGAAGGCAGCAATAAGTATCTTGAGCAACGACAAAAACTACTCAGTGAAGGTGTTACCTTTAATAAAGCTAAAATTAACATGCGCCTGTACCAGTGGGACTAATATACATACAAGCTAATTGATAAGTAGTGACAAACACAGCCAACTAACACGAATACATGCCAAATTGCATGACTGTAATGGCGGGTTTTAGCGCTGTAAAACACAGTACCTAAACTGTAGGCAATCCCGCCAGCTAGCAGCCACCATAAAGCGCTTAAATCAAGGTTCAAATAAAGTGGGTAAACAAGTGCTAAGGCAAACCAGCCCATCAATAAATAGGTAGCGAGAGAGACTTTCTTATTCGTGTTTTTGACCAGTAATTTATACGCAACCCCACTCAGCGCTAAAGACCAAATAAATACCAAAGCGGCAATTGCCCAAGCCCCAGATAACGAAATAACTAAATAAGGCGTGTAGGTACCGGCAATAAGCAAGTAAATCGCACAGTGGTCACATTTTTTATAAATGGCTCGTATGCGCTCTCTGGTACTGGCGTGATATAAGGTCGAGGCTAAAAATAATACCAGCAGACTTGAGCCATACACGATGGCGCTCACCGTAGCTGACACAACTTTAGATTGTGAAATTAAGTCCCACAGTACATATACCGAAAACAGGACTCCCATGCCGTGAGTAAGCACATTAAATTGTTCTTCTTGGTGTGAATAAGGGAGTTGTTCTGTCATATCTATCTACTAAAAATGAGTGAATAAAACAGTTTCAGTGTACAAGTGTGCGCTGAAGTTGGCAATGCTTATTTTTTCACTAAATGTTGGTCAAAAAATTTAAATTCGTTGGTTATATTAACCAGTCCTGAATGAGGTTGAAAAATAAAATTATATTTAAATTTTTAAAAATCAATTAATTAAAAAATATTTTCAGGGTGGCACAACCTTTGATTAAGTAATTACGACTAATTACTTAAAGAGACAAGGAATACCACTATGAATAACTCACTTAAATTAACTACTGCTGCGTTACTTGTATTAGGGTCAACTCAAGCAAGCGCTACTGACTTTGAATTAGATATCAGCAACACCATTACACAATCTGTTAAAAGCTATGTTCAACAAGCAAGCATTGAATTGAAAGAAAGCGTAATGAACAGCATTGAGTTTGATGCTCAAAAGCTACTAGATACTTACATGAGTGAAGATGCAATTGCTTCGAAAGAAGAAGAGTTAAAAATTGCTCAAGCTCCTAAAGCAACAAACAAGCAGTAAGGAAACAAGACAATGAGTAGTGAAATCAGCTTATTTTTACTTATGGTTGCACCGGTTTTGAGTTTACTCAGTGCGTATGCATCAATCGAATTATTTCGTAACGTTGCGCAATGGTTCAACTTCTAGAGTACAAAGTAGATATTAAGATTTCATGAAATATTGATCGGCGGATTAAAAACGCACGTAATTAAAGGCATGTGGTTTTAGAATAGTAGACTTTATGAAGCGTGCGATTTTTCCTTTACCGGTTTTTATTTTACCTGAAGGGTTCACCAAGCTAAGAATTTTTGAGCAGCGTTACTTAACGATGGTCAAAGAAGCGGTACAAGATAATACAGGTTTTGTGCTGTGCACTTATCAACACGATACAGATCTTAACTTGCCCGAAATAGGTTGTTTAGTGCAAATAACCGACTTCAATCAAGATGATAATGGTCAATTACTAATTGATGTTTATGCTGAACATGCAGTGTCTATGTATAACGCATATCAGGATAAGCAGCAACTACGCCATGCTGACATCGAACTAATTACATCGCCTTCATGGTATGTAAACACACCAATCAATGACGAAAACACTCTATTGAGCGACACGCTTCGTGCTGTGTTTGCAAATCAGCCTGATTTAGCTGGCCTTTATAAAACCCCACAATTTGATAACCTTGCTTGGGTTGTTGCCCGCTGGCTCGAAATTTTGCCTATTTCATTAGTTAAAAAACAACAACTTGCCTTTAAATCTAATTTTGAAAACTTGCTAAGTTTCCTCCATACTCTAATTAACAACGAATTTACTGATTAATGTGATCTCACATCAACTTTTTGGCGTATAAGTTTTTACGACAATAATTGGATGACACAAAGATGGTAAGTCAACAACTTCAAACCGGTTGTAAACCTAACACAGGTCAATATTCTGCCATGCCAGATACACCAAGCAAAGAGCTTGCTGATGCCTTATTTGCTGTAGCAACACACCGTGATAAGCGTGCGTTTGCAGTGCTGTTCCAATATTTTTCGCCAAAAATAAAACGTTTTGGAATCAAACAATTTGGCTCTGAAGCGCAAGCGATGGAATTAGTTCAAGAAACCCTTACCTCTGTATGGCGCAAAGCGCATCTTTACCACAAAGAGAAAGGTGCTGCGACCACTTGGGTGTATACCGTGATGCGTAATGCTTCTTTCGATATGCTTAGAAAAATGAAGAGCAGTAAAGAAGAGTGCATTAGTGAAGATATCTGGCCATTGATTGATGAAGCCGAGCCAGGCCAGCATGAATTTAGTGACCATTTAGAAGATAAACAGATTAAACAATACCTTGATAAATTACCCCTTGCGCAACGTGAAGTTGTGCGCGGTGTATATTTCCAAGATATGTCGCAAGAACAGCTTGCTGAACATTTAAATATTCCCGTAGGCACAGTGAAGTCTCGTCTTCGCTTAGCCTTGCAGAAGTTACGCAATGAAATGGGAGATCACCATGATTAAGCACCATCCTAGCAACGAATTACTTGCCAAGTTCAGTGAAGGTAATTTACCTGCCACTTTGAGTGTTGCAGTCGCTATTCATGTTGAAATGTGTCCTGTGTGTCAAAAAGAGCTCGCTGCGCTTGAAGCGAAAAATGCAGATAATGTATTTGCCGAATCTGATGTTGATCTGGATGACATGGTCGATTCTAGTTTGTTTGATGCGATCACCGCTGATGAATCAATTGATGAAGTGTACGAGCAAGCGCAGGTATCGGTTAATGTTAAAGACAAAACCTACACCTTACCCAGAGCGCTCACGCGTATTGGCCACAGCAAGTTTATGCAAATTGGTAAGCTTGCCCGCTCTCGTATTGATTTAGATGATGGCGCGTTACGAGCAAGCTTGCTTCATATTGATGCGGGTGGTGAAATTCCAGATCACACACATACAGGTTTTGAGCTCACTTTATTATTAGATGGGGAGTTTAGTGATGAAGACGGACACTATGTTCCAGGTGACTTTATGATGTTAGATGGCCGGCACAATCACACACCAAAAACGATTGAAGGGTGCTTGTGCTTTACAGTTGTAAGTAGTGCCCTACACTTCAATAAAGGTATTAGTAAATTACTGAACCCAATTGGTAATCTTATCTATTAGTAGAGTTTATATGCAGCAATCGACAATTAAAATTGGTTTAAGCGCCTGCTTAGCAGGCGACAAGGTTCGCTTTGACAGCGGGCACAAAAAATCTAATTTTTGCATGGATGAGTTGGCTAACCATGTTGAATATAAAAAGTTTTGTCCTGAAGTAGCGGTAGGGTTGCCAATCCCTCGGCCAACGATCCGCCAAGTGCGTGTTGGCGATACTATTAAAGTGTGCCGCCCAGATGGCACTGGCGATGTTGGTCCTAAGTTAACAGAATACGGTAAACGCGTTGCGACAGAACAAACGGCAGAATTAAGTGGCTTTGTATTTTGCGCGAAAAGTCCTAGCTGCGGTATGGAACGAATTAAAATTTATAACGAAGCGGGTACAGGTAACACCTCGGAAGGCGTTGGCTTTTTTGCAGAGCAAATAATGGCACATAACCCATTGTTACCATGCGAAGAAAACGGTCGTTTAAATGATATGCACCTTCGCGAAAACTTTGTAATGCGTGTTTATACCTACAAGCACTGGCAAACATTAAGCGAACAACCACTCACAGTACATCGATTGACTCAGTTTCATGCCCAATATAAGTACTTATTGATGGCTCATAACTACGAAGCTTACCGTAGTCTAGGAAATCTACTTGGCACTTTTGATGGCGAAGATATCCAAACTTTGGCTGATGAATATATTTTAGGGTTAATGACAGCCCTTAAAAAACCGGCTTCACGTAAAAATAACGCAAATACCTTAATGCATTTGCAAGGTTATTTTAAAAAATCGCTTTCTAAGATTGAAAAGCAAGAACTACGTGATGCCATCGATGAATATCGCCAAGGCTTGGTGCCACTATACGTACCACTTACGCTAATTAAGCATCATTTAAAAGTGCATCCAAACGAGTATCTTGCTAAGCAAGTGTATCTTGACCCCTATCCGAACGAATTAAAACTACGCTACGGAATTTAATGAATACATTATTTTGGTTTAGGCGCGATCTGCGCCTTTTTAATAACGACGCCTTGTATCATGCAATCGAAAATGGTTGCAGAAATGCGGTATTTTTTATTACTGAAAAGCAATGGCAAAAGCATGATGTGGCTGCTATCCAGCTAGATTTATTAAAGCGTAGGCTTAGCTTCTTGGGGGAGCTTTTAGCTAGCAAAGGTATTGAATTACATATTATTGATGCAGCTGATTACGCAGGCTGTGTTGAAAAATTAGCGTCATTTTGCGAGCAGCATCAAGTAAAAAATGTATACGCTAACAACGAATATGAGCTTAACGAGGTAAACCGAGATAAAGCCTTTTTACAGCACGCTGACAGCAATGGGATTGCTTTTTACGCATACGACGGCGATGTGATTGCGCCACCGGGAAGCATCAAAAATCAAAGCGGCGAAATGTTTAAAGTATTCACGCCATTTAAAAATGCATGGCTAAAAGTTTACCAAGACACCCACTTTTATTTTGCTGAGCCGCCACAGATGTTCGAGCCAATTGAGTGGCAGCCAAATGAGTTATTGGCCCCAGACGGCAGCTCAGAAAAATGGCCTGTTGATGATGAAACGCTCAGTCACGTTTGCGCGCGCTTTATTGAAGAAAAACTCGCAACATATCAAGACCAACGAGATATCCCAAGCATTAAAGGCACCTCGGGTTTAAGCCCTTATTTAGCCCTTGGTATTGTCAGCGTTCATCAATTATTGGCACTGATCCAGCAGCGTCACCCTGATGTACTACGTAGCAGTAAAAGTAACTTGTTTTGTTGGGTTAACGAATTGATTTGGCGTGAGTTTTATCGCCATCTTATCGCGATTTATCCAAACCTAAATAAGTACGAAAATTTTAATGATAAATACAACGCTGTGAAATGGCGTGATGATGACAGCGACTTTAAAGCATGGTGCGAAGGTAAAACAGGCTACCCGTTAGTTGATGCTGCAATGAGGCAGCTTCTGCAAACTGGCTGGATGCATAACCGATTACGCATGGTGGTTGCGAGCTTTTTAACCAAGCATTTATTAATTGATTGGCGTAAAGGCGAGCGTTTTTTTATGCAGCACCTAATAGACGGCGACCTTGCATCTAATAACGGTGGCTGGCAATGGGCTGCTAGTACAGGGTGTGATGCTCAGCCATATTTCCGAATTTTTAACCCTATCACCCAAAGCGAGCGGTTTGATCCAGATGGTGAATTTATCCGTAAATATTTACCAGAGCTGGAAAAAATACCTGCTAAGCAAATCCATTTTCCGCATGATTATCTAGCGAAACAGGGTAAGTCGAGCAGTTATTGGCCAGCAATTGTTGATCATAAAGCCGCGCGAGAGCGAGCGCTTAACGCATTTAAGGTGTGACATGGACAAGGCGATCCTTGATAGGTTTATTGATGTTTATCAAACACTCAATAAAGACAATTTACAGTTACTGAATGAAATCTATCATACAGATATTCATTTCGCAGATCCCTTGCATGCGGTAAATGGTCTTGGGGAACTGCGTGAATACTTCAAAAACCTTTACGCCAATGTACTTTCTTGCGAATTTGTTATTGAAGACAGCTATGTTACTGAAAATACCGAGGGCAAAGACGACATCGCGTTTATCTACTGGACTATGCAATATCGACATCCAAAGCTTAACAAAGGCCAAGCAATCTCGGTTGCAGGCCATAGTCGTTTGAAGTTTGCTGGCGATAAAATAATTAATCATCGCGACTATTTTGACGTAGGCGCTATGCTTTACAGGCATATTCCCGTGCTTGGCTCGGCTGTGAAATACATCGATAAAAGAGCGAGTGCATAATGACGACATTAATTACAGGTGCAACTTCAGGTATTGGCGAGTCATTAGCAACGCTTTATGCAGACAATAATGAACAGGTCATTGCATGCGGTAGAAATTCAGAAAAGCTTGCTAAATTGAGCCAACATCAAAATATTGAGTCTTGCCAGTTTGATGCAACAGACCTTCAAGATATTCGTTCTAGCACAGTGGCTTATACGCAATTTGACCGGGTTATTTTAAATGCTGGCAATTGTGAGTACATTGATGATGCTCGCAATTTTGACAGTAGTTTGTTTGAGCGGGTGATCACAACCAACTTGCTCAGTATGGGCTATTGCCTTGAGGCGCTATTACCAAAAATAAAGCCCGGTGGTCAGCTGGTGCTCGTAAGCTCTAGTGTGACTTATTTACCCTTACCGCGCAGCCAAGCATATGGTGCGTCTAAAGCCGGTGTAAGTTATTTAGCTAATAGCTTAGCGGTTGATTTAAAAGATATCGATGTCACTTTAGTTCACCCTGGTTTTGTTAAAACGCCGCTGACTGATAAAAACGACTTTCCTATGCCTATGGCGGTGAGTGCAGAAAAAGCGGCAAATTATATTTATAAAGGGGTCGCGAAAAGGCGCAAAGAAGTGCACTTTCCGCACCGTTTTACCTTCATTTTAAAATTTTTAAGAATGCTTCCTACGCCACTTTGGCTGAAGCTTGCAAAAGGATTATCACGTTGAAAAAAGTGGCTGTTATTGGATCTGGCATAGCGGGTTTAAGCTGTGCGCACCTATTGCATAAACACTACGATGTAACCGTATTTGAGAAAAACGACTACATAGGTGGCCATACTGCAACCATAGACGTAAAAGTTGATGGCGTTGAGTACGCTGTTGATACAGGCTTTATTGTCTTTAACGACCGAACTTACCCATATTTTGAAAAACTACTTAAGCGCTTGGGCGTTGAGCGTCAGAAAACCCAAATGAGCTTTAGTGTGCATAACGAACAAACAGGCTTTGAATATAACGGTCATACTTTTTGGAGCTTGTTCGCACAAAAACGCAATATCTTTCGCCCTAAATTCTGGAAACTTTTAAAAGACATTGTGCGCTTTAATGATGTGTGTAAATCATTACATGCTGAAAAAAATTACAAAGCAAATCAAACTCTAGGTGAGTTTTTAGACGAGCATGAGTTTAACGAGTTCTTCCGTTTTCATTATATCTTGCCGATGGGCGCTGCTATTTGGTCAACAAGCATTAAAGAGATGGCGCAAGTTGGCATAGAGTTTTTTGTTAAGTTCTTTTATAACCATGGTTTGTTGGACATCACTAATCGTCCGCAGTGGTATGTTATTCCGGGTGGCTCTCGCGAATACATTAAACCTATGATCCAAGGTTTTGCTGATAAAATTCGTTTAAATAGTAATATCAGCTCGGTATCTCGAAAAGATGACAATGTGCATGTTCATTTTGATGATGGCCATAGTGAATCATTCGATAAAGTTGTGTTTGCTTGCCACTCAGATCAAGCTTTAAAGCTGTTATTAGACCCAAGCGAAGACGAAAAAAGTGTTCTCTCAGCGATACCTTATACGGCTAATTCAGTGGTACTACACACTGATACTACACTGCTACCAAAACGCAAAGCAGCATGGGCGAGTTGGAATTATCTGTTAAATAACAACACAGACAAAGCTGCTGTTGTAACTTATCAGATGAATATTTTGCAAGGGATTCAAAGCGATACGCAATTTTGTGTCACGCTTAACCATCTTGATGGCATTAAAAAAGATAAAATTTTACGCGAGTTTACCTATCATCACCCGGTATTTAATAAGCAGTCGATTGCCGCTCAGCAGCAAAAGTCTCTTATTGACGGTAAAAATAACAGCTATTTTTGCGGAGCGTACTGGTACAACGGCTTCCACGAAGATGGTGTAAGAAGTGCTGTAAATGTGGCAAAGCAACTCGGAGTCGAGTTTGAATAGCGCCATTTATGTAGGTGATGTTCGCCACAGGCGCTTTGCCGTCAAAGAGCATCACTTTAAATACCCGCTTTATATGATGTGGGTCGATTTAGCTAAGCCTGATGAGCTTAATGGAGTTCATCCTTGGCTTGGCTTAAGTGGTTTCAAGGCGCTTAAATTTAATCAGAGCGACTATTTTAATTATCAAACCGATATGCAGTTGCCACTCAAGCAGCGTGCACTTAACAAAATTAAAGAGCTTGGCATTGACGATCAATTTACCCATGTTTTTATGCTCGGACAGGTGCGCTGTTTAGGAATTTATTTTAGCCCGGTTAACTTTTTCTTCTTCCAAACTAGTCATGGCGAGTTCACTCACATGCTTGCTGAAGTCAGCAACACACCCTGGAATGAACGTCATTATTATGTCGTACCCCTTGAAAAAAAAGTGAACTTTAAAAAGGTTTTCTCCGTATCACCTTTCATGAACTTAGATATGAACTATCATTGGCATATTAGAATGAATTCTGATAACACCATGATTCATATTGAAAATAAAAAAGACGACACTCTTTTGTTTGATGCAACCCTGCGTTTGCAAAAGCAGCCTCTCACGAAAGAGCAGGTTAGTGCCGTGCTTAAACAGTTTCCGGCTATGACGTTAAGTATTTTTAAAGGTATTTACCTTCATGCTTTGAAGTTGTTTTGCAAACGTGTGCCATTTATTGGCCACTCGGGCAAATAAGAGAATTCAACTAGGTGATGTGATGGAAAAAGTATCAAATTTAACACAAGCCCAAACGACCGGCTGGATGACAAAGCTTTATAAAAAACTGGTAATAGGTGCATTCAATAGTATCAACATCGGTTGCATTACTCTTAAAGAGGGTAACCAAACAGAGCAATTCGGTGACATTACAAGTGATTTACACGCAACGGTCACGGTAAATGATGCTGCTATGTATAAGTCATTTGCGTTATCTGGTAGTGTGGGTGCCGGAGAAGCGTATATTCTCGGCTATTGGGATTGTGACAACCTCACTAAACTTATTGAAATATTTGCCCTTAATCAAGATCAGCTAGATGCATTCGAGAAAAAATTCGCCTTCTTAAGTGGCATTGCGCACCGAGTTAATCACATTAAAAATAAAAACTCTGCCAGTGGTTCGAAAAAGAACATCGCGGCGCACTATGATTTAGGCAACGATTTATACAGTGCATTTTTAAGTGACGAAATGTTGTATTCATGTGCTGTTTACCCGTCAAAACAAGCTAGCCTTGAGCAAGCCCAAGCGCACAAACTCGCATTGATTTGTGAGCAGGTTGATTTACAACCCGGTGATTCGGTGATTGAGATTGGCACAGGGTGGGGCGCATTTGCGATTTATGCAGCAACACATTTTGATTGCCATGTAACAACGACCACCATTTCTGATGAGCAACATGCCTATGTTGAACAAAAGGTTAAAGAGCTTAACCTTGAGCATAAAATAACGTTATTAAAGCAGGATTACCGCCTCTTAGAGGGCAAGTACGATAAGCTTGTATCAATTGAAATGATTGAAGCTGTTGGTCATGAGTATTTGCCTGGCTTTTTTGCAAAATGTCAGTCTTTATTAAAAGACAGTGGTGCCATGCTTATTCAAGCAATCACCATAGCTGATCAGCGTTATAGCCATTACCTTAAAAATTCCGATTTTATTCAGCAGTACATCTTCCCAGGTGGTTGTTTGCCTTGCTTAGACGAAATGAATAAGCAAATAAAGCAGCAAACAGACATGGTTGTGCACAGTGTAAAAGATATTGGTGTTCACTATGCAAGAACACTGGCTGATTGGCGCGAGCGCTTTGTCGCTAGCTGGCCTGAAATAGATAAAGTGAAATTTGACCAGCGATTCTATCGTTTATGGTTATTTTATTTAGCTTACTGTGAAGGTGCGTTCAGAACCCGTGCTATAAGTACAGTGCACTTAGTTGCCCGTAAACCTCGTTTTGGCCATTCTGGCGATGATATCGCGCTCGATTATTAATTTTGTTTTGTTTCAAGGAGTCTGGTTTATGGCCTTACTCCTTGAGCACAACTCTCTGATACCCGCTTTAGCTGTTGTCGCTTTGATGATTTATCTATCAAAGCAACGCCAGCAAGATAGTTGGCTACTCTTATGTGGTTTGCCTCTCGCACTGGGCTATGAATGGCTTGCCAGCAGCTTAAATTTACTTGCCTTTAAAGTAAGCCCTTTTCCTCTATGGCTTGCTGTACTTTGGGCTGCACTACTTTTAACCATTAATACTTCGATGCACTTTCTACAAAAGCTGCCTTGGTATATTGCTTGGGGTGTTTGCGCGCTATTTGCTCCTGCTAGTTACTATGCTGGAATGCGCTTTGAAGTGCTTAATACTGAGCTCGTTCTGTGGCAGTTTTGGCTCGTTTATGGTTTGGGTTGGGCAAGCATGTTTATGGCGATAATCGCTATTAATAAGCGATTTTTAGCGGCTAAATGATCAGTTTTAGGTGGTTTTTCGTAGTGTTTTACAACACAACTTTAAGGATTATTCGATGAAACAGTCACTTAATTTAAGTTTATTTGCTGCGTTATTGTTCTCTGCGGGCGTGTATGCAAATGGCTTTAAAACGGTGGGCCAAGCGAAAATGGAGTATCTGTTTTGGGATGTGTATAACGCCAAATTAGAGACCCTATCGGGCTCGTATCAATTTGGCCAACACCCCAGCAAACTTACACTCACTTATTTGCGGGATTTCGATGCGAAAGACATCGTCAAAGCAACCAACGAGCAATGGCAACATTTAAAGCTCAATGACATGGTAGGTGCTTACGATAAACAATTATTAGCCCTTTGGCCTGATATCAAAAAAAACGATTCTTTGTCGTTTCAAACCAACGAGCAAGGAATTGGTACTTTCTACTTTAATGATAAAAAGCTAGGTCAGATCGATGATAATAGATTCGCTGACAACTTCTTAGCAATTTGGTTAAGCGCCGACACGTCTGAACCATCACTTCGTAAACAGCTTATTGGAGGGAAACATGATTAAGCTCAAAGCACTCTTTATTTTTGCTATGGTACTGTTAATTACCAGCTGCTCTGCGCCAGATGTTGATTATTATCACGGAACAGAGCCTAAGTTTGACTTTAAGCAGTTTTTTAGTGGTGAGCTCAAAGCCTACGGCGTTGTGCAAGACCACAAGGGCGAGTTAACTCGTAAGCTGGTAGTTGACATGCAAGCATCTTGGAACGGCAATCAGGGAGTGATTGACGAGCAATTTGTTTATGATGATGGCGAAACGCAAACCCGTGTTTGGTACATCACCATTAATGATGATGGCAGTATCACAGGAACAGCATCAGATGTGATTGGCGAAGCAAAGGGTGAGAGCAATGGAAGCGTGTTCCATTGGACATATTCTGTCGAGCTTCCATATGATGGTAGTACTTTAGTGGTAAATTTCGATGATTGGATGTACTTGGTAACACAATCACGCTTGATAAACCGTACCGCTATTGATAAGTTTGGCTTTGAGGTCGGGGAAGTTACCTTGGTTATCGAGAAAATTGAATGATGGTTTGGCTATCATAAAATTTTGTGATGGAAGTTAAATTAAGTCTTTATTAATACTGATGTCACTAACCTTGTGATTGATAGTTAAATAGTAGTCATTTTTGAATAAATTACGTAAAAATAGCAATTTGCTGTTGCTAACTTCTCAAAAATGCATAAAGATAGGTTTTGCGAAGGCAAAATAATAACGAATAGGAATCTAACAATGAATAAAGCTCAATTAGTTGAAAAAATTGCTACTGATGCAGAAATCTCAAAGGCGGCAGCAACTCGTGCACTAGATGCATTCACTGGCGCAGTTACTAGCTCTCTTAAAGAAGGTAACTCAGTAGCATTAGTTGGTTTCGGTACTTTCTCAGTAAAAGAGCGCGCAGCGCGTACTGGCCGTAACCCACAAACTGGTGCAGAAATCCAAATCGCAGCAGCAACTATCCCAAGCTTTAAAGCGGGTAAAGGTCTTAAAGACCAAGTTAATCCTTAATAGGGTAACTTACTAATTATTGAAAAAAGGGCTTATAGCCCTTTTTTTGTATCTGGAGTTTTGTCGCGCTAGCGAAAAAGGCTTATGCCTTTAACGCTTTATCACCACGACCAATACCAACCGCACCTGAACGTACAACTTCAATAATGTCTGATTCATGACGCAAAGTATCAAGGAAAGATTCAATTTTTTCTGTGCTCGCGACAAGCTGCAGTGTGTAGCTGTGGCGCCCCATATCTAAAATAGCACCTTGGAATACATCAGCAACACGCGTTACTGCTGCTCGAGTGGTTTCATCTTGGGCAAAAACTTTCACTAATAATAGTTCACGCTCGATGTGCGCCATTTCGGTTAAGTCAATAATCTTAAGAACATCTACAAGCTTGTTCACTTGTTTAGTGATTTGCTCAACGATGCGATCATCACCCATGGTTGTAATGGTAATACGCGAAAGAGAATGATCGTCAGTTGTGCCAACAGTCAGGCTATCGATGTTGTAAGCGCGCTGTGAAAATAAGCCTACAATGCGCGATAACGAGCCAGGTTCGTTTTCTAATAAGATTGATAAAATACGGCGCATTATGCTTTTACTCCTTTACGTAACCACATATCATCGACTGCCCCTAGCTTGATTTGCATAGGGTAAACATGTTCTTTTTCATCTACACAGATGTCTAAAAATACCAGTCTGTCGTTAATAGACATGGCTTTTTCAATAGCAGGTTGTAGTTCATCAATATGATCAACGCGAATACCTACGTGGCCATAGCTTTCTACTAATTTCACAAAATCGGGAAGTGATTCCATGTAAGAAGATGAGTGACGACCTGAATACATCATATCTTGCCACTGACGTACCATGCCCAGTGAGCGGTTATTTAACGACACTACTTTCACAGCTAAATTGTATTGTAAGCAAGTTGATAGCTCTTGAATGTTCATCTGTATTGAACCATCACCCGTCACACAGATAGACTCTTTATCAGGGAAGGCAAGCTTAACGCCCATTGCTGCAGGTAAACCAAAGCCCATGGTGCCTAAGCCACCAGAGTTAATCCATTGGCGAGGGTGTTTAAACGGATAATACTGAGCTGCAAACATTTGATGCTGACCTACATCAGAGCTAATGTAAGCATCACCATTGGTTGCTTTGTAAATTGCCTCGATAACCGCTTGTGGTTTGATTTTATCGCCATCCGTGCTGTAGCTCAGGCATTTTTGTTCACGCCAGCTAATGATTTGACGCCACCAGTCTTCTTGTGCAGAACGATCAATTGAAATAGGGCTCTTATCAATCGCCGTTTGTAACTGCTCAAGCACTGTTTTCAAGCAGCCAACAACCGGGATGTGCGCTTTAATTGTTTTAGAAATTGAGGTTGGGTCAACATCAACATGAACGATAGTGGCATTAGGGCAGAACTTTTTAACGTTATTTGTTACCCGATCATCGAATCGAGCGCCTAAAGCTAAAATAACATCAGCATTTGCCATGGCTTTATTTGCCTCAAGGCTACCATGCATACCTAACATACCAATAAAGTTAGGATGAGTACCGCTGATACCACCTAGACCCATTAAGGTGTTAGTGATTGGCGCGTTTAATGATTCAACCAAGTGAGTTAGTTGCTCAGAGGTATTTGATAGAATAATGCCGCCACCTGAGTAAATAACCAGTTTTTTAGCTTCTAAAATTGCGTTCACTGCTTTACGAATTTGTTTTGAGTGGCCTTTAGTGTTCGGGTTATAAGTTCGAAGCTCAGTTGTTTTTGGAAATTCGAATGGGAACTTTAACTCAGGGTTAAGCATATCTTTAGGTAATTCAACCACAACCGGACCAGGGCGGCCTGTGCTGGCTAAGTAGAATGCTTTAGCTAAGATTGTTGGAATATCTTTTGCGCTTCGACAGTTATAGCTGTGCTTTACGATAGGGCGAGAACAACCAACAATATCAGTTTCTTGGAATGCATCATCACCAATTAAACCAGTAGGAACTTGGCCAGATAACACCACCATTGGGATAGAATCCATGTACGCTGTCGCGATACCTGTTACACAGTTTGTAGCGCCAGGGCCAGAAGTTGCTAGCACCACACCGACTTCACCGGTAGCACGGGCATAACCATCAGCCATATGAGTAGCGGCTTGTTCGTGACGTACTAAGATATGTTCAATATCTTCTTGTTGAAATAACGCGTCATATAAATCAAGAACAGACCCACCAGGGTAGCCAAAAATATACTTAACATTCAATTCTTTAAGTGCCCGAACAACTAGTTCGGATCCATTGTATTCAGTTGTACTCATCCTCATTCCTCTGTGTGTGCAAGCATAAATGCATAAAAAAACCCCCGCATATGGCGGGGGTTTTTTAAAAAGCGTGCTTTCACCTTTTAATAGCCTCCCGCTGGGCTTGTAACTAAGACCAGTACGAGAACGTTGACGACTAAAAGGTGACGGCGAATATTCATTATTTTTTAATTTTCTTCTAAAAAATGCACAGCCGACTAGATGGCTGCTGTTTAAAAAATGTTAGTAGTATTTTTAAGTGTTTTGGAAACTGATGTCAACCGCAAATGTGGCTTTTTGCATTAATTTTTCTTTATTTGAGTTTTTTGATATTTTTGTTGCATCTAGATGCCTAGCTGTCATTGTTTTGGGGTGTAACTATGCATTGAATTGTTCGTGTGGAAAATGGCTAATCAAACCAATAGATAATACATTTACGTTACTGCCTTGCATAACTTAGCTACTATCAGAATGGTTTCTTTTTTATAATTAGACACCCACTTTAACACCTCGCTACAATAAGGTTTGGATATTTTTAAATAGACACCCAACTTATATTTAATCAGTTTAATGAGACACCCAACTTATTTTTAAACAGATGTAGCTTAAGTAAGATGTGAATTATTGAGAACAAGCTGAATTGCTAGAAAGAATAGTGATTTTTCATTGTCATTTATTAAATTTCAGCCTTATGTGCTGAGTTAATCTTTAATTTTACACACTGGTCAGCGCTAGTTGCAAAAGTCGTTATGCCTCTAGAATTAAAAGGATTGGATTTGTAAGACTGATTTTTAGTGTCGAATGCGTACCTAAGTAAATAAGGCTAAGCTATTAGCTATAGAACTTCTTCGTTTTCGTTTCATATGATTTGTATAAGCTGTGATAGCTTGTTCTTTACCCGCCGTATTCTTAAATGAGCGTGAAAAAGAGGTGGTGAGTGTAAGCCAGTTATCAATACAAATATTTAATCGTTCAAGAATTGGTAACGCATCTTCGGGGATTCTCCCTGGCTTATCTTCTCGTATTGAGCGGCCAGTCCAATCAACGAGTTGCAGGTATGTTTTGAGCTCATACGGCAGACCTTTAGGCATATGCTTATGTGGTTTACCTGCAAAGCGCATAAGTGATTTTGGTTGCTTATTGTTTTGAGCTGACTCAATGCGTGTTTTTATACTGGTGTAGTCAGATTGCTCAGGTAAATCAGCCGCTTTCGCTCTTACAGGGTTTAGGTCAACATACGCAAGACAAGCTGCAAGAGCTGCTTCATCAAGTAATGCTTGTGACTTGAACCGACCTTCCCAAAAGCGACCTTTACAGTCATCTTCTTGATTTGCTTGTCGTGCAATACTCTCATTAAGAACGCGCATAAACCAACTGATGCTACTGAGCCTCTCTCGATATAAATTTACTCTGGTATTAACCGCAGAAAGCTCTGCTTTTGTTAGCAATTCGC